>NZ_SZQL01000050.1 GCF_005233845.1 Ilyomonas limi
AAATATTTTTGCCAACGCACGGGCAAACAACAAAAAAATCAACCTTATTCAGGATGTATTATCTTCATCAACCAATAACAGGATTATTAACTAAAACCAGTCAACTTTTTTCAGGACGGGTCAGTTCACTATTTGGCTTTAGCTCCAGCGGAAGTGAGTCTTTTGGTCTTTTGATTCTTTATCTTTAACCCTGGTATCTTTATTCATAAACAGCACCCGGCGAACGGAACGCTATTTCCCCACCATCGGCAATACTTTTTCGTTAGCTGTAATTCATTTGTGACACTTCTTAAGAATTTATGGGTAGACAAATAAACTTCTTTCTTCATCCCGACGACCAACCAAGCCTTGACAAACTATTGAAATCATTTGGAAAAATTATTTTGCTTCCATACTATCACCATGACAATAAAATTTCAACTGTTGAAGACACTATAGTTCGTGACGTAAAAAAAGAAGGCGCCCGAATTTATTTGGTTAGACAGGAAGATTTCAAAGAAATTAAACTCGAACATATTTCTAAGTTTAATTACTGGTTAGTTGCCGACAATAAACTGCCAGTTCTGCATTTTGACCGAAGTATTTTTAAAGACAATAAAATTCATAGCGGACGACTTTATTTTCAGCCGCAATTTGCTGACAACATGCAATGGATAAAGAAATCTGACACCTTTATAAATTGGGCTGACAATATCATAAAAACTGTTAGACGTAAACTTAAAAAGTATAAACATAAGATGGGTAATTATGAATACACAGGATATTTAGGTGACAACGCTTTGAAGTGGTTAAAAGAACATAAAGCAGAGGTAGGCGCTGCAGGACATGAATTAATTCCCGCAAAAATGTTTTGAGACTTGAACTACAGCTAACAAATAGTTTGGCGAAAAACTGGCTGACAAAACACAACAGCAGCTTTTATTTCTCTATTCAGCTTTTGTTCTCAGCTCGACATTATAAATTTGGCGACATTAATAACAATGAACTTTTAAGTATAAATTTAACTGCAGTTCGGGCTGACAGGAATGCTAATATCAGTTCTTCGCCAAGCCTTGAACGTTGCCTGCAAGTTAAAAATGACACTACTGACTATTTACATAACCTTATACTTTTTGACAGTTGTAATATATTTTATTAAGCGTGACGGGACAGATAAGTATAAAAAGAGTCTGATTAGTGTTCATTTAATCTTGCTTTTACTATTGACAGTTGACATCTTTCTCATCAATTTAAAAGGTGTTTGGCTGGACAGACTACTTATTGTGGCATTTCTGTTTACAGCTTCCCTGACGTTTGCACTGTACAGAAAGACACTGCGGCTATGGCAAAAATTGTATTTTGGCTTCTATGTTTTTTATCCTGCGTTTGCAGCAGCGACATTTCTGATAGACAGAATTATGTTTGCAATTGTAGCAAGTCCATTAATAGTTTCCCTGACAATACCAGAAGTGAGATTTAGTAGTAAAGATTATGATGTCAGAGTGCCAGTAGGAATAATAGTTCCAATGCGACTTCAACTCATAAAGAAGGGATTGATAACCGAAAAGTCACTTGGCATTTGCAACGACGACGATGTTGTTGCTCTTGACATTTCTTCAATCAGCATTGCAAAGGAGACAAAGGACTCAACAAATGCAATAATTACTTCTAATGACAAAACATATCAGGCAACATTTATCAAATAACCAGCAGGCAACAGCAGGTTTGCTGCCATAGCGGCTTGACGAATGCCAATTGTCAGCAGATTTTCTATGTGGCTTTTTCAGCTATATTGGGGCTGACCAGCACGAAGTGCCGCTGCGGCAGCAAGCCCGCGGGCGTTGTGCGTAAACACATAAAATCATTAGGACATCATAAATGAGATTATTTTTATTAACAAGTGCACTGATAATTTTCAATACATTTTGTACTAAGATCTACTGCCAGCAAAAAGATCAAATTGGTATAAACGTTCAAATAGGAAAAACACCCCAACAAATTGAAAACATTAGTTCCGGCGCTATCAAAACAACGCATGGTAATTTAAAATTTGGCTTTGGCATCTTATATGAAAAAACTTTTAGTAAGCATTCCGGCTGCGAGATTGAATTGAAATATAGGCATGCAACGAACGACTTAGCGCTTGCACTGCTTTTGGGGACAAATAACATCAACTGGGTACATTATAATATCAGCGAAAACTTTTTGAGTGTACCGATAACATATAAATACAGATCTAAAATTTTAAATGTTTCAGCAGGACCGTCTTTAGACTATTTCTTATCATGGAAACAACATAAAGAAACCCCTTATAACTTGACACTTCCATCTTATACATCTTTTTTCGACAAGAAAATATCGGTAGGTGTATTGGCAACTATAAGTAAAACTATACCCGTGGACAAGAAAATATCTATTGAGCCGAGTTTGTATTGCAATCCAATTTTGAGTTTTAAAAGAACTTATTATGGAGTATCTATTGCAACTAAATACACGTTTTAAAAAATCAATCATCAAATTACGCACAACAACTGGCTTGCTACCATAGCGGCTCGACGGAAACCATTCAGCAACAGGAATTCTAATCATCTTTTTCAGCTATATTTGGTCTGATTTCTATGACTCAGCCAAGTATTTTTAATTTATTTTCAAGCTATTTTCTTAAAATTATCCACATAATCTCTTTTATTTTTTACAACGGCAAAGGCTCTTAATACGAGTTTGTTTTTAAT
>NZ_SZQL01000051.1 GCF_005233845.1 Ilyomonas limi
TGGATATTTCGTAGAAGTTGACCAGGTGATTTCGTGGCAAATTGACCACCTGTTTTGCTGGCGAAGTGTTGTATAGTTTGCTGTAAAAGCAGTTGTCAAAAATAATAAGTTTACCGGTTTATAATCATCTTAGTTTTCTTCGGTTGGCTGCCTTTTCTTTCTTAGTGACTCTCCTTTCAGTTCCATTCGGTGGGCATCATGTATAATTCTGTCAAGTATGGCATCTGCTATGGTTTTCTCACCAATCACTTCATACCATTTGTTAACTGGTAGCTGTGATGTTATTATCATCGATGATTTGCCATGCCTGTCTTCAATAACTTCCATTAGTGATTGTCGGCTTTGGGCATCGAAGGGTTGTATACCAAAGTCATCAAGTATTAGCAGGTGTTGACGTTCTATTTTGGTTATCTCCTTAATGTAGGAAGCATCGGCTTTAGCCATTTTAAGTTTAGCAAAGAGTTTTGGGGTACTGGCATACAGTACGCGATAACCGAGCATGCACGCCTGGTGACCTAAAGCAGATGCAATGTAACTTTTACCGATACCTGTGCTGCCTGTTATCAGCAGGTTTTCGTTTCGGTTAATGAAGTTGCATTCTGCCAGGCGCATCATCTGGTTGCGGTCTATGTTGCGGTTAGCGTGGTAGTAGAGGTCTTCTACTGAAGCTTTGTAGCGGAAGCGGGCATTAAGCAGCCCTCTTTCTATTCGTCGGTTTTGCCTGTCATCCCACTCTGCTTCTACCATGTTTGCTATCAGTTCATCGGCAGTGTAGCTTTGCAGCTGATTAGTCTCGAGGGTAGCTTTGAAGGCTCTGAACATGCCGAGGAACTTCATCTTTCGCATTTTGTCAAGCGTGTTTGTGTTCATGTTGTTTATGTTTTATTATTGATAATATTGTTGACCACGTATGTTATCATGGGTGGGCATTAATAGATTGGCTTCGCTGTTTTCATCATCGTAAAGGTCCATGCCCTTTTCTAAAATGGTTTGTATGGTTTTATAGTTGTAGATGCCATAGCCCAGCGCTCTTTTGCATGCAGCAATCAAGCGGTCGTTCCCTGCCTTTCTGCCAAAGCTTAATATGCCCATACAGGACTTATAGGCTTGTTCGGGGTGCTGTTTGCGCTCAAGTATTTTAAGTATATAAAGCTTTACATCATCACTAATAGACGCTGCCCATTCAATAAACCGCTCGGGTGTCCATTCTGTAACAAAGCGATGAGTAGAGGCAAGATGTTCTTTATCCGTAGTATAGGTGTAGGGACTTTTGATGCGCTTATGTAAGGCAATACGTTCATAATGATAGAAGACTTCTACGTTAGAACGCGAGTAAAGTACTTTTACCTTTTTGCCTATATAGCGATAAGGTACACTGTAGTAATGCTTATCTATGCCTAAACATATATGCCCATTCTTCATTACTGTTGCATGCAGTTGTTTTTTAAGTTCGTACCGAAGCATCGGTAATGGCTGCAGCGCTCCTTTTTCTACTTCATCAAACTGCTGTTGGCGGCTGTAGTGACGACCTTTAAGTGGATGGTTGTTGTGTTGGTGAAGCGCCTCTTTAATAGCATGGTTTATAGCTTCTATGCTGTGATGGGTGGTGGAGCGAACCTGAGCATAAATGCGTGTATACATAATTTTCACAGCTCCTTCTACCAGCGCTTTATCTCTTGGACGGTAAGCCCTGGTTGGTAAAACAGTGGTGCTATAGTGGTCAGCAAAGTCTTCAAAAGTCTCATTTAAGGTAGGCTCATAACGACTGCTTTTACTTACAGCTGATTTAAGATTATCAGTAACAATAGCAGCAGGTACACCACCATAAAAGTGAAGCGCATTCTCACAGGCAGCTATAAAATCTTCTTTCTGCTGTGTCATTACAGCTTCTACATACGTTAGCTGGCTGGCTCCCAGTATGGCTATAAATACTTCTACTTCCTTTATTTCACCGGTTTGTTTATCTGCAATGCTTAGCTTCTCTCCTGCAAAATCAACAAACATTTTATCTCCTGCTTTATGCTCTACATGCATTACAGGATTGACCTGTGCTTTCCATTGATTATAATAAAAACAGAACTGGGTATACTGAAAGCCGCTTGCATTTTCCTTTATATAAGCCTGCCATAGCATCAGGCGTGTAACACCTTTTCTTTTCAGTTCTTTATCTATAAAAGGGAAGTATTGCCGCAAAATTTGCAATCGCTGATCAGCAGGTCGTTCATTGCTTTTGCCAAACAAATCTTCAAGCTCCTTATCGCTTAGCTCATTAATCTCATCGAAAGTGAAGCCTGTGGTTAGAAAGGTTTGAATGTATTTTTTGGCAGTATTACGCGATACGTCCGTTTTTGCGGCAATAGATAACTTACTGCTGCCTTGCGTGTAAAGCCTGATAATCTGTCGGATTTTGCTCATGCTGATAATGGTATTAGCCATACTTCTGAAGAGTTGATTTTTAAACATTCAACTTCCAGAAAAGTATGCGCTTTTACAGCCGCAGCTCTTCTACCGAAAACAGGTGGTCAATTTATAGCGAAATCACCTGGTCAATTTGCTCCGAAATGCAGTGGTCAGCTTGTAGCGAAATGGAGTGGTCAATATCAGCGAAATCTCCA
>NZ_SZQL01000052.1 GCF_005233845.1 Ilyomonas limi
AGCAGTTTTGCAAAAGTTGGGCAGACGGAATAAATTTAAACTGTAAATCGCTATTTGGCTTTTGTGCATAGGCTCAGCAGACGAACATTGAATGCCCAACCTTCGCAAAGCTGATAAACGTTATGTGCCACTTTAGCAGACCGACAAACTAATATCTAACAGACAATAATGCCAACAATAGAAATAGCATCAATCAACTCAACTGGACTTGACCTAAACCAAGCCAACTTTGACGTAGCTATCATTGAAGAAAAAAAACTTGAAAGTCATCGTGGACTTTTTTATGACTTGCTTCGACAACAAAACGGTGTAATTGTTCACATTGGTAATCCTGACTTTAAGGACGACAAAGAAGGGGGCTTTTTTGCTGGACAAATTATTGATTGGGACTTTGAGCCGACAGAAATTTACTTCCCAGAGTTTGACGAAAATGACACAACAGACAATCGTGGAGCAAACCAACAATTTAGGTTCAAGTTTTTAAACCAGTATAAGCCTGACATTGACAAGTTGTTAAAAATTGCACTCGACAATTCACCGATTAAAAAAGTATGCTTTCTCACGGACTATCAATTTGGACCTGAAAACGGAAAGATAGAAATAATTTATACAATCACAGACTTTTGGACACTACACGACAAAGAAGGACTTGGTTTAAATACTTTGTATGAAATGTATGGACGATAGAAAGGCTGCACATAACAAAAGGTTTGCCGCAAGGCTGGCAGACGTAATAACAATTGGCAATTGTAATACTATCAACTAATATCGGGCTTGACCGAATTCTATTTGGCTTTTAGTTGTTAACTTCAACATCAGTTTTTTAATTGGCTTCAGTTGCCGGGCGGACACAGCAACAATACCAGCCCTGCGGCAAGCCTCGAACGTAAGCTGCCATTTTATTGAGACACTCCAACTATGCAAGAGATAATTCAACTAAAAGTTTCTTTAACTCATTCAAAGCCTCTTATCTGGCGACAAATTCTCGTTACTAAGGACACTACCTTCTTTGAGTTACATCACATCATACAAATTGTTATGGGGTGGGACAATTATCACATGTTCGAGTTCGACCTTGAAGGTTATAGAATTGGCGAGGTTGACGAAGATGAAAAAAGCAATGGTTATGGTAGTGACCAACTACTTGACTCGACAATTATAAAACTTAGTGACGTAATCACTCAACAGAAAGACATCATTAATTACTTGTACGACTTCGGCGATGGTTGGAGACACCAAATAAAAGTTGAGAAGTTTCACGACATTGACAACACTTTAATATATCCAACTTGCATTGACGGACAAATGAATTGCCCACCCGAAGACTGTGGTGGTATCGGTTCATTTTATCATTGCATAGATGTTCTTAAAGACAAGACACATCCAGACTATAAAGAAATTGCTCAATGGTTTAGCAAAAAATATGACATTGAAAAGTTTGACAAAGAAAAAGTAAATCGCAAACTAAAAGGACTTGACAAATACATTAGGAAATGGATTAGCGGCGAGTAAAAAACGGCAGCTTACATGGGGTTTTGCGGCAGTGGGGCTGGACGCAAAGCGTCCGTCATCAGCAGTAATTCTGTTCAGCTTTTGTCCCAGCCGACATTTATCTATTGAGCTTTAGTTCTTAACTTCAACAACATATTTTCAATTGGGCTGCCGTCGCCGGGGGCGACGTTTTTCAAATCCCCCACCGAACGCAAAGCCCTAACGTTGGTAGCAATTGTAAATCGACAGCGTGACACCGAAACAGACAGAGCGACTTCTCACCAAGATTTCCAATATCAAGCGGACACTTGCCGCTGAAAAGCGGAAGTTTGGCTGCTATGACGACAGCCGTGGATTGCGCTACCTGCCGACCAAGTACTTTATCCAACTTCAAGACTACAAAGGTGGGCTGACCTATCTGCGCTGGTTCAGCAAGAACTTTCCGGACGACGGCGGTTTTCCCGACTTTTTGTTTGAATGGACAATTATTCTTTTCAAGTGCGGCAAGTCCAAAGGAGCGGTGAAAAAGGCGTTTGAAACCTTTTGTGCCAACACCTACCTGTTTGACAAGTTCTTCGGCAGACCCATTACGCCGATTGACAAGTGGGAAGGCTCCAACCTGGAAGTGCCCGGCTTTACAGACTATCTGGACTATTCCAGTGGACAAGCGGAACTTGCTGACTTTAGTGAGTGGCTGGACAGCCTCACTGCCACTGACGACTTCAAAAGCCGCTGTGACAAATACATTGACATCCACAGGCGGCTCAAAATGGAAAATGACCGTGAGACACGTCACTATCTCATCATGCAGGCAAGACAACTGGAAGAGACATTGTGACGAACAACATGCTACCAACATTGGTTTTGTGCCATGGCAGCTTGACGAGCATAGGCTGAACTACATATTTTCAATTTGGCAGCATATCTTTAACCGAAGCTGACGAACCACGGAATGTCGCCACAGGCACAAAGCCGTCAGCGTTATGCGTAATTTTTGGCAACAGGGTAATAGATTGCGGGACGTTTTGCCTCAGGCGACAGCCGGCAGAGAGCAGGCAACCATCCAATGCAGCAGGAATTGTAATCAGGACAGCCGGCAGACA
>NZ_SZQL01000053.1 GCF_005233845.1 Ilyomonas limi
TGATGCCATACTTTTGAGCAAGCTGTCTGAAGCCCACTCCCTGCGTTAAATACTCTGTAATAATTTGTGTTTTTAAATCCATAAATAGGCTGTTTTTTAGTCAACCTATTTCAGGACGAGACATTACCGCTGCTGATTGCTTGTTCGTCGCCCCGCCATATGCGCCAATGCACTGTTAGCTGCTGCCTTTCTGACTTAAGTTTTTATGAACTTCCAATAAATAGGTTAATCCACTTTCCGCTTTCAAATCATCAATTTTCTGCTTTGTTTGGATATAATCGGCAGTCATGTCTGTTGCCATTGCTAAAGAACCTTTTATTAATGCAGCTGGATTAATAGAGGGATTGCCGACGAATAACTTAACCGTATTTGCTAAGGGGGCTACAATCTTATAGAACCAATTTCTTCTTTCCTTTTCTATCTTCAGTACTAAATCAACTAATGCAGGTCTAACTAGTGTGTCAACAAGGTTTTGGCATTCTCGCATTGCTTCTTTAACGTCACTACTTTCTTTTGTTATTTTCTTTGCGTCAGTAGAAAGTTTAAGCATCGCCGACCAATACGGTGGTAAATGATTTTTTAGCCTTTCTCTTGCCTCTAATAAATCTTGTGGTTTAGCTTCTTTAAAATCTGGTAGAAGCATTTCAATAGACTTCATCGCTAAAATGCTGGCTATTGCTTTATTGTCTTGTAAAACACTCTTGTCGATAGTACTTTCTTGCCCAACAATTGGAACATAGCCCTGATTGATTTTAGGTATCATTTCGTCAACTCCATAACTGCTTATTTCTGCATTGAATGACCCCTGAAAACGGTAAGGTTTACCATTGCCACCTTTTTCCAAAAGCTCCAATTTAAAAGGCTTAGTTTCCTTTGTCATTTCGGTGGTAAAAACTTGAGGAAACAATTCGTGATTTCTTGAAATAAACATGTGGCTCTGTAAAAGGTAAAGTTTAGCTGTTTCTTACTGCCTTAGTGTAAGTCCATTCAACATCTCCTTTTCATCATCCGTTCCGTCGCCAATTTCAATCTTTATTTTAGTTGAAGGCTTTCCGTGTTTTAATTCATAGTTTTTTGCAAAATCAAGGAGGATGTCTAATTGGTTTGGCAGAAGGATGTTTTCAAACAACAGACTTAATGCAGTTACTGTAGCCGGATTGGAAATAAAAAAACCGCTCAAGTAAATGCCCTTGAAATGAGTAATGGAACTTATTAATTCTCTCATTTAAAAAGTGATTGTTTAGCAATTAAGGTTGCAGCTAACGCCCGCCGGCTTGTCGCAGTGCGGGTGATAGCATTTCGTCAGCCTAATATAGCACAATAGTTTAATTGAAAAACTACTGTTCAGCTTTTATTCGTCTGCCCGCATTGTGGCAAACCGAATGTTAGCTGCGGTGTTTTTTGGGTGGAAGCTTGGCGGTCTTCAACATGTTGTTTGCCCGTTCAAGTTTTTCGGGAAACATAATTTTGTCCCGGTACTTGTCTAAAGACGGGTCTATAGCCACGATGGGCACTTTTCTGTTGTTAAGTTCTTGTACCGTTTTCATAGCATGCAAGTTAATCAAATTTCCGTTGTGCTAAAAATCCGTCATAGTCCACGCCAAGTTCAAATTCCGGGAAGTCGTCTCCGATTTGTCCATACAAATAAAAATCTGCCCGCATTTGGTCGTAATATTTGGTAATACCCATTCTGTAAAGTCTTGTCCGTGCTTTAGTGCTGCCGGATGCGTAAATGTATGCGTCAGGGTACTTGTCGCAGAAGGCATATAATGCAGCGATAACAGTCGCCAAGACTTTTTCTGTGTCGCCATTGTCTGAGACGGACAGGTCATCAATACTGCCAGTAAGTGGGTCTTTGTCGCCAAAAGCTAGATTGAAAAGCCCTGGGTCAGTCGTTGCCTGGAATTCTATGAGTTTGCGAATGGCACCTCTTGGACCTTCACTAATGAATTCAAATCTGGTTAGTCCTGTCTCTGATTTAAGATTGTATTTTTCAACTTTCATGCTGTCTAATGCGTCGGCGCGTGAAGATAGTGTTTTCTGTCTTGCTAAAGTCGGATACAGCGATTGAGAAGCATCGCAGCTAACGTTCAGGGCTTTATGCAGGTTGGGAATTGTTATTCGTCTGCCCACAACCGCTGCTGATTAAAAATATAAAGTTGAATTTAAGAACTAAAGCTGAAAGTTATTTGTCCAGCCCGAACTACAGCTTGGATTTGCATTTCGCTGATGTTACAATGTCAAGCCCAACTTGCATAAAGCATCTATGTAAAAGCGGTAATTTGAGGGTACCTAAAATTCAAGTGTATGAATACTCAAACCACCGCTTCTGTACCAAAGTTATTCATTGGTATGGATGTACACAAGAAAAGCTGGACCTGTCATTTTAAAACAGACCTGTTTGATTATAAGACGGTCACCATGCCGGCTGATAGTGCTTGTTTG
>NZ_SZQL01000054.1 GCF_005233845.1 Ilyomonas limi
AGCAGTTTTGCAAAAGTTGGGCAGACGGAATAAATTTAAACTGTAAATCGCTATTTGGCTTTTGTGCATAGGCTCAGCAGACGAACATTGAATGCCCAACCTTCGCAAAGCTGATAAACGTTAGCCGCCACATGCAGAGTAATTTTGCAACTGGAATAGAATTCGTAAATTTGGACATGGAAGTAAAAGTACAAATACCATTCAATGAGTTGGTAGCTATAGTTAGACAACTTTCACCTACACAAAAGGCAAAGCTTCAAAAAGAATTGACTCAAGCAGTTAAACCAGCTATAAAAAAGTCACGCCTGACAGAATTGCTTTTAAACGGACCTGTTTTCACAGACGAACAGATTCACACTATTGAAGAAACCCGCAAATCAATCAACCAATGGCGGACAGAACCCTTATGATTGACACAACGCTGTTGATTGACTATTTTCGAAAAACTGACAAATCTAAATCAAGACTTGTTCAACTTTCAGAGCAGTTTGACCAACTTGTTATTTCAACTGTAACAGAGTTTGAAGTTTACAGCGGTGCAACTGAAGCACAACTGACTTTTTGGACGGAATTGCTTTCCGAAATTCTTGTACTTCCTTTTGACAGTCAGGCTGCACACATAGCTGTTGAGATACAACGAGACTTGAAAAAGCTACGAAAAACGATTGAAAAGGCTGACCTGTTTATTGCAGCAACAGCAGTTGCAAATGGACTTACTTTAGACACTTTAAACCGCAAACACTTTGACAAAATAAAACAACTCAAACTTCTTGATGACAATAGCGGCGGCTAACAAGCGGCTTGCTGCCATAAGCGGCTTGACGGAAGCCAATCATCAATAGTAATTCTATTATTCTTTATAGCTATATTTGGGCTGACGTGCACTGAGTGCCGCTCCGGCAGCAAGCCGTGAACGTTACCAGCCATATTATTTTGACGCATTTAATTTTTTATGTCAGTTGACAATATCGCTAAGACGAAGGACTTCATAACGTTTGTTGACAGAGCAAGAAATTTCTGCACTTTTCTTGAGACACACCAAAATGATAATTACAAATCATTCATCTCAGACATACAAAAGCAGCTGATTGAGCTTTACACCTTCGCACGGACATTGCCGGACTTTGACTTACCCGACAGAGATATAGCAGAAATTGACATTTCAGACGACGACATCAGAGACCTTCTTTCTTTTACCAGAAAAAGATTGCGTGGCCCCTTTTATTGGATTGTGTTTGACCCGACAGACCATAGCGACACTGCATCCGTGTGCGGAGACCTGGTAGACGACTTAGGAGATATGTACAAGGATATAAAAACTTTCCTGACCGGCTTCGACGACGCAGATGATGATGTAAAGCAGAACGCACTGTGGCATCTGAAGTGGAGTTTTGACAATCACTGGAACGACCATTGCATGAATGCCATTTATGCAATTCATTATTTTCTGAAACATGCTGACTGACAAAACACGGCTGGTAACATGCGGTTTGCTGCCACTAGCGGCTGACAAGTCTCGGCTGAACAACAGGAATTCTATTAAACTTTATATCTTTATCTAATCTGACGTGCAAGCGTGCCGCTACAGCAGCAAGCCGGTGGGCGTTGTACGCAACCCAAATTAGACAGCATCATATTTTGGAGTTATTAGGACAAATAGGCGAAAGGCAAATCTTTTACTGTTGCGTTCGTGCAGACGAAAGCTGGTACGAGAAAATAACCTTTGATAATTGGATTGCTTTCACAATCGCCGACGAAGAAGACAAAAGTCTCCTAGGCGAGATTACAGTTCAGTGTCTTGACAAAGGAGCTTGTTATACATGCAGCGCCGGACAACTTGCCTCATTAACGGAAGACTACTTCGACCAGGAAATTGTGTCGCGACAAGTGCAGCAGGAACAAGACACCGGTAAATAGCAAGACTACGACTCCGCGCCAATGACAAGCTTTCATAGAAACTTCGACGAAGGTTTTTGGTTTGCAGCCACGAATGCACATCAAATCATTAATGACGTCTATGTAGTTTCAAACCAAGTCGTTTGTATTGACTGCACTACAAAAAAAGTACGCAGACACTTGACTTTCTTGATTGAAGAGATTAACAATGACCGGCTGCCAAATGACAAGGAACTGGAAACACCTCCATACGACATCCAATAAATGCCTTTAATGGCGTGGGCATGCGTACAACAGCGGTTTGCCACAATGCGGGCTGACGAACATGGGCTAAGCAGTTGGTAATGTCTCGTCCTGAAATAGGTTGACTAAAAAACAGCCTATTTATGGATTTAAAAACACAAATTATTACAGAGTATTTAACGCAGGGAGTGGGCTTCAGACAGCTTGCTCAAAAGTATGGCATCA
>NZ_SZQL01000055.1 GCF_005233845.1 Ilyomonas limi
CGCGTACCATGGAATAGTTAAATTCAGTCCTTCCTGTATATTTATTTGGGGCTGATAGCCGATCAGTTGCTTTGCTTTAGAGATATCGGCAAGGCTGTGTTTTACGTCTCCCTTTCGCTCCTCACGATAAACAGGGGTATTGCTGTTACCGGTGTGTGCTGCAATGTACTGCCAGAGTTCGTTCAGGGTTGTACGCTCACCATAAGCAATATTTATAACCTCATGCCGGGTAAGGTTTTCGGCAAATAAGGCGCGTATGTTTGCCTGTACAGCATTCTCTACGAAAGTAAAATCACGGCTCGTCTGCCCATCGCCGTTGATATACACACTTTCGCCTCTTAGTGCCGCTTCTGCAAATAAAGGGATAACGGCTGCATAAGGACCTTCAGGGTTTTGCTTTGGTCCAAACACATTAAAATAACGCAAACCAATAGTGTGAAAATCATATACACGGGAAAACACATCGGCATATAGTTCGTTGACCAGTTTGGTTACGGCATAAGGGGATAAAGGCTTGCCAATGGCATCTTCTGTTTTTGGTAAAGCCGGATGATCGCCATACGTGCTGGAACTGGCGGCATACACCATGCGCTGTACACCGGCATCCCGCGCAGCTACCAGCATGTTTACAAAGCCGCCCACATTTACATCGTTGCTGGTAATGGGATCATGGACAGAGCGCGGCACCGAGCCTAGTGCTGCCTGGTGTAATACATACTGCACGCCTTTGGCTGCCTGGTGGCAGGTATCTGCATTACGTATATCACCTTCTATCAGTTCAAAGCTGGAGAGCGGTAAATAATCCTGCAGATTGGTAATGCTGCCGGTGCTGAAGTTGTCGAGTACGCTTACCTTACCGGCGTTGTACTTAATGAGATATTCAACAATATTGGAGCCGATAAAGCCGGCACCGCCTGTTACCAGAAAAGAGCTGTTGCTGATATTGCGGGGATGAAAAGGTTGCTGATACATACAATGGATTGATTTTTTAGAGTCGGGCATCTACTACTTCTTTATTGAGGACGGATTTCACATCAAAGAGCACACACGGTTTATTGCAGATGTTCTTTATCATCTCATAGCTGAACTCCTGATGTGCCACTGCCAGCACTACTGCATCATAGTGGCAGCCCTGGGGCAGTTGCTGCATGGTGGCTATGCCATACTCGTGCATAACAGCCTGAGGGTTTGCCCACGGGTCGTACACATCAACCTGAATGTGATAAGCCTGCAGGTGCGTGATGATGTCCACCACCTTGGTATTTCTTACATCCGGACAGTTCTCCTTAAAGGTAATCCCCAGCACCAAAGCTCTGCTGCCTACCACCTGCATTCCTTTTTTCACCAGCAGTTTAACCACCTCCCCTGCTATATAGCTGCCCATGCCATCGTTGAGGCGGCGACCAGCCAGAATAATCTCGGGATGGTAGCCTACTTCCATGGCTTTCTGTGCCAGGTAATAGGGATCTACCCCTATGCAATGTCCGCCTACCAGCCCGGGCTTAAAGGGCAGAAAGTTCCACTTGGTGCCAGCGGCAGCCAATACTTCTCCGGTATCCAGATCGAGGTGGCGGAAGATCTTCGCCAGCTCATTAATAAAAGCAATATTGATATCACGCTGGGCATTCTCTATCACCTTGGCTGCTTCTGCTACCTTTATAGAGGGTGCCAGGTGGGTGCCGGCAGTGATAATGCTGCCATACACCTCATTGACAGCCTGTGCTGTTGCGGGCGTAGAGCCGGAGACGACCTTCTTTATCCTGGTTACGGTATGTTCCTTATCGCCGGGGTTAATGCGCTCGGGTGAGTAGCCAACAAAAAAGTCGGCATTAAACCGGAGTCCTGATGTTTTTTCAAGAATGGGGACGCACTCCTCTTCGGTTACACCGGGATAGACGGTAGATTCATATACAACGATATCTCCTTTTTTGAGGCATTTGCCTACCGTTTCGCTGGCTTTGATCAGCGGGGTAAGATCAGGACGGTTGTACTTGTCCACGGGTGTGGGTACGGTAACGATAAAGAAGTTCGCTGCCGGCAAATCATCCGGCTGATTGCTCACAAACAATCCTGCTGCTGTTGTATCCTCATTGTTACTTTTCAATACGCTTTGCAAGGTGTGGCTGCATACTTCCAGGGTGTAATCATTACCCGCCCGTAATTCCTGCACCCGCCTGTCATTTACATCAAAACCAATGACGGGGTACAACTTCGAAAACTCGACCGCCAGCGGCAGCCCTACATAGCCTAAACCAATTATGGCAATC
>NZ_SZQL01000056.1 GCF_005233845.1 Ilyomonas limi
ATCTGCAACTTCTGTGCTTCACTCCATTTACGTTTGATGATACTCATATTTTTAAATTTAGTGACTTTTGAATAAGTCAAACTATTTCTAAAACTATCTCCAGCCTTTTAGGGGGCTAATACAAAAGAAGGTAGCTATTATACGTTTGATAAAAATGGCAACTTGCAATTTTATGGATACTTAGAAGACTCGACAAATGCATATTCTTTTGGAATAACCTTCGATTCAGTAGGACATGAAATCAAAAAAACCAGAGGTGACGTTATAAAATGGTTTATAAGTAAACACGGTAACGACAGCTTGACTATCTCATTTCTGCTATTGAAAATAAATCGTTCATATGGGCGGATTACATTAACAGGTTCAGATTTTTCAAAACAAGTGTCGCTATTTGAAGGTTATTCGTCTAACACTATAGGTGCTATGCTCATTATAAGTAAGCACCAAAGGAAAACTATTTTAATGTCTGGAGAAATTAGGGATGACTGTTCTATGAAAAAAAGAAACATTGAAGATTCATTGCGTATTCCTGAATATCTGACCAAATAAAACATGACACGAACGCACAACAGTAGCATTGCCGCAAGTGGGGCAGACGAATAAGTGCTGAACAAAAGAACATTATTGAACTTATGTACTAAATTTATGCTAACGAACCGCTATTGCCCCACCACCGGCAATGCGTCAACGTAAGCTGCAATTATATTGGCACTACTAAATGGACAAATCCAAAGTAACGAAAGCATTAATTATCATAAGTATTCCAACGCTTTATGCAATTTTATTAAGACTGTTTTTTGGCATAAAGACCTGGAATGACCTGTTTTCTGTAATGTCTATCTCATTTCTTTTTTGTTTGCCGACCATTGTTGGTGCACTGACCGTTTATTTTTCAAGTACAGAAAACGTAAAGAAGTTTTGGTATCGGTTCTTTGTACCCTGGATACCTATTTTTATTTTCCTTATTCTGACACTTGCACTTGCATGGGAAGGTTGGGCTTGTTGGCTTATGGTTCTTCCGCTATTTCTTATTGCCGCTTCAATCGGAGGATTAATCGGCGGCTATCTTAAACTAAGAAAAAAAGACAATAAGGTTTATGTTTCAGTACTGATGCTTTTGCCACTGCTTATTTCTCCTGTTGAGCAATCCATAGGTGCAATACCCGGAGCTTATGAAGCATACACTTATATTGATATACATGCACCTGCTGACAAAATCTGGGATAACATTACCAGAGTTAGAGAAATAAGCCAAGAGCAGGATAAAGGTTGGCTGACGAAGTTTTTAGGCTTCCCAAGACCCTTGAAAGCGGAACTTAACTACAACGGAGTGGGTGCATATAGGGAAGCAAAGTTTACCAATGGACTTGTATTCCACGAAACAGTTTCTGAATATGCGGACAGAAAGAGAATGGTGTTCTCAATCAAAGCATATCCGTATGAAATTCCATCTACAACAATGGACGAACACGTTGTAATTGGCGGACAATACTTTGACGTTTTAAATGGTACTTACGAACTGGGAAAACTAAATGACACGACTTATAGACTTCACTTGTACAGTCATTTTAAATTGACAACTACTTTCAACTTTTATGCAAGTTGGTGGGCAAAATGGATAATGCAAGACATACAAAACAACATTCTGCAAGTTGAAAAACTGCGGGCAGAAAAAGAATAACTGTGCCTAACATTTCTTTCCCACATTGTCTCCTTCCACGGCTAATGCACGCAAGCGGAGGGATATTAGGAGGGTTAGAGGGTTGAAGTTAAATCAATAACAATGTACGTTAGTTATACTGAGTCTTCAAATTGCGTAGAACTACGCAATCTTTCCGTAGTTCTACGCAGCAGTTTACTCGCTCACCCTCCCTAATTTGCACCTGTTTCCGGTGTCTTGTCCTGAAATGGCTATACGCAAAATCAGGTGTATATGTCTAAAGAAGTTGAACAATTTAGTGTTCGTCCTAACCGCCTTTCACGGTATGATAAGCGGTTGATTTTAAAGGTTGTAGC
>NZ_SZQL01000057.1 GCF_005233845.1 Ilyomonas limi
AGATGAAAATACCATTCAGCACTATGTCAAAGCGCAGGGAGCCGAAAAAGAATATAAAAGGATTCACCAACAGCAGCTAAGGCTGTTTTGATACCTCGTCAGCTTGCTGCGAGGTAGTTCATTGCAAGAGCAATTATTTCAAATCAAATTGCTTTGCCGTTAGGTGCAAGTAAGATGGACAAAATTTTATGCTGGGTAAATCAAATTGAACCCCTTGACAATATTAGCTTAGACGTATTTATCGAATATCATTCAAAGATTTTAAGTTTTCCTTTAGGGACAGAACGCCTTCAATATGGTCCTGACTTTCTTAAACAGCAAGATACGCAACTTGATGCAGTGACAATGCAGTATAAAGACAAACCGATTATTAAATGTTTTGAAATTAAAAAGCAAGGTGCTTCAAGCGGCTTGAAACAAGTCTGTTTTAATGTGACAGGTCCAGTTCTTTTTGTGTACATCCATACCAATGAATAACTTTGGAATGGAAGCGGTAGTTTAAGATGGTATCATAACCGATCAATTTGGGCAGCCTTTCATTATTTTGAATGGACTGCAGATTAAAAATAAATACCGCTTAAATTACCGCTTTTACATAGATGCATTGCTACCATAGCAGGGCTGATGGAATGTGTCTTTCAACTTTTTATTTTTCAATTTGGCTTTTATTCTAACTTGACATTATAAATTTAGCTAAGTGCAAATCAGCAACATTAAAGCGTGAATTTGGCTGCAGTTGCCGGGCTTGACGGAATTTTATTTCCTGCACCTCCGCAATACTGATTGGTTATGCATCATTGCAGTTGAAAGATCTTGCCAATATAGACTGCATAGTCATATAAACGCTTGACGCAAATCACCTCTTTTTTGACGCGATCATACCTTATTTATTTTGTTGTTTAGCATTACGTTTGAACCTTAAAAATCAATTTAATAACTATGGCACAAATCAATCCGCACATTAACTTCAACGGAAATGCTGAAGAAGCTTTTACATTTTACAAATCAGTATTTGGCGGAGAGTTCGCAAAGATTATGCGTTTCAAAGACTTGTCAAACCCTGAATTTCCAGTAGCAGAAAATGAAGCAAATAAAATAATGCACATTGCTTTACCTATTGGAAAAAGTATTTTAATGGCAAATGACGTTCCTGAAAGTATGGGACGAACTAACGAAAATGAAAACAGAAGCAAAATTGTAATTAGTGCAGAAAGTAAAGAAGAAGCAGACAAATTATTCAACGGACTTTCAGCAGACGGACAAATTGAAATGCCAATTGCCGACAGTCCTTGGGGTTCATATTTTGGCATGTTTAGAGACAAATATGGAATTGAATGGATGGTGGACTTTGACCCAAATTATAAAGGACAAATTTAGTCGAAGAAAAACAACGAACGCCTAACAGCGGCTTGTCAAAATACGGGCAAACGAACAAGTGTTAAACTGTTTAACTTCAATCATTAATAGAACATGGCTTGGCTGAAGTATCCTGAAATCCGGTACTTCGGCAAGCCCGAGCCGTTAGGCGCTACTAAAATGAAGTGCCTAATAGTGACAATACTTGGACTTTCATTATTTTTCCTTGTCTCGTCCTGAAATAGGTTGACTAAAAAACAGCCTATTTATGGATTTAAAAACACAAATTATTACAGAGTATTTAACGCAGGGAGTGGGCTTCAGACAGCTTGCTCAAAAGTATGGCATCA
>NZ_SZQL01000058.1 GCF_005233845.1 Ilyomonas limi
TATAAACCGGTAAACTTATTATTTTTGACAACTGCTTTTACAGCAAACTATACAACACTTCGCCAGCAAAACAGGTGGTCAATTTGCCACGAAATCACCTGGTCAACTTCTACGAAATATCCAGTTAAGCATTCCTTTTTCTGTTCCCGCTGAAATCCGGCTTTATGATAAGCTTTTTAATGTGGAAGATCCTAATCAACTGGGAGACGATTTCATAAATCATTTTAATGAAAAAAGTATTCAGGTATTACAAAACGCCTATGTAGAGCATGATCTGGCGACAGAAAATCATTTAAACATACACTTTCAATTCATCAGATTGGGATATTTTATAAAAGACAAGAACTCAAGCGCAGATCATTTAATTTTTAATCGAACCGTTGATCTTAAAGAAGGCTGGAAGAAAACTTAGATTGTCTGAAGCAATCATTCATAATTAAACCAAATGCAAGATGCCAGTATGTGTCAAAAGTATATATGAAGCAATGTCTAATGACAATAGATATCGTGCGGTGGTTGACCGGCTTTGGCCAAAAGGAATTAAAAAGGAAGATGCACAAAAAATATGAATGGTTGAAGGATGTGACCCCTTCCCAGACCTTAAGAAAATGGTGGGGCCATCAACCGGAAAAGTGGAAATTATTTTACAGGTGATATGCTGCCGAATTGTCTGGTTCTGTGTCCCTTACACAGCTAAAAACTTTAAAAAATAAGCTTAAAACGTTAACCCCACTTTATTCCGCAAAGGACGAAAGGCATAATCATGCAATTATTATAAAAGAACTACTGCAATCATCGCAATACGTATAAAGATACATTGTACGAAAGATTTTTTTTATTTGAATTCTCAATTATTAAAAACTATATAAAATGGAAAAGATTGAAATACACGAAGGTGGAAAAGGAATCTCTTTTTTTTCGCTACATGTAGATAGCCAGGAAGTCGGAAGAATGGTGGTCAATATTACTCCTGGTGTATTAAAAGCAGGATACACAAGTATTGGCCTTACGCAACGTGGAAATGGATATGGGAAAAAATTAGTAAGTGCGGTAGTAGATTATGCACGCGAAAATAACCTGAAAATAATACCGGAATGCGGATTTGTGGCCATGATGTTTAACAAATACCCTGAGATTTATGGAGACATTCGAGCTACAATTTGATTGAAATCATAAACTACATTGATCGTTTTATTTAAAATAAAATCGATCCGGTCTTGTCCGTCTACAGGTTGACAGTTTTGCAAAGAGGAACTGAATAGAAAATTCGAATTCAGAGGCCTGTTTAAATCGTTATGGGTACACAGGCATTTCAAAAAAAATAGTTTTAGAAGTTGTATTATACTGGAATAGGTTAATAACAAAATAACTATGGAGCGAATTTTTTTAAAGTGTAATAAAGCCAGAGAACTTTCCATGTGTAAGATGGCCGAAGGGATTTTAGATAATGGATTAAATCTTTATAGCGCCCAGATAAGATACCGCGTAAAACAGCGTCAACAGTTCGAAAATGGCTTCGCCAAATGAACTACCTCGCAGCAAGCTGACGAGGTATCAAAACAGCCTTAGCTGCTGTTGGTGAATCCTTTTATATTCTTTTTCGGCTCCCTGCGCTTTGACATAGTGCTGAATGGTATTTTCATCT
>NZ_SZQL01000059.1 GCF_005233845.1 Ilyomonas limi
TGTATAGTCCTGAAATAGGTTGACTCCAAAAATGTGGATAAGTCAACTTAAAACAGGACAAAAAAATGAGCAAAAAACAGAGTTCGCAGCGCAGTGAAGCGCAAAAATTATTCTACACAGAAGTCTTCAAACAAAAAATTGTAAATGAAGTATTGAGTGGCAAACTCACTCAACGCCAGGCGCAAATGATTTACGGCATTCGCGGTAATTCCACTATTCTTTACTGGATAAGGCAAAGCAAGGGATTAAAAGGTTATGAGAAAAAACCGGTTCAACCGGCTAATTTTGCGGAAGTGAGAAAAGACATAGCGTATAAAAAATTAGAAGAAGAAAACAAAGAGCTTAAAGAGCTTTTACGTGTGGCAGAATTGCGTGCCGATCTGTGGCAGCATGCCATTGAAGTAGCCGAAAAGAAATTTGATATTGAGATACTAAAAAAGTATGGTGCCCAACCATCCACAGCTTCCATCAGCAAAGACCAAAAGAAAAAGTAACAGAAATGTGTTCGGTGTTTGGGCGAAGCAAGCAGGCTTATTACAAGCAATTGCAATCGAACCAGAACAAAGCTGTACAGGAAGATGTAGTGGTTGGGCTCATCAAGAAAAAACGGGAAACATGGAAACGCGGCAGCGGCAGAAATCTTCATCAATGTTTAAAAAAAGAGTTGTTACAGCATGATATAAAAATGGGGCGCGACAAGTTTTTTGAAGTATTGCGAAACAACAATTTGCTTATAAAACCCAAACGGATAAGAGCAAAAACCACTTGCAGCTATCATCATTTCAATAAGTATAACAATCTGATAGAAGGCTTGCTGCCACAGCGTTGTAACGAAATTTGGGTATCAGACATAACGTATGTATGGTTGAAGCAGCAAGATAAATTTTGTTATCTGAGTCTTGTTACCGATTTGTATTCACGAAAAATAGTAGGCTATTGTGTGCATGAAGATTTAAGTGTAAAAGGCAGCCTTGAAGCATTGAGGCAGGCATTGAAACAGCGAAAAGAAAAAACAGAAAACTTAATACATCACAGCGACAGAGGTGTTCAATATTGCTGCCATGCCTATGTGCAACTGCTCAAGAAAAATAATATTCAAATCAGCATGACCGAGACGGGTGATCCATTAGAAAATGCTGTAGCAGAAAGAATACACAGAACGATAAAAGAGGAATTTACTGAAGACAGAGAAGTAAGTTTCAGTAGTATTGCCGAAGCAAAAGCAAATATCAAAAAGTTCATTGAATTTTATAATCAGCACAGACCGCACAGAAGCATTCAGTGGTACACACCCAATGAAGCACACAAACAAAGAGGAATGCTAAAACGAGTTTGGAAAAGTTATTATAAGCAACAGCGCGAATGGGGAGATTTTATAAAGGCATAAAGCTCCAAAGTAGTAAACAAAAAAATGGCTGCATGGGTGAGCAGCCATCATACAAAGCTTACTACTTCGTCGCATCAGCTTATTCCTGTTGGGTTTAGATCTCCCCAGAACTAAAACACCAATTCCGCTTGGGCTGATGAATCAAAACTGAATTATTTTTGATAAACTAAAAAATACAGCTATCTTATCCCGCTGTGAATAACTCAAAAAAGAGTCAACCATTTTCAGGACGACGCACAT
>NZ_SZQL01000006.1 GCF_005233845.1 Ilyomonas limi
CCTGTTTCTGGATAGCAGCCACAATCTGGCTTTCTGTAAACGTTTTCTTTTTCATGTTTTTGACAGTTTAAAAATAAAGAATTCGCCCTATTTCCTTACTGCCGAATTATGGGTACCCTTACACTTTTAATAAAATCTTTACTTATTCAGCATCATTTTCTTTCAAATCGTGATAGCCTTTTTTAGCGTCTATAATGCTGTTTGCTCTTTCGTGCTTTGAGTCTCTTATTTTCTGCCTTCTTTCTGCTTTTTTATCTTTATTGATGTAAATAAAAATACATACGCTTCTTATCAACGCAATCTATTACAGGTAAGGTATAATTGCCGGTACCATCTATAATCCATGCAGCAATCAGAAGCGGAGCAGTCCTTTATACAAGTGTGTAACAGATGTATTTGAACGGTGCTTATATCTCTTTGATATTCAAATGGCAAATTTTTTGTAGCATTGGTAAGTATGAAGAATACCATCCTGTTTTTGCTTTGCGTTGTTTTGGGTTTTGGTTGCAAAACCAACAACAATAATGACTCGGATAATACGGCTGCAAAAGGGGTAGCAACTACTCCGCAGGCTGTTGTAACAAGTGGAGCAAACATCCAAAAGCAAACAGGTCCGCTCGCTTATGGGCCAAACGTTCCAAAGGTACCAGACGGCGATACAGTAGAAATAAAGTTTGACGTAACGCATAAGCTATTCCAGGTTAAGAAAGATGTGTTGATGGCCGGCTGGCTTTTTGGCGATTCTATTCCCGGCCCTATCATTCATGTGCGCGTTGGGCAAACGGTAAAGTTTTCTATGACCAACCGCTCCAGCGATTCCACCATGTCTAATATGAGTCTTGCCATGAATATGGAATCCATGAAGCCCATGCAGCACTCCATAGATTTTCATGCAGGCATGGTTAATCCCGAAGATAAATACCGCAGTATTGCAGCGGGAGAAACCATTCACTTTATGTGGACGGCGCATTATCCCGGCGTGTTCATGTATCACTGTGGTACGCCTATGGTGTTGATGCACATGATTTCGGGTATGGTAGGTATGGTGATTGTGGATCCAAAAGACGGTTTTCCAGATCATGCCGACCGTGAGTTTGCGCTTGTACAAAATGAATATTATCTTAAACAGGCAAGTGGCTCTGTGTATGCAGCCGATACGATTGCTGCATTGCATCGCGACCCTACGTATGTTACTTTCAATGGTAAGGTAAGCCAGTATGTTTTTCGTCCCCTGCGTGTAAAAGTTGGCGAAAGAATACGTGTATATTTTTTGAATGTTGGACCTAATAATATTTCCAGTTTTCACGTTATAGGAACCATCCTCGATAAAGTATGGCTTGATGGAAATCCTGCAAATGAATTTACCGGTATGCAGGCAGTGCTGGTGGGGCCTGCACAGGGTGCCATCATTGATTTTGTACTGCCCGAAAAAGGTAGCTATACATTTTTAGATCACTCGTTTGCAAATGCGACAGAAGGGGCAGCGGGTGTATTTATTGCAGAATAAAATACCTCCACATCCACATGACTAAAACAAGAAGTTTCTGGATAAGTTTATGCCTTATAAACTTATGCATTGTAGCCTTCTTTGGATTTTGTTTGCGCAGTAAAATTCTGTTTACAATTCCTTTTGTTAATTACAGAAATTTCCTGAGCGCCCACTCGCATTTTGCTTTTTCGGGATGGGCGGGACTGGCATTGATGACCTTATTGATTTATGATGTACTGCCTGGTTCATTATCTCAAAAGAAAATATATCAACGTATTTTAGCAGGCGTTGAAATCAGTTCGCTGGGCATGGCGCTTACCTTTCCTTTCTTCGGATATAATGCGATTACCATTTTCTTTTCCACGTTATACATTGTGGTAGCAGTTGTGTTTGCGTATGTTTTTTTAAAAGATGTTCTATCCGTTTCACTACATAAAACAATAAAACTGCTTTGCTTTACAGCCATCGCAAGCCTTATTGTTTCTTTCCTGGGTACTTTAGGACTCGTTTATATTTTGTTTGCACAATACAACAACTCCATTTTATACCGCGATTCCATTTATGTCTTTCTCCATTTTCAATACAATGGCTTTTTTACTGTTGCAGTCTTTGCTTTGGCATTTAACTATCTTATTCAAAAAGGTAATACTATTACCAAAAACGGGCGGTTATTTTCCCTTTTTCTGTGCTTGTCAATAGTGCCCTCTTTGTTTCTTGCCCTACTTTGGCACAACCTGGTTTTGTTTTACGTCTTCGCAGCCATTGGATGTTTGTTGATGATACTAAGCCTTGTTTTTTTGTTGTCATTTCTCCGGCAACTTTCGCACAAAATAGTATTTGCATCTTCTTTTGTCAGGGTTTTTTGGGTATTTACCATTCTTTCTTTTTGCTTAAAAATGCTGTTGAATATAGGTACCATTTTTCCACAATTAGGCAATGCAGTGTATGGTGATCGCCCGGTTATCATTGGGTTTTTGCACCTGGTGTTTCTTGGCTTTCTTACCTTTTATATCTTTTCTGTTATTTTACAAAGCGACCGTTTTATTCCACATACAACTTCCGCCGGCTATCCTTTCGTTTTATTTTCTGCTGGTATTATTGCCAACGAAATTGTTTTGATGTTGCAGGGGTTAGGCGTACTCTTAAAAACAAGCAGCCCTGTTTTTATGTGGCTATTATGGGCAACGGCTATTATGCTGTTTAGCGGCGCATTATTAATTGTTTTATCAAGATACCGGTTGGTA
Organism: Ilyomonas limi; assembly: GCF_005233845.1. Classification (GTDB taxonomy): domain Bacteria; phylum Bacteroidota; class Bacteroidia; order Chitinophagales; family Chitinophagaceae; genus Ilyomonas; species Ilyomonas limi. The sequence continues at coordinate 2,734 of NZ_SZQL01000006.1, forward strand.
CGGGCACAGAAAAAGCCATACTAAAGTTTGTATGGCTTTCCTGCTTAAACGCTAAAATCCTCTTTTATTGCTTACCATCATTATTCCGCATAAATTCCAGCATAGAGCGGGCGTCGGCTTCCGTAAGATTTTGATTGGGCATTTGCACCAGGCATATTTCCAGCATATTTTGTGCTGCCGTATCTTTCTGAAGCATTTCCGATGTGTTGGTAATAAAGTTCATTATCCATTCCGGTGTTCTTCTGTCTGTTACGCCTTTCCAGCCGGGACCTACTAACTTTTCATCGGATAGTTTATGGCACGAAGCGCATTTAATATCATATACACTTTTGCCAAGTTCAATCATTTGCTTGTCTAACGGATGCGTCAGTTCCACATTCTGATGCGGACCTATTCCTTTTGGATTGCTTCCCTCGTCAGCGGCAGCGGTATTGTCGGTGGCAGCGGCTGTACCCGCCGAAGTGTCATTGCTGGTATCAGAGCCGGAGCCGCTGCAGGCAAAGAAACCAATAGTTAGTGCAAGGCAAAGAATACTGATAAAAATGTACTTACGCTTCATAATGGTTGATTTTATTGGAAGTGATAGAATACATTTATTCACGAAAAAATGTGCCACAGATAACATCAACCTCTATTCTTTTGTTGCCTAAGCAATTGCTTTACAATAAGGTGTATATAATGTGGAAGAATGTACGCTGCAACAATTTTGTATTAATGCGCAGCAATTGCAGATACTGTGTACAATTTTACAACAATGTTTTCCCTGCTTAAACAATGCTGGCTGTTTATTTAATATCTATTCAAAAACGCCTGCCCTTCTTCCGAAATTCTACTTGGTCTCCACGGCGGATCGAATAGTAACTGGAGATGAATAGTGTATTGTGGAAAAGCGTGCTGCAACACGCGTTCTGCGCCATCTTTAATGCTTGCTCCCATCGGGCAATATTGTGTGGTGAGCGTCATAGACATAAAAATCTCTTTAGCTGTTTCATCAAAATCAATTTGATAAATCAAGCCTAAGTCCACAATGTTTAATCCTATTTCAGGATCTATAATATTGTGCAATGCAGCCAGTGCAGTAGTGCACTGAACATCATTATTGGTAATTACTTCGTTCATAACTTGGCGGGTTTATGCATCAACATTTTCAATACATTCCAGTTGTACAACACTGCTGTTATCAGCAATAAAACGGTTGCCGTTTGTAGGAGGAAAATATTAGCAGCCATAATGCCGGCAACAAAAAGACCAAAACCGCACAAATAACTCCATCCCATAGCTGTAAAGAGTGTTGCATTGAATAAATCTTTGGGATTAGGTGTTTTTGTATTGCCTGCCTTGGCATGATATATTTTATTCCAAACAATAAAGGGAAGTGTTTTAAACGTCATACCAAAAATGATAGCTGTAATCCACCCAAAGAAAATAGTAAAGCCATATACCATTACCAGTTGTACATTAACCACTGTAAAGAATAGCAAAACAATTAACACCAATAAAATAAAAACAGGCAATAGCACCATTATTACAGAGAGCAAGGACAGCTTCATTTGTTCATCTACCTTTTTACGTATGCGCTGTTGATATGCTTTTCTGCAAAATATAATAAATAATACTAAAGCTGCTAATAAGACTATAAGCGGAATAAGGTAGTAAATGGATTGTGTAACACTAAAGAAAAATATGATAAAAGTAAGTAAGCTTATATTCAGCAGATAATAGATGAGCCAAAGCCTTTTGGGAGTGTCATATTTAGAGATAAGGAACATTGGTATCAATCTGGAACCAACGCCAATAATCAGTAACAGAAACCAGCCCACAATACCAATATGCGCATGTAAGGATAAATAATGCACCGAAGCTTCGGGCAGAATGGTATGCTGAAAATTGCAGACCAGCAGTAAGCCGATTAGCGTGGTAATAAACAACCATAACGATGCGGTGAAAGCGAAAGTTGCGTGTACATTTTCTGTTTTACTTTTTGAAATGCTGACTGCCAGGTTGATAACATAAGCCAAAATAGCCGCATTAATACAAATGGCGCCTGCCAAAGCTGTCCATGTAAACTGAAAAAAATACAACGAATATATTAACAGCGGAATGCCGGTTCCTGCTAATATAAAAGAAGCATAAGCAAGAACGTTGCTAAACAGTTCTGCTTCAATCAATACAGGCACCAACTGGTAGCTTGCACCCAAAATAATCATGGTGCCCCAGCCCAAAGCCATCGTGTGTGTAACAGCCAGGATGTGTGGCTGAAAATAATGCTGGGTGAAATCTTCACCTGAAAAAAATAGAAGTATAGTGGCTACTAAAAAAGATATTGCCGCATATACATAAAATGGAATTACTACTTTATACGAAGTGTTTTTGACCGTGCTGGTATCGTTTATAAAAACTGCCATTATTGTTTAAAAATTAGGAGATGTACTTCTCCGTCCTGTATTTCTTTTATGCGATATTCAAACCCTTTTTCAGCTAACTCCGGCAACAAAAAAACCGGTATGCGTTTGTGATAAACATATAGTGCAGTGCCCGGAGCAAGATGTTCCAATGCATCTAAAATAGTGAGCATGGGTTGCGGCATTTGCAAATGCCTTACATCAATAGTCTGCAATTTATCTTTAAACTGTTGCAATACACTTTCCCAATCATTGCTAACCTGCTTTTCAATTTCTTCTTCTACTGTGTTATTTGCCGCTTTTTTATAAAAATACGTTTCAGATAAATTGTCAGAGATATTATCGCAGTAGGTTTCAAAACCTTTTTTCTGCAGCATCAATATCAAAGGTGTCGGCTGAAAAGTATTGATGATCTTTAAAACCTCTCCTGGTTTTACTTTTTTTACTTCTTCCATTATCAGCTTCAGCGGATCGCTGCCCGAAGCAATAACAGGGCGAACATCTAACTCGGTTACTTGTATTTGCGCGAGCAATTTTACAAAATGGGGAACCTGCGTTTGTTCTTCTTCCTCATTGGTTTTTATTTGCTTGTCTGCTTTAAAGCCAAGTGGTTCCAGTTTTTGATACAATTCATCCAGCGTACAGCCACCCATCTTAGATGCTGTTGCCAACGATGTTCGTGGCGCCATTACCTTTCGCAGCAACGGGTTGCGCAGTTTTTCAAACTTTGGACTGAGGCTTACAATAGCTTCCAGCGCATTGGTATTTTCTTTTAGAACAGAAGCAATTTTTGTGTTGGCATTTATAATCATCTTTTAAAAAATTAATAACTTGTTACTGTTTACATTGTTGTATAAAAACAGGAGGTGTAAGTGCCCGCCTGAAACAACACAAGAGCTTACTATTTATTCAAAAACCTTATAAAAACAATTAATGTAACAGGCTCCGGCTTTGAGAAACCGGAGCCTGTTACATTAATTTAATTTCGTAATTCCTGTTCCAGCTTCAAGGCCTTTGGAAAGAGAATATTGTTTTCAAGATGAATATGCTGACGCAGATCTTCATCCAGTTCCTTCAGCTTTTTGTATAAAAACTGAAAGCTGTTGCAGGCATCTGCCGGAGGATTGTACTCGTTTGTTATTGTGCTCATTTCGGCTAAAATGTCGCCTGCTGCTTCATGATCCACTTCCATCATCCGCACGGGTTCGGTAAGTGAAGGTTGGCTGTTTAGCGCATCACGGTTGCCAGTTCTTTTTGCAGCAACCAGCGCTTTAATAAATGGAAATACCACTCTTTCTTCGCGCAGGAAATGCACGTTCAATTCTTGCAGCAACTGACTTAAAAGTGAATAAAGTGTTTGCAATTCAGGGTAATGATCGCCGTGATGACCTACTACTTTTGCAAACAAATCGTTGATGCGCGGTACTTCGTTGTAATAATAGATATGATGTTGGTTGTAAATATAATCCGCTAAAAAATCGGGTTCCCAGGCATTGTAATTATTAGCTGATTGTACCTGTTGTGTTGGATTTTGCAATTCGGCTTCTACCAGTGCTACATCAATGCCTTTTTCTTCGCAAGCTTGTTTCAATGATTTCTTTCCGCCGCAGCAAAAATCAATGCCATACTTTTTAAACACTTCTGCTTTACGTAGATCTTTGGCTGCAATTTCACCCACCGTTTCGCCGCTTTGCGGATCGTTTTTCTTTATCTGCACACGCCACCACTGTGGACCTTTTTCAAGATAAGTCCAGGTAAAAATATTACCTCTTTCACCCAACAGTTGATAATACAAAGGCTTTGGATCGTGGTCGTTCAATAGCTGGAAAGCTTTGCCTTCTTCCAGCGCATCAAAATATTTAAAAATGGTTGGGTGTTTCAGCCGTGGTTCAATAAGCGTTACATTTAAAACAAAAACTTCCGCTTCTTTTGCTTTTGTTTCGGATTCTTTTATTGGATTAACTAAGCGGGATGCGTCATTCTTTTTAGTGATTTCTACTTTCCAGACTTCGGGTCCATCTTCTATTTTTTTCCATTCAAAGATATCTCCTTTTTCTGCTTTCATTTCGTAATAAAGCGGTATAGGATCGTGGTCATTAATCAATAAGAACGATTCACCACTTTTCAGATCATCAAACTTCTTTAAAATAGTCGGATGTTTTAATGCCGGCTGCAAGGCAGGAACAAATAAGCTATCAATTTTATTCATACGATAATCATTTGTTTGTAAAAGTATTCGCGTACTTTTTTTAAAAATATGATTGCACGCACATTCAAACATTATTAACCATCTTTTGTTTTGAATAACGAAAAATATTCATCATTAACAGGATAAGCATAGGCTATGCAGATCGTAAAATCAAATTATGATAATAGAAGGCGTTAACTGCGGAATGAAGGATTGCTTATTTCTACACTTTAGTGAATCTTGTTCTTGTATAATAAACTAAAAAGCCTCTTTTTAAAGAGGCTTTTTAGTTTACGAAGCTTTATTTATTAAACTTCAACCAATCCAACGAGAACATATCACGGTTGGGTTCTGTATCTTTTTTGAAAACAAAATACAAGTTGTGTTTACCGCCAGGGTCCTGAATAGAGGTGGTTACCTGCTTAAACTTGTTCCAATCGCCGGTAGGCTCATAATTAAGTGTGCTGATAATGGCACCTTTGGGCGAATCTGCATGCACTTCCAAAGTAGCGCCAATATTCCTCGAAGAATAATTATAAGTAACAGATTTAATGTCTTTCAAATCTATACCTTTTAATACAAAATAAGACTTGTTGTGAATGCTGCCAAGATCGTTGTTGTCGCGGCGAATATTGCTTAATACATCTGCATCTTCCGCTTCTATCTTCGCCGGTCTTAGTATCAGCTCATTGGTGTTGGTCAGTGGCACTACACCACTGCCAGCATCGGTATAAGCAGCAGTAAGCACATAAGTACCGCCTTTGCCGGCAGGTGCTTTCAGCGGCACTGTTCCACTTGCAGGCAGGTTATTGGTAGTTTGTTGCTGCGTTAAAGACAAGATGTATTTTACAATAGCCGTTGTTTGATCTTTACTCAATTGCGGATGCGCATTCATATAATGTTCACCCCATACACCAGAACCGCCGGTAATAATTTTATTGGCGAGCCTTGGTATTTCACCCGGCTTATTTTGATAGCGCTGCGCAACGGCTGTAAAGGCAGGGCCAATTACTGTAGTATCAAACTGGTGGCAAGCCTTGCAATCGCTCATCATTATTAAATCTTTGCCAGTGGTTGTCCAGGTGCCGTGCGCGCCCGGCGAAGGCTTCCAGGTACCCGCATCTTCGGGAACATATTCCAGCTTCACCTGTATTTTTTTCGCATCGATGTTTGCATCTTCCTTATCTTTTACATCCACATTATAATTCAATGCAGTATTATCAAAATAAAAGGTACTGTTGCTGGTGGTATTAATGGCAATCTGCGGCATGGTGTTGCCTACTTTTACCTCCATAGTATCCACACTGCTCAAACCCGAAGGGTCGGTTACTTTTAGTATTACTTTGTACACGCCTTTGTTGTTGAATGTATATGTTGGATTAGGTTCTGTGGAGCCTACTTTATCGCCTTCAAATTTCCATTCATATTTCAGTTGATCGTCTTCGTCATTATCGTAACTATTGTTGCTATTGAAGCTTACCTTAAGTGGTACCAGGCCAATGCTGTCATTTGCACTAATCTTTGCTATAGGCGCACGGTTACCGCCGTTGTAATCAATACGCACCAAACGGGCGTCATCATTATCGGCGCCATATACCGAGCCATATTCCAGCACATACATCACACCATCTGGCGTAATATCCATGTCTATTGGTCTTCTGAAATCGCCGGTTAATGGCATAAATGCTTCCATGCGTTTGTAATTTTCATTCTCGTCAAAACGCAAGGCGAATATCCAGTTGCGCATCCAGTCCATTACAAACAGCGCTTTGTCGTAATATTCCGGAATACTGTTGGGCTTTGCCTTGCTTTTATTATAATGATAGAACGCGCCGGCAATAGCAGTTCTGCCGCCTTCGCCCAAATCGGGGAAAGTATCATAAAAACTGTAGGGATAATAGATCATGGCAGCCGTAGCAGGCGGCAATTGCTGCATGCCGGTATTGTTGGGAGAAGTATTTACAGCGCCGTTTACATTAAATAATGCACCAATTTGTTTCGTTGCAAAATCAGAATCGTGATAGGCTCTGTTGTTACCCACAAAATAAGGCCAGCCATAATAACCTGGCTTTTTTGCCTGGTTAAACTCATCATACCCTCTTGGTCCATGTCTTGAATCTTCGCCGGCATCCGGGCCAACTTCGCCCCAATACAACGTAGAAGTTTCCTGGTTAATAGCAATGCGATAGGGGTTGCGGCAACCCATCGTATAAATTTCGGGTCTTGTACCCGCAGTTCCTTTTGCAAACAGGTTACCTGCGGGGATGGTATAGCTGCCATCTGCTTCGGGATGAATGCGCAATACTTTACCACGCAAGTCAGCCGGATTAGATGCGGAACGCTGTGCATCAAACGTTTTTCTGCCGGGACGTTCGTCCAAAGGGGCATAGCCATCCGACTCAAAAGGTACCGTGTTATCTCCGGTAGAAATGAATAAGTTTTTGTTTTTATCCCATGCTAAAGAACCGCCGGTATGTGCACTTACTTCAGGGTCCAGCGGCACTTGTATAATCACCTTTTCGGAGGCAACATCGAGCGAATCTTCGCCAATCATTTTGAACCTCGAAATGTTTTGATGAATCGGTTCTTTGTTAGGGGTATAAAAGAAATAAACGTATTTGTTAGTAGCAAAATCAGGATCAATGGTCATGCCTAACAAACCATTGCCAAATGCCTGTTTGCTGTCGGGCATTACCCCAAATTTATACACCAATTTGGTGGTATTTGCTTTTGGATTATAAGCATAAAAATTGCCGGAGCGTTCGATCACATACACATAATTGCTTGGTGTTACTGCAATTTCCATTGGCTCGTTTAAATCGTTGGTAAGAATTACCTTGGTAAACCGGTTTTCTTCCGGCGCTTTGGTAGCGTACGCTTTTGAATAATCCAGTTTTACGCTATCCGGTCCCATGGCATATTGAATACCGCCTGCCAGATGTTGTAAAAAAAGTGGTTCGCTGTAGCTTTCCGTAGTATGTCCGCCACCAGTATAAAAAGCGCGTCCGCCATCTACCGTATGATACCAGGCAATGGGATGGTTTCTGCCATTTTCGCCTCCTTCATAGGTGTCCTCGTCCAGTCTTGCCAGTACATGAATATCCGGCTCAATGTTTTTATAGTTGTACCATTCATCGGTGCGTTCCCATTGTTGCGGTAAGCCTTTCATGGCAGGGTTGGCTGTGTCGGTGACAACAACCGTTGCCTTTCTTACATTCGGGTCTTGTGGATGACTTTTAAAATAAGCCCCTACCAGTTTATTGTACCATCCCCATTTATATTCCGCATCGGCAGCGGCATGTATGCCCATAAAACCGCCGCCCGCTTCCATGTAGCGCTGTAACGCTACCTGCTGGTCGGAATTGAGGATGTTGCCGGTGGTGCTTAGAAAAACAACTGCTTTGTATTGTTTTAAGTTGTCATCATTAAATTCGCCGGCATCGGTAGTGGTATCCACTTCAAAGTGTTGTTCTTTACCAATTTTTTCAATAGCAGCTATTCCGGCGGGAATAGACTCGTGATGATAGCCTTTTGTTTTTGTAAACACCAATACTTTACGCGTATCAGAGTTATTGCAGGCGGCAAACGCAATAATAAATAGCAAAGAGGCAATGCAGACAATAGTTCTCATATATGGAATATAATAGGCAGTAAAAATGAGGGCGGAAGATATTATAAAACGTTGAATTGACACTTATAAGGTAAAAATAGAGAAGAAGGAATTAAAGTAATAGCAATCTATTGTCTGATGTCAATGCGTTTGGAGGTTAAATTTTTATAGGCTTTAATGCTTATGGTTCATGGATTCACTTATTTATCAGTTGGGGTAATGAATTGAGTTGCTCACTATTGTTTGCAATCTATCTCTTTTTGCCAGCTTATTTAAATAGTTGACTTCGGGCAATCGCTCAGCCAACACAAGACACTTCTCTTTTGGCAGTAATCTTGATACTTTTCTCTGCACTTGTATTCTTTTGCTACTAACTATAATTTTTATTTAAAATAATTACAACATGGAAACACAAAACAATAATCGTCCTGTGTTTAATGGCAAAGACGAGCAACAAGGCATAAAAAAGGCCGCACAAAAAGAACAGACTTCTGATGATGAAAATGTTACTCAAACGCAAAGCGGCTCGGGCCTTACTGACAGCATCCGCAACTACGGAGAAGTAAGTGGTACCACTTTTGGTGATCAAAGTAATCCTGTTAAATTCAGCAATATAGGCGGCAACAATCGGGGACAACAAGACGATAGTGCCAATTTAAACGATGGCAACCGCGCTACAGGCAACGGTGATACTGGCTTTTCCCATTACCTCTACGAGGCAGAAAAAGAAGTAGTAAGCGGTACACGAGGCGATGCGCTTAACAGCCGCCCTTCAGATGCTATGCAGGGAAGTGATGAAGATACAAATAACAAAAGCAATGGCAGTTGAGTGAGCAGGAAATATTTAAGGCTTACCTGTTCAACGCATTTAAGCTTTATGGCTATCCATGTGAGTAATACAGGAGTGGAATATAAAAGGGTTCCGAATCTTTTAAAATCTGGAACCCTTTACTTTTAAACTTACATACAACAATCAAACCTGGTTTCTTTTCAAATCCTGTTAATCCGCACCTGGATGGTTTCAGCCGGGATGTAACAATCTCCTCAAATCCCTATCCTAATAGCCTGTTGCACCATCGCGCACTCTTATTTTCTTCTTATTGGCGTTTTTCTTCTCGTACTTTAATACTTCGGCTGGCTTGTCTGTTTTCTTTTTGGCTACTGCACTCGTGTCAGTGGCTGTTACTCCTTCCAGGCTACGCCCGGTAAACGGATCTACTTTTTTATCCATTACATAATCTTCTGTTTTAGTAATCAATCCCGTTTGCGGGTCGTAATATTTCCATGTTCCCTGCTTGTACGTCGTACCTTCTACCTTTATCTCACGCAGGTCGTACTTATCGGGGTCTTTCAGGTCGTACACCCGAATCGTATCGTACGGATGCTCTGGATTCACAGCACGCCAGCTTTCTTCTCTGATCAATCCCTGTAGCGAAAAATATTGGGATATGCCATTTTTGTAGCCGTACTTGTAACCTTCAATTGCTAAAATATCGCCCTGCCCGCTGTAACGCCGCCAATAACCTTCTTTCTTGTTGTCTTTAAATACGCCTTCTTCCTCATAGCCCGGCTCGCCGCGCAAGGCAGGCGTTTTTACTACCCATTTGCCTTGCTTCATACCTGCATAATCGGTACAATTGAGCGTATCGCCTTTAACACCAATCATGTAAGTTTTGCATTGAGCAAACGATAGATGCGCCATTCCCAAAGCTAAAATCAAAGCACTGTATTTCAACATGCGGTTTCTTTTCTTTTTACAACGTACAATCAATAGCTGTTATTTTAGTAGTTATTGTTACTCATCATCTTCTTCATAATATGCGTCTTCGCTGCCGTTATATACATTCAGCCATTGCTGTGCCGTTTGGTCGGTAAGACATTCAATGATATCATAAATTATATCCGTTTTTTTTACCCATTGCATAATGGCTGTATCGGTATAATTAACTGCATATACACAATAGTCACTTTTTACCTTTACCTGCAACAGCGTCAGCGGATCACCTTCGTTCAACTGCACAATGTAGTAACAATCCTGCTCTAACAAATCATAAGAATACATAATATCGCTCTCTTTTTCTTTTTAAATCAAAAAACTATTTGTTGGCCTTTAGCAGGTATAGTAAATATCAGGGTGGGTAGTTAGCAAACACAAAAATACCCCTTTTTGATGTGCAAAAAAAGGGTTTTACCTCTTCAATTAACTAACATTATTAGTATTATAGGAATGTTTTTGCTGTTTTTATATGAAAATCAATGCACAAAGCAGCAGGAAACAGGTGTAAAAAGTTCAGTTATAGTTTTGGGGCAAACGCTGACAGGGCTCTAAACCCTGTCAGCGTTTTACTTAATGCGCTTCCAGCCAATTCACCCCAACTCCAACTTCTGCCTCTACCGGCAAATCATTGGGCAACGGATGCGCGGTTTTCATATTTTCCAAAATCAGTGGTTTTAATACTTCCACTTCACTTTTCAAGGCATCAAACACCAGTTCGTCATGTACCTGTAGTATCATGCGCGATTGCAGATTAGCTGCCTGCATTGCCTGATGTACTTTTATCATTGCCAGCTTTATCATATCAGCAGCGGTGCCCTGGATAGGAGAGTTAATGGCATTGCGTTCAGCAAAGGCGCGCACTGTAAAATTGCCGGAGTTAATATCACGCAGCCAGCGTTTGCGTCCCATTAGTGTACTTACATAGCCGTGCTCGCGGGCAAATTTTATAGTATCGTCCATGTACTTTGTAATGCCGGCAAATTCTTTTTTATAGTTTTCAATAATTTCTTTAGCTTCTGTACGGCTGATGCCTAAATTATCAGACAAGCCAAAAGCGCCTTGCCCGTAAATTATACCAAAATTTACACTCTTGGCTTTGTAGCGCATGTCTTTGGTTACTTCGTTTTCGGGTACATCAAATACTTTGGCGGCAGTGGCGGTATGCACGTCTTTGCCTTGCCTGAAAGCTTCGCACATATTTTCGTCACCGGAAACGGCAGCAACAATACGGAGTTCTATCTGTGAATAATCGGCACTGATAAGTACATGATTTTCATCGCGCGGAATAAAGGCTTTACGTATTTCCCTGCCGCGCTCGGTGCGGATGGGAATATTTTGCAGGTTTGGTGCGGTACTGCTTAACCTGCCGGTAACGGCTACCGACTGCGCATAAGAAGTATGCACGCGACCTGTTTTTTTATTAATCATCAATGGCAGAGCATCTACGTACGTTGATTTTAATTTAGATAACTCACGGAATATCAGAATATCATTCACCACACCATGCTGATTGGCCAGTTTTGTAAGTACTTCTTCGCCCGTAGCATATTGTCCGCTTTTCGTTTTTTTGGCTTTGGGGTCTAATTGCAACCTTTCAAACAATACTTCTCCTAATTGCTTTGGTGAGCCAATATTGAAACGCGTGCCACAGGCATCGAAAATGCGTTCTTCGGTGGCTTTTGCTTCCATATCCAACTGTATGGAATATTCTTTTAAAAAACGCTCATCTATTTTTACTCCTTCAAACTCCATCTCCATCAACACTTCCAGCAAGGGCGACTCTACTTCGTAAAACACTTTTTCTACCTGCCTGCTTTTGAGCAGGGGTAAAAATTTATCTTTTAGCTGTAGGGTAATATCGGCATCTTCAGCAGCATATTCTTTTATTTTATCCAGCGCCACATCACGCATGTTTAGCTGGTTTTTCCCTTTTTTGCCAATCAGTTCTTCTATATGCACCGGCTCGTAGCCCAGATACTGCGCGCTCAGCAAATCCATATTGCGCCTGCCTTCCGGCTCAATAACGTAATGAGCGAGCATGGTATCGAACAATTTGCCTTTTAGCTGGATGCCGTACCACTTCATGATAATCATATCGTACTTGATATTTTGCCCAACCCAGGTCACATCAGTACGATCAAAAAGTGATTGCAGTTGTTGCAGAATGACTTTGGTGCGTTCTTCACTTTCCACACAGGCAACATAGTAACCCTCGCCTTGTTTGTAGCTAAAACTCAGACCTACCAGTTGCGCATCGTTGGGGTCAATATTCGTGGTTTCGGTATCAAAAGCAATTTCGGATTGCTGCATTAATTGCCCCAGCATGGCGGCAATTTCCTCGTCGCTTTGTACTAAAACATAATGGTGCGGCGTGTTAAGAATATTTTTGTCCACCACCATTCCTGCCGACGGTTGCTGCTCCTGCACTTCAACAGGTGCTTCGGGCGGAATAAGTTCACTCGGCTCGGCATCGCCAAATAAGCTTTGCTGTAGCACCGGTGGTGGGGCAGGCGGGGCATACGCATTAAAGTCATCGCCCAAAATGCGTTTGCCCAACGTTTTAAATTCCAGTTCCATAAATACTTCTTCCAACGCTTTACTGTTCCACCCCTTCAGCCTGAAATTTTCTTCGTTAAACTGCACCGGCACATTGGTGATAATGGTTGCCAGTTTTTTGCTCATAATTGCATTATCCTTGCCCTTGCGCACTTTTTCGCCCAGCGCACCTTTAATATTATCGGCATTGGCAATTATGTTTTCCAATGTATCATATTCCTTCAACAGTTTGGCAGCCGTTTTTTCACCAATACCGGCAATACCGGGAATATTATCCACTGCATCGCCCATTAAACCCAACATATCTACAACTTGCTCTACGCGGGCAATATCCCATTTTTCACATATTTTTTTCGCATCTAATATTTCGGTGGGCGAACCCATGTACGGCGGCTTGTAAATACACACATGCGGATGAATAAGTAGTTGCCCGTAATCTTTATCGGGTGTTACCATATATACGCTGTAGCCTACATCGGCGGCTTGCCAGGCAAGCGTACCAATTACGTCATCGGCTTCGTAGCCATCAACCGCCACCACAGGAATATTAAAGCCGCGCACAATGCGCTTGATATCTTCAATGGAATCGCTCAGGTCTTCGGGTGCAGCCTGGCGGTTGGCTTTATATTCTGTAAAATCGGTATGCCTTTCGGTGGGCGCACCAGTATCGAAACACACGGCTAAATGCGTGGGTTTTTCTTTATTCATCAACTCGAATAAAGTGCTGGTAAAGCCAAACTGGGCATTGGTGTTTTTGCCTTTGGAAGTAATGCGCGGATTGCGGATAAGCGCATAATAGGCGCGGTAAATGAGTGCATATGCATCCAGCAGAAATAGTTTTTTCTCCATCGTAGCGAAGGTAATAAGTCTGAACGGGGATTTAGGGAGATTTTTAGGATGAGTGGAATGAAGGGGAAAAAGAATATTGTATTGATTTTCCTGGCGTCTTCGCATCTCTGCGATGTAACACTCATACTCACATACATATTAAAAACAAGAAAGCGGAGCCGAAGCCCCGCTATCTTTCTACCCTTCTTATCAGCCACTCTTTTTAACTATTATCCCGCCATGTAGTATCCCGGTTGGATTTGGTATCTATATTTTCAACATCCACTTCGGTTTTCCTTACGGTATCACGCACCGTTTCGGTACGTTCATCCACGTCTTTGCCGAGGCTTACTTCTTCCACCACGCGGGCTTCTTTGTTTACTACGGGCACTTCCGACCGTTCTGTAACTTCCGTTTCTCCTTCTTTGAAATTATCAAAGTCGGTATCACTGGCAGGACGATCTACAGGGTTTCTTTCCACATACACGCGCTCCGTGCGCAGGCGCAGGTCTTCTTCCACAGGCTTTTCTACAATGCGGCTTTTTAGGCGCACACCGCCGGTTTGTACCGTTCTTTTTCCAACTTCCAGATTCTCCTCTATAATAGGTATCTTTTTATCTGTTATATCTGTATCATCAGTATCCGTTATATCATAATCCTGCGTGAGCCTATCTGTGGTATCGGGCATGATGGTGGTGCCGGTAGTTTCGTTGAATGCGCCCACTGGTGCAGCACCGGTGCGGTTATAGTTGTAATCGTCGGCATTTTCATCCACATCAACAGCGCCACAATCATCTAGAATATCAGCCGCCTTTTCGGCCTGGTCGCTGCTTTGGGCATGTACGGTCACAATTGTTTTGCCGTTTCTTGCTGCCCTGCTGTATTTATCGGCATCGTCATCATCGTCTCCAAACAGATTCCTGAAAAAACGGGCTACGCCGCTTTCGTGCTCATCATCATCGTAGTCGCGGTTTACACTTGTGCTGCTGCTCATGGTACTTACCGAAATATCTACATTATCTGTAGTAAAACCATTACTTAACAGACGCTGCATTGCTTGCTGCGCGTCGGCAGACTTGTTGAACAAGCCTATGACTGTTTGATTCATATCATTTATTTTTTGTGGTGAGAAAAATTTATGATTGTACAGGAGAATCCTGATTATCTGCTGACCGGGTAACTGTAACTTTTTCTTTGCGAAGGGGAATATTGACCTGCTCTTCAGCAGATATAACTTCTTTAATGATGTGTACTTCTTCTACCAGCAACATCCTTTTTACTACTACTTCTTTCAGCACCGGAATGATCATCGTATTACCTTCATACCTAACCTGGGGTGTTTCTTCATCTACATACTTATTTATGGTTACCCGCTTTATCGTATATTCATCATGCTGCAGGCTGATGTTTACTGCTTCATTTATTTCTTCTATCTGTTTTTCAATTTTTATCTTGCCTGTTGTTATTACCTGTTTATCTATACGTGCCGTTTCTTCTATTACGGGTATCACCAGCGACTGCTTATTTTGCCGGCTGTCGTTGTGCTGATCTTCGTTCGTTAAAGAAAATTTTTCGTTGTCAGACATAAGTATGAAAAAAGAAAAAGCGTGCCGCTATACTATTTGGATTGAAATACTGCTTTTTATATACAACAACTGCTTATCTCACTGTGGAATGGTGTAGAATTTTTACCAGAATGGGAGTGGAAATATCAATTTGCTGGCGCTTTTATAGGTTGCAGGAGACTATTAGTGATGTTAATTCTTAAAACAGCGAAAAGAGAGAAGCAAATGAAGAAATTCATTTGCCTCTCTCTTTTTAATAAGCGCTCTGCTTGTATTTAAGTATATTAACTCCGCCAAGGGGTTAAAAGATATATTTTATACAGTTATATAAATTTCAGTTACGGCCTCTTTTACTTTAAAAATGAAAAGGTTTATAATGTTGCCATATCAATCACAAAGCGATACTTCACATCGTTGTTCAACATTCTTTTGTATGCCTCATTTATTTGCTGTATAGGTATCACTTCCACATCGGCTGTGATGTTATTTTCAGCACAATAATCCAGCATTTCCTGTGTTTCGGGCAAGCCGCCAATGAGTGAGCCGGCAATGCATTTGCGCGTAAATACAATATTAAAAGAAGGGATTTGAATAGGTTCTGTTGGTAAGCCCACACATATTAGAGTGCCGCCGGTTTTGAGTAAGCCTACATACATATTATAATCATGGACGGCAGATAGTGTGTCCAGTATAAAATCAAACTTGTTGGCTACGGCTTTTAATTGCTCTGCATCGGTTGTAATAACAAAATGGTGTGCGCCTAATTTTAAAGCATCTTCTTTTTTATTGGGCGAAGTGCTTAATACGGTTACATCGGCACCAAAAGATGCAGCAAACTTTACTGCCATGTGCCCAAGTCCGCCCAAACCAATGATGGCTATTTTATGTCCTTTACCTACTTTCCACAGCTTTAATGGCGAATAGGTAGTAATGCCCGCGCAAAGCAATGGTGCTGCTTTTTCGGGCGGAAGATCAGGAGAAATGTTCAATACAAACCGTTCGTCTACCACAATCCTGGAAGAATAACCACCTTGTGTAATGGTTTTACCATCCTTTTCATAGGCACTATACGTATATACTGCACCATTTGCACAGTATTGTTCCAAACCCTGGTTGCAAAATTCGCAATCGCGGCATGAATCTACAAGACAACCCACACCTGCTATATCGCCGGGATGTAACTTTCTTACGTGCCCGCCAACAGACACAACTTTACCTATTATTTCATGTCCAGGTACCATCGGGTAAATAGAAATACCCCAGTCGTTATTGATAAAATGAATATCGGTATGGCAAACACCGCAATACATAATATCTATTTCCACATCGTGCGGACCGGGGTTTCTTCTTTCGAAGTTAAAAGGGCTTAGGGTTGCACCGGCAGATTGTGCCGCGTAGGATTTGGTAGGTAACATAAGGGTGGATTGTTTATGAAGGAATAATGTTATTGTTTAATCTGAAAAAATTCTCCGGGTCATACTTGTTCTTAATCGCCTGGAGCTTTGCGTAATTGGGCCCATAAGCCATTTTTACCCGGTCGTTGCCATCATCACTATCCAAGTGATTTACATATACGCTATCGGTAAAAGGTTCAATAGCTTTCCATAATTTTCGTGTCCATGCAATATTCTTTTCATCATCGGCGGGATCTATCCATTGGCTGATGATGTCTGCATCCCACTGGTCGCGACGGTGGGCAAAGGCATTGAAACTTATATCTTTTCTTGCAATAGCACCATGTATATGGAAAAATAAAACCGGGGATAGAAGCGAAGGACGTTCAGCAACATGCTCTATAAATATATCCAGCAATTCATCACTTAATGCGGTAAAATAGCCGGATTTCCAATACCTGCGCAGTCCTTTTGGAGCAGCCGCATCCAATGCCGATTGTAGTTGTATGTAAGGCATTTCGCCAACCATATCTGCCAGCGGCGACCCGAACGAGCGCAACGGCGCCAGGTATTTTTCTGCTTCTTCTTTTGCTCCCATCCATGCAGGAAAGATCATCGTAACGGGCAAGCCATCGGGTGTAACAATAAACCCTGAATAACTCATCAGTTCATCAGGTGCATTTTTTACATACTCTCTGTAGTGTTGAAATACTTCCTTTGCTACTTCCATCGGATACAATATCATACCGCCGGTAATATTTTGTTCTATAGGATGCAGTTGATAGGTAAAGGAAGTAATAATTCCAAAATTACCGCCACCACCTCGTATTGCCCAAAACAAATCGGTGTTATTATCTGCATTAGCAATGAGCCGTTCGCCGTTTGCCGTTACCACTTCTGCTGCTATCAGGTTATCACAGGCTGTTCCATATTTGCCCATCAGCCAGCCGATGCCGCCACCAAGCGTAAGCCCTGCAATGCCAGTGTCCGAAACAGTGCCGCCGGTGGTAGCTAATCCATATTTGATTGTAGCGGCGTCCAGTTCCCTCCATATTACGCCGGGTTCTACTACCGCAATATTATTTTCAGTATCAATCTCGATGCTTTTCATTTTGAATAAGTCAATCATCAAACCACCTGCACAAACAGAATTTCCTGCCACATTATGCCCGCCGCCACGCACCGATACTAGTAAATTATTAGCACGTGCAAATTGTATTGCAGCAAGCACATCATTAGTGTTTGCACATTGCACAATCATTGCAGGACATCTGTCAATCATTCCATTCCATATTGCTTTTTCGGTATGATAATTTTCATCCTCCGGAAAAATGATTTTTCCTTTAATATGTTGTTGCAGTTGTTTGGCTTTTATGGCTAATGAATTGTCAGGTGCAGTTTCGGTGAGCATGTTAAATAAATTTGCAGGGGTTTATATTCGTATTGAATTATTTGCATTAATAATCGTTACTAATAAACGGCATCTTAGTTATCTTGAAATTATGCGCGCTGGCGTAAGTTATGCCTGTAAGAAAGTTAGCAAGAACAAAGTATTTTTAAAATATGTCTATTTTGATTCTGATATCTCCGATGGATATAACAAACCTATTCTTTCTTTACATTGTTTGCAATAACACTTTTGTGGTAGATGATAAGAAAAGTAAAGTTAATGCTGATGATATTTATTAATTGCTTCTGTTCTGTTGCTTACATGAAGTTTTTCATAAATATTAAAGCAATGCCGCTTTACGGTATCAATGCTGATGGAAAGCTGTATTGCAATTTCCTTGTACAATAATCCCTTAGAAAGCAACTCCAATACTTGCTGTTCTCTTGTAGTAAGCAGGTCGGTTACTACGTTGTTTTTGGGTGGCTGAAACGAAAGAATCACTTTTCTTGCTACATCGCTGCTCATGGGGCTGCCGCCGTGTATCAGTTGGGTAATGGCATCGAGTATGCCGGCAGGCGAAGTGCTCTTAAGAATGTAGCCATAAGCGCCGGCTTGCAATGCTTTAAACACTTTTTCATCTTCATCATAAGCCGTGCACATCATACAGAGTGTATATGGAAGTGCCTCATGAATATATTCCACCAGTTCAATACCACTTTTGCCAGGCAAGCTGATATCAATCAAAGCAACATTTGGTTTTATTTGAGGTAAACTTTTTATTGCTTCTTCCGCTGTAGCATACGCACCGATGCACGCATATCCCTCACTCCAATTGATGAGGTTTACCAGCCCGTTCCGGTAATCATCCAGATCGTCCACTACAGCAATACTTATCATACAATGAATATAAAACAATGCAGTATTCAGGCACTCACCTTTTTGTGTGATACACTTTGTAACGGGATATGTATTTGTATCAGTGTTCCTTCATTTTGCTGCCACTCAATACTTCCATTAAGCTCTTTTACTCTTTGTTTTAAATTGTTCAAACCAAAATGGTGTACGCTGTTTCCATTCTCGTAAAAGCCAATTCCATTGTCCCGAATATTAATACAAATACCTTCTTCTAAACTTATCTGAACAATCACCTGAGAAGCTTTGCTATGTTTGATGATATTGTGCACACATTCTTTCACTATCAAAAAAATGTTTCTTCTTTCATTACCAGCAATATATACCTCCGGAATGTCAGCAGGCATATCAATACAGCAGGCAATACCTACATCATCCAGCGCCTTTACAATATACTGCCGTATATAAGCCAGCATACTTTGCAGGTTATCGTTGTTTACATTCAACGCCCAAACTATTTCATTTATTTTTTGCACCAGGTCTTTACTGGAATCTGAAATTTTGCTAAGCTGTGTTTCAATATTACTATTGTCCTGTTTTTCTTTTATCATTTCGCTTAGCAGCCTTATAGTAGAAAGCCCGCTGCCAAGATCATCGTGCAATTCTGATGAAATACGATAACGTTCTGTTTCTATGGCTTGCTTCTTTGTAAGGTCGGCCTGCTGCCGCTCAAACTCTAATTGTAACGTTCTCTTTTGCAGAATATTTTTGATAATGAAATAGGCGGCAATGAAAGCAAGAATCAATATGCTTATGAATGCTATATTCAATTTTATATGGGTAGCAACAGCTAATTGTTGTAAATGATTTTGCTGTTGTAATTCAGTTATCTCTCTTTGCTTTTTTTCAGCTTTATACTTTTCAGTTATTTCTTTCAGTTTTTCAGGATTAAGGGTGTTATATGTTTCTATGGTTTGATTAAAAAAATCATCTAAATATTTAATAGCACTGTCTTTATTATTCAGGTTTATATAACTGCTCACCAGCAAATGATAGCGGATGCTATTCTGTGCATCAAAATAGGAAGTCTGTTTATCCAACTCATGGGCCTGCTTCAGAATTTGTATAGCTTTTGAATATTGTTTTTTACGGTAATAACAGTCGGCAAGCAGGTTGAGTTGTAATCCATTCCAAAAAGTTCGTATTGATTCTGAATTACCAATATTTTTTGTATGCGCTATCAGCCATATATTTTTATGTAATAAATCAATAGCAGAATCCAGTTTATTGTCATGCATCAGAATATGAATGTGCTTGTCATTGGCCCCCACCATGTTAAACGTATCTTTTGAGATAAGGATTACTTTTTCCGCATCGTCCAAATACTTTAAAAGCTTAGCGGTGTCTTTGTATAAGCCATACATATAAGCCAATCCTCCTAAAGCATTACCTTGTAAAGTGTAGTTGTTGGTACGTTTATAATAAGCAAGCGCCTTTTTGTAATAAGTAGCAGTAAGGTGCGAATCAATAGCAGTATTAAAATCTCCTAACTGTAGTTGTATAAAATAATATGTTGCTGAGTCGCCGGCTTTCAAACTGTTTGCCTCGGCTTTCTCTGCATATAGAACAGCAGAATCCCTGTAAGTAGAGTATAAGAAATAGTTGTACATGCCGCCATAAATTGCCGAGAGACTTTGATAATCTTTTTGCCTTTCTTTTTGCAGAATAATCCGATTTAAAGAATCCCGGTTTATACGGTCGAGTGGCAGTGGTGTAATTTCTTTTTGGGCAAACGCCTGAGCTATGCTACAGGAAGCTATTAACAAAATACATTTATATAGTCTCCAACTTAGCATACGGCGCAGAATGGTTTTTTGTGATGCATTTTATAAATACAATACCTCTTAATGAAGCTGTATGATCTTGACATCTCTGTTCTGTAGCTATCGGATATTTCCCGCTGTTTACGCCTTTTTAGGTTGCTAAAATTGCTGCCCTGAGGATAATGCAAGCATAAAACTGGTTATGAATACTAATCGCAAAAAGAATAATTCCAAAAGAAAACCTTGTGCACAACACTGGATACTTTAAAGCAATTTACTACTTTTTATAATGAACTTGTAGTACAAATTTTCATGCACCTTTTACTGCTTTACAAAGGCACAAACAGCAATGGATTATAGCACTGTTTTTATATTGATGATTGAAATATTAGTGCAGCAAAAACCTGATAAATTACACTTTGTATATAATGCAAAAGACGCTGAGCCTGTGATTCCGGCTTTTATGAACTGATCTTATTAAAGCCACCGTAGGCGGGAGAATGAAAATTTATAATTCTATATGATTTACAATTGTCAGGATGCTAACATATTGACTCTTGTTTTATAACTAAAAGCAGCAATGCTCAGGGCAATATACCCGAGCATTGCTGCTTTACAAACAATCCCACTTAAAAACCTTTATTTACTCATTCAATAGTTAACGTATGTATGCTTTAGGGCTTAGGAGCTTCCGGCGAGCTTTGCAAAAATACAGGCCATACGCCCGGTAAAGGTACGCTTACGCCTAAGGTTTTACCTCTTACCAGCGAGTCTGCTCCAAAATAATACATTGGCCATCCTTTGTAGGTGAACTGTGTTTTTCCGTAAACATCAATAGTAGCAAAATCAGCTTTCGACAAAAGGGAAGGTACATTTTGTACAGCTGTTCCTTCAAATATTGGCCAAACGCTATTGTTGCTAAAGTCGGGCTTGGTAAATTTGTTTACATTAAAGCTGTCCGGCGAAAACGCATACAGCGTTCTTCCCCAGTCATCTGTTATATAAGTTGTGGGCGAGTTGCCGGGTGTTGAAGTACTATCATAGCTCACGCCATCTTTGCCCACCAACTGTGTTTTAGCCAGCATAAACGTATAATCGGGTTTGGCTACAAACCATACATCACCCACCTTATCGCCGTTTATATCGCCCGGGTTGGCATCTCCTGCAAAGTAATATAAAGGCCAGCCTTTATATGTTGTTTGCTTTTGTCCGTCGCTACGTGTGATAGTGCCAAAGTCGGAGGCTGTTAACCCGCTTGCCAGGCGCAGGCTGTCTTTATAAAATATAGGCCAATTGGTAACACAGCCACCACTGCAGCCCGAGTTGCCATCGGCATCTATGGAAAAGAAATACAGCGTTTTGCCAAGGCTATCCGTTAAGACATTGCCAAAGCTTGTAGTGGAAGACAGAAGCACATTGTTCTCCACTACCGGCGGAGCGGGAGGGTTGTTATCTTTTGAACACGCTGCTATCAGCAGCAGCAGTAAAAGACAGTAAATAGTTGTTGCTTTTTTCATAATAATTGTTTTGAGTAATGCGTAAACAAAAGGGTTTCCATCGTACTTATCATCCTGCATCAGCTTTAGCAAAGACAATGCATTGGTATATAGTAGTTGCGCTGCTTATCAATTGGCTGATAATGCCACCAAAAAACAGGATAATTTTGTGTTATTTGTTATTCAGCAACATAGCCGCCAGCATAGCTATGGTTACTGAACAAATTGTTGCATAGCAAGCTTGCTAATGCAGTTTGTTTGTTACCTGATATAAATACGCGGAGGGAAGGAAAGCGTTGCCTTGCAGAAAAGTATTTTATATAAAAAGTAAAAGATAATAGAAGCAGCATAAATGTTTTTGCCTTACAGTGTAATAAATAGCACACCAGTCGGTGATAATGTATTCATCAGAAACTGTCACAATGCAATTTGTCTTCCCTTATTATTCATCATACTCCCACAATTTTCCCTATTTAACTACTCTCTTCATCCGCTATGCCGTAATTTTGCACGATTTAATAAAAAATGACAACAGCACAAGAAACCGTCCTGCAGGACGTAGTAATAAAATTTGCCGGCGACAGCGGCGACGGCATGCAATTGACAGGCACACAGTTTACCAACAACACCGCATTGCTGGGTATTGACATTGCCACTTTTCCCGATTTTCCCGCCGAGATACGTGCACCATTAGGCACGGTGCCAGGGGTGAGCGGCTTTCAGATACATTTTTCCAGCGACCGCGTATATACGCCCGGCGATATGTGCGATGTATTGGTAGCAATGAATGCCGCATCTATTAAAGTGAATATTAAAAGCCTCAAACCCGGCGGCAAACTCATTGCCAATACCGATGGTTTTGATGCAAAAAACCTGCGTCTCGCCAATTATACCGATGGTGTTAACCCCCTGGAAGACGGCAGCCTGCACAATTACGAGGTCATTAAAATAGATGTAACCAAACTTACCCGCGAATCACTAAAAGATTTTCCGGAGTTGGGCATCAAAGAAAAAGACCGCGCCAAAAACATGTTTGTGCTTGGTTTTATCTATTGGATGTATAACCGCACCCTCGACAGTACGATTAATTTCCTTACTGAGAAATTTGGTAAAAACGAATACATTCTGCAAAGCAACATTAAAGTATTGCAGGCAGGCTACAACTACGGCGATACTACCGAAACCTTTACCACCCGCTACCGTGTAGAAAAGGCTAAATTGCCAACCGGTAAATACCGCAGCATTATGGGCAACCAGGCGCTCGCAATGGGTTTGGTGGCCGCAACGGTAAAAAGCGGGCTGCCTATGTTTCTCGGCACATACCCTATTACACCTGCTTCCGATATACTGCATGAGTTAAGCAAACACAAAGCATTTGGCATCCGTACCTTCCAGGCAGAGGATGAAATTGCCGGCATCAGCGCAGCTATTGGTGCTGCTTATGGCGGCAGCATTGGTGTAACTACTACCTCCGGTCCGGGAATGGCATTGAAAACCGAAGCGATGGGACTGGCAGTGATGCTGGAAATTCCATTAATTATCATTAATGTGCAACGTGGCGGACCGTCAACGGGTTTGCCTACCAAAACAGAACAAAGCGATTTGCTGCAAGCATATTACGGCAGGAATGGTGAATGCCCGATGCCGGTAATTGCATCGGCAACCCCCAGTGATTGTTTTGACGTGGTGTACGAAGCGGTGCGCATTGCCGTAGAACACATGACGCCTGTGATTATGCTCAGCGATGGCTATATTGCCAATGGCAGCGAGCCGTGGAAGTTTCCGCAGAGCGAAGATTTACAGCCAATGGAGGTGAAATTTAAAACCGGGCTGAGTGATGATGAAATTAAATTCCAGCCTTACTTGAGAGACGAGAAATTAGTTCGTCCGTGGGCGGTGCCCGGTACACCCGGATTGGAGCACCGTATTGGTGGCATTGAAAAACAGAATATCACCGGTAATGTAAGTTACGACCCCGAAAACCACCAGTTAATGGTGAAATTGCGCCAGGCAAAAGTGGATAAAATTGCAGAATACATTCCAGACCAGACTTTAGATAGTGGCCCTGCAAAAGGTAAAGTATTGGTGCTGGGCTGGGGTAGTACCTATGGTTCTATTAAAAGTGCAGTGCTGGAATTGCAGCAGCAAGGTCATGCCGTGAGCCACGCGCATATCCGCTACCTGCGTCCGTTCCCGAAAAACTTAGGCAACATACTGAGGAATTTTGATGCCGTATTAATACCCGAACTGAACAATGGTCAGCTTATCAAAATCATTCGCGACCAATACCTGGTAGATGCGAAAGGATACAACAAGATTATGGGGGTGCCAATCATGAAATCGGAATTGGTTGAAGAAATTAAAAAATATCTGTAACACGAATTATTCCAACTACGAATTGCACGAATCTATTTTAACACGAATGGTACAGATAAACAGGATAAAGTATTTTATGTACTAAACATGCGTGTAATTCGCAATATTTGTGCTTACTAAAATTGGTGCAATAAATGGACATAGAGACACTTCGTACTTACGCTTTGCAACTGCCGGGTGTGGAAGAGACGCTTCCCTTTGGACCGGATAATCTGGTGTTTAAAGTAAAGGGCAAAATGTTCCTGCTTTTACCTTTAGATACAGTTCCGGTACAATTCAATGTTAAATGCAACCCCGATGAAGCCATTGAATTGCGCGAGCAATATCCACATTCCATTTTACCAGGTTATCACATGAATAAAAAACATTGGAATACAGTGATTGTGGATGGTACATTAACTACACAACAGCTTCTTCAATTTATCCATAATTCCTACCATTTAGTTGCAGGAGGAAAGAAATAATAGCACTCGCCTGCCTGCTGACAAGCCATGCATGTTTCATTAATCCCGCGTGCTATTACATTCATTCACCTACTTTTGCAGCAAATTTCAAGTTGCATGCAAAGAGATACGCAGATTTTCAACATTATTCATAAGGAATTAGAGCGTCAGCGCCATGGCATCGAGCTGATAGCCTCTGAAAACTTTACCTCCCTGCAGGTAATGCAGGCAATGGGCAGTGTATTAACCAACAAATATGCAGAAGGCTATCCCGGTCGTCGCTACTATGGCGGTTGCGAATTTGTAGATCAAAGTGAGCAGTTGGCCATTGACCGTTTAAAACAAATTTTCAATATTGAATATGCTAATGTGCAGCCGCATAGCGGTGCACAGGCCAATGCAGCCGTAGCTTTAGCCGTGTTGCAGCCAGGCGATACTACACTTGGCTTAGACCTTAGTATGGGCGGGCACCTTACGCATGGCTCACCGGTAAACTACAGCGGTAAGTTGTACAATGCACAATTTTACGGCGTTACCCAAGAGGGGGTAGTGGACTACGATATGCTGGAAAGAAAAGCACGAGAATTGAAGCCGAAGTTGATTTACTGCGGCGCCAGTGCGTATAGCCGCGATTGGGATTATGTCCGCATCCGCAAAGTAGCCGATGAAGTGGGCGCACTCATAATGGCCGACATTGCACACCCGGCCGGGTTGATTGCCAAAGGCTTGTTGGCTTCGCCGTTTGACCATTGTCACATAGTAACCTCCACTACGCACAAAACCTTGCGTGGTCCGCGTGGCGGCATTATTATGATAAAGAAAGATTTTGAAAATCCTTTCGGCATTAAGGACAATAAAGGCAATATCCAGATGATGAGCAAACTCATTGACCTGGCTGTTTTTCCCGGTACACAAGGCGGCCCATTGGAGCATGTTATTGCTGCTAAAGCCGTTGCTTTTGGGGAAATATTGAGCGAAGATTTTACCGCGTATGCACAGCAGATTGTAAAGAATGCCCAGGCAATGGCGAAGGCTTTTGTAGCAAAGGGCTATAATTTAATAAGTGGTGGCACAGACAATCACTTAATGCTGATAGATTTAAGAAATAAAAATATAAGTGGTAAAAAGGCAGAAGCAGTACTTGTAGCTGCAGATATAACTACCAACAAAAACATGGTGCCTTTTGATGATAAAAGCGCATTTGTAACGTCGGGCATACGCATTGGTGTGCCAGCAGTTACTACACGTGGCATGCAGGAAGAGCACATGCAGTTTGTGGTAGATAATATAGATAAAGTATTGATGAACGCCGATGATACCGCATTAATAGAAAAGGTGCGGGGAGAGGTGAATGCATTTATGAAGCAGTTCCCACTGTACCCTGAATTAGGTCAATAAATATTGCTTTTTATAAGAGAAGCACACGCTATAGCGTGTGCTTTTTTGTTTTATGTTATAAACTGCAGTACTGCTATATAGCTACTAACATATTGCCTTTTCAGGCTTAGAAAAAACCTGCAAAAAATTATATAAAAATTATTTTCATTTCCAATGCAACGCGCTGCTCTTTTTTTGCATCAACACCAAAGCACTGCATGAATACACACACATTGGTAAAAGCCTGCCTCAAAGGCAACGAACAGGCGCAGAAGCAGCTCTACGATGCTTTTGCAGGCCAGATGATGGGTGTTTGCTACCGTTTTACAAAATCAACAGAAGATGCGGAGGATGTATTGCAGGAAGGCTTTATAAAAGTGTTTACCAATTTGGCACAATACAAAGGCGATGGTGAACTGGCTGCATGGATAAGGAAGATTATGGTCAATACCGCATTAGCGTATTTGAAGAAAAATAAGCATTATAGCAATGAGTTACTGATAAAAGAAGACCACATGCATGTTGTGAGCGATGATCATCCTGAAATAAATGTGCATGTAAAGGAACTGATTGAGATGATACGACAGTTGCCGGTAGGGTATCAAACTATCTTCAATATGCACGCTATTGAAGGGTATTCGCATATGGAAATCGGGCAGTTGCTCGGCGTTAGCGAAAGCACCAGTCGCTCGCAATATATGCGTGCAAGAAACCAGTTGATAACCTGGCTGCAAAAGCAACCGGGAGAATTTAAAAAAACGTCTTATGCCTGAACACAACTTTGAACAGCAGGCACGTGATATGGCAAATGGCTTTGAAATGAAGCCACAGTCCAAAGTATGGCAAAACGTGCGCAATGCAATACAGCAGCCACAGCGCAAGAGAAGATTTGTACTGTGGTGGTGGTTGCTGCCTTTAGCTTTAATTGGCGGAGGTGTAACGTGGTATAAATTATCTAAAGCGCATAACGAAATAGCAATAGCAAAAGCTATTCATCAAGCTAATAGTGATAAAAACACAACGCCTGCAAAACAACAGAATAATAGGCAACAAACAGGTGTGAGCAGCGGATTAAAAAAAGAGGATAGTACTACATTATTGTTATCAGAAAATAACAATTTAGCCTCTAAGCAATCAACAGAAACAAAAGCATTTAAAAAGATTGAAAAGAAGAAAAATAGTAGCTTTAACGCAACGGATAAAAGAACGATAGCACGCAATAAAACAGACGAACAAGCAAATATGGTTGGCAACGAATTAGATCGAAACAGTATAACATTTTCAATAGTTGCTAATGATAAAAACAATCATGCAAGTGATAGTACAATCGCTTTAATGAATACATTGCAACCACATAGAGATAGTTTGCAAATCATGTCCTTATTAAAGGATTCTGCCTTTCCAATCAAATCAGTACCATCCAAAAAATTTGCTGTTAAAAATGCAGGTTCAATTAGCATCAATATATCAGATTCAGCAGGTAATGGTAAATCATCTGGTACCAAAAAAGCTACGTCAAAACTGCATTGGGGTGTGATAGCTGAAGGCGGCATTGCCACCAGAAAATCATCCGTGTTGTCATTTGCCGGATTTGAAAAAAGTAGTAATACCACTACTTTCCCCAGTGCCAATGACGCTGGTTCCGGTTCAGCGGGATCACCTGGCAGCAGGGCATTTCATTATAACAGCCAAATACAACCCGGCGCTGCATTTCGTATAGGTGTAGCATTGCAAAAAAAGATAAATAACAGCATAGACGTATTTGCAGACGCTGCTTATCACTACCAGTCTTACAAAGTATCAACTACCGCTTACCGGGATAGTCTTGTGCTCAACAATTTATCTGCTTCGGTAGCAGGCAATTACAAGACTACGCAAGCCTTTCATTTTACTTCCCTGTTTGCAGGTATTAACTGGCATTTTATCAACACAAAACATATACAATTTGGTATAAGTGCCGGTGCCGACAATTTATTTTTAATTGCAGCCAACCAAAAGCTTCACAGCGTTAGTGGCAGCAACTTTTCCTCCAGTGTTACAATACGAATAAGTGATAGTGCTTTTACAAAAGGCAATTTTTATCAGTACCAACCCAGCTTATTTGCAGGTGTTTTATTCACTATAAAAAAGGGCAATCAGCAACTGCAGTTGATACCTTTTACACGCAGCAGCATCCGCTCATTTGATAAATACGCCATTAGTGACAACAAACATCTGTTTTCGGCTGGCTTGCGGGCTGTATATTTTTTTAAATAACACTGCAACGTTTTGTTTCAAATTGTTATCAAACCATAAAACTTTTTGTTATGAAATACTGTTTAACGCTTGTATTGCTAAGCCTTGTGAGCATCTGCTTGTATAGCTGTTTAAAAGACTCCACTACTAAAAGATATGTTTACTTTAAGCCGGTGTATAAAACCAAAGAAGAAGTAAGAGCTAATATGAAAAGCGGTGCAGCACAAGACATTAAAAGCCCGGGAAAGTTGTTTGTAAGAGATAATTATATCTTCTTGAATGAAGTGGATAAAGGCGTGCATATTATTGACTACAGCAACCCTTCCAGCCCAAAAAATATTGCTTTCATTGCTATTCCCGGCAACGAAGATATTGCGGTGCAGGGCAATTATTTGTTTGCCGATCAATACTCCGATTTAGTAACTTTTGATATCTCCAATCCGCTTGATGCAAAGCTGGTGGATACGGATGCGGGTGCTTTTCCCGAACGCTATTATTCTCCCGATGCCAACCAGATTATTGTAGATTGGATAAAAGTAGATACCACTGTAAATGGCACCGATAATAGCTGGTGGCAAAGAGAGTACATAGCAGTTGACTTTATGTCTGCTGCACCAAAGGCTGCTACGCCGGCACAGGCAGGTATTGGCGGTTCAATGGCACGTTTTACGCTAATGAACAACCGCTTATATACAGTAGATAACCACAGTTTAAAGGTATTTAATATTGAGAACAATGCCAATCCTTCGTTTGTACAAAGTGTAAGTGCCGGTTTTGACATTGAAACCATTTATCCGTTCGAAAATCAATTGTTCATCGGCTCGCAGGAAGGCATGTATATCTTTAATGTAGATGATCCGGACGCACCATATAGTGTTGGCACTTTTTCGCATGCCCAGGCCTGCGACCCGGTGATTGCCGATGATAGCTTTGCATACGTAACCCTGCGTTCGGGCAATACTTGTAATAATATAACAGAGAATGAATTGCATGTGCTGGATGTAACGCATCCGGAAAATGCTACCTTACTGAAATCGTATCCTTTCACCAATCCGCATGGGCTGGCAAAAGATGGTAGTACATTATTTATCTGTGATGGAAAAGATGGTTTGAAATTGTTGAATGCTGCAGATCCATTAAACATTACATCTATTATAACAATTGGCGGACTTGAAACATATGATGTAATCGCACTCAATAATACAGCTATTGTATCTGCCAAAGAGGGCTTGTATTTGGTAAATTATACCAATCCTGCGAGTGCGCAAATTGTAGGAAAACTCACCATCAATCACTGATATGCGACACCTTATTTTGTTGCTTTGCATAAGTATAAGCTGCATTACAAATGCGCAAAGAAAGATTAGTTACACCGGGAGTATGGAGGGCGGGATATTAAAAGGAGACAGACCGGCAAGCAGTTTTGTATTCACCACGCAAGGCATTGCTTATAACCAATATACCTTTGGAGTAGGCACTGGTTTCGATTTTTATCCTTTTCGTTCGTTGCCTTTGTTTGTGGATGTAAAAAGAAAGTTTTCTGATAAGAAAATACAACCTTTTATACAGGCAGCAGCGGGCATAAACTTTACAAACACGCGCAGCAGTGATGCAAAAGAATGGTATCAGTATGCTGGCGGACACTTTAACAATGGTTTCTTTGCAAAAGGCGGGTGCGGATTGCTATTAAGGGCACAAAAACAATTAAAATTTGCCTTATCTGCCGGCTATAGTTATAAAACTACTTCTTTTACATACGCGCCTTTTACCGGTACGCCCTGGGCATGGCAAATGCAACCACTAAAAGATATATATCATTACAACCGCTGGTATATAGGTGTAGGTATTTTGTGGTAATAGTTTTTGGTTACATTCTCAATAATACTAAATTTCCTTTCACAGCAGAATGGTAGGGATAAAAAGCTTTCGCAGCGTAAAAAAGTTCTGCGAAGGCTCAATTGATGCTCGTTCTCCGCAGTAAAAAATAACACAGGTATTCTCCACCACAGAATACCTGTTTCTATTTTGGTACGTTTATCAATTTAAATAAGACATTTGCAAATAAATAGGTAATTAGCGTGCATATTGCACACTGTAATGATTGGTATATGGAGAAAACCGAAGAAAACAGCACCTTTAAAAGATTAAGAAACCGCTACCGGCTGGTAGTTATGAACGATGATACCTACGAAGAAGTCGTTACATTCAAGCTTAGCCGCATGAGTGTGTATATTGGATTGTGCACCATATTCGTGCTGCTGGTTGGGCTCACGGTTATGTTGTTTATTTTAACGCCATTAAAGTATTATATACCCGGCGAAGGTGCTTCCAGACAAAATAAAATAGAACTGCAGGCATTGAAAATGAGAACCGACTCACTGGAGCAGGCCATCAAATATAAAGACCAGTACCTCAACAGTATCCGGCAGGTGCTCACCGGAAATGCCGGCATACCACCCAGAGATACTACCATGCTTAAAGTGCCAAAAGCCGATATATCGAATGACTGATGAGTATGGAGAAAAAGCCTAAAAATAACAAACTGCTGACGCAATATCTTTCTTTTGCATGGCAGCTTATTGCAGGTATAGCCATATTTGTGTATCTGGGCATGCTTGCTGATGAATGGATTAAGACAAAAACTCCTTTACTGATTTGGGTTTTTCCGCTGCTGGTCATTATAGGCATGATGATAAAAGTAATACGCGATACGACAAATAAAAAAGATGACGAAGCTTAAACTTAATAATACGTACCTGCCACTGATTTTTATTTTTGTTTCGGTCAATGCGCTATGCGTTATATTCAATGATAAACTGGATGCTTACCACATCAATCATTTGGTAGTACAAGGTGCCAATCTGCTGCTTTTTGTATTGATGACTATAAGTGCTTATCTGCATTTTAAAGCCCTGCGCAGCAGCAACCCGCACGCTTTTTTGCGCAGTGTGCTGAGTGCTACAGTCATCAAGCTGTTTGTGATTGCGGGTGCTACGTTTATTTATTTGTTTGCTGCCGGTGAGCAGCGCAGTGTATATGCCGTGCTGGTGGGTATGGTGTTATATATAATTTATACAGCAGTAGAATTGCGTGGATTATTCAGGATGAATAAGCAGAATAACAATGTCAAAAGTTGAGCAACCGATGCATGCCCTGGCAGCCTTTCTGCCCGATAATACTTATCCTTATGTAGCCGAATACCTGCACCGCTACAAAGTGCACCTTACGGTAGCAAAAGCACGCAGTAGCGTATTGGGCGATTATCGTAATGCCTACAAAGACAAACATCACCGCATATCAGTAAACGGCAATTTAAACAAATATGCGTTCCTCATTACCTTGCTGCACGAGCTTGCGCACCTGCTTACTTTTGAGCAATACAAACATACTGTAGCTGCCCACGGCAAAGAATGGAAGCAAACGTATAGTAACCTTTTAGCCGTGTTTTTGCAACATAATATTTTTCCTGCAGACATCCGGCAGGCGCTGCTGCAATCTTTACAAAATCCCGCTGCCAGCAGTTGTGCCGAAGTACATTTAACGCGCATATTAGCCAACTACGATGAGCGCAAACCTGGTGTTTTCCTGTTGGAGCAACTGCCCCAACATACATTGTTTACTACCAAAGACGGCCGGCAGTTTACCAAAGGCAACAAACTGCGCAAGCGCTACCGCTGCCAGGAGGTGCGAACCGGCATTGTGTACTTATTCAGTCCTGTTTATGAAGTGATGGTGGAGGATAATAGCAGCACGATGGATTAGGTATTGTTATCTCATATTTTAGCAAGGAGTTAGAAAACACATCACGATGTTTTTTCTTTTTTATGCAACGAGCTTATGAATATCAATGGAGCTTCCAAGCGAGTACGCGAGTTAAACAGTAAAGGCGCTAAAAAGCCGGGAGATTTTAATTGACCATTTCAGATAAGTGGCAGGATATACCAGGTTCTAAATTCTCTGCTCGCAGCTCTTATTTTTAATAAGATAATCTAATGGTAGCAAGTATTGCATCTCCATTATTGTATTAATCATAAAATTTAAAAAGCAGGTTTAAATAAATGATTAAATAGTGCAACAACATAGGGGATTAGGTACATCTAAATAAACAGTGGGGAAAGGGAGTGGCAATAATATAAGTAAATGGTAAAAGATGTGGAATAAAAAAGTGCTGATAGTGCAGGCTTGTTGATACCTTGCATGAAGATTGTTATTACAAAAAGTTGAGTTCTTTTATTTGACAGTTTTGCATGATTATCAATTGACAACAACTGCAAAATGGTGTAGTTTTCTTGCAATTATGTCAGCTTCTACGAGGAGCTTCGTCAAACATTTGTTAATTGGAATTTCGCTATAACTATTCAATTAAGCAGATTTGTTTATTTGCTATGGAAAGGAATACAATTTGCTTTACTAATTGCATCAACTCCGTTTATTAATTTTATAAAAAATAAAAAAGAACAAATGAAACTCAAAAATCTATTATTGGTGGTGCTGATAAGTGCAGCCACGGCTGTTTTGAGTGTGTGGGGATACAGCAAATATATGGAAACCCAATACAGCGGTGTTCAGGAAATCAACGGCAAATTGCCTGTAAATTATGCAGGTTTTTTTGGTAATAATACACCGGTGAGCACAGTTGACTTTACGGCTGCTGCTTCTTCTGCAACGCCTGCAGTCGTTCATATTAAAACACGCACCAAGGCACGACAGGTAACCAACAACCTACCGCAGCAGCGCAATCCATTCTCCGATTTTTTTGGCGATGACGATCCGTTTGGCGGTTTCTTTAGCGGCCCGCGCGTTCAAACTATTCCCGAGCAGCG
The DNA here is from genome assembly GCF_005233845.1 of Ilyomonas limi. Classification (GTDB taxonomy): domain Bacteria; phylum Bacteroidota; class Bacteroidia; order Chitinophagales; family Chitinophagaceae; genus Ilyomonas; species Ilyomonas limi. The sequence continues at coordinate 35,869 of NZ_SZQL01000006.1, forward strand.
TGCCAGCGGTAGCGGTGCGCTCATTAGCGATGATGGTTATATTGTAACTAACAACCATGTGGTAGAAGGTGCCGATGAGGTAAATGTAACACTCGCCAACAAAAAATCTTACAAAGCTACTGTGATTGGCACCGACCCCAGCACTGACCTTGCTGTAATAAAGATTGATGGTAAAGCGCTGCCTTACCTGGTGTATGGCAACAGCGACGATGTAAAACTTGGACAATGGGTGCTTGCTATCGGGTATCCGCTTACACTGGATGTAACTGTTACGGCAGGTATCGTAAGTGCCAAGGCACGTTCTATCGGCATCAATAAAAGCAAGAGTGCAGTAGAATCATTTATTCAAACCGATGCTGCAGTTAACCCCGGCAACAGTGGTGGGCCGCTGGTAAATACTGCCGGCGAGCTGGTTGGCATCAACTCGGCTATTGCATCTCCAACAGGTTCGTATGCAGGTTATTCTTATGCTATTCCTGTGAATATTGTGCGTAAGACCGTTAACGATTTGATTAAGTACGGCGCTGTACAGAGGGGTTATCTTGGTATCTCTTATGTACCCGATAACTTAACCGATATGCAAAAGAAATCTATGGGTGTTCCTGAAGGGAATGGTATATATGTAAGTGGTGTTGCCGAAGATGGCGCTGCTATCCAGGGTGGTATTAAGAAAGGTGATTTTATTACTAAAATCAATGGCGTTGCTATTGGCAGCAGCGCAGAGTTACAGGAACAACTTTCACGCTACAAACCGGGCGATAAACTGAGTGTTACTTATACCAGAGGTGGTACTGAAAATACAACCTCAGTAACGCTTAAAAATAAAGCAGGTACTTACGCCCAGGTACAGGCAGCCAGTGTGCTGGATAAATTAGGGGGCGATCTTGCAACCGTAGATGCCTCTACTGCTAAACGCAATGGTATTGATGGTGGTGTACAGATTAAAAAGCTGGGTAATGGTGCACTTAAGAACAGCCGCATTCAGGAAGGCTTTATTATAACCAGTATAAATGGCCAGCCGGTAAAAACATTGGATGATTTGAAATCAATTTTAGCTAATGCAACCGGCAATGTAAAGTTGGAAGGTATCTACCCGGGTTATGAAGAAACTTATGGTTATCCTTTAAATCTTAGTGATGATAATGGCTATGGCGATGACAATGGCGGTAATGATAACGGTGATGATGGACAATAATTTTTAAAGGGGATTATACGCACAAAAATAAAAAGGCGGTTACTGATGAAGTAACCGCCTTTTTATTTTTGTGATAAGATTGAAATGCTGTTTTAAGCGTTAATAGCAAAATAATTTTGCAAAAGATACAACGCATGCTTTTAACTGGAGGCAGTATTCCTGGTTATATGATGACCAAGAAATAAAGAACGAAACTGCGGATAGCCCATACCGAATGGGTATGCCCTAACCATTCATCATACAATTGAGAACACTACGTAACTGTAAAACGGGTATTTGGTAATTAGCCGGCTTAGAAAAATTATCTCTTTCAATAAACCAACACCTGTTTTTTCCCGTATTCTAATAAAAATGGGATTAACTTTACGGTAACCCTCTTTAAATCCTATACTATGAAAAGCTATGTATTTATACTACTTTGTATATCCTTCGTTATTTTATCCTGCCGGAAGGAATCATTGAAAAACTGTACAAGAGCAATAGACACTATTTCGTTGACAGATGCATTAGTTTTAAAACAGGGGAAATTTGTTTTTGGTACCTCCAAATTTGGAGGCCTTGGCAAAATTTACCAGCAAAAAAATGGCAGGTATGTAGTAGGTCTTGAGCAAATGAATATAACAGACAATACTGACATGCAGGTATATCTTTCAAAGACTTCCGGCTTATCAGAATCATCCTTCAAACTCTTTAGCACACGCTCTGTATATGGTAATAAATATTACCTGCTCCCGTTAAATTTTTCCATCACAGGTCTTGATTATATATTAATTATGGATGACCGCCGGGAAAATGCGATTGGCACTGCTGCTTTGTATTGATTTTTTGATGAAATCCATACTGCACTACTTATTGTAATTTGCTTAATAACCATATTTTTCTTTCCACAAGCCCTTTAAAAATCTTCTCAATTCTTCTTCCCGCGGGTTGTTGCCGGGCTTGTAAAATGCTGTGCCGCTCAGCTTTTCAGGCAAGTATTCCTGCTCGGTAAAGTTGCCTTCAAAGGCGTGTGCATATTTGTAGCCCTTACCATAATTCAGGTCTTTCATCAGCCCGGTTGGCGCATTGCGTATGTGTAGCGGCACTGGCAAATCTCCGTATTTCCTTACAGTTTCCAGTGCCATCCCAATCGCTTCATAAGACGCATTGCTCTTTACCGAAGAAGCTAAATAAGTAGCACATTGTGACAAGATAATTCTTGCTTCGGGGTAGCCAATTTTATTCACTGCATCAAACGTTGCATTTGCCAGCAACAACGCATTGGGATTTGCGTTGCTTATATCTTCGCTTGCAAAAATAATCATACGGCGAGCGATAAACTTTACATCCTCACCGCCCTCAATCATGCGCGCCAGCCAATATACTGCACCATTGGGATCGCTGCCTCGCATACTCTTGATAAATGCACTGATGATATCGTAATGCTGCTCGCCGCCTTTGTCGTATAAGGCAATACGCTTTTGTGCTGTTTCCATCACGAGTTCATCAGTGATAATAATTGTTTGGTTCGGCTTAAAAGTGTTTACTACCAGCTCTAATAAGTTCAACAATTTTCTTGCATCGCCCCCCGAAATATTAATTAATGCCGCTGTTTCTTTTAGTTCTATGTCGCGGCTTTTCAGCCATTCGTCGGTTGTAATTGCATGATGTAATAATTGAATTAAATCCTCCTCTCCCAAAGGCTTCAACACATATACCTGGCAACGGCTCAGCAATGCCGAATTGACTTCAAAAGAAGGATTCTCAGTAGTGGCGCCAATAAGTGTGATGGTGCCTTTTTCTACTGCGCCTAACAGTGCATCCTGCTGGCTTTTATTAAAGCGATGTATTTCATCTATAAACAAAATAGCGCTCGCTTGTTGCTTGGCTGTTTCTATTACTTCCCGCACTTCTTTTACGCCGCTGCTGATGGCGCTCAGTTGGTAAAAAGGTACATGTAATGTATGTGCAATAATATTGGCGATAGTGGTTTTGCCCACACCTGGCGGACCCCACAAGATCATGGATGGAATGCGTCCGCTATCAATGGCAGCGCGTAGTATGCTGCCTTTACCGGTAAGGTGTTGCTGACCAGTCAGTTCATCTAAATTGGTGGGTCGAAGCCGTTCTGCTAAAGGTGTTTGGTTAGTATTCACAAGAGGAAAGATAGGAATTTATGTAAAAGAAAATAAACGGAAGAAGGTATTAAAAACCCGGTTGTAAAAAGCCAAATAGCATCACGCCAACTGCACAATACCATTTATACTTTTTATCTTTCTTTCCTGCTGCAAATAGTTGAGCACTTTCCAAAATTTACTTCTATTGAAGCATGCTGATGCACTTTTTAATTGTTTTATGTCGATGCCATGCGAAGGAATAAGGTGTAAAATATGTGTAGTTATTTTGTCAAATTCCTCTTTGGAAATGTGCAGGCTCCTTTGAGCAATGCAATTATCGCACACAGCACAATGAGTACTTTCATTATCACCAAAATACTTACTTATAAAAGTACTGCGGCAAGTGTTTTCCAGATGTAAATATTGCAACATCTGCTCAACGCGACAAGTATATTCCTGTTTACGCTGTGCATACGACTCGTAGTTGATGATGAGATATTTGGCAGAGGCGCGGTTGTGCAAAAAATGGATTTGCGGCGTTTCTTTTTGTTGTAAATATTCCAAAATGCCAAATGCCTGCAATTGTTGTAGTTGCTGCCTTGCCGCTGTTTCCTTCACGCCTGTAAGCCTTGCAATCTGCTTTTCAGAAACAGATACGCGGTTATCATAAATGCCTTCGTACGTGCGCAGCAAACATTTGATAATCGGCTCATATTGTGGGTGACTTTGCTGAAATTCATCCAATAAAAACCTATCGGCAGTAAAGCCAATTTGTGCAGGTAAAAAAATGCTTTCATTAAAAGTGAAGTATCCTTCCTGCTCCAGTGCTTTGATGCTGTTGATGACTAAGTGAATATCAAGTTTGAAATTGGTAACAAAAGTCTTTAAATCAAAATTGTAGTAATTGTCTTCACCAATACCCACTGGAATTTCTAAAAAATCGCACAAATGCTGATATACATTTTTGATCGCATCTATTGTTGGAAAGCGTAATAGTGGAAAGGCTTTCAGCTCACTTTCATCTTTGCTGTGGTAGAGCAGCACTGCAAAAGCGCGCTTGCCATCTCTTCCGGCGCGACCTGCTTCCTGGTAATAATTTTCCAGGCAATCCGGCACATCAAAATGAATAACGGTACGCACATCGGGCTTATCTATGCCCATACCAAATGCATTGGTGCACACCATTACTCTTAATTTATTGTCAATCCATGCCTGCTGCCGTACATTACGTTCTTCACCGCTTAGTCCGGCATGATAGCAATTGGCAGTCATACTGTGTTGCGAAAGCAACTTTGCAATGTCTTTTGTTTGCCGCCTTGTTTTACAATACACAATGCCGCTGCCTTGTACGTTTTGCAATATTTCCAGCAATTTATTCAGCTTGCTATCTACCTTAAAAACACTGTACGAAATGTTGGGCCTGGTAAAAGGTTGCCTGAAAACAGCAGGATTATCTAATTGAAGTTTATCTATAATATCCTGCTGCACCACAGGTGTAGCTGAAGCCGTTAAAGCCAGTACCGGCACACTGCAAGAAAGATTGTTTTTAAGGTGAATAATGCGCAGGTAAGACGGGCGAAAATCGTAACCCCACTGTGATATACAATGCGCCTCATCTACTGCCAGCAGGTTAATGTTTAATGCAGGTAAGTATTCTTTAAATAGTCTGGTTTCTAATCTTTCTGGCGAAACATATAGAAACTTGTAATTGCCATAAGCTGCTTTCTGCAAGGTTTGCTTTGCTTCATATTGCGTCATCCCGCTGTGAATAGCCAGCGAAGGAATACCTTTTTTTTCAAGGTTGTTTAGCTGGTCTTTCATCAATGCTATCAACGGGCTGATAACAAGGCAAAGCCCCTCTTTAAGCAGCGCCGGTATTTGATAACATACCGATTTACCCCCGCCTGTTGGTAGCAATGCAAGTGTATCCTTTCCATCCAGGACAGCCTGGATAATGGCTTCCTGCCTGCCACGAAAAGCCGTGTGCTGCCAGTACTGCTGCAGTATAGAAAGCGGCGTTTGCATGATGCAATTAAACGATAAAATTCTAATTGTGCATCCGTTTACTTCAGTTGCTTAAGTATAATACAGATTGTTTGTTTCTTTTACATTCTCCATCTGTGCTATCTATGAGCAAATTATATCACCTTCTTCCAGTTCAATCGTACCGAATTTACAGCCAGTACCACATCGCTAAAGCCCATCACCAATGCACCGATGGTTGGATTTAAAAAGCCAAATGCAGCCACGGGTATAGCAACCAGGTTGTAGGCAAAAGCCCACGCCAGATTGCTTTTGATGGTTCTATAAGTATGCTTGCCCAATCCCAGCGAAAGAGGTAAATGTTTCAGCCCATGATTCATTAAAACCACCTGTGCACTTTGCATTGCAATTTGTGCGGCATCGCTCAGCGAAATGCCTACGGTAGCTTTGGCTAATGCCGGTGCATCATTGATGCCATCGCCCACCATTGCAGTGGGTGCTTGCGCCGTGTATCTGCCAATCTTTTCCACCTTTTGTGCTGGTGTTTGTTCTGCAATTACTTCATCTATACCCAATTGTTTTGCAACCTGTTCGCATTTTACTTTACTATCGCCGCTTAATAGTATTGTCTTAATGCCCTTTCCGTGCAACAAAGCAATCACACTTTTTGCTTCTGCACGTATTTCGTCCTGCACATCAATCCAGCCAAGCAGTTCGTTGTTGCGGGTAATGTAAATGTTATGAGTATTATCGTTCGTTAATGCTGCTACTGTTTTGTAAGAGCCGGCGGTGTATTGATTGCCTTCTTTATCTACTGCCTGTATGCCCAGACCTTTTATTTCTTCAATTTTTGCCCAGCGAATGTCTCCCTTTATTTTCCATTCTTTAGCAATACAACGGGCAATAGGATGGCTGTAATATTTCTCTAAAGAAAAAGCTATACGCCGGAACTCATTAACAGTGAGCGGTGAATGGTGAGCGGTGAGTGTGTGTTCATCCACAGTTTTCGAATTGTTACCGGCAGATGACTGAATAATATTTGTTGATAAATTATCAGGCAGATCAGTTGTATTTATACCAGTATTTTCGTTTTCCTGAATAATTATACTAAAATCAGTTATTCTGAAAGCTCCTGTTGTTAATGTGCCGGTTTTATCAAATACCACCTGCTTAATATCTTTAAATACTTCCAGGCTTTTTGCATTTTTAAACAATATGCCATTCCTTGCTGCCCTGCCCAAACCAACAGCAATAGCTGCGGGTGTTGCAAGCCCCATAGCGCATGGACAGGCAATAACCAACACCGCTATGCTGCGCAACAAGCTTTCGCCAAGATCAACTGATGCGACGAAATAATTGCCCAAAAATGTAAGCATGGCAATGCTTACGACTACCGGCACAAACACTGCACTTATCTTATCCGCCAATTGTTGCACGGGCGGCTTTTCGGTTTGCGCTTCGCGCACCATTTTTAAGATGTTGCTCAATACAGTGTCTTCACCCACTGCAGTTACATACGTCTTTACCGTGCCGCTTTCCAGTATGCTGCCGCCAATTAGTTTATCATTCATCTTCTTTTCTACCGGCGTGCTTTCACCCGAGATGACAGCTTCGTTTACCAGTGCTTCGCCCCATAAAATTTTACAGTCTATCGGCACCTGTTCGCCGCTTTTTACCAGCAACAAATCGCCTACATGCAGGCTGCTGCTCTCTACCGGGAAGACATGTTCTTCGTGCTTATCATCATAAGCAATCATGTTTGCTATGGTGGTTTGCGAAGTGGCTAATTGCTGCAATGCTTTTTGGGTGGTTGCTACCGATTTATCTTCCATCCAATTGCCTAAAAATACTAAAGTAATAATGGCTGCGGTTGTTTCGTAAAACAGGTATTGTTCGCCTCCGCCGCTGAGTGTGCCATATAGGCTGTAAACAAAAGCCGCCGTGGCACCCAAAGCAATCAAGACATTCATGTTGGGAATTCCTTTCATTAAACTCTTGACTGCGCTCTTGCCAAAGAACGACATACCCACTACATACACCGGAATCGTAAGCGCGAGTTGCATATATGGATTCATTAAAATACCAATATGCAAGCCAACCATGTGCAGCATTAACGGGAGCGTAAAGACCAAACAAAACAAAAAGCGTTGCAAATGATCTTTGAAAATGAACCGCTTTGCGGTGTTGTTGTTTGTGTCATTTTTTATAGAATACCCTAAATTATTTATACCTTTTTGTAAAGCTGCTTCATTGAGGTTATGGTTTTTATCAAAACTTACATCACCACCTATAAAGTTGACTTTTACGTTTTGTGCGCCTTGTTTTTCCAAATATTTATGAACAGTAAGTGCACAGTTGGTGCAGCTCATACCTTCTACTTTCCAATTAATTTTTTCCATCTATTTTATCTTTATACGATTGCTTTGCTCTCATAATCAACTACTTCTTTATTTCTGCAACAGCAATACTTTTATAATTGTCAAAGTTACACTTTACTAAAAGTGTGTGCCGATGCTTAACCATTTTATCTTTAAAACAATGTTGCAAATAATATAATCTTTAACAGTTTTGTTTATTGATTAATAAGCACAATGTAGGTTTGTACCATGCAAATGGAATTTACCAAAGAGAATATTGATAAAGCAGCACAGCAGGTTTGGAATCATGGAAAAGAACATTCTGTGTGGGCTTTTCATGCGCCGATGGGTGCAGGCAAAACTACATTTATCAGTGCTTTGTGCAAAGCTGTTTTAGGCGTACAAGAAAACATCAGCAGTCCAACATTTGCTATTATTAACCAATATCAAAGTCCGGTAGCCGGTACTATTTATCACATGGACTGGTACCGGCTTAAAAGCGAGGAAGAAGCCATACAGGCAGGTGTGGAAGATGCCATTAGCAACAGCAACTTATGCCTGATAGAATGGCCGGAAGTAGCACCGGCTTTACTGCCAGAAAACAGTCTGCATATTTACATAGAGCTGACCGGCGATGACCGGCGCGTAATAAAAATACAATAAAACATTGTTTGAATTAACTTTGCCTTTTTTATCAATCAGTTGTAAAGCTTTCATAAGCAAGCCTGTTTTAAAACTAACCATATATGGCCGTTGCGAAACCTGTTGTAAGTGCTTCTTTTGCCTACGAAACGCAGGAAGAAAAATTAGATATAAAATCTGGCGGTGAACGGTTGAACATTGGCATTCCAAAAGAAACTGCTTTTCAGGAAAACCGCATTGGACTAACACCCGAAGCCGTAAATGTGCTGGTGAATAACGGACATGAAGTAATTATAGAAACCAAAGCCGGCGAAGGCAGCCATTATTCTGATAAAGACTTCAGTGAGGCTGGTGCCAAAATAGCCTACGATAAAACCGAAGTATATAAAGCGCCGATACTCATCAAAAGTGCGCCTTTTACACTGGAAGACTGCGCGCACCTGCAAATGGACCAAACAGTCATTTCACCACTTCATTTTTCATTGCTAAAAAAAGAAGTGATTGAAGCGATGATGCAAAAGCGCATTACAGCATTAAGCTTCGAAAACCTGAAGGATGATAGCGGCAATTTTCCTATTGTGCGCTGCATGAGCGAAATAGCAGGTAGTGCGGCTATGCTGATTGCGGGTCAATACTTAGGCAGTGCCAACCAGGGCAAAGGTGTATTGCTGGGCGGCATTAGTGGCATACCACCAACAAAAGTTATTATTATTGGTGCGGGTATAGTAGGCGAGTTTGCTACGCGCACTGCACTGGCAATGGGCGCTTCGGTAAAGGTGTTTGATAATAATGTATATAAATTAAAACGCCTTGAAAGCAATATTGGCCAGCGTATATGGAGCAGTGTAATTGAGCCCAAAATACTGGCCAAACAATTGAAGACTTGCGAGGTAGCGGTGGGCGCATTAAATGCCGAAAGTGGCCGTAGTCCCATTGTAGTTACCGAACACATGGTTGCCAATATGCGCAGCGGCAGTGTAATTATAGATGTAAGTATAGACCGCGGCGGCTGTTTTGAAACCAGTGAAGTAACTACGCACGAACACCCGGTTTTTTTGAAGCATGATGTAATACACTATTGCGTACCCAACATTGCCAGTGGCTTTGCCCGCACTGCCAGCCAGGCGATCAGCAATGTGTTGATGCCGCTGTTATTAGATGCAGGCGATGAGGGTGGAATAGAAGAAATGCTGTGGCACAACTTCAACCTGCGGCATGGCGTGTATTTATACAAAGGGCATCTTACTGATATATACATCAGCCAGCGGTACGATTTGAAATATACTGATTTGAATTTACTTATAGCCAGCCGCACGTAAGCGCTTTTGATAAGGATTTTTGCTGATATAACAGATGTAAAAAACGTTGCTAATACTAAACATTTTGCGTCTCCGCTGTATAATAAAAAGAAGACCTGATTAAAAAATCAGGTCTTCTTTTTATTATAATACCTTTTTCAATTAAGCGGTATTACATATAAAATTTCATCTTTCTGCTTGCAGCTTATAGTCTGACGTTTGCAGCTTATATAAGACAACTTATATGAATTTGATGTACTTTATTTACATGATGTTCATGCCTTTTGCAAAGTAGGTAAGTGTGCCTGGCAATGCCATCCAGAAGAACTTTCGGCTGCCGCCTACATCCAGCAACATGATGATGAGTATAACGAGCCATATAAAGAACCACAGCCAGTATTTAGAAGTGCGTGGTTTTTCATCCACTGTGTGTATAGTTTCCATGCAAAAAGGTTTTGTGCAAAAATAAAGTTGAAATAAATACGATGCTGTTTTATTTGCTTTGGCTGCAACCGGCAGCAAATTATTGCTGCAACAGCTTTACTGTAAAAGTCTTTTTATAAAGTGCTATTGCTTCTTCTACAATGTGCAATGCTTTGCTTTTATCGCCAAACTCTTCCACGCTTACGCTCTTGTTTTCGAGGCGTTTATATTCTTCAAAAAAGTGCCGCATTTCGCTAAAGAAATGCTTGGGCAACTCTTCTAAATTGTTGTAATAATTGATAGAAGGGTCGTTTGCTGCAACTGCAATAATTTTATCATCCGCATCGCCGCCATCAGTCATTTGCATTACGCCCAGTACTTTAGCTTCTACCAAACACATTGGTTGTATGCTGATGGTGGATAGCACCAGTATATCCAGCGGGTCTTTATCATCGCCATAAGTTTGCGGTATAAAGCCATAATTGGCCGGGTAATAAAAAGAGGAATAAATAACACGGTCCAGCTTTAGCAGTCCCGATGCTTTATCTATTTCATATTTAGCTCTGGACCCTTGTGGTATCTCAATCACTGCATTTACAAAGCGTGGTGCCTTGTCGCCCACCTCTACGCCATGCCATGGGTGAAGTACATTTGTTGTCATTATAATTTGCTTGCTGTTTAGGTTTTTTGTTTAATATAATTTATTGCTGTTTAAACGTGTTGTTCCATTATTCAGTATTACAATCTTCTTAAAAGACGTTTAAACCGGGCTGCAAAGGTAAGGAGGCATGAGTGAAAAAAAAGAATTCGCTTTATGCTTTATGCAATTGGTTGTATGTTACCGATAAAAACTTCACCGCAACCAGTATTTACAGGTTGCCATTAAAAGTATATTTCAGATCTACCTGCCAGTTTCCACCCCGTTGTATTACGCGTGCTTTGCGGGCAATGTTGTCGTACGAGTTTTTATAATTAATGATTTCGGTAGTATCGTTTACGGCGCTGTCTTCAAGAATAACAATATTGGCATCGTTGTACTGCGCTTTCTCCGATGAGCTTCGGGAGCGGTAAGCCGCCTTTAGCTTTTCCAGTTGCGCGTTGTTTTCGTTGTCCTGCAACATGTAAAAGTTAGCTTTATCAAAGTCACCTTTTAAACAAGCATCTATAAACTCGCGTGCAGCATCCAGCGGGTTTTCGGCTTTGGGATAGCTGTTACACGAAAGGAACAGCATGGTATTTATAGCTATCAATAAAAGCCATTTCATTACTCTTATATGTTTTATAGTTTGGTCGGTACCCATTTAAAGTGTAGATAATAAAGCTGCAGGGTAAAATTGTAGCCATTCAGCTTTATTATTATCAATTGGTCGTGTTTTGAAACATTTACGCGTGCTTGATTATTGCCGGTTTTTCAGTCTCGTTTCACACCATCCTACTGCTATGCGCCGCGCTGTATAATGCCGCCGCCAATCACTTCGTCGCCTTCGTAAAAAACAGCACTTTGTCCCGGCGCTATGCTTTTTGCAGGCTCCATAAACTGTACAATAATATCATTGTCTTCGTTATATAAAACACTGGCCGAACCACTGTCCTTATATCGTATTTTGGTGATAACTTCCATACCATCGTGTACACCATCGTATTTTACCCAATTGAGTTTACTAATGAGTGCGCGGCTTTCTGCCAGATCCGCCTCATCCCCCAGCACAACTGTATTGGTTTCGGGGTGAATAGCCGTTACATACGCGGGCTTGCCAAGTGCAATCTCCAGCCCCTTGCGCTGCCCGATGGTATAAAAAGGATAGCCTTTATGTTGACCTAATTTTTTACCTTCTTTATTTACAAACCAACCGCCATCAACCCTTTCTTCCAGCCCGTCAATACGGCGTTTTAAAAAACCACGATAATCATTATCGGGCACAAAACATATTTCGTAGCTCTCGCTTTTCTTTGCCAGTTCGGGATAGCCAAAGTTGTGCGCCATTTGCCGTATTTCGGTTTTGCGGTATTTGCCAAGCGGCATAATGGTGCGGCTCAGCAAATCCTGATCAAGCCCCCACAGCACATAGCTTTGATCTTTGGTTTCGTCAATGCCTTTGCTGATGACATATCTGCCATTATTGCTTTGATATACATTGGCATAATGCCCGGTGGCAATAAAATCGCAGCCCAATGCGTTGGCTCGCTTTAGCAAGGCACGCCATTTAATGTGCGTATTGCACATTACGCATGGGTTAGGGGTACGGCCAGCTAAATATTCCTCTATAAAGTTCTCCACTACAAACCCGCCAAACTCTTCGCGTATATCCAGTATAAAATGCGGAAAGCCGTGCTGTACCGCTGCCTGCCGTGCATCATTAAAGCTATCGAGGTTGCAACAGCCCGTTTCTTTATGGCTGCCGCCGCTGGTAGCATAATCCCAGGTCTTCATCGTAATGCCCACTACTTCATATCCTTCGTGATGGAGCATAAGGGCTGTAACGGTACTATCTATACCGCCACTCATAGCTACCAGCACTTTTCCTTTTTGGCTCATGTGGAATTTTTTGCAAAGATACTTTTTGTGCGCAAGGCAGCGAAGGGCGTATTGTCATGCGGCTGTTAAGATTGTGTGTTAAACTAAATGTGAAAACAGTGTGTGCAACTGCCGAAATACATTTAAAATAGGATTTAATACCATTAACATTCATTAAAACTAAAAGCGAACAGTAAGTACTGTGCCATATAACCAACATGGCTTGGCATGGTTTGTGAAAATGTGTTAATCAATTATAAAACAATGTTTATGAAAAAAATTCTTACCCTTTTGGTTGTGGCACTGGGTGCTGCAACTGTATCCCATGCTCAGCTTCAGAGAGGCAACGTTTTAGTGGGAAGTGATTTGGCTGGTTTTCAAATTGGCTTGAAAAAAGGTGCAGAAACAGATATTAGCATTTCTCCAAAAGCAATGTGGTTTATTAAAGACAATGTTGCGGTAGGAGCTTATGTAAGATTTGATTTGGCAACTGCAAAAGGCGCAGGTACACAAACTGTTTATGGAGTAGGTCCAATTGCCCGTTATTATGTTAATAGTCAAAAGGTAAACCTGCTGCAACATGGGCGCTGGTTTTTCGAGGGCAATGTAGGTATTGAAGGAACGAATAGCTCGGATGGCAATGGTAATAATTACAACACTAATGGTTTAGGTTTAGGTGTTGGTCCAGGTTATGCTTACTTTATTACTCCAAACGTTGGTTTGGAAACTTTATTAAAGTATAATGGACAGGTAGGCTTCGGAAATCAAACTTCCACCAGCTATTTAAATCTTAATATAGGCTTCCAGATCTATTTGCCCGGACGTGCTACCAGAGATAAAATAATGAGGGACGAAACTAAATAAGGTTAACCCGTTTGAAGTAAAGTGTAAAGCCCCGATCAATCGGGGCTTTTTATTATCTCAGTGATTATTTTATTATTCAGGCATATCGCTTTTCAGTTTTTTATCTCTATCTTACTTTTATCTCATGACGCTAATACAAAAGCTGCGCGATGCTATACACCCGCTGCATCTGGCACTTGATCATTCGCTTGTACCATATATAGAAAGTATTCAATCTAAGGATGATTATGCTGCATTATTGCTACTTTTTTATGGTTTTTTTAAACCGGTTTATGATAATATAGATGCCTGCATAGACTTAAATAATTTACCAGATTATCCATCCCGGCGCAAGCCAGAGTGGCTTTTGAATGATTTGCAAGACCTGGAAGTGGATTATGAGATACAGCTTTGTAATCGTTTGCCTGCCATTACCAACGCCACTACAGCAATAGGTGCTTTGTATGTACTGGAAGGTGCTACATTGGGCGGCATAATGATTAAGAAAATGATTATTGATAAGCTGCATATCCATCAGGGACTGTCTTTTTTTAACGGCTATGACCGGCACACACGCGAGCGCTGGAATGTGTTTATCCAATCGCTGAATAATCTGAATACAAACAATGCAATGGATGAGGCGCTTATTCAAACCGCGGCAGCTACTTTTGTATTGTTCAAAGATTGGCTACAGCAAAAATTGATTTTTTTACGAGCATAGACCTCATATATTTTACAGATGAAGAACCCGGTAGTGGACATTACTAATTGCGATCGCGAACCGATTCATGTGCCCGGACAGATACAGGGGCATGGCTATTTGGTTGCGGTTGATAAGAGCAATTTTACTATACAGTATATTAGCGAAAACCTGCTGCAAAAAGTAGCATTGGGAGCTACTGCGCTGCTGGATAAAACGCTGGAAGAGTTCTTACAGAAGAGCAATATCCAACTGCAGGCTATTTCGCTTTCACAATTATTGAATTATGCCAGTGCCACTTCTTTTGAAGGCATCAACCCTGTTGCGGTTGAAATAGATGGTGCGCCTTATTACCTCATTGCGCATGAATACAACAATTATCTGATTATTGAGTTCGAATCTCGCAAAAGCAATGCAGAAACAGCATTGCAGCATTACATCAGCGCCTCATTATCTAAAATACTGGATGGCAAAACGCTCAGGAATGTATTGCAGAATGCGGCAGAACAGGTAAAAACGATTATCTATTACGACCGCGTAATGATTTATAAGTTTTGGGAAGATGGGCATGGCGAAGTGATAGCTGAAGCAAAGAACGAAGACGTAGAGCCGTTTCTTGGACTGCATTATCCCGCATCAGATATTCCCAGGCAGGCAAGAGAGCTGTACAAGAAAAATCTTACCCGCATTATATCCGATGTAAATATGCCCACTTCTTACATCATTGCTATGAACGATGTGGCGGCTGCTTATCCTTTAGACCTTACGCTCTCTACGTTGCGTGCCGTTTCGCCCATACATATCCAGTACCTCAAAAACATGGGTGTGACTGCCTCTTTTAGCGTATCGCTGATAGCACACGGTGAACTTTGGGGCTTGATTTCGTGCCACAACTATACGCCAAAGTTTATTGATTTTAAAGCACGCGAAGGCGCAAGACTGATTGGCCAAATTTTATCTGCCTCTTTAGAATACCGCGACGACGAGGAAAGTAAGGAATACAGTAAAATGTACCGGCAGTCGGCCGAAGACCTCATTCGCCAGATGACAAAAGACTGGGATGTGGTAAGCGCATTTACTAAGCAACCACAGTTGCTGACAGGGATAACGAGTGCTCATGGCGCTGCACTGGTATTTGAAAATAATACTTACAAAACAGGCACTACCCCAACCGATGCGCAGATAGCCGAAATTATAAACTGGTTGCAAGCGCAAAATTCATCACAAATATTTCATACCGATAGTCTTTGCAAGTACTACAAGCCTGCAAAAGCCTTTGCCGATGTTGCCAGTGGTTTGCTGGCGTGTACATTGTCCAAAGAAATGGGTGAATACATTTTGTGGTTTAAAGGAGAAAGGATTAAAACGGTAAACTGGGCAGGCAATCCCGGTAAAAACATAGAACAAGATGACACGGGAAATATTATCATTTCGCCCCGCCGTTCTTTTGACTTATGGAGCCAGCAGGTAGAAAATACCAGCGAGCAGTGGAGCAAATCCGAGATCAGTACGGTAATGAAGCTACGCGAAGACATTGCATACGTTATTAATCAGAAAGCCAACCAGATACGCCAGTTGAATGAAAGGCTGAAGGAAGCGTATGAAGAATTGGATACGTTTAGCTTTACTATCTCGCACGACCTTAAAACACCCATTACGTCCATAAAAAATTATACAGAAATAATCCTGGAAGAAAATAAGTCGCTAAATGAAGATACAATCGACATTTTGCACCGCATTATACGCAGTGCCGACAAAATGCACCTGCTGATAAAAGAGGTGCTGGCATACTCCAGGATAAGCAGAAAAGAACTTGTACGCACATCGCTGGATATGCGAAGCTTAATTAAGGAGATTGTAAACGAGCTAACTGTGGCGTACAAAACAGACAATACAAACGTTGTTATAAAAAACACTCCCAACCTCAGGGCAGATAAGACAATGATAACGCAGGTATTTACCAATGTTATTGGTAATGCACTGAAGTACAGCAGCAAATCTCCGCACCCTATGGTAGTAATTGACGCTGAAATGCAGGGAAGTGAAACTGTGTATAAAATACAGGATAATGGCGTGGGTATTGATGTACAATATGGTAATCAGGTGTATGAGATATTTAAGCGCATGAATAATGTACAGCAGTTTGAAGGCACCGGCGTGGGCTTATCTATTGTAAAACGCATTATGGAAAAGCATAATGGCAAAGTATGGTACGAGAGCGAATTGGGTAAGGGCACTATCTTTTATCTATCATTTATAAACACAGCAATATGAACAATACAGATATATTATATATAGAAGATAACGAAGATTATATAGGTTTTGTAATACGTGCATTGAAAAAAGTGGACTGCAACATCAATGTATCCATTGCTACCGATGGTAAGACAGCCTTGTCAACTGTAAGCGATACCAGCAGTAATGTAAGCTATAAATTGATTTTGCTCGACATTCATCTGCCGGGAATGACCGGCATTGAACTGGTGCAAAAAATGAGAGCGCAAAAGGCACTTGCGTACACACCTATTATTATGTTTTCTACTTCAGACAATCCCAAAGACGTGGAAGCCTGTTATAAATATGGTGCAAATGCTTACTTAGTAAAGCCGGTTGGTATTCAGCCATTGGTAAATACATTAAAATCGGTTTGTGATTTCTGGCTTAATTGCAATTATTCATGTGCTGAGTAAAAGCTTTCGATTCTTTTTGTTTGAGTACACAGTATTAATGTATAGTTTCTTATCTCGGCTTATATTTCGCTTCCTCAAAAATTTGTTTGGCAGGCGTTTGCAGTAGCTGCTCCGGCGTTGTTTTTTCATGCTCACCCATCCATTTTTTTACAATCTGCCAGCCTACAAACAAGCCAATATTGCCCGGCGAAGCAGGTCCTAATGCTTCGGTTTTGGGACCATCATTTACATAATCTCTTGTTTGCAACGGATCGGTGATATAGAGCATATTATTTTGTAAGAAAAAGTTCCAGATGCCGGCTTCGTTATCAAAGCAGCCTTGCAATTGGCTGGCGGTATAACCGGTTTTCAGGGTATCTGCCGTTTCTGGCAAAAATAAATCTAAAACATACATACTTTTGCCTTCTTCCACCATCTGTTCTATCAGTGTTTGGCTGCCGCTTTTGGGCGGGTAAATATCATTAATCACATTCCTCATGCAGTTCACCGGAATATAAGCCGCCTCAAACCGCCTGCTTTGATACGATGGATAAATATTGCTCAGGTATTCCGAATGATAATCGGCAAAATCTTTACCCATATACAATTGCAAACCAATAGCAAAGCCGCTGCTTGTTAGCACATTGCCATAACCTTCCAGCGGGCCAACAAAAGTGATAGCCTGTTGCGGCACTTTATATTGTGGAAAATAATACTTCACAAATTGCAACCCTTTTTTTATTGCTTTTTCTTCCTCCCTGAAAGATGCGAATTTCTTTTCTGCAGCCTGGTACCGTGGATAGTAGTCGTGAATAAACAGTTTTACATTTGATACCACACTGTCGGGCATTGGCGGCAGCGCAAGTATATTGTATAAAAAATCGTTGAGAAAAGAACCGTATTTCTTTTGCAAACCATTTAAAGAAGCTTCTATATGGTTGGTATCTATGGCAAAAAAGTCTTTTTCAAACCGCAACGTGGTAAACGGTACATCAATATTAGAAACATCCGGAATATTTTTCTTGTTATTACAGGCAACAAGTAAGATAAGCCAGCACAGTGCGAAGCCGAATTTTTTCATAATGCGAAAATAACAGCCTGCCTGTAAACCTTTGGCAAGAGTATTCTTAAAATGCAAAATGGGGTTTTATATACGATGTTGAATGTATGATGTACGATTTAGGAAATATGATTTGAAATGCTTATTCATCTTATTGCAATGCCGTGTTATCCAATCAATACTTATTCGCCGTTCTCTGTTTATCTTTACAAACAGAAAAACACCATTATCAATCCTTAATCTGTTTGACATAACAGATAAAAGTTAATTCATCGGCAATGAAAATATTTTTAGCGCAGCAGAATTATCACATCGGCAATTTTGAATACAACACCCAAAAAATCATTGCAGCAATAGAAGAAGCCAAAGCGCAAGGCGGCGATTTGATTGTGTTTAGCGAATTGTGTGTATGTGGTTATCCGCCAAGAGATTTTTTGGAATTTAATGATTTCATTAATCAATGTTACGAAAGTATTAACCGCATAAAGGAACACGCCGATACGATTGGCGTACTCGTTGGCTCACCGGCACGCAACCCCAAAATAGAAGGTAAAGACCTGTTTAATGCTGCCTTTTTGCTGTACGAAAAAGAGATACAAGCCGAAGTACACAAGACCTTGTTGCCCACGTACGATATATTTGATGAGTACCGCTATTTTGAACCTTCTATGGAGTGGAATGTGGTGCCGTTTAAGGGTAAAAAGCTGGCGATTACGATATGCGAAGACATCTGGAATATTGATGACAATCCGTTGTATATCATTTGCCCGATGGATAAAATGATGCATCAGCAGCCGGATATAATGGTAAACCTGAGTGCTTCGCCTTTTGATTATATGCACGAGGAAGGCAGGAAAAAAGTAATAAGAAATAATGTATTGAAATACAAACTGCCAATGGTGTATTGCAACGCCGTAGGCAGCCAAACCGAGGTTGTATTTGATGGTGCTTCGCTGGTGTTTGATAAAGATGGAAACCTGTGCAAAGCGCTGCCAGCTTTTGAGGAAGCAGTGCAAAGTGTAACACTAAAAGACGATGGTACTATTTGCGAAAGCATTGTAGAGCCCGCATCGTTTTCTACCGGCAAGGGCAATGCAGTGCACATCACCCAGCAGGTGCTGGAACCTGAAGAAAATATTGACCGCATTTACAAGGCTTTGGTAATGGGCATTAAAGATTATTTTGAAAAAATGGGTTTCAGCAAAGCTATACTTGGTTCTTCGGGTGGTATTGATTCGGCAGTTACGCTGGCGATTGCCTGCGAGGCACTGGGCAAAGAAAATGTGCGCGCTGTATTAATGCCTTCGCCTTACTCTACCGAGCATTCGGTAAACGATGCGGTGCAACTAAGCGAAGCCTTGCAAAATCCGTATGACATTATTCGCATCAATACGATTTATGAAGCATTTTTAACCACTCTGAAACCTATCTTCCAGGATTTACCTTTTTCGCTTGCCGAGGAAAATATACAAAGCCGCACACGTGGCAACCTGCTGATGGCTATTGCCAATAAGTTTGGTTATATACTGCTGAATACCAGCAATAAAAGTGAGCTGGCAACTGGCTACGGAACCTTGTATGGCGATATGGCAGGTGGTTTAGGCGTATTGGGCGATTGTTATAAAACACAAGTGTATGCGCTGGCGCGATATATTAATCGTGAGAGCGTAATTATTCCGGAAAATATCATTTATAAAGCCCCAAGTGCCGAGTTGCGTCCCGACCAGAAAGATAGCGACAGCCTGCCGGAATATGAGGTGCTTGACCAAATATTATTTCAATATATAGAAAAAAGGCAAGGTCCCGCCGAAATAAAAGCACAGGGTTTTGCTGCTGCACTGGTAGATAGAACGCTGGCACTGGTAAACAGGAATGAGTATAAGCGCAACCAGTTTTGCCCAATCATTCGGGTATCGCCCAAAGCTTTTGGCGTGGGTAGGAGAGTGCCGATTGTAGGAAAATATTTGAGCTGATTTTCTTGAACTGCGAAGGTGCTAAGACGCGAAGTTTTGCACAATGTATTCTTTATAGGACTTTGTGCTCTTCGTGTTTTCTTGCTTGCAGCCTGAAGCTTATAGCTTTTATACACGAATCAGATTGAAACTAGTATTACCTGTTTTTCCCTTCCATTTTATCGCAATATTCCACGCTGCCAAGGCGAAAGCGAAAAGGTATTTTAGTCCACTTTTCCAGTTTGTATTCTTTATCACAAAAGAAGGACAAATACTGTGTTGATAAGTTTGCAGGGAATGTTGCAGGCAGTGTAATAACAGGCCTTGCAGGTGTTGGTGCGAAGATTAACTTTTTGTTAATTATACTATCTTCATTTCGTTGCGCCTGTACTGAAATAGCTGTAAAAAAAGGTAGTAAAAATAGCACTGGTATTTTCAACATCTTACTAAGAATTGCTTGTATATTTAGCGGAGACAGTTAGCTTTGCAAAAATCGTACTAATATTTTTTAAGACAAGATTTAAAGAGGTAAATGGCACTAAGTCAAACATTACAACAGAAGCTATTACAGAAGCTATCGCCACAGCAAATTCAGTTGATGAAGCTGTTGCAGATACCTACCGCTAACCTGGAAGAACGCATAAAAGAAGAACTGGAGGAAAACCCGGCGCTTGAAGTAAATAACGAGGATCATGAAGATGGTATGGGCGAGGACATACAGGATGAATTTACTTCGGCTGCTGAAGAAGATGAATATGACGTAGATGGCAGTGAGGACGAGTATGAGAACCTTGACATCAGTGATTATGTATCGGATAGCGATGATGAAGTAGCTGACTATAAATTGCGGGATGATAACTACCCTGAATCGGACGATAAGAAAACGATGCCTTTCAAAATTGAAAGTAGTTTTCATGAAACCTTACTCGACCAATTGGGTATGTTATCGCTGGATGAAAAAAGCTTTAAAATAGCCGAACATATTGTGGGCAGCATTGACGACGATGGCTACCTGCGCCGCGATTTATCTTCTATTTGCGATGACCTTGCTTTCAGGCAAAACATCATTACAGATGAGGAGCATATAGAAGCCATCATTAAAAAAATACAACTCTTTGATCCGCCGGGCATTTGCGCGCGCGACCTGCAGGAGTGTTTGCTGCTACAACTAAACAGGCAGTTAAGCGATGGACGCGATGTGCATTTAGCCATTCAGGTATTGGATAAATACTTTGAAGAATTTACTAAAAAGCACTACGAAAAAATACAGCGCGGCTTAAACCTGAGCGATGAAGACCTGAAACAGGTCATTAATACCATCATCCGGCTCAATCCAAAGCCGGGTGGTAATGTGGGGGAGATAAACAAAGCTGAAAGCTATATAGTTCCCGACTTTTTCATACTGAATAATGCCGGTAAACTGGAGTTAACGCTGAATGCCAAAAACGCACCCGACCTGCACATCAGCGAAGGTTACCGCGATATGCTGAAGGAATATGATAAAGGGGCAAAAAAAGACAAGCGGCAAAAGGAAGCGGTATTGTTCATCAAGCAAAAAATTGATAGCGCCAAGTGGTTTATAGATATGATTAAGCAGCGGCAGCATACCTTGCTTAGCACGATGGACGCTATTATGAACTACCAGAAAGATTTCTTCCTTACAGGTGATGAAACCATGCTCAAACCAATGATTTTGAAGGATATTGCTGAAATAACCGGTCTGGATATTTCTACGGTGAGCCGTGTAGCCAACAGTAAATTTGTACAAACAGAATTTGGCACTTACCGTTTGAAATTTTTCTTCAGCGAATCTTTGAGTACCGACAGCGGCGAAGAAGTGAGCACCCGCGAAGTAAAAAAGATATTAAGCAATCTTATTGAAGGTGAAGACAAGCACAAGCCATTGAGCGACGAACGCTTAACTGAATTATTGCAGGAAAAAGGCTATAATATTGCACGCCGCACCGTTGCTAAATATCGCGAGCAGCTTAATATTCCGGTAGCAAGATTAAGAAAAGAATTATAAGCTTTTTGAACTACAAAGTCTCCAAGATTACAGAGGTGTACAAAGGTAATTTCAATAGTTTATAATGAATATCCTTATGTCTTTCATACGTCAGTCTGCAATGCAGGTCTGTGATTAAAAAACACGCGATTATACACATCAATTCAGAATGGAAGAACTTACTGTTACAAAGCACCTTTACCCCGAGCCATACTTCAGAATACCGGCAAAAATTATATCTGTTTTGCTGCACCCGCTGTTTATTCCTACGTATGTTTTCTTCTGGTTAACTATCAGGTTTCCAATGGAGTTTCAGGGAATTACCCCTTTTTTGATGCTCATGCGAAAAATTAATGTGTTTTGGATGACGGCTTTTTTCCCGGCTTTTGCAGTCTTTTTGATGTGGCGTTTAAAGTTTATTAATAATGTAATGCTGCGCACACAGCGGGAACGTATTGCGCCTTACATCATCACCATGATTTTCTATTGGTGGATGTGGTATCTCAGCCGCAGCTTCACCGATCAGCCCGAAGTACTGCGATTCTTTTATTTTGGCATTTTTCTCACTACCATTATCGGTTTAACAGCCAATAACTTTACTAAAATAAGTATGCACGCCATGGGCGTTGCGGGCGCATTTATGTTTGTGGTGCTTACATGCCTGTATTACCAGCAATTTTTGGGTGCCGACCTTACCGCAATTACGCTGCTGGCAGGCATTGCCTGTACCGCACGCCTGCTGTTGCATGAACATAGTGGCGGCGAAATAACTTTAGGTTTTATTACCGGTGCGCTTTGCCAATTGGTAGCGTATAAACTAATGATGTAAGGTTATTGCTGCAGAAGCCCTGCATTTGTAAACCAATTATTTTCAGCTATCAGCTTCTTTCGTTACTTACTATATTAATATAGCAAAGAATTAATTTATCACGCACCTGCTGTATGTGCCGTTAATGATCAAAGATGTTTTTGTGATACCAATAAAAGCATCTTTTAATTATTGCATTCAAGTGCAAAGGAAAATGCCTCGGCGCATAGGTGGTGTTTCTACTTGTTTACAATTTACACTTATTTATTTAATGCTGTTCTTATAAGCAATTGCGCTGTTTTCAGAAGCAGTAAAACTCTGTTGCCGTTTATCTGAAATTTATTAGATTTTATAGAATTGCTCTTTTAATAACGAGTATCTATTTTTTATATGTGCTGATTTTCAAGTAATTATATCTTATTTCTACATCTCAAACAAATATTTTTAAATTTAATTTCTATAAAGTTGATAGGAATTGTAAATATTACCTATTTTTGACTTGCTCAAATAAATTCAGTACACAATAACCAAGATATCCATGGTATCAAAACTCAACTCTCCTGAGGTGCTCCATTTTTTAATTATTGTCAGTGTCGTACTCATTTCTGCCCGTATACTGGGCGAAATCTGCCGCAAGTTTAAACAGCCGGTGGTAGTTGGTGAAATCCTCGCTGGTATTATTATCGGGCCGTCTTTGTTAGGCTCTGTTTTCCCCGATCTGTTTAAAGATATCTTTTTAAGCGAACCTCGTGCGTACGGTGCATTTGACGGACTTGCCAATTTAGGAGTAATACTGTTGATGTTTGTAGCAGGCATAGAAGTAGATTTAAAACAAATACGCAGGCAAGGCAAGCAGGCAGCTTCTATTAGTTTAATGGGTATTGCCTTTCCATTTGCCTTAGGTTTTACTGCTATCTGGTTTTTCCACGATTATATTTTTCCGGTTGCTTCTACCGACCGTCTTATTCCTTCATTATTTTTTGGTACTGCATTGTCTATCACTGCTTTATCGGTAATAGTGAAAGTGTTGATAGATTTAAATATCATCAAAACAAAAGTAGGAGGACTGGTAATTACGGCTGCCATGGTGGATGATTTTTTGGGCTGGATTCTGTTTTCTATTATCATAAAAATGATGGACCCAACCAAAAGCGACGGCTCTGCTACTTCTATAGCTGTGGTTCTGGCTTTTGCCTTGTTTATGGTAACTATTGGACGTTGGGCAATAGACAAGCTGCTATGGCTGGCAAAAAAGTATATTTCCGGTTCCGGTGGTATGATAACAGTAAGTTGCTGCCTCTGCTTTTTAGGAGCCGTATTTACTGAGTACCTGGGTATCCGTGGTGTATTTGGTGCCTTTTTAATGGGTATTGCCGTAGGCGATTCCAAACACTTTTCCGATAGTACACAAAATGTATTACAGCAATTTGTAGTGTATATTATTTCGCCGCTGTTTTTTGCATCTGTTGGGCTTCGTGTAAACTTTGCAACCCACTTCGATCTTACTGTTGTAAGCATCATTTTAGGTATTGCATGTATTGCTAAGATTGTGGGTGCAGGTATTGGTGCACGTGCCAGCGGACTGAAGAAGAATGAATCATTGGCTGTTGCTTTTGGCATGAATGCCAGAGGTTCGCAGGAGATTGTATTGGGTATGGTAGCTTTGCAGGTAAAAATTATTGATGAAAGGATCTTTGTTGGATTGGTGGTAATGACAATGGTTACGATACTAATAGCTGGTCCGCTAATGAAGTATTATCTGAAGCTGCATTTGGAAAATAGCAAAGAGCAGAATGCTGAGGTGGACATTCCTGTTAGTAGCCGTATTGTAGAATTCAACGACGCAGTGAAACCAGCATCTGTTTAAGATTATTCATCACCGATATTAGTTTTTAATGAGCAGGCATTTTGCCTGCTTTTTATTTAATCAAGGTGGCTAATTGCTCATATGATGATTGTTCCTCCTGTACTGTAATAATCAAACAGGCTTATGCTGATTGAAAGCAATTAACAAGACTTACGAAGCTTTTCAATATAGTCATTTGCATCTGCTGCAACTACTGTTGTAAAGCCAATACAAATTACTATAAAATTTAATTTCTACAAATTTGGTAGGAATAGTAAATATTCCCTACTTTTGACCTGCTCAAACGAATTTCAATATACCAAAAACCTCCAGCCCATGGTTTCAAAACTTAGCTCTATTGAAGTTTTGCATTTCCTTGTTATTGTAAGCGTTGTATTAATTACTGCCCGTGTGTTAGGAGAGATCTGCCGCAAGTTTAAGCAACCAGTTGTAGTTGGTGAAATCCTGGCCGGTATAATCATCGGACCATCATTATTAGGTACCTTTTTTCCTGATGTGTTCAATAATATTTTCCTCAGCGAGCCGCGTGCATACGGCGCTTTTGATGGCTTAGCCAATTTGGGCATTATATTGCTGATGTTTGTAGCAGGTATAGAGGTAGATTTAAAACAAATACGCAGCCAGGGCAAGCAAGCCACTTCTATCAGTATTACGAGCATAGCCCTTCCGTTTGCAATGGGCTTTGGGGCAGTTTGGTTTTTCCACGATTATATCTTTCCTGTACCTTCTAACGATCGGTTAATCCCATCACTTTTCTTTGGCACAGCGCTTTCTATCACTGCATTATCAGTAATTGTAAAAGTACTCATTGACCTGAATATTATTAAAACCAAAGTTGGCAGCCTGGTAGTTACAGCCGCCATGGTGAACGACTTTTTGGGCTGGGTGCTGTTTTCTATAATCATAAAGATGATGGATCCAGGCAAGGGTGACGGTTCAACAGTGTCTATATTGGTAGTGTTGCTTTTCGCACTCTTCATGGTGACGGGCGGGCGTTGGCTGATAGACAAGCTGCTTGGCTTAACTAAAAAGCATATTTCCGGGCCTGGTGGTATTATTACCGTAAGCTGCTGTCTGTGCTTTTTGGGTGCTGTAATTACTGAGTACCTGGGTATCCGTGGTGTATTTGGTGCCTTTTTAATGGGTATTGCCGTAGGCGATTCCAAACACTTTTCTGATAGTACACAAAACGTACTGCACCAGTTTGTGATGTATATTATTTCACCACTATTTTTTGCGTCGGTTGGGCTTCGTGTAAACTTCGCCACCAATTTCGATCTTACTGTTGTAAGCATTATTGTAGGCATTGCAAGCATTGCCAAAATTGTGGGTGCAGGTATTGGTGCACGTGCCAGCGGACTGAAGAAGAATGAATCGCTGGCTATTGCTTTTGGCATGAATGCAAGAGGCTCGCAAGAGATTGTGCTTGGTATTGTAGCCTTGCAGGTAAAAATCATTGATGAAAGGATATTCGTTGGATTGGTGGTAATGACAGTGTTAACAGTATTGATAGCCGGTCCGTTGATGAAATATTACTTGGAGAAGCATTTGGCTGAAAGTAAAGAGCCAGCCGAAGTAGATATTCCCATCTCCACACGTATATTAGAACAACCAGAAGTGGTGACAACACCTGTAACTATTAAAGGTTAGTTAATGCAATAACACTAATCTAAAAAGCAGGCGTAAAGTCTGCTTTTGCTTTTTATTATAGAGGATGATGTAAAAAGAGATACTTGCTAAAATTTACAACCCTTTTCCTTTATTGCTCAAAATACGCCAGCGTGCCACCCACCCATTCTTTGTCTTTGTTGTAGCGTACGCCAATCATTTTGCCTTTACTAAGGCGCGCCAAATTATTGGTAGCTACTGGTCTGGGTGCACCCTCTTTCCAGAAATAAAAAATGCGTATCTCCGCTTTGGATGGTACATCAGGCGTTTGTATTACATCGGCATATTTTACTTTGCGTTGCAGTACCCAGTTGTGCGGGTCTTTTACATTATCAATGTCTTCCTTGGTTACATCAATTACTACGCCTTGTCCGGCAAAAGAAAATAAGGGCTTTAGTACATAATTATTTAAGTCTGTTGGCACTTGTTTTACATCGCTCAAAAACTTGGTTTCGGGTACATACGGATGGTGAATAAAAGGCAGTGTAAACTTACTGATACGGTAAAACCAGGATGGATGCGGCACCCATTCCACATCCACATCTTCAAACAATATCTTGCCTTTTTGCTGCATTTCGGACGATTGCTGCTGCAAATCGTCAAAGATGATGCGGTTGTAAATGCGTTTTACTTCTATCTTTTTATTATTTTTCAGGTAGTATAATTTGTTGCCTTCTTTTATCAAATCCATCAAGTCAACAACAGGTATGTGCAGGTAATGGTGTGTGCTGTAAAAATCTATTCTGGTTTTTTGTTCATGTGGTAAAATTTCTAATAAAATAACATTCTCGGGGTTGTAATCTTTTACAATAATGTCTTTTAATAATTGCAAATAAGTTTCTTTATTAAAGCCATTCAGGTAGCTGGAGTAATTTTCTGGTATCTGCAAATATTTACGTGCCATTTCATCCTGGTACACCTGAAAAGCAAACAGGGTAGGGAAGCCCTGCATTTCTATTAGTTGCGGTTCCAACTCGCCTTTGCTATTCTCACATACGCCAAAATCAAATGCTATAAAATGACTATGTTCATTCTCATTGGGTACTCTTACATCATACGGAATGGCACGTGTAGTAAGCATTTTGAAGTTGAAGCCGGTAATAACATCCACAATGCTTTCGCAGGCATCCAGCATTTTTTTGGTAAATGCTTTATCTACAAAAATGGGGGTTTCTGCTACGCGAAATTGTAAAGCATCGGGATACACAGACGCTAAAGCATGAATATATTGTTGATAGGCTTCGGGAGAGAAATGCATATTGTAAGCCGAACGCACCGCTGGAACCATAGTGTCATTTTTAGTTAGGTTTTAAAGGTAAGAAAGAATAAAGAATCAGGAAGCAAGGGGAAGAAACGAGATATAAGGAGCAAGAATCAAATTGGAAGTAATACAGGATTATAAAGCATATAGCCCGCGGATGTATCCATGAGAAAGAGGGGAATAAAATACGATAAAAAGTAAACTAAAAATGCATAATTATATCCGCAAATATGCCATCAGCAAATCATAGTTTTCTTTGAGTTCATTTTCGTAGGCTTCTTCGCCAAAATAATAGCGAATTATGTAATCATACCGCTGCAATGTGGCAAGAATATCAGCTATTTCAGTTTTATTAATTTTGATAGTAACGATAAACAATCCGGTACCTACTTCCGTATAAGTATTCAATTGTGTGATACTGGCATTGTTGGTTTCTACAAGGCGCGACAACTCGCCAATAGAATAGCTGCTGCGTTCCATTTCCATTACTATAATGGCACCGGGTTCTTCTACATTTTGAAAAGCAGCAGCTACATGCAACAGTTCGGTTTGTGTGAGCACCCCTTGTACTTCCTGCTCGGGAGTAACCACCGGCAGTATAGTTAAATCGTTGGCGGCAGCTATTTTGAGTGCTGATAAAAAATGTTCTGTTGGCTGTACAGATAAATGGAGCAACGGCAATTCAAGCGAAGCTATAGTAGCTGCGTTGTCTTCATCAAGCAAATCATCTTTTGTTATAACACCGGTATATTTATCATTATTTGTTACAGGCAGGTGCTGCACTTCGTAGTCATCCATAAACTGCAGTGCCAGCGATACTTTATCAAATAAATGAACTACCGGATAGTTGGCTATCGTACATTGGCTTACAAGCATTGATTCAATTTTTAGCAAGACAAAAAAATCTACGCCAGTGTTGCAGCAGGTTGTTTCAATTTTTCGAGAAATGCATCCAAAATGACATTAAACTCTTCCGGTCTTTCCATCATGGGTGCATGTCCGCATTTATCAATAAAGTGCAGCTCACTGTGAGGGATGAGCTTTTTAAACTCCTCTGCAACAAATGGCGGAGTTACTGTATCATTCTTTCCCCAGATTAAGAGTGTGGGTTGCTGTATCTGGTTTAATTCGTGGCCTAAATTATTTCGTATGGCGCTTTTTGCAAGTGCAATGATCTTGATAACCTTCAGGCGGTTATTCGTTATTTCAAACACTTCATTTACCAGTTCATCAGTAGCTATAGCGGGGTCATAAAAAGTAAGCTGTGTTTTGTGGCGGATATATTCTTTGTCTCCGCGCTTTGGATAAGTATCGCCCATTCCACTCTCAAACAAACCGGAACTGCCGGTAAGTATTAGCGATTTGATGCGCTGCGGGTTTTTTAAAATGTATACCAGTGCTACATGCCCGCCCAGCGAATTGCCTAATAAATGAATATTGTTGTAGTTACGCGTTTCTATAAACCGGCTGATAAATTTTGCTAAACCACCTACCGTTGTGTGAAATATATCCAGATCAAAAAGCGGCAGGATAGGAACGACTACCTTATAACGGTCCCTGAAGTGATCTATCAAATGCTGAAAATTGCTGAGTGCACCAAACAGGCCATGCAACAGCAGCAGCGGCTCGCCATTGCCTTCTTCAATAAACTTGAATTTTTCCTGTTGTTTTATGTTATACGTCATGTGATTCTTAGTCTTATCTGCATTAAGCCTCAGCTATTCAAATATAATTGATGCTGCTAAAGTAACTGTTTTGCTTTTAACAACATTATTCATGCAGCTTTTTTAGCAATGTTATCAAAGAAATGTTCCAGGTACTGAAACATATTCTTGAAGGCCGGAATAAGCATAGCAAACACCTGGATAGCTGCTGGTCCCCATGGTTGTATAAAGCTGTAGCAATAGGATGCTGCAACTGCATCTTGCCCTATTATATTTATCTGTTTTGCATAAAACAATACTACACTCAGCAAGATAGTGTATAATACAGCATACAATATAATGCCAGCCGCTTTGTTGATAAAACCCAGCATTACTATTTGCAATGCTTTTTGAATGAGCAATCCGCAAAGGCGCACCAGCCATGCCACAACTACCATTACCAATACAAAAGCTAATACCGGCAAAAAGCGTGCACTAACATTAATGTTGGTGCCCAGCCAGCCGGCAACCACTACCGATAACTTAAGTGCTGCTGCCAAACCAATAATTACCGCAAAAAAGGAAAAGACAGCTATAATAAAGCCGTTGCGGAAGCCTTTAAACACAGCCAATGCCAGCAAACCGAGGTATATAATGTCAATGATCATAAGCGTGAAAAGCGAGAAGGGAGATTTGATTCAATGCTTTTTTATTTGTGGTGTTTAAAGTTACTATATCATTTCACTTCTCACTCTTTACCGCTCACTTATTTGCCAACAATTCCTTTACCGCAGCAGATATAGCTTTGCCATCTGCTTTTCCTGCTAATTGCTTTGTAGCTATAGCCATTACTTTGCCCATTTCGTTGGGTGTGCTGGCCCCAATATCATCTATAATGGTCATCAGCACTTCTCTCAGTTCTTCTCTAGATAATTGTTTTGGTAAAAAACGTTCAATTACTGCCAGTTCTTGCTCTTCTTTCTGTGCAAGATCGTGACGGTTTTGTTGTTGAAATATTTCCAGCGAATCGCGGCGTTGCTTTACCATGCGTTGCAACAGTTTGATTTCTGTATCTGTTGATATTTGCCCATTAGCGCCAGGTTCTGTTTTGGCTTTAATAATCTCTGCCTTTATAGCTCGCAGGCTGCGCAGGGCAGCTTCATCTTTAGCTTTCATGGCATCTTTCATTTCATTCATTACATTGGCTTCTAAGCTCATGGTATTGTCTTTTATATTTCATTAATTGTTTAAACATGAATTAAGCGAATTACGCGAATTTTTTGAAATACGGATGACATGGATTAAACACGGATTGCTTTTGGATAAGGATGATACTGATGATGAAATCTCCTGCCCGATTGGCGTCAGTAAGGCAGGGATAAAACTGATTATTTTAACCAGTTGTTTAATCTCCATAATAAACAACCCTTGCAAATCTGTGAATAAATATCTATGTCAGGCGTATGCTATTGTTTTCCTTTCATTTCCTTTGCCTGCAAATCTCTGAACTTAGCATAAAAGTTTTTAGCAAAGTTCTTTATATCGTTGCTCAATTCTTTGTGTTGTGTAGCGCGGCTGTATGTATCTGCCATAGTAGAAAATGTTTGATAAAAAAAATCACTCATTTCATCTACCATCATGTCCTTTGTCCACAGGTCTATGCGCAGGGCCGATTTATCGGCACTGTCCCAAAAGGCGATCATCATAGCTTTGGCAATTTGTGCAGTTTCGG
Organism: Ilyomonas limi; assembly: GCF_005233845.1. Classification (GTDB taxonomy): domain Bacteria; phylum Bacteroidota; class Bacteroidia; order Chitinophagales; family Chitinophagaceae; genus Ilyomonas; species Ilyomonas limi. The sequence goes on from NZ_SZQL01000006.1 coordinate 66,586, forward strand.
CACTGCTGTCGGTAGCACGCCAGGCTATTTTTTCCGGAACTTTATTTTCATCTAAATGTACGTCTATGGTAATGGTAGATGTAGGCATAATGTATAGCTATAAAATATAATGGTGCAAAAGTAATTATTAATGAACACTAATTGTTTAAACACAAATGATATGGATTAAAGCATGGATTGTTCATACACAAAATGTTCAAATATAAATTACACGTATTGCCCGAATTTTTTGGCACAGGATAACATGCATGAACAGGATTTTGTTTTACAGAATTAAGGATGCAGTTTTTATCAGTTTAATTCTCACCTGACTGACACCAGCCGGGCTGGAGATTTATTCGTCAGTATCATCCTTATCCAAAGAGGTCTATGTCATCCTTGTCAGCAGATATTCAGGTGTGTGCTATTCTCTTTTTACAGTATAATAGTTTGCAGCACCTGCATTGCATTTTGTTTAGAAAATTCGGCTGACCGCAAAGCACAATTTTCTATTAGCTTGCTGCGTTGGTTTTCATCTTTGTACATCAATATCATTTGCTGTGTCAGCTCTACATAATTGTCTGCTGTGGCAGTAAGTGCTGCCCCGGAAGCATATTCTTTTATACTTGCAGTTTCAAACGTAATTGCCGGCGTGTGGCATTGCATAGCTTGCAACAAAGGCAGCAAATCGTTATCATTTTTGGGCAAGTGGATACAGGCATACGCGCCCGCAAGCAACTTTACTTTTTCTTCTTCAGCCAGTTTATTATATACCAATACATCCTCGCGGTATTTATAGGTGTTCCACTTTTCTTCCCAATCATCCCGGGGCACATACAATTTGCCGGTAATGACGAGCTTCATGCTGCTTTGCTGCCATTTTTTAAAACCGGAAAAAGCCTTTAGTAGTTTTAAAATGACATCTAAGCTTTTGAAGTGATTGGATATTACAAAATACTCGCGTCCTTCGGTATAATCAATTTTTACCTGTTGTTTCATACTCCAGGTGATGGGCTGAAATTTAGCTCCTGCAAAGAAAGGTACCATATGTACAATGTTGGTAAAGCCTTTATCGGCAATTGCCTGCTTTGCAAAAAGAGAATAGGTGAGTAGGAAAATTTTGGAATAGCTTACCTTTTTTACCGCAGGCAAGCCTTCTATATCATCTGCTATCAATAGTTGCGGTATTCTTTTTTGTTTTACATGCGAAACAACGTGCTGGATAAGCAGTTCGGTTTTATACTTTTTAATAAAAGAGGTAAGTTTTTGTCGTTGTAAAAACCTATTAAAAAAAGAGGTGGAAGTAGTTGTTACAAAGATGATCGAATTGTTCCCTGCTGCTGAAACATTTTTGAACTTATCTGCAAATTGGATGTCGAATCCCTTACTTCGTCCTATCTCCTCGAGCAACGCATAAACAGAAGCCGTATAACTGCTTTTGTGTTTATTATTCTTTAAGACTACAATGCGCATAGCTAATACTAAAATGAATATTATTACTGTTTTCAACAGTTTTTTGTTTAACCACAAAGTATCAAAGAACAGAGAGGTGCACAAAATATCTGAAGATACATCCATCTTCTTTGCGCAACTTCTTTGCTTACTGTCTTCGTGTTTAAACAAACAGAAATGAATACCGGGTAAAGATACATGCAAGCGGCTTACCGGATGATGGTAATGCTGCCCGATTGCGTAGTATTTCCCTGACGTGTGTGCATCCGGATTATATAGAGATATGTGTCGGCAGGCAGGGGCTGGTTATTCATAGTGCCATTCCAGGGTGTTGGATAACCTCTGGAATAAAACACACGGTTGCCCCAGCGGTTATATATTTCCACCGTGCTGTTGGCATAGCCTTCAATATTAAAGATACGCCAGGTATCATTAAGCCCATCTCCATTGGGGGTAAAGGCACTGGGTATCCTGAGTTTTTGTTGTATTTTAACGGTAGTAGTAGCGGTAGCTTTGCAAAATCCGTCGGCAGCGAAAGCTGTGATGCTGTACGTAACATCGGCGCTTGCCGATGCAACGGGATTGGGAGTAATGGTACTGCTGAGGTAAGTGTCCGGCGCCCATTTGTAACTATTGATATTGCCTTTGTAAGTAGGGCTTAACCGCAGTGTATCACCTGCCAAGACATATAAAACCGGTGGCAGGTTTATCTCCGGTGTTTCATAAATATGTACTATCTGGGTAGCTGTATCGGTGCAACCATGTTTACTTTTGGCAACCAGCTTTACTTCGTAATCACCGCTATCAGTAAACTGTTTAACCACGTTAGGTGCAATGCCTATTGTTTTATCGGGCAGAAAACTCCATTTCCATCCTGTTAACTCATCGTTTTGAATGGTGGCGGTACTATTAAAAAGTACATCTTGTTTATCGCAGAATGCGCCTGATACTTCAAAGGAAGCCACAGGAGAATGATATAAACCCACCCTTTGCATAGTATCGGCATAGCAGCCTACATCATTAATGGAGCGCAATTGTATATTGTACTCACCATAATCATTAAAATGGTGCAGCGGGTCTTGTTCGTTTGAAGTTTTTCCATCATTAAAATCCCACTGCCATTGCACCAATTTGCTGTTGCCATACGAAATTGAATTGTCATTGAGTTGTATAGCATTGTTAATGCAACTATCATAAGCTGTGTATATCTGTGCAATTGGCTTTTGAATGACGTCAATCAAAAAACTAAATTCCTTTTTTACAATACATCCTTTTTTATCAGGGAAATAGCCGGTCAACTGCACGGGTATTTGTTCTACTGTATTGTATTGATACATTTCAGGAAGGTAATACCTGTAAAAGGTAGTATTAATGCTGTCAACATAATAACTGGTATCAGGGTGCGGGTCTGTAAGCCACACTTCATTATTGGGCAGCAAATGATTATTATTATTGAAATGGCAATAGAGGCTTAACAGCTTTGTTTCTACATCAAAATAAAACCTGAACGGAGTGGCTGTGCACGTGGTGGTGGTGGTTATTGATTTATACGGATTATGTACGCCCAAATAGCCATCTATATGCTTGGTAGAATAGCCGCCATTGTAACCATAACTCACTAGCTTGCCATAACCATAAGCATAGGTACTAAAGCCTGAATCGCACACCAACACATGCCGCCCTGGTGATACCGGAATTCGGGCAATTGCAAAATTCGGATTGCGGTTATATACTGTAAATACTTCGGGCATGGAGTGTCCATCCAGCTTAAAAGAGTCCACATCATTTGCCTTCATTACCACATTGATAAAATGCGATTCAATCCCTTCGTGTCTGGTAGAATGGATAATAGTACTGGTAATACCACTGCCATTTGGTGATAAATAAATCATTTCGGGATCACCTGTTTCTTCTCCGGCAGCTTCATTGCCGCACTGCCCGGCACTGGTAATGTATTGCGCCACTGCTATCAAACTATCCGAGCGAATAGTAGATATTTTATCAGTTTTAAACTCGTAAAAGCGGTTGTTGATAATATTGGTAAGCTGTCTGCCATTTACATATACTTTTTGCTGAGGGTTCAATACAATTGCCCGGTACCGGTTAGTTTCCATATTTACAGTTGGCACTGCAATAAAATTTCTGCCCCAGTTGTCTATGCAAGGCACCTGCTGAAAAAGATTGTCGGATGTGTTACTGGTGGTTTCTTTACATACAATGTTTGTAGCCGTAGAGCCGCTAAATACAACCACTTTCTTACAAATATCATTGTTATGCTGAACAAGGGTTCTGATGTAAGTGCCTGATAGGTCGGTACCGTGATAAAGGCCGTTTTTGTATTCCAAATCGGCTCCAAATAAGGTAAGCACTTCCCCTTTATTTAGTGTTTGAAAAAAAGGCATGCCAGCAGGATGCCCAAGCGTATTAGCAGCAGGCGTTACTTCTATTTCCGTGCTGTCTTCGGTAGCAATTATAAAACAATAAGAGCGTCCGTTGGGATTAAGCGATTCCTGAGTATAACCCAATGTATAATATTCCTGCCCCGAAATATTAACCGGTATAAGCAAAGAAGTTGCAGAAGATTTTTCGTCGTAAATATGGCAATAAACCGCTATCAGGTCCTCACTGGTAATATGGATGCCTTTGTTTGAAACGCCTTCCTGCAGCAGGCGTATATCCCTTTCACCCATCTTTGGCATTTCATCACTCTCTGTAGTTCTGCCGGCAGTTACCTTATATGTTCTTTTCCAGCCTATAGCCGGAATTTCTACTGTTACAGTAGTGGCTTTATTGCATAAAAAATAAAAAATCATTTTTTGAGAACCACCATTAGTATAAGTACTGCCATCGGCTTTATACATACTGGCATGGGCACCATAAGCTGCCCAAAATTCCACCCCCTTTGTAGTGAAATTCTGTGCTTTTGCTATGTTGAAACAGCATATACATGCAGCAATGAAAATTAAAGTTTTGGCCAGGTTCACAAACATACAATATTGGATTTTTATCCAACCTTAATAGTAAAGCAGCAATTAGGTTTACATATAATTTCTTTCAAACACACTTCCAAGGTACACTTTTATTATCAATTATTATACCTTTTTTTTATATATACTTTCAACGCAAAGTTACTGCTATTTAAAAAGATTTTCGGCAATGGTTAAGCTTTCAGGCTTACCCACATCAATAAATAAGTAATCATCGTGTTTAAATGCTTGTATAACAGAGTTGTTAGCAAATTTCAAATAAACATCTATAATAGAAAATTTACCCTCAAAAGATTGTAAATAATCCAGAAAACAGTTACTGATAATGTGAATGCCACTAAATGCTTGTTGGGTATAATTCTCCGCAGGTCGGGCCATTTTTACTTGGCCGGTATTTATATTTTGCCAACCACACAATATGTCATTATCATCAAATAACAAATACCGCGAAGAATTTCTGTTGCAGGTGGCTACGGTTGCCAATGGGTGCTGCTGCATATGCTGTACTATCATTTTATCCAGCGGCATATCTGTAAGCACATCGGCATTCATCAATACAAAGTAGTTGCTGTCTTTAAAATAGGGCGTTGCATATTTCAGCCCGCCACCGGTCTCCAGCACCTGCGCTTCGTACGAAATAGTTACATTGCTGCCCCAGCCCTTATTTGCCACAATAGCTTCCTCTATTTGCGATGCAAAATGGTGAGTATTGACTATAATATTAAAAATACCGTATTGTTGTAAATATTCAATATTGCGCTGCAATAAACTCTTACCATTAATAATAGCCAACGCTTTGGGATGTGAATTTGTAAAAGGTTTTAAGCGTGTGCCTAAGCCGGCAGCGAGTATCATTGCTCTGATGCCGTTACTCTCTTTCCCCAATGAGGAATGTTGAAAATGATTTGATACGAAGTTTGATTTCATGGGCACGTATGTAAATATTTTTTTGGATCCCGTTAATATTGGCTTCATTACTCTCTTTAAGGGACAAGTGTTTTCCCATCAGGAGATAGATACTATTTGTTCTTTTACCCAATTTTCCTCGTTAATATGGTTCAACGCCACTTTTACTTTGTATTTATTTTTTAAATGTCTTGCTGTTTGTTCGGCAGCATATACACTGCGATGCTGCCCGCCGGTACAGCCAAAGCTAATCATCAGGCTTTCAAAGCCGCGCTGTATATAATCTTCCACAGATATATCTACCAGGTTATACACACTGTTCAAAAATTCATTCATGCGTGTACGCTCCTCCAAAAACTGCTGTACATTTTTATCTAATCCCGATGAGGTTTTAAACTCCTGATAGCGCCCCGGATTCAGTAATCCGCGACAATCAAACACAAAGCCGCCGCCATGACCCGCAGTGGTTCCGGGAATTCCTTTTTTATAAGAAAAACTATTCACTTCTACTACCAACGGCGTTGTTTCGGTTGCCTGTACATTTTCAAAACGATGGATGATGTCGTCCTGTACAATCAACGCTAACACTCTCGTAAACTCAGTCGCTTCCACACCCAACTGCAACTGGTTTAATACAAACCATTTTAAATTTCTCAACGCAAGCGGAATACTGGTTAAAAAATGTGCTTTACGCTCAAACAAACCTCTAAAACCGTAGGCGCCCAATACCTGCAATAAGCGCAACAGCACATAACCATTAAACCGTTGAATGAATAAAGTTGTATTTACAGGTGCAGGCAATAACTTATTCACTTCTTCCATATAATGTTGCAACAGACTTTCTTTCCATGTAGCACTCAGCCCGGCACGTGCCTGCCATAGCAAACTGGCAACATCGTACTGCAAAGCGCCCTGCATGCCACCCTGATAATCTATAAAATGTACCTTTTTGTTATGCACAATAATGTTGCGGCTTTGAAAGTCGCGAAACATAAAATAGCTGTAGGTTGTGTCGGCCAGAAAACTGCTGATGTTTTCAAAATCCTCCAACATTACCTGCTTATCATACGGCAGTTTCAGCGTATCTAAAAAGTAATATTTGAAGTACAGCAAATCACTCAGGATCGCTTGATTGCCAAATATTTTTGCCGTGAGGCACCTGTTATAATTCATGCCTTCGTGCCCTTTTATTTGCAAGCGTGCCAGCTCGGTAAGGCTTTGCTGAAATAAACCATATACATATTCATTTTGTCCTTGCTGCTCCAATACATCCAGCAGCGAAGTAGTGCCCAAATCTTCCTGTATATAAATAGTGTATGTTTCGTTAACTGCACAAATTGCGGGCACGGGCAAATTCAATTGCTTAAAGTGCGTGCTAAAATAGATGAACGTTTTGTTTTCCTGCACATGGTTATTCCACGTAGCAATCAGCGTTTCATCGTTGTAAAAAATACGGAAATAAATACGGTCACTGCCACTCTGCGGCAGCTTTACGATGCTCAGTGTACCACCCGCAGGGCGAATGGTGTACAACAAAGTCTCAATCTGCATTTCTATTGTTTCCATAAAAAAGTTGGATGGCGGTAAATATAAAATTCTTTACGAAAATGAGACTTGACAAATTGTTGTACAATAATGCCTGATTATACTGGTAGATTATTTAAAGTTTAAGGTTTAAAGTATAAAGCCGGGCAAAATTGTGGTTGTTTGAGGTAGCTGGTCGTTTAGTTTTTAATAAATCTTTTTGGCAGCTAAGCCATTTTCAACCCATCTTTGAAGAAACATTTTGTATGAAGACTTTGTTTATAATACTGATGATGCTGTTTGTTTGTGCAGTCCATGCGCAATCTGCCGATAACAGCGATACCATTCCACCATATAAAAAAACAAATAAAATTCCGGAGTTTGCTATTTTAAAACCCGACAGCACCTGGTTTACCAATAAACAACTTCCCGAAAATAAACCTACGGTTATCATTTACTTTAGCCCCGATTGTGGCCACTGCCAAATGACCGCGCAGGAGTTTGTGAAAGAGATGGATAAACTGAAAAATACCGAACTGGTATGGGTAAGCTATCACTCGCCAATAGAGATAAAGAACTTTGCAGAAAACTACAAGCTGAACCGGTTTTCCAATGTAGTGCTGGGCCGCGATCCAAACTATAAAATTCCGGTGTTTTACAAAATTCAGTTTACACCTTTTATGGCGGTTTATGATAAGAAAGGCAACTTTTTAAATGCTTATCCGCAAGGCACCAGCCCGGCTGTGATTGCCAAACTGATTAAGACCGGAAAATAAATAACAAAACCATTGCAACCCATACATTTGCAAATAGTACTAACCCAATAAAGATTAATTGTATGAAAATAACGATTGTAGGCGCCGGCGCTGTGGGCGCCACCTGCGCCGATGAAATTGCACGTGCCGCTTTATGCGAAGAACTGGTATTGCTCGACATCAAAGAAGGACTTGCCGAAGGCAAGGCACTCGATATGATGCAAACGGCTGCTTTAGTCAATTTCGACACCCGCATTACCGGCTATACCAACAACTATGCTGCCTCTGCCAATAGCAATGTGGTAGTAGTAACATCGGGCATACCGCGCAAGCCGGGTATGACGCGCGAAGAACTCATTGGCACCAATGCGGGTATTGTAAAAAGCGTAATACAAAACCTGTTGCAACATTCGCCCGATGCAGTGGTTATTGTAGTATCGAACCCAATGGATACGATGACCTATTTAACCCTGCAAAACGCCGGCATACCCAAAAACCGCGTCATTGGTATGGGCGGCATATTAGACAGTGCAAGGTTTAAATGTTACCTGAGCCAGGCATTAGGCTGCTCGCCGCACGACCTGAATGCTATTGTAATTGGCGGTCATGGTGATACAACAATGATACCGCTGATACGCTATGCCACCTGGAACAGCGCCCCGGTATCTTCATTTTTAAGTGAAGCGCAGTGCAAGCAAATTGTATCCGACACGATGGTGGGTGGTGCCACGCTTACCAAACTTATTGGTACATCGGCATGGTATGCGCCAGGTGCTGCTGTAAGGGTGTTGGTAGAATCAGTAGTGCACGACCAAAAAAGATTAGTGTCTTGTTGTGTGGCACTGGATGGTGAATATGGACAAAAAGATATTTGCCTTGGCGTACCGGTTGTTATAGGTAAAGATGGTTGGGAAAAAATTATAGATTTCCAACTGAATGAACAGGAGCAAGCTCAGTTCAACAAGAGTGCTGATGCAGTACGGAAGATGAATGATATATTGAAGACCGTGTAAAAAATGATTATTAAACAAAAAACACCTCAGCATTTAGTACATTGTCAGGTAAATATATTTAAACGCTACTGCTACCATTTCGGATGATGAAACACCATCCGTTAGAAAGGCCATCGGCGGGTGTCTCCATCCGCCAAACACTTAAGTTATTTAGTTGACAATGTATTTAGATTAATGCTGAGGTGTTTTTTATGCATACATGTCTTGCTTTATATTATAAAAAAGTATGCTACATTTATAATTTTATACCTAAAGACAACAATTGCTGCAAATAACCGTAATCATTAATTATAAAACCGGTGATTACCACCTAAACAAAAATTCTATGCAAAAAAGACCTATGACAAGCTTAAGAAGTGGGATTGTATTATTATCTGCATTTTTTTGCCTATCTACAGCCTGCAGCAAAAATGATGACGACAACAATCCCCCTGCAACGAATGCCAATTTTGCCGCTTCTCTAAGTGGCAGCCAGGAAACCCCGCCCAATGCAGAAACGGGCACCGGCACACTAACGGCTACTTACGACGCCAATTCTAATAAACTGTCTTATACGCTTACATGGACAGGACTTACAGGCGCTCCAACGGCTATGCACTTTCACAAAGGCCAGGTAGGCGAACCCGGTGATGTAGAAATACCCATTGCCGGCTTTACTGCGGCTGCCGCCGGTACATTAACGGCTACTGCCACCGTGGATGAAGATGAAGAAGAGGACTTAATGGAAGGCCATTTTTATGTAAACATTCATACAGCTAATTATCAGGCAGGAGAGATACGGGGACAAGTATTAAAACAATAAGCAAGTTAACCTACAAAACAAACGGCATGAACAATATTGTTCATGCCGTTTGTTTTGTAGATGTTTATAAAATTTATGGCAAATTATAAAATTTTGAAACCAACACCTAACTGCAATTGTTGCGTTTTCCATTTGTTAGGATTATCTACATCGCTGATATTGGCTAAACCAACATTATAACGGCCGTAAATGCGCAATTTACTGATGTTGATTTGCGCACCGAGCACAGCAGACAAATCGCCCTTTTTAAAAGCATCTTTACCATTATTAAACAGGTTTTCATCATCATTCACCAAAACGCTAAACTGCGGTCCTACATGGAAAGTAAGCAAGCTGCCTGCATTGATTCTCAGCAAAATAGGAATGCTCAGGTAGTTTAACTTTACATCTCTTTTTAGCAAAGAGCTAGGCGCTTCCTGGTAAACAGAACTAAAACCTGAATCTACACGCGAAGTAGTTTGACTGAATAATAGTTCCGGCTGAATGCCCCAGTTTTTATTAAAATCAATTTCGGCAAAGGCACCCAACTGATAATTGAGTTTATACGAATCTGAGAATTTTACACCATCAATTTTGGTGAGGTTTGCACCTATTTTACCGCCAAAGTCAAGCCGCTGCGCATTTGCCGAAATAACTGTTGCCAGACCAACTGCTACTAATAACATCAACTTTTTCATAAAAGAATTTTTAATTTAATAATTTCATCATCTAAGCGTGAGACTGCTTCTTTTTATTAACGTTTAACAGCATGAATTGTTATGTAGCCAAAACGTTTTGAGTACAATAAGATGCTATCTATCAGTATAATGCTGTATGCAGATTCAGTAACCATTTCTTTTATTTCCATAATATTTATGCCAATTCAATTACGGTTATTTCGGGCAAAATACCCACGCGGCCGGGATAGCCAATAAAACCATAGCCGCGATTGACATACAGATATTGCGCGCCTTCGTTATACAAACCCGCCCATTGCTTATACACCCACTGCACCGGGCTCCATTTAAACCATGGCGTTTCTACACCAAACTGCATTCCGTGTGTGTGCCCCGAAAGGGTAAGGTCAATGTCGCTGTATTCAGGCCGCACCTGCGCATCCCAATGGCTGGGGTCGTGGCTCATTAAAATTTTAAAAGGGTACTTTTCAGCACCGGGATATGCCTCTTTCATTTTGCCATATTTGGGAAAGCCTGCTTTGGCACTCCAGTTTTCAATACCAATGAGGGCAAACGCCTGACCATCTTTTTCAATAGCCACATGCTCATTCATCAGCAACCGCCAGCCCATGCCAGCTTGCAGTTCTTTTAAATGTTGCATGTTATTTGCTTTTTCAACAGCCGCTTGTCCCTGCGCATTAAAACCCCAGTAATAATCGCCATAATCGTGATTACCCAACGTGCTATATACGCCATAAGGCGCTTTAAGGCGGTTAAATACGCTTATATAATCAGTCATTTCAATAGCACGGTCGTTTACCAGATCGCCGGTGAATAAAATCAAATCGGGTTGTTGCTCCAATATCATATCCACACCGCGATTGACTGCTTCTTTATTATTAAAAGAGCCACTGTGTATATCGCTTATCTGTACAATTTTAAAACCTTTGAAGGCAGGTGGTAAGTTTTTAAAGGAGAGCTTTACTTTTCTGATATGATAATCGTATTTATTGGAAAAGCCATACACCAGCGAGCCAAATAATCCGCCACCAACCAGAAAGCCCAGCCAGCTCAAAAATACGGAACGCTTAATGGCAGGGTCATTCTGTACATAATCGGCACCGGTACGGCGAAACAGCTTGCTCATCAGCCACATAGCGCCACGGCGTATATCATCTACCAAAAAGAAAACGGTGGCTAATAATTTGGCGAAAACCAGCCCGAGAATAATGGCAAAAACATACTCGCTAATGTGCCGGTAGCCCGCATATCCGCGCCAGTACGGAAACGTAACAAGCGCAATGATAGCTAACAAACTCAGCAGCCAGTACGCACTAAATAAAGTAATACGCCATTTATCGGAGAGGTTGTGTGTAAGCGCGCGCATTACCCAAAAAACATATACATCCAGCAACAGCATTATTACTGCTATCATCCATAAACTGCCGGCGTTTCTCATGCAAAAATGTATTTACTATAATGAACGGAAGTGGTAAGAGCCTTTAAGGCTGCAATATACACGCAGCAATAGCGTTGTAACTCATTTAAAAGCATAATTGTGGTTGTAAATAAATGTTATACAGTGCTGTTGATAACAAATAACATAAAATATGTGAAATAAACAGAGCCTACAAAAATGCTTTCTTTAAATTTGAGCTATGAAAAAGGATGATAATACGTTATATTATGAGTTTACCGCTTTGCCAGGCTCCGATTTGGAGAAGGCGATTAATGCCTATCCAAAAGACAGAAATTCAACGTAGAAAGGAAATACAGGAAGATTATAATAAGCGCGTTGAAAAGCAAAAGAAAAAGCATTAACGAAGCAGGTTATAATTTTATTGAAGTTGCACATGGTATATTTGAGTTCTATACGCAGTATGGCGCTGCTTACAAGGTAGAATTTATTGATTCCGGTATGTATTTCAATTCATCGCATCCGGCTTCCGGTTTTATTTATAGTATAGATGTAGTTTTGTTATATCCGGGCCGTACGATTTTATGATTATATTATCAGCATTACGATTGCGGAAATGATCATTCATTTTTTAGTCGCGATAATAGAACTATAATATTTTACATTTGCGATCCTTCAGATGGAAAGATGAAGGCGCGGCAGAGAAAGTTTGACTATTGGTTTGATGTATATAATACGGATGAATACAAAAAGATTACTTCAACATTCACCACGCATGATGTAGATATGATTGCTAATTTCATCTTTCTCAAAAACAACCCTTTTGCTTACGATATTCCATTGATGATAGACGAGGCAAAAGATAGTTTTAATAATAAATAATTTTCAACAAGTACATTTGAAGCTTTAAATATTTATGGCAAGAATAATTGGCGTAGCAAATCAAAAAGGCGGTGTAGGCAAAACAACCTCTGCCATCAACTTAGCGGCATCGTTTGCCGTGCTGGAGTTTAAAACCTTACTGGTAGATGCCGATCCGCAGGCAAACAGTACTACCGGTGTAGGCTTCGACCTGCACAATGTAACGCATAGTTTATACGACTGTATGGTAAATAATGTGCCTGCAGGCGAAGTGATTTTAAAAACAGAGATTCCCAACCTTGATTTAATCCCTTCGCATATAGACCTTGTGGGTGCGGAGATAGAAATGATTAACTATCCCAATCGCGAGATGGTAATGAAAAATTTGCTGGAAGCAGTAAAAGACCATTACGATTTTATAGTAATAGATTGCTCGCCTTCGCTGGGCTTGATAACGGTAAATGCTCTTACCGCTGCCAACAGCGTGATAGTGCCGGTGCAGTGCGAATTTTTTGCGTTGGAAGGCTTGGGCAAATTATTGAATACCATTAAGATTGTGCAAAGCCGCCTCAATGTAAACCTGCAGATTGAAGGTATTTTGATGACGATGTACGATGGTCGTCTTCGCCTGTGCAACCAGGTGGTAAGTGAGGTGAGAAGACATTTTGAAGAAATGGTATTCAGTACGATTATTCATCGCAATACAAGATTAAGCGAAGCGCCGAGCTTTGGCAAGCCCGTTATTTTGTACGATGCAGACAGCAAAGGCGCAGTGAACTATTTAAATCTTGCAAAAGAAGTTTTACAAAAGAATAATCTTACAAAAATTACCAAAGAAGAAAGAATAATGGGATAGTAGGGAGTGCTGTTTTTATAAAAATACTTATTCCATTTTAAACAATAACTGTTCAATCTACCATACTCGATTTACAATAATTAATGGCTACACCCAAGTTACCAAAAGACGCATTAGGCAAAGGCATACGCTCGCTGTTGCAGAATATTGATTCGGACCTGAAAACCACTACCGGAACTTTAAAAAATAATGTAGTGGAGCAGGCAACCGCAGTTATTCGAGTGCCCCTCACTCAAATACAACTGAACCCCAAAAATCCCAGAAAGGATTTTGATGAACAGTCGTTGATTGAGCTGGCTAATTCCATCAAAACTTTTGATATTGTGCAGCCACTTACGGTATGCAAAATAGCTGATGGACAGTATCAGCTGATAGCCGGTGAGCGCCGTTATCGCGCAGCAAAAATTGCCAACATTAAAGATGTGCCGGTGTATATCCGCCAAGCAAATGATAATGAATTGCTGGAGCTTGCCTTATTGGAAAACCTGCAGCGCGAAGACCTGAATGCCATAGAAATTGCCCTCAGCTACAAACGCATGATGGATGAACTGGAATACACCCAGGAGCAGGTATCCGACCGTATGGGCAAGGAGCGTAGCACCATTTCCAATTACATTCGCTTATTAAAATTACCACCAGATATACAGTTGGCAGTGCGCAATGGTAGCATTAGTATGGGACATGCACGTGCATTGATAAATATTGACACGGTGGATAAGCAGCTATTTATTTTTCATGAAATACAAAATAAAAACCTGAGCGTACGGCAAACTGAAGAGCTGGTGCGCAATATGTACAAGGCAGAGCAGGGACGTGTTAAAACTCCGGTAAAACATACGCTCATGCCTGCATACAAGCGCATAGAAGATAATTTAGCTTCGCATTTTGGTACTAAAGTAAAGTTGTCTCACAATAACAAAGGCGCTGGCAACATCAGTATCGAGTATTATTCGCTTGAAGAGTTGAACAAGCTGCTCGAAATGATGAATGTGCAGGCCGGCTAAATTATGGCACTATTAAACAAAATTTTCCTGTGTATTATATGCTTTGTTGTAAGCGCAAATGCTGCACGGGCGCAGGACACCACAAAGCAGCCCGAACCAGTGAAACCTTTATTTAATGCACCCACAAACAGTGTAGAAATAAAAACCGACTCTACGAAGGTTATCCCTGCAAAAGGTACTGCAAGTAAAAAAGATTCGGCACGCGTGTTTAAGCATGACCCACGCAAAGCTACCTTACGCTCTGCCATCATTCCCGGATGGGGGCAGGCATACAACCGCGAATACTGGAAAATACCTATTGTATATGGCGCTTTGGCTGTTCCGGTATCTCTATATATCTACAACAACAATTACTACAAAAAAACAAAGTTTGCTTATCAGGCAGTATATGCAGCTACTATGCAAACACCCGTAGATAAATCGCTCTTGCTTAAGATAGATCCTAAAGTGCTGGACCAGCTCACCGGGCAACCGCTCAACTTAGCTACATATCAAAGCTATCGCAATAGTTTTAAGCGCGATAAGGATTATAGCCTCCTATGGATATTTATAGTGTGGGGATTGAATGTTGCCGATGCTACCGTATTCGGCCATCTCAAAGATTTTGATGTAAGTGATGATTTAAGTATGCAGATACAACCAATGTTTATACCCGAAATAAAAAGTTCAGGTATAGGTTTAGTATTTAATTTGAGGCAACCGGTGCATAAAATGTTGCCATTGCCAACACAGTAAATACATTGGATATGTATGCTATGTGAAATTTACGAGTATATTAATGCCTTTGCCGGTGAAAACACCGGCACATAAGTCCCAGTTGGTGTTCTTCACCAACTGAGGCGTAGTAATGCATCCGATATACGATTTCACATTATATATTTTTAGCGTCTGAAATATTTTACCATAAAGCAAACTCTATTTTAATCACTCTTACATACATTATTATTTTCAACTTTTTATTTATGAACATTGCACTCATCGGTTATGGCAAAATGGGCAAAGCAATAGAAGAGCTTGCGATACAGAAGGGACACCCAATTGTCTTAAAAATAGCTTCTCAAATTACCGCAGAGCTAACTGCAGAAAACCTGCAAAAAGCCGATGTGGCTATTGAATTTACGAATCCGCACAGTGCAGTAAGTAACCTCAAAACATGCATTGATGCCGGTGTGCCGGTTGTATGTGGCTCTACCGGCTGGCTGCAACAATGGGACGAAGTAAAAAAGTATTGCGATGAAAAAAACGGCACGCTGCTGTACGCGAGCAACTTTAGTATTGGCGTTAATTTATTTTTTGAATTGAATACTTATCTGGCAAAGCTTATGGCTGCTTACCCTGCTTATGAGGTGATGATAGAGGAAATTCATCATACACAAAAGAAGGATGCGCCGAGTGGCACTGCCATTACCTTGGCAGAACAAATTTTACAACAAATACAACGCAAAAAAGGCTGGGTGAATGAAGTGAGTAATAATGAGCAAGAGCTTTCTATCATCAGCAAACGGATAGACCCTGCACCAGGTACACATACCATCAGATACACGAGTGCTATTGATGATATTGAAATTACGCATACAGCACATAACCGCCAGGGGTTTGCCGGCGGCGCGGTGTTGGCAGCCGAATTTTTACAAGGTAAAAAAGGTATTTATACAATGAAAGATGTACTGCATTTATAATAACATTTTCAATTAAGTTATACTGTACAAGTTACAAGCGGGAAACTCAGGGTTTTAAACTGAACATATATGCTGTTACTTAATTGAAAAAGGAGATAAGAAAAATATCGTAAAAAGCCCGGTGCAAACATTCATCTGTACCGGGCTTTTTATTTCTAAAAATATTGTTCTTTCTTATTGCCTGATGGTAATAATTATACTTACATGCTCTGCATTATTAGTTACTTCCACTACCTGTATTAAAGGTTTGGCGGGGGGCAAAGGCGGCTGTGCTGGTTGCACCTGCGATTGGGTGGTATAACTATAAATAGTATCATTATCATCTTCATCGCCATTTGCTGCGTCTGCTGCTTTTTCTATATACACCGGGTTAGTATAAGTCCAGTTAGCAAGCTGATCTGCCGCATTGTTGGGAGTATGTTCATCGCTCTTTTTGTAGCACTCATTTTCTTCGGGTATGCTAAAGCTAAAGCTGCGGGCACGTGGCGCAGGATGATTTCTCAATAATCTTTGCAGTAATACTTCTTGTTGCCGCTGCTTTTCCTTCCTTTCTTTCACTTCTTTTTTAGCAGTAGTTGCTACCTTGTTTTCATTCCATAGCTTATTAAAATCATTACTATTTATCCATGTAGTTGCATTATTAATAACTTCATTAAGGTAAGACTGATTAATTAATGCTTCAAGGTTTTGCTGTCTTAGTTTCACCATCTGCTGTTGAGAAGAAACAAGGCTTTGCTTTGCTTTTTCAAAATCAACATACAGCTTATTTTTATCCAATGCCATATTTACAGCATTGATAATAAAGGCAGAATCAACAAAGGGAGAAAGTTGTTTTAGTTCATTCCATTTTACTTTCTTCAATTCTTTCTTTGCTTCTTTTGTTGCTTGCTCAAAGCTGCTGTCTGCATTCAATTTATCCAGCTCGCTCAGCACAGTTGGCGTTACGGCTGCTAAGGCTTTACCAGCTTCATTCAAACCAGAGCCTACCGCTTTCGGCAAATCGGTCTTTACCATTTCCTGAGTAGCTTTTTGCACTTCTTCTTTCAACGGTTTTGCAAAAAAAGCAAATGGACTAAAAAACGGATTATTTATCTGTGCTGCCATTGGAGCCAGTACCACTGCTTTCACTGGTTTAGTAGCGGCAGCTTGCCGTGGTTGTTTTGCCGGTTGCAGCCATGCAATAGAAACCAACATACAAGTAGTAACTACCAATGCTATCATTTGCTGGCTGTAGTTAAATCTTTTTTGCTGATGGTTGAGCAGTCGCTTTACGCGCCACAACAGTTCGCCTTCACTCTTGCCCTCTGCTTTCATAGCTATTGCCGGCGAAGCTTGCAGGCATGCAATGCGCAATAAAGCTTCGGCGTACATAGGCGCATTATATTTAAACTGCAATACCCAATCGTCGCAACAATGCTCTCTTTCTTTATTAATATTTTTACTGATTAATCTTGTAAATGGATTGAAAAAAAGAATGGTTTCAATTACATTCAATAATAAATTGATTAAGTAATCTGCACGCCGGATGTGTGCCAGTTCGTGCAGCAGAACTGCTTCTAATTGTTGTGTAGTTAAATGGTTAATGGTAGCAATAGGTACAAGAATGATGGGCCTTAAAAAACCAATCGTTAAAGGGCAGTTAACCAGTGTAGAAAGATAAATTTTTACCTTCTGCTTAATACCCAATTCCGCTGCCATATTCTGAACAAACAAGCGTATATCCATACCTGCTTTTTGCAAGCCTTCCTGCTTTAGCCGGCTGGTGTAGCGATAGCTTTTGAACCATCGTACCACCAGTACACACAACAGGCAGAGATAAGCCAGCGACAAGTAAGGCAGCAGCATTTCTGCTTTAGCAATGTACGATAAAATATTGTACTTATTGCTTACTATATCGGGCTGATAAACTACTGTATTGTTTTGTAAAAGCAATTGCGCATCAGCTGTTGCTTTGATACATTGCTGATAGTAAAACTGCAGTGTAACAACAAACCATACAAAACCGGCGAACTGCGCAGTAATTGCAATCCGGTAGCGGTTGTGTGATGATAATTTTAAACACGCATTGATGATAAGCGTAACCAGCCAAAGCAATGCAACTTGCCAGAGACTGTTAGCAATGGCGTAGCCCAATGCCTGCAAAAAAGAAGATTGGGATAAAGCTTGCATGTTAGTGTTTTTTCAGATTGTCAAGCAATTGTTGTATCTCTTTCAACTCATCGGCCGAAGGTGCTTTGTTGCCGAGCGCGTGCATGACCAACCGGGTGGTGGAACCGCCAAACAGCGAATCCATCATTTTATCCAGCATTTGCGTTTGCGTATGTTCGCGCGATACTGCTGGCTGGTAAATATGTGTTTTGCCGCTGTCGTTGCGTTTTACCAATCCTTTTTCGTGCATGATTTGCAACAATTTAAGTGTCGTAGTGTAGCCGCTGTCTTTAAACTCGCTCAACACTTCGTGCACTTCGCGCACAGTAGCTTCTTTTTTATCCCATAACACCCGCAAAATTTCCAATTCACTTTCGGTAGGCTTTATGCTTTTAAATTCGTTCATTGTACGATTTTTTTCGTAATGCAATATAAAAGAATATCTGCTAATAATTGTTAAAAGAAAGTTTAGGAGCGCCCAACTTTTTGATGAGTGGCAGTAAAAGAATGATTTATGGGAGAATATTATGCTGAAAGGGAGAGATTATCAATCAGTCGTACGCCATCCAGAAAAGCGGCAGCTAACACAACTGCATTAGCTGAAGCACCCAGGGCTTTTATTTCCTGCAAAGTATTTGCATCGGCAACGGTTATATAATCTATTTTTTCGAAGCCGGAAGCCAGCAATTTAGCTTTTGCTTCTTCTATTAATACGGGAATACCTTTCTTAAAAGCATTTTCTTTTATAAATAATAAGGTGCGATATAATACTACTGCTTTTTTGCGACCTGCTGCGGTTAACCGCATATTGCGACTGCTCATTGCCAGTCCGTCTTCTTCGCGCAAAGTAGGTTGGATACTTAGTGCAATGGGCAACTGTTTTAGTTCAATCAATTTATTAATAACCATACATTGCTGATAATCTTTTCTTCCTAAAAACAGTTTATCCGGCTGCACAATGTTTAATAATCGGTCCACTACCTGGCATACGCCCTGAAAATGACCGGGACGATACTTACCTTCTAATATATTTTCCAATGCTCCCAGGTTATAATGCGGCAATGTATGTACACCAGCAGGATATATTTCGTTTACAGAAGGTAGAAAGAGTATATCCATTTCGTGCTGTGTTAATAATAGCATATCCTGCTCAAGGGTAATAGGATATTTTTCAAAGTCTTTAGGGTCGTTAAATTGGGTGGGATTTACAAAAATGCTGCAAACAGTTACATCACATGCTTTTTTACAAGCATCAATCAGGCTCAAATGTCCCTGATGCAAAGCGCCCATGGTAGGCACAAAGCCAATGGTTTTATTTTGTTGTTTTAATGAAGTGATAAATTGATGTAACGCTACAACTTTTTTGAAGATAATCATGTACTATGTGCTTAGAATGCGCGCAAAGTTGTGGTAAAGAAGCGAGATTGTGAGTAGTGAGTAATAAATATAAATAGCCAGTTTCGTAAACTGTCTAAACGCTGGCAGCGTTCAAACTGCAAGTGTTCGAAAGCTGCTGAAGTGCAATCTTATGCTGCGTCATTGCGAGCGGAGTGAAGCAATCTGTAGATGATAGTACAATCGGGCTAAGCCATTAGCATTAATGCACTAATCAATGATAAACTTTATTATAAACATCAATTAACCTGTTAATGATTTACGGCTATGCACAGACTGCTTCACTTAAGCTCGCAGTGACGATGTTGCTTTACTTTCAAGCATAGAACGCAGGTTTCGAACACTTTTGCTTCTAAACCCTGTCAGTATTAGCGTTTAAAATGCTAAAGCTTTTCAATTATAAGACCGCTAATACAACGCTATTGCATCTTTTAGCTTATTTTCTTACTTTTGCACACCTTTTTTCTAAAAATTACCGGTAAAACCGGTGCTTCCGAATGTTAACGAAGAAACGAATTTTATTTATTGCCACCGAAATGTCTCCTTATTTAGAACTTACAGAGTTTGCGGAGGTGATAAACAAGCTTGCAATTACCTGCAACAACAATGGATACGAAGTGCGTTGTATTATGCCGCGTTTTGGAGTGATCAACGAGCGGCGTCATCGCCTGCACGAAGTAGTACGGCTTTCGGGTATCAATGTATCGGTTGATAACGATGATTATCCGTTGCAGATAAAAGTAGCTTCGTTGCCTACAGCCCGGCTACAGGTGTATTTTTTAGATAATGAAGATTTTTTTAAGCGTAAGCACGCTTTTACCGATGATAATGATGAATGGTATGAAGATAACGGACTGCGTACCATTTTCTTTTGCAAAGGCGCTTTGGAAACAGTAAAGAAATTTGGCTGGCCACCCGATGTTATCCATTGCAGCGGCTGGATGACAGGTTTAATACCGATGTATATTAAAACGGCCTATAAAAGAGATGCGGTATTCAGCCAGAGCAAAATTGTTTATACTATTGGTGAAAATACTTTTAACGATAGTCTGGGAAAAGATTTTACCCAGCTTGCAAATATTCACGCCAATATCAAAGAAAAAGACCTTGAACCTTTTAAAGAAGCCGATAATACTGCCTTATTCAGAGGCGGCGCCACGTTTGCCGATGCGATAACCTTTGGCTCGGAGAACGTGGATAAAAAACTGCTGGCAGAGTTTACAAAGGTGAAAGGTAAGAAGATCATTCCCTTTACTGACTGGACGGGTGATTTAACACCGTATTTAGATTTGTATAACGAGCTTGCAGCCAAGTAACCCTCTTGAATTTATACTGTGAAAATCAATTATTTAGCTGCTTTTTTTGGCAGCATTACCTTATTATTTGCAGCTTGTACAAAAATTACCAGTACCGATATTGGTACTGACCTGATACCGGCTGTAGATGGCGTAAACACCAAGGACACTACTATAACTGTTTATGCAAAAAACGCAGGTACCGATACAATTACTCCAACGCTGGCGCAAATACATGTGGTAGGCAATATGGAAGACCCGCTGTTTGGCACTACCGATGCACGTATCAACTTTCAGTTATCACTACCGTCTTCCAACTTTTCTTTTGAAAACAGCAAAGAGAATTTGTTTTTAGATTCCGTAGTGCTGGTGTTATCTTATAATGGTGTCTGGGGCGATAGTACCAGACCGGTAACGCTGCATGTAAACGAACTGGATAACGGGCAAACCTTTTTGCCCGATACAACTGCCGGTCAATATGACCCTTATATTGGAGGCTATTCGGGCACTTATAATAATACGGTAAACCTTACGGCTTTTACCAGTCTTACGGATGCTCCAACTACTGTTTATCCAACTTCTTTAGACGACAGCATTCATGTGTATAATGATTCCGGTATCAACATGATAAGAATTCGGCTGAATGATGCTTTCGGAGCAAGATTGTTGAATTATGATACTTTGACCGCTTATAAAAACGATTCTACTTTTCATAACTATCTGAAAGGCTTACAGGTATTTGCTGATCAGGGCACTTATAATAATGCACTGTTGAAAATCGGGCTTACTGATGACAATACTAAATTAGCCTTGTATTACCGTTATCATCCCAAGGATAGTGCTGCTACTGTAATAGATACTACTGTAAGGTACTTTACCGTTGCAGGTGACTGTGCCCATTCCAATTATATTAACAGAGACAGAAGTAAAGGCGAAATAAATGCTTACCTGCCGCCCAACCCTGCTGATACGAATGATAATCTGATATACATTCAGGCAGGTCCCGGCACATTTGCAACAGTTACTATTGATAGTGCTGCATTGGCACAAATGCCTAATTATATTATTCATCGTGCCGAACTGCTGCTGGAGCAGGCTGTGGACCCATCGGATACTTATTATACGCCACCATATTTGTTCTTATTGGCAAAAAACGACACATCACAGTTTGTAATACCCGGTTTTAATGCCAATAATGTTTCCACTGCTGACGCTGTTTTTTCTTCATCGTACTTAGCCAACTATTCCGATTTTGGCGGCATACCAAGGAAAAATACAACCAACAATAGTTTGTATTCATTTAACATTTCAAGGTATGTGCAGGGCATTGTTACAAAAGACAATAAACAGCATCCGTTTGTGCTATATGCGCCTTTCAACAAGCCATTCCAGCTATACGAGTCACTGCCTATTACTTCGTCGCGCGGCTATGTATCCAATTCGCCTACCAATACCGCCGGATGCGGACGCGTAAGGTTGTATGGCGGCGATGGCGATTTAACCAATATTCACCGCATGCGGCTGCATATTGTTTATTCAGAACCACATTAATTTATTTTGGCAAAGCTTATCTTTGACCACTTTCAAAAAATTGGAGTAATACAATGCCTTACTTATTTACATCGGAAAGTGTTTCCGAAGGTCATCCGGATAAAGTGGCCGACCAGATTTCAGATGCTTTAATTGATCATTTTCTTGCTTTTGACCCCGATAGCAAAGTAGCCTGCGAAACCTTAGTTACTACAGGTCAGGTGGTGCTTGCCGGCGAAGTAAAAAGTAAGGCGTACCTCGATGTGCAGGAGATTGCACGCAGTGTTATCCGCAAAATTGGCTATACCAAAAGTGAGTATATGTTCGAGGCTAATTCTTGTGGCGTATTATCTGCCATTCATGAGCAGTCTGCTGATATTAACCAGGGTGTAGACAGGCAACAGAAGGAAGAGCAGGGCGCCGGTGACCAGGGGATGATGTTTGGCTATGCCACCAACGAAACAGATGATTACATGCCGCTGGCGCTTGACCTTGCCCATAAATTGTTGCAGGAGCTAGCTGCTATGCGCCGCGAAAATAAAGAGATTACTTACCTGCGTCCCGATGCAAAAAGCCAGGTAACACTTGAATATGATGATAACAATCAACCCTGCCGTATAGATGCTATTGTAATCTCTACACAGCACGACGACTTTGATACGGAAGAAAAAATGCAGGAGGCCATCAAAAACGATATTATCAACATTTTAATACCGCGCGTAAAAAGCAAGTACACGAAGTTTGCAAAGCTGTTTAATGATAATATTAAATACCATATTAATCCAACGGGCAAGTTTGTAATTGGTGGCCCTCATGGCGATACCGGACTCACCGGCCGCAAAATCATTGTGGATACGTATGGGGGAAAGGGCGCGCATGGCGGTGGTGCTTTCAGCGGTAAAGATCCGAGCAAAGTGGATAGAAGTGCAGCGTATGCCACCCGTCATATTGCGAAAAATTTAGTGGCAGCCGGCGTTGCAGACGAAGCTTTGGTGCAGGTATCGTATGCCATTGGCGTAGCCCAGCCAATGGGCATTTACGTAAATACATTTGGTACTGCCAAAGTAAATATGACCAATGGCGAAATAGCACAAAAAGTAAGCGAAATCTTCGACATGCGGCCTTATTTCATTGAGGAGCGTTTAAAACTCCGCAATCCTATTTACAGCGAAACTGCCGCTTACGGACACATGGGTCGCCAGCCCGAAGTGGTTGAAAAGGAGTTTCGATCGCCCGAAGGAAAAGTAGTGAAGAAAAAAGTGGAATTGTTCACGTGGGAAAAGCTGGATTATGTAGATAAAGTGAAGAAAGCGTTTGGAATAAAATAAAACACGAAAGCCCTCTGTTAAGAGGGTTTTTTATTTGCAAATAGATTGTAATAATTTTAAGTATATTATAAAAAAAATGGTAGATTAGCTCAATTGAAAAAGCCCTTTTTATGTTTAATATTGTTGAACAAATTACGTTATGTTGATGAAGTTTTGCAGTATATGTTACGGACTAATCAGCAATTATATTTGTGAAATGAACTGCAGCGTTTTATAACGCTAAACATCATATAACCAGCGGAGAAGGATTTTGCAATGCACGAGATTGAACCATATTACAACTGGCGTCATTTATATACTGCCGAAGAAGATGAACGGTCGCCTTTTTATGGGCGTAACTATAGTGAATTTGAGTTTTCCCAAACTATTTATAATTACTACATCCACCCGCAATGGGATGAGTTTGGCAGCCGTACGCTGTACATGAAAATTTTATACGCCGATTATGATTTGCATTTTGTAATTATTGAGTTGATAGGAGAGTGGAACGATGCAATAGAAAATGATATTATGACGCTAAAGCGCGACATCATTGACAAGCTGGAAACAGAAGGCATTACCAAATACATTTTAATAACCGAAAATGTCCTCAACTTCCACAGCGGCGATAAGGATTACTATATCGAATGGTTTGATGAAGCAACTGATGAGAACGGCTGGATTGTAGCCCTCAATATGCCCGAAGCTACACAGCACGATTTTAGAAAACGCAAGCTCAACTATTATATAGAACTCATGCAACTATGCAACTGGCGCGCCTACAAACCCGAAGATTTATTTACCAAAATAAACGATGAAATCAACCGGCGTTTGGATTGATGCATTTTGTAAATAAGAATTCCAGCCCTGCGCCAATCAACCATCCAATTAAAGTTCCCACAGCATAGCACACCATGTCGCTCCACAGGAAGCCGTGCCCGAGCAATATGCCAACCAGTGTAATATTTCTGAATTGTACTGCCCACGGCGCCTGGTACAATTGCTGAATTTCTATCAGTACACTCACCAGATAACTCAGGCAAGCTACCTTTGGTAAAGTCCATTTGATACATAACAACCTGCACCCGAAAAAGATGCAGGTGGCGGCAAGTACATCACCGCCATATTTATCAATCAAAGGTGGAAGATATTGCTGCTGGCAGCGCGTAGCCAATCCTGATGGAATAGTAATAATTATTAAAACAGCATACAGCCAGCGCTTGTTGCGTACAGTCATTTTTTACTTAGGCTTGCAAAAAATCGTCACATTCGCGGTACGCCTGTATCAATCGCTGCTCGCCTTCCTTACCCGGCTTAGAAATACCATGTTCCATACCCAGCACGCCCTTGTAGCCTTTGCTGTGTATGAATTTGAACACATTTTTATAATTGATCTCGCCCGTTGTTGGCTCTTTTCTGCCCGGATTATCGCCTATTTGTATATACGCAATTTCGTCCCATGCATCATTCATGCGGTTGATGATGTTACCATCGTTTTTTTGCATATGATAGATATCGAACAATATTTTGCATGAAGGACTGTCTACGGCTTTACATATTTCATATGTCTGGTCGGAGGAGCGCAGGAACAAATCGGGCGTATCGCTTAATGCCTCAAGTACCATTACTAAATTATTCGGCTCCAATATTTCGGCGCCGCGGCGCAAAGCAGTAATTACATTAGCTGTTTGCAGGCCTATAGACAAATGACGTTCAAAATCTCCGGGCACCACCGTTACCCATTTGGCATTTACACGCTTGGCAACTTCCACTGCCTGGCGGCAACCTTTCAAAAAAATATCTACATATTCCGGCTTGCCTGTGGCCAGCGAGTTGGCGCCGTTACCACCTTTATCCACCACAAATACGCCCATCGTCATGCCCAGCTTAGCCATTTTTTCGCCAATTTTTGTTTGCTCATCCACTGGCCGGCCAACCATGCCATTGTCTTCCAGGGAGCGAAAGCCATTGTCGTAAGCAAATTGTATCTGGTCGAGAAAATTCTTACCGGCGCTGTTGGCAAACATACCATCGTGAAAGGCATAATCTAAGTTGAATGTATTTCCCGCAGCGGGCTTATTTGCAGCAGCTTTGAGGCTGGAAGCAGCGATAACGGAAGCACCTGCTAAAAAAGATTGTTGCACAAATTTTCGGCGTTGCATAGTTAGATATTTGAGCGACTAATATAAACACTTTTCTATTTGGTGGCACGCGGAAGTTGGTACAGGATAATAATAAGTGTAAATAAGATAATCCAAATATTTTATTTGCTATTGTTATTCATATTTATCTAAGCTAAAAACTGTAATATATAAAAACAGTAATACATGCCTGAATGAAATGCGGCAGGTATCAGCATATCCAGATAACCGTTCGTTTCCAAAAGCACAGCTTACCTTTAAAAACTGTTTTACTTTGCACATCCATTTGTTATGAAATTATTTTATAAAGCACTGGAACTGCCATTTCAATACCCTTTTACTATTTCTGGGGGACGTACCAAAACGCATCAGCCTACCTTACTGGTGGCTTTGCAACTGGGCAGTTTGATTGGCTATGGCGAGGCACCTGCCATTACTTATTACAACGTTACTGTTGAAGAAATGATAACAGTGATTGAACGCAAGAAAAAGATGATAGAACAATTTGCTTTGACCGAAGCAGAACGTTACTGGCATTATCTGCATCACCTGTTGCCGCAACATCCTTTTCTGGTGTGTGCGCTGGATATTGCGTGTTGGGATCTGATGGGTAAAATGAACAATAAGCCACTGTATAAACTGTGGAATACCGAATGGAAAAATACACCCTTATGCGATTATACGATTGGTATTGATACAGTAGATAACATGGTGGCTAAAATGAAAGCAAAACCATGGCCGATTTATAAAATAAAGCTGGGAACACCGGATGATATCACCATCATCAAAGCTTTGCGCGGGCATACGGATGCTGTTTTTCGGGTGGATGCAAATGCCGGTTGGACACTCGAAGAAGCAATGGAAAAAATACCGCAGTTGCAATCGTTAGGAGTAGAGTTTATTGAGCAGCCATTGGCAAAAGATAATTGGGAAGGCATGGCAGTTCTATACAAAGCATCTCCGCTGCCGCTGATTGCTGATGAAAGCTGTGTATTTGAAAAAGATGTTGCAAAATGTGTGAATCATTTTCATGGTATTAATATAAAACTGACCAAATGCAGCGGACTTACACCCGCATTGCGCATGATAAAAGAAGCACGTTCGCTGAACCTCCGGGTAATGATGGGCAGCATGAATGAAAGTACTGTTGGCTCGGCTGCCATTGCGCAATGTTTACCACAGCTGGACTACGTAGATATGGATGGACCATTGCTGCTGGCAGAAGATATTGCAACCGGCATTCATTACGATTTTGGAAAAGTAACCATTAATAACAAGCCGGGTTTGGGGATAGAATTGAAATAAATGTTGCTCACAGATGGCACAGATGAGCGAAGATGTTTTTAGCAATTTTATACGTATTTATCTGTGTTATCTGTGAGACAACTATTTTGCTGGTGTGTTATTCAATAAATATCAAACTACTCCGCATATACCAAATAATCATTCCAGCTTTAATTCAGCAAGAGCTAAGCTATGTACGGGTTTTAGAGGAAAATATTAAGGTCTTTTTTAGTTTTTTATTGAAATGATAATGAAGTTTACCTATCCGTTTTGGAGGTATGCTCTTGTGTATGGGTAAAGATTTGAAGAATAGTGTAATACTAATAAAAAGACGGGTTTTTGATGGAATGGTGTAGTTGGAACTTTTTCGGTCGTTTCCAGGAAAGTAGCGTCCATCCGGGCAAGCATCAGCTCAATGTCATTAAGTTGAGGACAAATCAGGAAATAACGCAATATCGAAGACAATGTACCATCCAGCGGAAATAACTGCTACATTTGAACACACTGTTGAAGACATGAATAACCAAACCAAATAATATGCTCAATCAAGCTTTCATTGCAGAACTAAAACACGAAGCTGCATCTACAAAAAGAATTTTAGAAAGAGTTTCCGAAGGCAAATTTGACTGGAAGCCGCATGAAAAATCAATGACGCTGGGCCGGCTGGCTTCGCATGTGGCCGAATTGCCTGGTTTTTTAAATTCCATTTTAACAATGGATGAAGTTGATTTTGCCAAGGGACATTATAAACCTTCGCATGCCAAAACACCGGAAGAACTAATGAACGTTTTTCAACAAAAATTAGATGAAGTTGTACAGACGCTGCAAAATACAAGCGATGAAAAAATGCATGCGAATTTTACATTGCGTAGGGGCGATCATGTCATTGCAACAGTTCCCCGTATGGTTGCGGTTCGTTCAATGGCGTTGAATCATCTCATTCATCACCGCGGACAAATAGCCGTTTACCTTCGCCTGCTCGATGTTCCGGTTCCGGGCTTGTATGGTCCAAGTGCAGATGAAATGTAAATCTTTCTTTTCTGATGGGTATCCACCCCTGTGTCTAACTATCTAAAGCCATCTTCCGTGGCATTCCATAAATAACTTAATCACAATAAAAAAGGAACAATCATCAAATAACAATTGCTTTTGATAATTAGCATATTTACAATTTTTAGTTGATGCTGATGTATTGCCTCCCGCCCCGGTTCGTGAATATACAAGCCGGGCGCCGGTAACTTTTGAGCGTATATTTTACTGCTGTTTGTTGTAATACTACAGTGTCAAATAAGGTTATAGACTTCCGGGTAAAATCGAACGAAATGGAATGCTTTGGTGAGTTGGGAAAGCAGTAAACTGTCTTTGATGCTGTATGCATCAGCCATAAAGGGAAGTTACAAACTACTGCAAAATGCGGCGAAGTTGGAAAGTAAGGTAGAACTCGCCGCTCTGGTTCGTGTTTTCACCATAGCCGTCAGGATAAGAAGTGGGAAGAAGTATATATTTGGGTTTATGAGAGTAGAGGAAGCAGTGCAGATAGATTTGAGTAAGCTCAATGTTTTACAACAATTTAGTTCTTTTTTTAAGGGTGGGCAGATAGAGCAGATAGCCAGGCAAAGCGGCTTTATTGTACGCAATAGTTCGCGCTTAAGCGGAGCTGCCTTTCTGGAGATGATGGTGCAGCATATTGCTCCTGGCAGGGAATGGCGCCTCTCTGATCAGTGTGACTACCTGCGAGAGCATCATGGTATAGAGCTGACCAAACAATCGCTGGATGAACGCTACCACTGCTTTAGTGTAGCGTTTCTCAAAAGCTGCTATCAGGCAGTGGTGGCACAGGCATTCACCAGTACGGTGCAGCAGGGCTTCACTACTGATTTTGAGGGTATCTATCTGAGTGACAGCACTTCTTTTCAACTGCCGGCACATCTGTCAGCCTTCTACCAAAGCAATGGTGGCTCTACCAGCGGAGCTTCGGTAAAGATTCACCAGACCATAGAACTGCTCAGCTTTCAGGTGCGTGATTTTTCCATCACCAGCGGAAAGGATAATGATGGCGACTACTGGAAAAATAAAGGCTTTAGTTTAGGGAAGAACAACCTGTGGATAGCAGACCTTGGCTATTTCAGTTGGAACACCCTTAGGGAGATAGCACAGAGTGAGAACTATTTTCTGTGTCGTTATAAGACCGGCACTACTGTTTATATCCGGAACAAAGAAGGTAATTACCAGCCTTTAGACATAACAGCCTGTCTAAAATCCCACTGTTATTCACACAGCAGCGGTATACAATCCATAGAGGTGTACTTTGGTAAGGAGAAGATTAAAGCGAGACTGCTGTTTGAGCAGGTGCCCGAAGAGGTCAGACAGCAACGGTTGGAGCGCTGCCGTAAAGCGCATGCGAACATTAGCAAAAAGGGCAAGCAATGGCAGATCAGTGCGCTCAAGGAGTTCCTGTGTGGCTATAATCTGTATCTGACCAATGCAGCAGCGGACAAACTACCGGATGAAGGGGTACTGTTAGTCTACAGTCTGCGCTGGCAGATAGAGCTATTGTTTAAGATTGGGAAGTCTTTGTTGATGATAGACCATACCAAAGGCATGAATATCTTTCGCTTTGAATGCTTTTTATATGGGCGGCTTATCTTTATTCTGTTGAGTACAGAGTTGCTTTCTCTTATTCGCAGCACACTGCAGGATGCTGCCGTAGAGGTGGAAATCAGTGAGTGGAAAACCATGAAACTGATTAAAAAAAATGCCGCTCCCTGCTGAATGCTTTTATTAACAACAAACGTAAGTTCATCCAACTAATGCAGCAACTCATTAAACACGTAATTAGAACATGCAAAAAGGAAAAACGAAAGAAAAAGGGAAAGCTTAAACCTTCCCCTTATCAAATCTATCAACTATTAACCTGACGGCTATGGTGAAGACACGAACCTTTGTTTTTGGTTTATTATTCTGGCTCGTGAAGACACGAACCAGGGCAGACGCTGTTGGCGAAGAACACCAACAGCGGCAGAGCATCAAAGTCTTTTACTTATCCATCAATTTCATCATTGCTTTATGCAGCGATGTATTCTCATCAACCAGTGCATCTAAAATAGAGTAATGATTAAGCCCACCTAATTCTACCAGTTGAACAGGTGTTTTAGTCTTCCAGTAGTTATATAACTCCCTGCTCTGGTCTTTAAATTCATCTGTTTCTGCCCCTCCTATGGCAACCAACAACGGGCAGGTTTGAACAGCCTGTAAGTTAAACGGACTATTTCTTATTGCTGTCCCTTTATCCATTCCTAAACCTGCATTTACATACGAAAGCTGTAGAGGTATTAAATTGTACAAGCCGCTGAGCAGGCACATGCCTTTGATAAAAGGCGCTATTTCAACACCCGATTCTTTGCTCATCAACATGGTTGCCAGATGTGCGCCGGCACTATGACCTGCAATATATACCTGCTGTGGATCTGCATTGTAATCAACGAGATGTTGTTGAAGCCACCGCACCGCTTTTCGGCAGGAGGCAACTATGTCGTCCATGGCTGCGGCAGGAGCAAGCGGGTAATTGACGACTATTGTTGTAATGTCGTACGGCAGGAAAGCTGCTGCAACAAAATGAAATGTAGTCTTATCAAACAGTTGCCAGTAACCGCCATGAATAAAGATCAGCACTTTTGAGCCCTGTTTGCCGGAAGGAAAAATATCCAGGCATTCTCCCGGATGATCTCCATATCGGATGTCTTTTATATAGGAATGTTTTTGTCTTGCCGCTTCACTCCATGTATCCCAGCGTTCAATATAGGTGGCAAAATCAGGTACATGCAACCGGTTGTTGTATTGGTTATCCAGTTCCTGCTGAGTGTATTGCTTATAGATGATCATTGAAAAAATGAAGTGGATTAACTGTTTGCCAGCGCTTCTTATTGGTTACCAATTACTGGTTGCCAGTTCCCCATTTGTCGAAATTGTTCAGGTTGTCTCAACTCATTGAAGTAACTCAATTCCCATTTAACCCTGCATGCAGTTAAAAACCAATGTATAAAATTCAGGGTGCGATTGCCATGTTTTCCCGGTAACTATTTTGCCATCCTGCACTGCCTGGTCGGGTGATACATATATGCCGCCGCAACTCTCCACTTCAAATTTTACATGTTCATAGCAAGCGATCTTTTTATTATTTACCAAGCCTGCCGTTACCAGTATCTGCACACCATGACAAATAGCAAAGATGTATTTATTGTTGCCCGCAAATTCCTTTACAATTTGTATAACCCTTGCATCGTTACGCAGGTATTCGGGAGCCCTGCCGCCGGGTATTAGTAAGGCTTTATAGTCGGCAGTTTTTACTTCGTCGAAAGAAATCTCAGACTCAACAAGATAGCCTTTTCTCTCTACATACGTATCCCAGCCAGGTTCAAAATCATGTATCACGAGGTTCATTCTTTTTACTGCCGGTGCCGCTATTACAGGAACAAAATTGGCTTCCCTAAACCGGTGCGATGCATATAAAATTTCAAAGCTTTCACCTGCATCCCCGGTGATGATGAGTATTTTCTTTGCTGTTGACATAACAATCGTGTTTGAATAAACTGTTTTAAAAATGATTGGTGCTAAAGATAAAGGAAGAATGGAGTCATATCGTGGCCAGGTATAAAAATGCTTTTACCAAAGACATGCATTCACGCTCTTCAAGCTGTTAGCGGAGCGCACCTGGAAGTAAAGGATAAAAAATGGATCCCTGATCCGTTTTTGACAACTATCAAATGTAATTTGAGAATGGAATAATACAGGAGCATTATTTTCATCTTCTGCTCCCGCGCTATCACAAACACCCTGAAAAACGTGCGTAGTAAACTGTGTCCAGAAACTCAAACTCATCTAAGCTTTTTCATAAAACGTAGCCTGGCAAAGCTGCTAACACTACGCTACCCTTGCAGGTGATAACACTTTGTAACGCGGTGCTTGTAAGAACACCAACAGTGGCAAAATGTAATAAGCAGGACATGCACTCCAATGGACAAACGGCCGGGCTGATTTATTCCCAATATTTTGTATGTTTGGGAGTGATTTGTAAAAAACAATTCCTATGTCAAAAAGAAATTACCGCTCCTTCCTTTTAATTTCCGGGTTTTTACTCTTCCTTACCCAGTATAGTTTTGCCCAATCAGTGATATTGTCAAAGGGTTCAACAGCACCCCTGTTCACCGCAAAGGCCAGCCTGTCGGGCAATGAATTCGATTTTTCATTAAAAAAAGCCCTTGCCAAAGGACCGGTGGTATTATATTTCTATCCTTCTGCTTACACCGGTGGCTGCGATTTGGAAGCACATACTTTTGCCGAACTCAAAGACACCTTTACGGCAGCAGGAGCTACCATTATCGGTGTATCAGCAGATGATATTCAGCGATTGAAGTCGTTCTCCGCTAATCCGGAGTACTGTGCAGGAAAATTCCCGGTGGCTTCCGACCCCGGAGGTGAAATTGCAGCCACGTATGGCTTAGCGTTGAAACCTCCGCAACCTGGCGTTAAAGATGTACGTGGCGAGCAGGTTACGCACGGCTTCATCCCGCGGACAACATTTGTTATTGATAAAAACGACAAAATTGTAGCTGTCTTTTCATCGGAAACCGATCATATAGCGCCTGATGAGCATGTAAAAAAATCATTAGCCATTGTAAAGGAACTGTAGTTTTTCTCTTTTCCACAATGTCTCCTATTGCATGATATTATCACTATCGCTTGGCGTAGTCTCCCGAGGAGACTACGCCAAGCAGAGGACGGTTTTCAATGGTCTAAGTGAGATAATTCGTCCGTGTTCCACAAGTGTTCGGAAGGCTTTTGTTGTGCTAATTAAGTAAATGAACATTAGAATAGTGATTACTTACATATAGTTCATGTTTGTCACTTTTTCTCCCCGACTTGTCGGGGCAGGCATTGAAAGAAAAAGTAACCAAAAAGTTCGAGGATAATCCGATAGCTCCGTGCGTATATCTGCCCATTGCCACCACTTACTCGAAGATGGATTGCTTTGGATTAGTGAATTGTTTGGCTGCTATGAAATCTTCCGAACACTTGTTGCAAAAATACGAATTACGGCAGCAGATAGTTACCAACTAAACCATCCACCAAACAATAGAAATCCATTTTGGAGTAAGTGGCGGGAGGCACGGACGGATGCGCGGAGCATTCATGCTGTCCTTGATTTTTTTGGTTACTTTTTGCATCAAGGCAAAAAGAAAGATAGAGAGATGATGTTTAAAATCAATGCTCCAATACTTTGCATGCAATCAGTACTCAAAAACCTTCCGAGCACTAATGGTTGCAAACTATGCAGCGACACACGAACACCTCGCCGTGCAATAATCAATAAAATAGGGGAACGTTTTCAAAAGAACCGTTTGTGATCAATACTGAACCAGGAGTGCCATATATATTATTAGGATTGCCGGCAGCAATCATCGGTGTAAGCACCCCCGAGAAGTTTCCGCTTATACGTCCGTTAGCATAAGAGGTGATATTAAAACTCATACTGTTAGATACAGCATGCACATATTCATTCGTTCCGTTATAATCTGTAATAAACATATCGCCATAAGCACCGGTATATTTGTAATTTCCGGTAGCTAAACTATCTGTGTAGAAAGTAAAAGTAAATTCTCCTGAACTGCTTACTGCGTCAAGGGAATAATAACCTGCATATTTGCTGCAACCCAATGTATAAAAACTGCCATTCCTGTTGTCAGCATCATTCACTGATATGTTTACGGCATTACCATTGATTTCATAGCTCAAAGTGGCAGCACTTCGTTGCGCGCCCGCATTTTTGGAAGCAAGCATCGCATCAGCAATGGATTCCTTTAAACACGATGATAAAGAAATGGCAATGACTGCTACTATCAAATAAAATTTCATACTCAATAATTATTAAGTAGTTAGTTGCTAATTTTCTGTATCTCTTCTTCCGAAACTAAAAAACTTTGTTACTCCCAGGCTCATCAAATTATTGGAACCGCCATGAGCGATCACCGTTTCGTAACGAAGATTTACATCAAACAATGTATTCCAAATGGAGAACAGGTAGCCTGTACCTGCTGCTGCTACTACTCCGTGGTATTTCAAATTTACAGTTTCGCCGTTATTATCCGTCAGGGAGGTTACTCCATAAAGGTTAAAGCCAACTTGTGGCTCAACATAAAATCCGGTGCCGGTTCCATTCAACGTGTACCTGTATCCGGCTTTTAACGGACACATTATTGTTCCGTCTCTAGTCCCATAACCATCATTTAAGAAAAAGAAATCGGCACCTATTTCCAGCGTAACATCGCTACCATCTGAAACAGGTACTCCTGTTTTTATAAATGCCCCAAAACCAAGTTTATAATCTTTCGTAATTTTTTCCAACCAGCTTCATTGCACCTAATTGTGCATTTGCCTGTATTATGAAAAAAGTCAGAAAGAATGTTGTAAGTAATCCTTTGCCCATAGCGATTGTTTAGTTTAAAAGAATCAAATATATTTTTACAGATGATGAATAATCACCTTTTATTTTATTACCACAACTACGTTCTTTGAGATGTTATAGAAAAAAGCTGTTTTAAACCATCTATATATTTCAGTGGCATCAGCAAGCAATCATCTTGTTTGTTTTCACAACGCGATATCAAACTACTCCGCAGTCACCAGATAGTAATTCTTCCTTCCCTTCTGCACAAGAATATATCTGTTGTGCAATAGCAGATTATTATCAACGATCATTTGTGCATTATCTACTTTCTTTCTGTTCACGCTTACGCCGCCACCTTGCACCATTTTTCTCGCTTCGCCTTTGCTCGGGAAAATACCTGTTTCCGCAAGAAAACTTACAAGGTCTATACCCGTAGTAATTTTATTTACATCATAAGAATACCTCGTTATACCTTCCATGCCTTCCAGGTCTTGTATAGAAAGGCTTTCTGCAGGTGCACTTTGATTGGAGAATAGCTTTTCTGTAGTAGCAATTGCCTCGTGATAACCTGCTTCTCCATGCACAAAAATGGTGAGTTCTTTGGCTAATGTTTTTTGCAGTATTCTTGAAGCCGCATCTTGCACATGCTGCGCAATCAGCTCCTCAATCGTTTCCTTAGACAAAAAAGTAAAAATTTTAATCCACTTCTTTGCATCTTCATCAGCCGCATTTAGCCAAAACTGATAAAAATGATAAGGCGATGTTTTAGTAGCATCCAGCCATACATTGCCCTTTTCCGTTTTCCCAAACTTACCACCATCGCTTTTAGTAAGCAGTGGACAGGTAAATGCAAAGGCTTCGCCGCCGGTTTTGCGACGTATTAGTTCAGTTCCGGTTGTAATGTTTCCCCACTGGTCGCTGCCGCCCATTTGCAGCTTGCAATTGTAGTGTGTATAAAGGTAGTAAAAGTCGTAGCCTTGTATCAGTTGATAAGAAAACTCGGTAAAGGAAATGCCGCTTTCACCTTCAATACGCTTTCGCACACTCTCTTTTGCCATCATATAATTAACGGTAATGTGCTTGCCTGTATCGCGAATAAAGTCTAAAAAATTCATGTTTTTAAACCAGTCGTAGTTATTCACCATCATGGCTGCATTGGGCTTCGGCGTGTCGAAGTCAAGAAATTTTTCCAACTGTTTTCTCACACCATCCTGGTTGCGTTGCAATACTTCGTCAGATAATAAATTGCGCTCTTCGCTTTTGCCGCTCGGGTCGCCCACCATGCCGGTTGCACCGCCTACCAAAGCAAATGGTTTGTGACCTGCTTTTTGCAAATGCACTAATAAAATAATGGGCACCAAACTACCAATGTGCAGGCTTTCTGCAGTAGGATCGAAACCAATATAGCCGGCAGTCAGCCCTTTATTCAACTGTTCTTCGGTACCAGGCATGATATCCTGTATCAGTCCACGCCAGCGAAGCTCTTCAATTAAGTGCATAATTCTAATTTGGGGCAAATGTAAAAAGGAGTAAAGAAAAGGTATATGCTTTTATTTGTTCCGCAATATTTTATAAATGCGAATGGCACTCATTAATACAATAATAAACAACGCCAAACCAATTAATCCCCACGCAAAAGAGATAGCTTGCTTTACGGTGGCGAGCATAACAATGGCTATTAAAAAAATAGTAGCCACCTCGTTCCAGATGCGAAGCTGTTGCGATGTGTATTTGAAAATACCTTTTTGTTGTTGCTTAAAAATAATATGCAGTGTAAAAAAATAAATGTAAAGAAGTATAACAAAGATCAGCTTGACAAATAACCAATCGGGCAGCCCGGTTCCGGGATACAAGTACCATATCCAGGGGCCAAAAATAATGGTGAGTATAGCTGACGGAATCGTAATGCCATACCATAACCTTTTCATCATCATCTTAAACTGCTCATGCAGGATTGCCTGCGCCTCGGCCGGTTTATCATTTGCTTCGGTATTGTAAATAAAAAGCCTTGGCATATAAAACATACCTGCAAACCAGGTAACTATAAAAATTATATGCAAGGCTTTGATGTAATAATAATAGTCGGGCATTAGTAAACTAATAAGAATTTATTCAATCATTTTCATAAGAACTACACCGCTTTCACTATTTCCTCTTCCTTTTCAATCAACTTCACCACGGCATTCACCCAAAGCGGACTGATATTAAGGCAAGGAATGGTTTCATAACTTTCGCCACCGGCATTTAAAAATATTGCTTTACCACCAATCGCTATTTCTTCTAACGTCTCCAGACAATCGCTGATGAATGCCGGACACACTACCAGCAGGCGTTTTACCCCTTCTTTCGGCAATTGCTCCAGGCGGGCAGCAGTATAAGGCTGCAGCCACGGGTCTCTGCCTAAGCGGGATTGAAATGTTTGTTCTACCTTTTCTGCAGGTAAGCCCAGTTCTTTGGCTACCAATTCGGTGGTGGTAAATGTTTGATGCCGGTAGCAAAACGGGTGCGCTGCCGAGGGCACATGGCAGCAATCAGCCACTTTCAGACAATGCTTGCCGGTAATATCGCCTTTGTAAATATGCCGCTCCGGCACGCCATGATAACTGAAGATAATCTTATCAAAAGGTTGTTCTGTATACGGCTTTATACTCTCGGCTAATGCATGAATATACTGTTCATCATTATAAAACGGCGGAATAGTAGTGAGTTTAAATTTATAACCCTTTTTGCGATGCACCTCTTCCATGTATCTCACTGCTGTTTCGTAACTGCTCATGGCATAATGCGGATATAAGGGAAAAAGAATGACTTCTTCTAAACCAGGTACCTGTTTTAGCAGGCTTTCATACGCTGCTTCCGGCGTTGGATTGCCATAGCGCATGGCTACTTCTACCGGCATGTTGAAGTGTGGCTGCAAAGCGGCTTGCAACTGGTTGGTTAATACAATCAAGGGCGAGCCTTCATCAGTCCAGATGGTTTGATATGCGTGTGCCGATTTGGGTGCGCGAAATGGAACAATAATGCAATTGATCAACAAAGCACGTGATAAAAAAGGTATATCAATTACCCGCTCATCCATCAAAAACTGACGCAGGTATTTACGCACATCCTTCACCTGCGTAGAATCAGGCGAACCAAGATTCATTAAAATAATACCGCGCTTCTTGTCTTGTTGCATAATATGTTATTTAAGTATTGCAGCAGCTTTTTGCAAAAATCTTGTATCATTCAGCCGTTATATTTGCTGCCGGCAAAGTGCTGCAAAGGTATTGTGAGCAGACTTACACCATACACCATTTTACAATATTGTGTAAATGGCTTATCTACGAAAAAAATACAGGCATAAGCCGTAAAAAAGTAAACATTTGAAACAAAAACCTATCCATCCTGCATTACAATCTTATTTAGATGGCAAAGTGTTGCTGCTGGATAAACCACTGCACTGGACCTCTTTTGATGTAGTAAAAAAGATACGTATTTTAACCAAAATATCCAAGGTAGGCCACGCCGGTACACTCGATCCTTTGGCAACGGGCCTACTGATTGTATGCACCGGAAAATATACTAAAAAGATAAACGAGTACATGGGGATGGAAAAAGAATACACCGGCTCCTTTACGCTTGGTGCTACCACACCTACGTACGATCTGGAAAGTGAGCCTCAGAATTTAACCGATCTATCACAGCTTTCTTTACAGGAAATACACGATGCACCCATTCATTTCACCGGCGATATTTTGCAGGTGCCACCGATGCATTCTGCCATCAAGCGCGAGGGCAAGCCGGTATATCTGGCTGCCCGCAAAGGCGAACATGTAGTGTTGGAGCCAAGACCTGTTACCATAAAGGAGTTTGTTATTACAAAAATAGATTTGCCTAAAGTATATTTTAAAGTGGTGTGCAGCACGGGCACTTACATACGCAGCCTCGCCAACGATTTTGGAAAAGCATTGGGTGTCGGCGCTTATTTAAGCAGTTTATGCCGAACACGCATTGGTAATTTTTTGCTCGGAGATGCCTGGAGTATGAATGCTTTTGAAGAAGAGATAAGAAGCCTGATAGAAAAAGAACAGCACTTGCCTGCAATAGAAAGTAGCGATATTAAAATGGCAGACCAATCCCCAATTGAATAGCAAAGTTGTTGCGGTTGGGTGAAACCACATTGCCATTATCGTCTTTACGTTCATACTCATGGTTTTGCCACGTAAAATGGGCAATATCCAGCCAGCCATTATTTTCTCGACGTGCGGGATCTTTTAGTTTAATACCGGCATCTATGCGTACCAAAAAGTAATTAAAATCAAATCGAAGTCCGGTACCCACGCCAATAGCGATGTCTCTGCCAAGCCTGGAAAGTTTAAATACACTAAGCGGATTGAGTGAGTCTTTTTTAATATTCCATACATTTCCAATATCGGCGAAGAGCGCGCCGCCCAGTTTCAGCGAACTGAAATCGGCTATTTTATAGCGGTATTCCAGGTTTGCTTCCAGTTGCATATCGCCGTAGCGGTCGCGAAAAGCATTGTCTTTAGTACCGGCAGTATCGCTCAATAATGAGGAGCCCAAACCCAACTGCCGCAACTGCCAGGCACGCATACTGTTGGGCCCGCCGGCAAAAAACTGTTTATAAAATGGCATTGTAGTTCCTACTTTTCCATAGTTATAGCCAATGCCTGCAAAAGCGCGCATTACAAACGAAGTGCGTGTAAAATTGAATGCTTTTCTATATTCGCCTTCCACTTTTATGTAGCGGTATACTTTGTTTTGCAATGGCTTTATAAAACCCGTAAGTGCACCGGCCTCTTCTACTGCAAAATGGTAGTAATTGTTTTGCGAAGCATGTTTCAATGGTGTGTAGGCCGATGTGAAAGAAATAATCGTACTTACAATAGAGCCGGTGTTAAAGGCGGTTCGCAAAAAAGGATTCTCAGCAAACTGTTGCTTTAGCAGGCTCAGCGTATCTAATGAATACAATTCTACATTCGGTACTTTCCATTCCCAATATTTATTTCTTATACGCCAGTCAAAAGACATATTGGTAACGAGCGAACGTAAACGGAAAAAGTTATTTCTTTCCGAATACCTGGCACTCATGCTGATTGTTGTTTTTTCGAGGTTTACAAGCTCATTATTTTTTATAAACAAATGCTTGACTGCCGGAATAAGAATGTTGGGAAAAGTATAAGCATGAGAAAGCGAAGACTGGAATGTTTGCAGGAAAGGATTGTTTTTATCTAAACTCAGCTCTACACCATTCACAAACGAAGTGGTAGCCTGCACCGCGCTGTGCCACACATTACGGTTTACATACGTGGCATTTACTGCCAGCCCAAACAGGGTGCCCGTGCTTACAAAATCGCCTCCTGTATTGCGGCTTGCTTCTAGTGAAATAGTTACATTTTCTTTTTCCGCAGGCACCAGAAAATAATGAAAGTCCACGATGTTGCTGTCTCTGAAAGTAGTGCGCGATTCTACATTTTGCCAGGCACCGATAGCCGATAAATTGGTGATGGTTTTTGCATACAACCGCTCATGATAAAATTCGTTTTTGTTTAAAAAACTATTGCGTCGCAGGGGTTTAAAATGAAACAAGCCTTGTGTGCCGTACAGCGTATAAGCACTGTCGTGATACAGCACCGGCGGCGGATTTTTAAGCAGGCTGTCCGGCACCTGCGTATAGCGTGTTTCGGGATAAAAATAAATATTACCCACGCGATACCTGATGAGTTGTGTAGCATCAATCAAATCAGTAGAGTCGTTGCTTACATCTCTTGTTTTAATAGCAACAGAAGCTGTAGGATTTTGAGCCTTTTTCGCTTCGGCTTCTTGTATGGTTTGTGCCTGCTCAAACGGGTCAACCGGCAGTTGCAGCAGCAAAGTATTGAAAGTATCTGCTTCTGCATACAGGTTGTCGCGCGAGAGCAGCAGATAACCCCGGTTTTTATATACATTCACCAGACGGTCCAGTTCGTTGCCTATCAGCGCTTTGGCAAATGGTGATTTGCCCGGCGTTATCAAACTGTTTTTCTGCACTCTTTCCCGCTCGGCTATACGCTGCAATGTACTGTCGCTCAGGTTATAACTTAACGAATCTATAATAGTAACTTTTCCAGGATCAACCGTAAAAACAACTATTGCACGCTGTTGGTTTTTAAATGTATCTATATAAAAACTGTCTCTGAAATGTGTATGATAATAACCCTGCGCATTCAGGTAAGCCCGCATAAAAGTGACAGACTGCGAAATGCTGAAGGTATCGAAGACAGGCGGATTTTTGATACGGTAAAACAAGCCAAACCGCTGTGTTTTACGTGAGCGCAGACTGTCATCCAAATATTCGGGCAGGCTTTCTTCCAGCGTTTTTTGGTCTGCCGGCGATACGTCTTTCGGTTGTACCTTAATTTTTACATTATACACAAAAGGCGTATCGGTAGGATAATGTTTTACAGAAATCCGGTTGAAAGCAAACAAGAACTTGCTTTCGGTACATGATGAAAGGAACAACACACCTGCCAGCAGCGCAACTATATATTTCATCATGCCGTATCTAAAGCCCATTGAATAGTTTTATTTTGCGGCCGCAACATCCTCCTTTTTGTTGTAAGGAATTGTTTTAAAAATACCAGATGGCCGTATCATGATTAGTAAAAATGAGGTCAAATATATCCAAAGTTTATCCCACAAAAAAAACCGCGATGCCGAAGGTGTGTTTATTGCAGAAACGCCAAAGCTCGTGAATGAATTATTGCAAAGCAGTGTAAGGATAAAAAAAATATATGCTACTAAAGAC
Organism: Ilyomonas limi; assembly: GCF_005233845.1. GTDB lineage: Bacteria > Bacteroidota > Bacteroidia > Chitinophagales > Chitinophagaceae > Ilyomonas > Ilyomonas limi. The sequence goes on from NZ_SZQL01000006.1 coordinate 107,811, forward strand.
TGGCAGCCGCAAGGCAGCAACAATGTTGTAACAGAAGAAATAGACGAAGCTGCCTTGCAGCGCATTAGCCAGTTGGAAACGCCAAATAAAGTATTAGCAGTTGCCGAGAAGAAGAAGTTGCCATCATTGCAATTGAACAGCCATTTCACCCTCGTGCTCGATGGCATACAAGACCCCGGCAATATGGGTACTATTGTTCGCATTGCCGACTGGTTTGGTATTACGCAGATAGTTGCGGCAAAAGATACGGCAGATTGCTACAATCCAAAAGCAGTGCAAAGCAGCATGGGCAGTATTGCGCGTGTACACGTTTGGTACGATGAACCGGCGCCAATTCTGGCCAATGCACAGGTGCCTGTTTTTGGTGCATTATTGCAAGGAAAAAGTGTGTATGAAATACAATATCAACAGGAAGGTATCCTGGTAATTGGCAACGAATCCAAAGGCATACGCGAGCAGCTGTTACCCTTTATTCAACAGGCAGTAACGATACCGCGCACTGGCGCCGCCGAATCGCTGAATGCAGCCGTAGCAACCGGCATTTTACTGTCGCACATCCTGAAACAGTAAATGAATGCATTTCAGAATTGTTTAACATCTATTTATATGTTGCATGGTAGACCGTTCTTCACGAACCTTATTATCTTAGTAAAAATGGATGGTTAAAACAGTTTAAAACTATATTACCTGCTTTATAATGGTAAGATAATGCGATGTTGCTCTGTTGTGTAATAGTGAATTCGTAAGGTCTTGTTATATAATTATGAACGGCAGCTTTAAAGCAAAGATTTGAAATACACCTGCTTATGTGTGGAATGTATAAGAAAGTATTTACATTGCATACTTTTTGATGCCTTGCAGGTCAAAAAAGGATTATCCCGAAACAAGCATGAAAAAACATCGTGCTTTATTTTAGGTTAATCTGATTCTCAACACAATAAATCAGCACGGTTTACATGATCCTGATTGTAGATGATAAACGCGAGAACATACTCTCTTTAAAAAAAATTTTGGAGATTAACGATTTTAAAGTTGATACCGCTTTATCCGGCGAAGAAGCTCTAAAAAAGGTACTCAAAAACAATTATTTCCTTATCATACTCGATGTGCAAATGCCGGGTATGGATGGTTTTGAAGTAGCTGAAGCCATTAGCGGCACCAGCAAAACGCGCGATATTCCCATTATTTTTTTATCGGCGGTTAATACCGAAAAGCGCTTTATCACCAAGGGATATGCTTCCGGTGCTATAGACTATGTTACCAAACCTTTTGATCCCGATATTCTTATTCTTAAAGTAAGAACTTTTTATACCCTTAACCAGCAAACGCAGGCACTTAATAAAATACAGCAATCACTAAGAGAAGAAATAAACATCCGTACCAAAACACAACTGGAGTTAAAGGAGAAAAACAACGAACTGCAATCTATTTTAGAAACAATCCCGCAAATTGCCTTTACCGCAAAGCCGGATGGCACCATAGAATTTGTAAACGCACACTGGTACGAATATGCTGTTTCGGCAAACGATTTTCCAATGGTAAAATCGGAAGAAGAAAGCATTGCCGGTAAATGGAAGAAAGCGATAGCTAATGGAGAAAACCTCGAGCTGGAGCTGTGCATCAGCAAGCGGGGCAGCGAGGTGTACCGCTGGCATCTGCTGCGTGCCATACCGGTAAAAGAAAACGAAAATATTGTAAAGTGGGTTGGTACTTTTACCGATATTGAAGAACAAAAACGGGCCCTGTATAAAAAGGATGAATTTATCAGCATGGCAAGCCATGAGTTGAAAACGCCGCTTACCAGTATTAAAGCATACATACATCTTTTAAACGCTGCTATTCAAAACGAACAGAAAAGCGATGAGATGAAATTATTTGTAGAGCGTACACAAAAGCAGGTAGACAAGCTGTACAACCTTATCACCGATTTGCTGGATATTTCGCGCATAGAAAGTGGCAAACTGAAGTTTAATAAAAAATGGTTCAATTTCAAAACACTGCTTCAAAATACTGTCGAAACCATCAACCAAACTTATCCTGCTTATACCATACATGTGGCCGGCGACGGTGATGTGGAAGTGTTTGGCGATGATAGCAGGCTGGAACAAGTGCTTATCAACTACTTAAGTAATGCCATTAAATACTCGCCCGATTGTAAAGATGTGTATGTAACTACTACCGCCAGCGATGGTAGGTTGCAGGTAGCAGTAAAAGATTACGGCATTGGTATTCCGCAGGAAAGCCAGAAAAAACTATTTGATAAGTTTTACCGTGCCGAAGATACTTCCAACCGTTTTCAGGGGTTAGGCATTGGCTTATATATTTGTTCCGAAATCATCAGCCGCCACAATGGAACTTTCAATGTGGAAAGCGATGCCGGCAAAGGTTCTACTTTTTATTTTACTATACCAATTGGCAATAAAAACAATAATTGATAAACAGCAATATTCCGGTTGGTGCCGCTAACTATCCGGATACTGATAGTTGGCTGCGTGCCTGGCACTAATGCAACTGCATTTTAAAAGCATGGGAAGCAATGAAAAATACCTTTTTACGCAATCTTCAGATAGGCTTTGGCTTGTCCTTAATTATTCTCACAGCCAGTGCAGTCCTTTCTTATTATAGCATTTCCAATCTTAAGAAAAAGGCTGCAATCGTTAATCATACCAATATTGTGTTGCAGCAATCCGAGCGCGTAATGTCGTTGCTTAAAGATGCTGAAACTGGCCAGCGTGGCTATTTGCTCACCGGCAGCGATTTTTTTTTAAAGCCTTATTTTTCTGCTACCGAAAATATATACAGTAGTCTCGACAGCCTCAAGGCATTAACTACCGATAATCCAAGTCAGCAAAAACGTTGTGAAGACCTGCGCATACTTATCAGTAAAAGGCTTGAACGGCTAAGCAAATTAATTCAAACTCAAAAAGCGGGTGACCTTATTGATCCTACGCAATTAGCCGAAGGACAGGATGCGATGGATAAAGCGCGACAAGTGGTTAGCGGAATACAAAGTGAAGAAAACCACTTGCTCACCGACCGTATTGCAGCGTTTGATTATTATAATAGTCTCACGTCTGTTGTAATAAGCATTGCTGCACTTATTGCCATTATCATTACCATCATTTTTTACCGTCGTGTAAAACAGGACTATGAGATGCGCAGAGCCTTACTGCTCGAACTGGAAGAAAAAGATAAAGATATAACCGATCGCATCAATATAATAGAAAATGTAGCAAGGCAGGTGGCCTTGGGTAATTATAAAATAAGGGTAGAGGATGAAGAGAAAGACAACCTGGGAAAATTATCGGGCGCACTCAACAAAATGGCACAAGCACTTGAGGATGCTTTTGAAGATCTGCTTACCCGCGATTGGTCCAAAACAGGCATTGCTACACTAAGTGATAGTATGGTGGGTGAGAATGAATTTAACCGCCTTTGTCAAAACATTATTTCTTTTCTTGCCGAGTATACCGATAGTCAATCCGGCGCTCTTTATCTGGCAGAAAATGGCAGTCTCTATCTCAAAAATGGCTATGCACTGCCACAGCGGGCACTGGATCAAACACTCAAAAGAGGCGAAGGTATTGCCGGGCAATGCGCGGCTTCTGGTAAAAACATTGTCATTACCAATATACCAGATGACAGCATTAAACTAATGTATGCTACCGGTGAAATAAAGCCACGTTCCATTATTGCTGTCCCGGTTTTTTTCGAAAGAGAATTAAAAGCTGTTGTGGAACTGGCTTCGCTGAATAATTTCACCAAAAAAGAAACAGAATTTTTAAACGCCGTTGCCTACAACATCGGCACAGCTATAGAAACTTCGCAACGCCGCACACGGCTGTTGGAGTTATTCCAGGAAACGCAGGCACAGGCCGAAGAACTGCAATCGCAACATGCCGAACTGGAACAGGTGAATACTGAACTGGAAGCACAGGCGCAAAAACTACAGGTATCCGAAGAAGAGCTGAAAGTACAGCAGGAAGAACTGTTGCAATCGAACCAGGAGCTGGAAGAAAGAAGTACGCTGCTGGAAGAGAAAAACCAGATGATTGTAGAGCGCAACCTGGAAATACAAAAGAAAGCCGAAGAGCTGGAGGCCGCTACACGGTATAAAAGTGAGTTTCTCGCAAATATGAGCCACGAGCTGCGTACGCCGCTCAACTCCATTTTACTCCTTTCAAGGTTAATGGCGGAGAATAACGAAAACAACCTTACTGCCGAGCAGGTAGAATATGCCCGTGTAATACAAAGTTCTGGCAATGGCTTGCTTACCCTAATAGATGAGATATTAGACCTCTCCAAAATCGAATCGGGCAAAATGAAACTGGAGTTTGAGCCTGTTTCGCTTGCAACAATTGCCGACGACATGAATGCCTTATTTGCCCCAATGGCAAAAGAAAAAAACCTGAAATTTTCCATTGAGGTAGCAGCAGATGTGCCCCCGCAAATCATTACCGATGCGCAACGGCTGGAACAAATATTAAAGAATTTATTTTCCAACGCACTCAAGTTTACAGCAAGAGGTTCGGTGGAAATGGAAGTAAAGGCTACCAGCAATGAGCATATTACTTTTATGGTACGCGATACCGGCATTGGCATACCACCCGACAAGCAGAAGCTGGTGTTTGAGGCTTTTCAGCAGGCAGATGGTTCTACGCGCCGCAAGTATGGCGGTACCGGTCTTGGGCTGTCTATCTGCCGCGAGTTGGCAAAGCTGCTGGGCGGCGAAATAAAACTGCAAAGCGAACCGGGTAAAGGCAGTGAATTTACCGTAACTATTCCTGTTGACGGCAGCAACGTGGCACAGCACGATAATGCCAATACTGTAAAAAAAGCAACACCAGAGCCAAGTGGTCTCATAGTGTCCACTCAACAAAATGGTGACGGCGAAACGCCTGGTACATCGCTTCTTGCTGCCAATATTCCGGCCAGCATTCCTGATGACAGAGATAATATACAGCCAGGCGATAAGGTGATTTTGATTGTAGAAGATGATATTCATTTTGCCCAAACCCTGCTTTCTTTTGCGCAGCACAATGGCTACAAAGCAGTAGTAGCAGTGCGCGGAGACCACGGGGTACCATTTGCTATACAGTACAAACCCATGGCTGTATTGCTGGATATTGTATTGCCTGTAAAAAATGGCTGGCAGGTGATGGATGACCTGAAGGGCAATCTGCAAACAAGACATATTCCGGTGCACATGATGTCGTCGTTGCCGTATAAAGAAGAAAGTCTGAGTAAAGGTGCACTGGACTTCATTAGCAAGCCAGTGGCATTTGATAAACTCCCAGGCTTGTTTGAAAGCATTGAACAGGCGCTTACACGTGGTCCGAAGAAGATATTGATTGTAGAGGAAAACGCGAAACATGCTCAGGCCTTATGTTATTTTCTGGAATCGTATAATGTAAATGTTCTGTGTACTAATGATGTTGATAAAGCCATCCATGCGTTGCAAAACGAAGGTTCTGATTGCGTGGTGCTGGACCTGGGTGTTATCAACGAAAAGGTGTATGAAGGACTTGAGAAAATAAAAGAACAATCGGGACTGGAACTGTTGCCGATTATCCTTTTTACCGGCAAAAATTTATCTAAAACCGAAGAACAGCGCATCAAGCAGGTAGCCGATTCTATTGTAGTAAAAACGGCTAATTCTTACAAACGCATACTCGATGAAATAGCGCTCTTTTTGCACGTTGTAGAAGAAAACAATCCCGGCAATCAGCAACGTCCCAACAAAGTGAATGCGCTTTCAGAAGTATTGGAGAATAAAACCGTATTGATTGCCGATGATGATGTGCGCAATATCTACTCTCTTACCAAAGCCCTCGAAGCACACCGCATGAATGTAGTCTCGGCAACAGATGGCAAGGAAGCGTTGGAAGTGCTAAAAGAAAACCCCAAAGTAAACATTGTACTGATGGACATGATGATGCCCGAAATGGACGGCTACGAGGCCACGCAGACTATCCGGAAAATGCCGCAGTACCGCAATTTGCCGGTGCTGGCAATTACTGCCAAAGCCATGTACGGCGATAGAGAAAAGTGTATTCAGGCAGGCGCTTCTGATTATATTTCCAAACCGGTAGATATTGACCAGTTGATTTCTTTGTTGCGGGTTTGGCTATATGATAAATTGTAGTACCGGAAAGATTTCATTTTATAAAACACCGTGCGCCATGTGAGTGGAGCAGGGTGTTTTATAATACACTATAACTGGTTAATGGAAACATTACTAATAGTATTACTGCTGTTCATGTTCAGGCTTACTGATATAAGAATACGTGCAACGATGTATATTTTATTAAGCTATTTTAGTTGACAGTGAGCTATTTTAGATTAATATACTTTCGATTTTGGGGTAAAAACTATTAAATTTTTTGTCATCAGCAACTTAATTTTGTTTTATTCAAAGTAAAAGATTGTTGCTCCTTATGAGAAATTTCCTGTTCAAGTGTAGTGCACTGTTACTAACTTCTTGTTTCCTTGCCAGTCATTTTGCTTTTGCCCAGCAGCCGTTTGAAAAAAAGGCGGATGGCATTGTTGTTCATATTCAATCTCCCGCACCTGGCAGTGCAAAAACAGTGAGACTGCAGGTGATAAAAGACAACATTATAAGAGTTTCATCCACACCCGCCAACAATTTTTCGCCTGACACCAGCCTTATTATCGTTTACAAGAACAATAATACCGGCCAGTTTACAGCAACGCAAAACGGCGATACGGTTTATGTAAAAACAAACACACTAACCGCCAAAGTTTTAGTAACCAACGGTCTTGTTTCTTTTGCAAAAAGTAATGGTGAAGCCATATTGCAGGAAAAACGCACCGCCGATCCCATGTTTAAAACAGCTGTATTTGACGGGCAGCCTTTGTATAACATTAATGAAACATTCCAAACTACAGATGATGATGCGTGGTACGGATTGGGGCAACATCAAAGCGATGTATTTAACTACCGCAATCACCAGGTTTACCTGTTTCAAAACAATACCGAAGTAGCTGTTCCATTCCTTATTTCCCGCAATAATTATGGTATTTTATGGGATAATTATTCACTTACCACCGTTGGTAATACCCGCCAGATGATGCCATTGTCTGCTTTTCAACTCTTTTCAAAAGACGGCACAGAAGGCTGGCTCACAGCTACCTATCGCAACAACGCCAATGATGCGAATGCCAAAACATTCCAGCGTGCAGAGTCTGACATTAACTATCCTTTTCTCAGCGATACCAAATTGTTTTTACCAGACAGTTTTGATGTTGCTAATGGTTCCATAACATGGGAAGGCAGTATTGCTTCGGGCTTTTCCGGTGCGCATACTTTACACTTTACCTATGCTGGCTATGTAAAAGTATGGCTCGATGGCAAATTGTTGTTTGACCGTTGGCGGCAGGCATGGAATCCTGGTGCAGCAGAGGTTTTGGTTGATTTGGAAAAAAACAAGCAATATCCCATTAAAATAGAATGGATACCTAATGGCGGCGAATCTTACCTCTCTGCCAAATGGCTCAATCCGGCACCGGAAGCAGCGAAAAACACCTTCGGCTTTTCATCGGAAGCCGGCAAACAAATGGACTATTATTTTGTGTATGGCCAGAATATGGATTCGGTTATTACCGGCTATCGCCTGCTCACCGGCAAGGCTACGATTGTGCCTAAGTGGGCAATGGGTTTTTGGCAAAGCCGCGAGCGATACAAAACCGAAGAAGAGATCTTGAATACGATTGCTGAGTTTAGAAAACGCCGGATTCCGATAGATAATATTGTACAGGACTGGAGCTATTGGAAGCAGGAAGAATGGGGCAGCCAGCAATTTGATGAATCGCGCTTTCCGAGTCCTGACAGCATGATTGCGCAACTGCATAATAAATACCACGCGCACTTTATGATTTCGGTGTGGCCTAAGTTTTACGAAGGCATTCCCAACTATACAGCAATGAATGAAAAAGGTTATTTATACAAAAGAAATGTAGCCGATCGCCAGCGTGACTGGATTGCACAAGGGTATGTTTCTACTTTTTACGATGCTTTCAATCCGGCTGCACGTTCGGCATTCTGGAGTTTAATTAATAAAAATCTATATAGCAAAGGCATTGATGCCTGGTGGATGGATGCGAGCGAACCGGATATTTTGTCGAATGTGTCGCCCGAAAAAAGAATACTGGAAATGACACCCGTGTCTTTAGGTCCGGCTGCCGAATACCTGAATGCGTACCCGCTGGAAAATGCAAAAGGTATTTTTGAAGGACAACGTTCTGTTGATCCGAATAAGCGGGTGTTTTTATTAACGCGTTCAGGCTTTGCTGGTTCGCAACATTATGCTGCGGCAATCTGGAGCGGCGACATTGCTGCCCGCTGGAGCGATATGAAGGCGCAGATTTCGGCTGGTATCAATTTCTCCATGTCGGGCATTCCTTACTGGACAATGGATATCGGTGGTTTTGCCGTAGAAAGAAGATATGAGCACCCGAATGCTACCGATTTAAAAGAATGGCAGGAGTTGCAAACACGCTGGTACCAGTTTGGCACTTTTTGCCCGCTGTTCCGGTCGCACGGGCAATATCCTTACCGCGAAATATTTAATATTGCTGATGAAGAAAGTACGGCTTATCAAAGCATGTTGTATTACGATAAATTGCGCTATCGTTTGATGCCTTACATCTATTCATTAGCCGGTGCAACGCATTATAAAGATTATACTATCATGCGTGGGCTAGTAATGGATTTTGCAAAAGATACCGCTGTTACCAACATTGGCGATCAGTTTATGTTTGGTCCTGCTTTACTCATCAATCCGGTTTATACATATAATGCAACAAACCGTAAATTGTATTTGCCAGCAGGGCAAGGCTGGTACGATATATATTCTTCTAAATATTACACCGGCGGACAATGGATAACTGCCGATGCGCCGTATGAAAGAATGCCCTTGTTTGTAAAAGAAGGTTCCATTGTACCAACCGGTCCGGCATTGCAATACACCAGCGAAAAGAAAGCAGACCCAATTACGCTGTTTGTTTACACCGGTAAAGATGGCTCGTTCAGTTTGTATGAAGATGGCGATACCACGTATGATTATGAAAAAGGCGCTTATTCCATCATTCCATTTACCTACAACGAAGCTACAAAAACATTAACCATCGGCAAGCGCGAAGGTACGTATGATGGCATGCTTACGAACAGAACTTGCAATGTGGTTTGGATAAATAAAAACAGCAATCGGGCACTTGACTTTGATAAAAAGCCGGATGCAAGTGTTCAATATAACGGGAATACGGTGAGTCTTAAGATGAGGAAGTAAGAAAATAAACAACAAGCTGCAAGTAAAAGCTCCGGCTGTAAAAGTCCGGAGCTTTTATATTTGCGAAACTTCGCGCCTTCGCGGTTAAAATTCCATTCTATAATTTCTCTATCTTCTTTATGCAACCTTCCAGGTTGATGCCCTTTCCGAGAACAGGCTTAAATAAATCGCCTTTTTGCTCAATGCGCTGCAACGCATTTTTAATAGTAAAATCAGCTATTTGCAAGCCCGGCTTAACTTCCCTCCACTCCAACGGCATACTTACAGTAGCACCCGGCTTTGGACGTGCGCTGTACGGTGCAGCTAAAGTTTGTCCTTTTTTGTTTTGCAAAAAATCAATGTATAGTTTATCATGCCGTTTGTTTAACGAGCGTTCTACCGTTGCAATTTCAGGTATTTGCTGTGCGGCCAGGTTGGCTATCAGTTCAGCAAATAAGCGGCTTTCATCATACGTATATTTTGCATGGAGTGGAATATAAATGTGCAATCCCGTAGAACCCGATGTTTTGCAATAAGCAGCTGCACCCACTTTATCAGTAAGCTCTTTTATTATATTGGCTGTTGTGATCACCTCTTCAAAACTATTCTTCTCCGAAGGATCCAGATCAAGCACTACATAATCAGGATTATCTAAATGATTGATGGTAGAATTCCAAGGGTTAATTTCTATACAACCTAAATTGGCCATGTACAGCAACGTATCTTTATCATTACATAACAAATACTCAATTTCTTTTTCATTATTGTCTGCCGGAAGTATGATTGTTTTTGCCCAATCCGGTGCAATCTCTTTTACATCTTTTTGAAAAAAGCTTTGTCCGGCAATGCCGTTGGGAGTGCGCTTCATGCTTTGCGGGCGGTTGCGGAGATAAGGAATGATGTAATCATAAACCGCATTGTAATAGTTAATCAAATCGCCCTTGGTTATTTGCTCGTCCGGCCAATAGATTTTGTCCAAATGCGTTAGCTCCACTTTTGTCTTAACAGGCGGTGTGACCGTTGCATGTTCTGCAGGTGTACTTTGTTTATCGTTTTTATTTGCTGCAGAAGTGTTGCCTTTTTTCATATCTTCTGTGGTTTTATCTTCTCGTAAACCCTGAAACACCGGATGCCGCACAATGCCTTCGCGCGTCAACTCGCTGTAGCGGATGTTAGCTACAAAATGTGGCTTTAGCCATATAACGCCATTGTTTACCGGCACCCATTTGCCAAAAGGATTTTCATGAGTAATATATGATTGAAATTTATTGAATAATTCTTTCAGTAAAGCTTTATCAAAACCGGTTCCTGAATGTCCGACATAGACTAATTTTCCATTCTCATATTTACCAAGCACCACAGCACCAAAAAATTGGCGTGCGCCCTTCGGCGCTGTGTAGCCTGCAATCACTACTTCTTCTGTACGTTGATGTTTTATTTTCAGCCAATTGTTAGTACGCGTGCCCGGTATATAAACGCTCGTTTTCAGTTTGGCTATCATGCCTTCCATGTTGCGCTGCTGCATTACCGTAAAGAATGCTTCGCCATCATTTTCCACATGATCGCAATAACGGATAACATCACTTTCGGGCAACACTTTTTTTAGCAAAGCTTTGCGTTCAAGCAATGGCAAGTCCATCACTTCTTTGCCTTTGTACTGCAAAATATCAAACACATAATAGTACATCGGCAGGTGCTCATAATGACTATAATACTGCAGCTTTTGAAAATTGGGATTGCCGTTTTCATCAAACACTACAATTTCACCATCCAATACCATTTTGGTTGTAATAGCACGTACCGCATTATAAATTTTAGGATATTTTTCTTCAAAAGAAACTGCATTGCGCGAGTACAGCAATGGATGCTTTAAACCACATTTGGCAATAGCACGATAGCCATCCCATTTTATTTCGAATATCCATTGATTATTAGAGAAAGGCAATCGTGTTTCACCAGCCAGCATGGGCGTTATCGCATTCTCTACAATGCTTTTTTTTTACTTTCAACCTTCAAGGCCGGGGCTTCGATTCTTTTGGGTGAAGCAGTTTTGGCTGGTTTTTTTTGGGGCGAAATGGCTTTTACCTTTTTTGCTCCGGAAGCATTTAATTGTTGGTTGATAGGAGAAGAGGCATCTGTATCATCTTCGCTGTTGTAAGGCATATCCGATGCAAATGCATCTTTTTCTTTTATCAGCATCCAGGCGTTGGGCGCACCTTTTTTCATCTTTATTAAAGCAAACCTGCCTTGCAGTTTATTACCGTGCAAAATGAATTTTAATGCACCTTTTTGAATGGCGTGCAATCCATCGCCATCATTTTCGGGCGAGAGTTCATACGTACCTTTATCCCAGATTTCTACAATGCCGGCGCCATAATTTCCTTCGGGAATAATCCCCTGAAAATTGGCATAATCAACCGGATGGTCTTCTACCATCATTGCCAACCGCTTATCTTTTGGATACAACGATGGACCTTTCGGTACAGCCCAGCTTTTTAAAACACCCTCCATTTCCAGGCGAAAGTCGTAGTGCAGGCGGGTGGCGCTGTGGCGCTGTATTACGAAAATGTGTTTGCCTTTCTTCTTGGTTTGGGCAGTTACAGGCTCGGGCGTATTGCCAAAATTGCGTTTCTTTTTGTACTCTGCCAGGCTCATCATGATGCTTGTTTACGTTTAGAAAGAGAGGCTTTTAATTGCGCCATTATATCGGTGGTTGGTTCAGATACTACTTGCATTTTAGGCTTTGGCAGTTTGGTGCCCTCTGCTTTAGCTTTGATAACTTCCATCAGTTTATCGGTGTAAGTATCTCTGTATGCCGAAATATTAAATGGCTCTTCCATCTGTTCAATCAACGCCATTGCCATTTTTAGCTCGCCCGCTTTTACAGGCTCGTTTTGCGGAATGTCTAACTCTTTGGTATCACGTATCTCTTCCTGAAATCGGATGCTTTGCAGCATAATGGCATTCTTATATGGCTTCATCACCGCCAAATGCTCTTTATTCCGCAGCACGAAAGAGCCTACACCCACCATTTTCGTTCTTTCCAAAGCCTCGCGCAGTAGAGCATACATCTTTTCGCCTTCTTTATCCGGCTCTACATAGTAAGGCGTTTCATAAAAAATACTGTCAATTTCGGCTTCTTTTACAAACTGGAAAATTTCGATATGCTTTGTTTTTTCGGGCATTGCATTTTCAAAATCTTCATCACTCAGCTCTACATATTTGCCTTCATAATCGTAAGCTTTTACAATATTATCCCAGTCCACTTCTTTGCCGGTATTTTCGTTTACCCGTTTAAAATGAATGTGTGCTTTGTCTTTCTTATCCAGCATATCGAGGTTGAGCGTGCTGTCTTGTACGGCGCTGTACAATTTAATGGGAATATTGACCAAGCCAAAACCTATAGCACCTGTCCAGATGGAGCGCATACGATAAAATTTATACAGGAATTTTATCAACTATTGCACCAGAATGATTGTTAATTATGCTTGTATGCGGGGGAAGAAGTAGTAAAGTTAAAACACCAGGCGATACTCTTTATTTTTATAGAACAGGCTGAAGAAAAGGCTTGAGCTTTTAAGAAGCGAGTACGTGCGTTTTAAACCAGAGGTAAATGTAGTTAAGCATGGAGGAACACAAAGAAAAAGGTTCCAAACCTTTCAAAAGTTCGGAACCGAAAATCGTATTTTAATTACTCTTGATTTCCTTCAATCAGGCGGATCAGAATATAATCAGTAAATTCCCTATCCAAAAAGATACTATTTCTTAGTTGTATCAGTAGCCTGCGGTAAAACCGGCGTAGTCATAGGCGCTGTTTTTTGCTGTGCAGGTGTATTGGTGTTGATGTTATTCAACATATTATCATTAGCACTACTGCTGCCGCCCTGGAAAAACAAAACCGATACGACACACAACAAAGCAATAAGTCCGGCAAACAGCCATGTACCTTTTTCCAGTACGTCGGTAGTTTGTTTTACACCCATAAACTGGTTACCCATACCGCCAAAAGTGCCCGACAAACCACCGCCTTTAGGGTTTTGCACCAGTATAATCAAACCTAATATCACACACACAATCACGATAAGTATAAAGAATAAAGTAGGCATTATAACGCTTTTAATTGATTGATTTTCGCCGCAAAATAAGCAGTTTTAGCGGGATTAAGCAAACTTAATTTTTCATAAACTTCTATTGCTTTGTCCAGTTTGCCTTGTTTTACCAGCACTTCGGCCATGGCTTCGGTATCTACCGCTTCGGGCTGGTTGGAGTTATCGGCAATAGATTGCACATAATTTTCCATATCGGGGTCGCTGCCCAAATCGGTTGGGTAGTTGCTGATGCGCTTCATTTGCTTGAGCCAATCAGTAAAAGTGTGCACTTTTTTGGTAAATGCATCCAGCACCTGCGTATCCACTTTAATACCCTGCGAGGCAAAATAATCTATTGTATGGTAAGGCTCGGTGCTGATAGGTACATCGGTTTCTTCCTGCACCGGTGCTTTAAACGCTTCTACCTGCTGCTGCAATACATCAGCAATTTTTGCAGCAGCATTGGCTGCATTCTCGTCAATATTTTCTAATTCTTCTTCATCTAATGGCGGCAGTTCCGGTTCGTCTTTTACATCATTCATTTGCAATGCAAAATCATTCAACACATCTTCTGCCGGTAAAGTAATGAGATTGGCATTTTCTAATAGCTCTTCTTCAGATTTATTTTTTCTTACTATCGCTATATCGGCAATATCAATACTATTCGCTTTAACTGTTATCGCCAACTTATCAGTTTCATCAGCGATCATTAACTTATCCTCTTTGCAATATAATTGTCCTTGCAACCATTTAATATTCTGAAAAAAAACAGCACAATGCTGTAGCTGAGCGTCAAATTGACCGGGCTGCTGCTGTCTTATTTTTTTTGTTAATAATAATTGTGCAAGCGAAAAATAGGGATATTGAAGCGTAATGGCTCTCCACTCATCAACTGTCGTTTCCTGCAATGACGGTTTGCCGGTAAGTGATTGAACAAGATTGTTTTCTGCAGCATTCATGCGATGAAAATACTATAGTACTACCAGTTAGAAAAAATATGATTGAAAATTTGATCGGTAAGATTCTTCATGATGTCGGGAAATAAGGTATTAACTGCCTGATCTAAAGATTGCGTTGCTGCAAAAGGAAAGTCGCCACTTACATCAAACTCATCTGTTTTGTTTTGCAGCGTATTTCTAAAAACAATATGTACGCCAACAGTAAGCTGGTTTTGGCTGGCTTGCCTGCCCGAAATACCTACATACGACACCGAATAGTTGGTAACGGCACCGCTGATTTGGTAATGTGCATCGTCGCTGGTGGTGCGGGTAAGCTTTGTTTGATTGGAAATTTTTTGCTGCAACGCTTCGGTAAGCCGCGGACTTAACTGCGGATTGACAATACGCGCTTTGTTTTCGATATAACTTATCTTAACGGTTTTTACTTCGGGTGGAATGCTTACATCTTTAAATGTATAAATGCCGCAAGAGGAAAAAAGCAAGATGCAAGGAACAAGAAACAAAAGGCAAACAAAGCACAAGTTATTGATTGTAAGTGTTCTCATACTTTCATTTACCTTTTTTTGTTTGTTATTTTTTATGCCTTTTAGCCTGCTGCCTGCAGCTAATAAATTGTAGCTTTTCTTAATCATTAATATCATATTCTTTTAGCTTGCGATATAAAGTACGCTCGCTGATGCCCAAATCGGAAGCGGCATCTTTTCGCTTGCCTTTATGTTTTTTCAGCGCTTTGATAATGAGTTCTTTTTCTTTGTCCATTATATTTAGCGTTTCTTCCACTTCTTCATGCTGGTGAATATCACCATCAGAATAAATAACCGGATGTGCACTATGTGCTACCTGCTGCAAAACCGACGTAGGCTGCATAATGGCCGGGGGCGGGTGATGCGCAACTTCATTAGGATGCCCGTTGTACTCGTGCAGCAACGTTTCTTTTGCATAATCAGATGCATGAGCAGTTAACGAAGGATTTTGCAAAATCTCTACAAACATCTTCTTCAATTCTGTTACATCCTTCTTCATATCGAAGAATAGTTTATAAAGGATTTCCCGCTCGTTGGCAAACTCGCTGGCCGTAGCCGAAGCTGGCGGCGTAGCAAGCACCGGCAGCCGATTCATTACCTTTTCGGGAAGAAATTTCCGGAGGTCGCCTGCCGATATATGCGGATCGGGCGAAAGCACCGAAATCTGCTCTGCAATATTCTTCAATTCCCTCACGTTGCCTGGCCAAGGATAGTTAATTAATAAATTTTTAGCTTCGTCATCCAACTGCACCACCGCTGTTTTGTAACGTTCGGCAAAATCGGTCACAAATTTTCTGAACAGCAATAAAATATCTTCCTTTCTATCGCGCAGGGCGGGCACACGTATAGGAACGGTGCTTAAGCGATAGTACAAATCTTCACGGAATTTGGCGTTTTGAGTAGAATCATAGAGGTCGCGGTTGGTAGCTGCAATCACGCGCACATCGGTCTTTTGCACTTTGGAAGAACCTACGCGGATGAACTCGCCGGTTTCCAGTACACGCAGCAATCTTGCCTGGGTGCCAATGGGCATTTCACCAATTTCATCCAGAAAGATAGTGCCACCGCTTACGGTTTCAAAATAACCCTTGCGGCTTTCTACGGCGCCGGTAAAAGACCCTTTTTCGTGACCAAACAATTCGGAGTCTATGGTACCTTCGGGTATAGCGCCGCAGTTAACGGCAATAAAGGGGTTGTGCTTGCGCGATGACAGCGCATGAATGATATGCGAAAAAGCTTCTTTGCCTACACCGCTTTCGCCTACTATCAGCACCGTTAAATCGGTAGCAGCTACCTGCACCGCCACATTCAATGCGTGATTAAGCGCGGGCGAATTGCCTATAATGCCAAATCGGTTTTTTATTGATTGTAAATCCATTTATACATTCTTATTCCAGACTTCAACAAGTGTTTTTCTACAAATTGTATTCAAATTCATTAAAGTCTGGTGTGTTTTTAAAAGCAAGTTTTTAGGTAATCCGTAAAGAAATTTACTTTCTTTTCAAATAAATTCATCAATGGTTGTAATTCTTATGCCGTATCAAACTCATCACCGTTTTTCTTTTGTGTAATAACTCCCTTATCGTGCCTTTTACTTCACCTTCAAGAATTATATCCAATTCCGTTGGTGCCATTGTATTTGTGCGCATTATCCATACGCAGGCAAGTAAAGGACCTAATACATACAAATACTTTTTTAAGCCGGACAAATTCCTTTTTTAAATATGCTTTATAATTTTCCTGTGCCATGTGCAAATAATGGTAAAGGCACGAGCTGGGATTGAAATATCGTTCTGCTGCATTTTTAAAAGATTTGCTGTAGATAAAGCTTATTTATAAACAATCAGGCTACGCAACCATTCTTACAGGCGTGGATTTGGTTTCCTAAATAATAGCGCTTTCTTTAATTCCCAACCAACAAGGACCATATCATCAGGTAACACTAATCCTTTGTTGTCCTTATGTTCTTCAACCGATACATACCAATCATAATTAGGAACATACATAAACCGAACATTCCAATCACTACTTTGATAAAAGACTTAGGCACAACTAACCCGATTCAACAACATAAAGAACTTTGATATTTCTTGTTTCTTCTAAAGTACGACGTTCAATTTTTCCAACCTACCATTTGAACAGGTAGGGTATAAATATCTGCCATACTTGCTATATTATTTGGCCCAGCAATGTAGCCTGTGTACAACTATTCACTTTTACCTGTACATAATCACCTTTCTTATAGCGGTGAGCCTCTTTGGGAAAAACCACTACTTTATTTTGCGTATTGCGGCCCATCCAGTCCATTTCGCTGCGCTTACTTTCGCCTTCTATCAATACGGTAAATACTTTGCCAATATCGCGCTGATTGCTTTCGAGCGATAAGCGGTTTTGGAGTTTTACAATTTCCTGCAAACGCCTTTTTTTCACTTCTTCGGGCACATCGTCTTTATAGCGGCGGGCTGCTAAAGTACCGGGGCGTTCGCTGTAGAAAAACATATAACTCATGTCGTACTTCGCAAACTCCATCATTAAAAGTGTATCCTGGTGTTCTTCTTCAGTTTCGGTACAAAAGCCGGCAATCACATCGCTGCTGATGCCGCAACCGGGAATAATGTTTCTTATCTGTTCCACTTTTGCCATGTACCATTCACGGGTATATGTACGATTCATTAATTGCAGAATGCGGGTATTGCCACTTTGTAACGGAAGGTGAATGTATTTACAGATGTTATCGTATTTCGCCATTGTGCGCAATACCTCTTCGGTAATATCTTTTGGATGAGACGTACTAAAGCGTACGCGCAATGTGGGATGAATTAGTGCTACCATTTCTAATAGTTTGGCAAAAGTAACTGCATTGGCAACTGCGCCGTTGAGCGCACTGCCGTTACTGACACTTTCATCTACCCAATAATAGCTGTCCACATTTTGCCCCAGCAGCGTTACTTCTCTATATCCTTTCTCAAACAAGTCCTGTGCTTCGCGAACAATAGAATGAGCATCGCGGCTGCGCTCTCTGCCACGCGTAAACGGCACTACGCAAAAGCTGCACATATTGTTGCAGCCACGCATAATAGATACAAATGCCGTAACGCCATTGCTGTCTAATCGTACCGGCGAAATATCGGCGTAGGTTTCTTCCCTGCTAAGTAAAACATTCACGCCTTTTTGCCCGGTTTCTGCTTCTTCTATCAGACCGGGAAGGCTGCGATACGCATCGGGGCCAATCACAATATCCACAAGCTTTTCTTCTTCCAGCAATTTTGCTTTCAGTCTTTCTGCCATGCAACCTAATACACCAATGAGCATACCGGGGTTTTGCTCTTTTACGCGCTTAAACTCCGTTAAACGTTTGCGAATGGTTTGTTCTGCCTTTTCGCGGATAGAACAGGTATTAATTAATACTACATCAGCTTCTTCGTAGTTTCGGGTGGCGCCAAAGCCCTCTTTATTTAATATAGAAGCTACAATTTCACTATCGCTGAAGTTCATCTGGCAGCCGTAGCTTTCTATATAAAATTTTTTTTCAAACCCATTTATATCATTGGCAAAAGGTGCATAGGCTTCGCCCTGCCTTAGTTCATCATGCACTTTTGTTTCCAGTTGCAAAGTCTCCATGCTGTATCCAAATATTTAAGTGGGCAAAAGTAAATAAAAAGGTTGGTGTCAGATTGACAGAACCTTAACAGTTGTTTTAAATAGTTGCAAAAGTATATTTGCGCTTCTTTGAGAAGATTGCAATATGAATAAATTCACACTTATTACCTTTTTATTTTTAGCAGTACATCAACTAACGATTGCACAGGATATTCCTGTAAAAGTACTGCCTAACGAAATTTTCAGGAACGTAAAGAAAGATGCAAACGACACTTCGCAATGGAAATGGAAACGCGGTGGTGTATTAAATGCCAACCTCGCACAAGGCTCGCTGAGCAACTGGAGTGCAGGCGGTGATAATTTTTCGCTGTCGTTCAATACGTATGTAAACTACTCGCTGTTTTACCGCAAAGGGAGACATTCGTGGGATAATTCTCTTGATTTTAACCTCGGCTTTGTGCAAACAACAAGTTTGGGCAGCCGCAAAAACGACGACAGGTACGATCTACTTTCTAAATACGGCTACAGTATAGATACATCTAAAAAATGGTATCTTTCTACACTGTTCGATTTCCGCTCTCAGTTGTTTGACGGGCGCACATACTACAGCAAAGACAGCAGTAGCCTTGCTTCTACATTTTTATCGCCAGCTTATTTAGTATTGTCTGTTGGTTTCGATTTTAAACCCAGACCCACATTTTCTTTTTTCCTTTCGCCGCTTACCAACCGTACTACTTTTGTTGCCAGCAACAAGCTTTCCAATCTGAGTTCTTTTGGAGTAAGTCCCGGTAACCATGCATACAACGAGGTGGGTGCTTTTGCTTCTATTAACTTTTTTACTGTTATTACTAAAGACATCAATTATAAAGGACGTCTTGATTTATTTTCAAATTATGGTTATAAGCCTCTTAACATTGATTTTTACATGACCAACGCTATTGCATTTAAAATTACCAAGTTTTTGGCGGCTACCTACAACCTCGATATGATTTATGACGATGATGTAAAATTTCCACCGCATGGAGCGCGTTTACAATTAAGAAGTCAGGTGGGCTTTGGTTTTACCATGCCTTTTGCACAGGAGAAACATTAGGAAGTTGAATATGGCAGATTGTATATCCGGAGGATCAATTATTTAATACATACATGTTGAATCTTATCTATTAAATACTCAAATTTTCCCGCACTTCTTTTCTTTTCGCCAGCCAGCTTTGTTTTACGGGAATAATCCAATCGTGCAATAACTGGTCTTTGGTGTTGACGAGATTATTGAAGTATAAAGTATCAGGTGTAATAAAATGGTGCTGCATTGCATAGCCTAATTGCGACATTGGAATAACCTGAATTTTATCTTTAATTACAAAAGCCAGCGTTTGCCGATCGAACATATTTACTTTAAACTGGCTTTCAATTTTCTTTACAATGCGCACCGAACTGTCGGTGCTGCAGCCACTCACGCCGGTATCGGTTTCATCGGCCATAAAGATCAGAAACTGGCCAAACAGTAAATTAGCATAGCCTTTTACAGGCACACCATGGCTGTTCCATTGTTCGAGAAATTCTTTCAACATATCTTCTATTTCAAGCGCTTCGCCGATGCTGAATAAACGATTACTTTGATACACCCACACACGGGAAGTTGGATGAAAGTCTTCAGGAAGATATTGTGCGTATTCTACATTCATAATTTGTTGCCGATTTTTGTTATTAAGCGTCTGTTGATAATTAAATCAATATTGGAAGGGTGGTGAATATTACCACAGGCGATCACTTTTGTTCTTTGTTGTAACCCGCCATTTTACCTTTTTCTTCCCGCCTTTGCGGGACAGGCATTGAAAGAAAAACTAACAAAAAAGTTCAAAGAAAACATGGTTGCTCCGCGCATTTTTTTGAGCAATCGCCTCCACTTACTCTAAATTGTATGCTTAATGTTTAAATAATGGATTGGATTACATTAACCTTTATCTTATCATCTTTCCTCTTTCTTGCCAGCGGCCCATCCTTAAACCTTAAGCATTTCTTCATAAATTTTAAACTTGGCGAAACCGTTAACTTTTGAACTTATAACCTTAGACTTTAAACATTCTCATTCCATACTCATTGCTACCAACTCTGCTATGTCCAGTACCTTTATATCTCCTTCTCTCTCTGCATTTTTTATACCATCGGTAAGCATGGTGTTGCAATAAGGACAGGCAGCAGCAATTACAGTAGCGCCGGTGCCCAATGCTTCCTGCGTACGTTCAATGTTTATTCTTTTATTGCCAGGCTCATCTTCTTTAAAATATTGTGCACCGCCGGCGCCACAACACAAGCCCTTGCTGCCACATCTTTTCATCTCTACCAGTTCGGCATCGAGTGTTTCCAGCACTTTGCGGGGCGCTTCGTAAATATTGTTGCTTCTGCCCAGGTAGCAACTATCGTGGTAAGTGATTCTTTTGCCCTTGAAAGTACCGCCTTCTTTCAGTTTTATTTTTCCTTCATCTATCAGGCTTTGCAAAAAGGTAGTGTGATGTATTACTTCGTAATGGCCACCCAATTCGGGATATTCGTTTTTTAGAATATTGAAGCAATGCGGGCACGCTGTAACAATTTTTTGTATGCCGTATCCATTTAATATTTGAATATTGTTGTAAGCCATCATCTGAAACAAAAACTCGTTACCTGCACGCCGCGCCGGATCGCCGGTGCAGGCCTCTTCTTTACCTAAAATGGCATATTTAATACCCACTTTGTTGAGAATGGCAGCAAATGCACGTGTTATTTTTTGTGCACGCTGGTCAAACGAGCCTGCACAACCTACCCAAAACAAAACATCGGGCGTTTCGCCATTCATCATCATTTCTGCCATGCTGGGTGCCATCATAATTTGTAACTTTTGGGTGTAAAAGTAAATGAAGAAGTGCAAAACAGTCTCAATTAGGTTGAATTACAGAAATACAGGCTTTGAGACCTGAGCTACAAGTTGCGACCGGACAAATCAAAAATAATATCGGTTGCGTCACTTCTCTTATAAATGTATATGAGTAAAACAGCATTATTAAGGTTAATGCTGTTTTCCGCAAAAAGGAAAATGGGAATAATGAACACGATTTAATTTTGTTCATCAATATATCAATATAATAAGGAACAGTGTACAGAAAAGTACTGCAAGTTGCTATAAGAATGTTTTGATATTTTGTTGAAACGAAATAATTATCTGATATTGATTTCATAAAATCTTCATGAGTAATTGTGTTGGCAGCATCCGCTTTCATTAGCGTTACCCTTTTTAGAGAAACTGATTGTTGCTATTGAGGAATTGTTTGCTCTGCAATTTCAACAGTGTCCACCTGCTGAAAAATCTTTTACAATTGCAGCAGCATATTTTTTTATTTTAATATAATAAGTGATATTGCCAGTGGGTATGTTTTATTAAAAATAAAGTAATGTGGCAATACTAATTTTTATTAACAAAACAATTGAAAAATAAGAACTTGGCTGTTTATTTGAGATGAAAAAAGTAAGCGCTCAAACCTTACATATAATAAACAGAAATAAAAGCTTAGTCACTGCCGTTGTTTAACAATGCTTGCTTCTTTTTTAATTATATATATGGTTAAAAGCAGCTTTTGCCTGCGAGAGGACATTTGTTTTCGGCGGAATTTTGTAATAGCAAAAGCAGATTGTTTGTTTATAATGTTTTTTATATAAGTAAGAGATAAAATAGATGATAATACTTGAATGTATTGCTGAAATGCTATAAAAAATAACTTAGTATAGGAGAAGAAATAAGCTAAAACTTTTGCCAGTGAAAAAAATGAGCGTAGTAACATCTTTAAAGCATCAACAGCCAAGTTTTATGGCAATAGAGAAAGAGAAAACAGGTGGTGAGGAGCTAAGCGCAGCGAAGAGAAAGAAGTGGAAGGTAGATAAAATTGTTTTATTAACCTGGATTGCTATAATTGTATTAACTATTGTATTCTGGTATATGATACTGAAGTTGCTATAAGCAAATAGTGCAACAATTAAGTGCATCAAACTTCAACAATTGTATATGCCAATATCGTACTTTCACAATTGCCTTTTGAGCGAGAACCATACTCACCCGTCAGCGAATGCAGTTTTAACTTCCTGCCACATTTATTAATATTTACTTATACTCTAAGGCTTTTATTACCAAGCCCTTTGTTGTACCTTTGCCGCCCTTAGAAAAAGAGCATGAAATACGAAAAGGAAATAAACCGGCGAAAAACCTTTGCCATTATCTCGCACCCCGATGCCGGTAAAACTACATTGACAGAAAAGTTTTTGTTGTTTGGCGGCGCCATACAGGTAGCTGGTGCGGTTAAAAGCAATAAAATAAAAAAGCATGCTACGAGCGATTTTATGGAAATAGAGCGGCAGCGCGGTATTTCGGTAGCCACGAGCGTGATGACTTTTGAATACAATGGTTTCTTAATCAACTTATTAGATACGCCTGGACACAAAGACTTTGCAGAAGATACGTACCGCACATTGACGGCTGTGGACAGCGTAGTGCTGGTGGTGGACAGTGTAAATGGGGTGGAAGAGCAAACCAGACGGTTGATGGAAGTATGCCGGATGCGGAGCACGCCTGTGATTGTATTTATTAATAAGCTGGATCGGGATGGAAAAAACCGTTTTGATCTTTTAGAAGAAATAGAAAAAGAGCTCAACATCAGCCTGCACCCGATGACTTGGCCGATAAACAGTGGTAAAGATTTTAAAGGGGTATATAATCTGCACGATAAAAGCCTTCGCATTTTTACCGCTAACACAAAAGCCGATGAGGAAGACGTAATTGCAATTAGCGATTTAAGTAATCCGGTGGTAGATGAAAAATTGGGAGCCCGCGATGCTGCTACCTTGCGTGAAAATGTGGAATTGGTAGATGGTGTGTATGGCGAATTGAACGTAGAGGATTACCTGGCGGGAAAAGTAGCGCCAGTGTTTTTTGGAAGCGCAGTGAATAACTTTGGTGTAAAGGAAATGCTGGACACTTTTATACGCATTGCACCAATACCAAAAGATAGAGAAACAAACAAGCGGGAAATAAGTGTGGATGAAGATAAATTTAGTGGCTTTGTTTTTAAAATTCATGCTAATCTCGACCCCAAGCACCGCGACCGTATTGCTTTTTTGCGTGTTTGCAGTGGTAAATTTGAACGCAATACCTATTATCATCATGTACGGCTCGATAAAGATGTGCGCTTTAGCAACCCATACAGCTTTATGGCGCGTAGCAAAGACGTAATTGAAGATGCGTACCCCGGCGATGTAGTGGGCTTGTTTGATACCGGAAACTTTAAAATTGGCGATACGCTTACAGAAGGTGAAGATTTATATTTTACAGGTATTCCGTCTTTTTCGCCCGAAATTTTTAAGGAACTGGTGAACAAAGACCCGATGAAAACAAAGCAACTGGAAAAAGGTATTAGTCAGTTGACTGATGAGGGAGTGGCGCAATTATTTACACAATTTGGTGGTAATAAAAAGATTATTGGTTGTGTAGGCGATCTGCAGTTTGAGGTGATTCAGTATCGCTTGTTGCACGAATATGGTGCCGCTTGCGAGTTTCGCACGCTACCATTTTACAAAGCCTGCTGGCTTACCAGTAAAGACCCGAAAAAATTAGAAGAGTTTTTACGCTTCAAGCAGCAGAATTCGGCGGAAGACAAGGATGGTAACCCTGTTTATTTAGCACAAAGTGAATGGTTTTTAAATACCGAAATACAAAACAACCCCGATATACAATTTCACTTTACGAGTGAGGTGTTGAAGTAAGGGAATATTATTGGATTGCTGTAAATAAAGGCGCATGACTATTGAAAGCCATGCGCCTTTATTTGTTTGAATCTATTTTACTTAATTACTTATTGAGGTAATGTAGTTTGAGAAAGGAACTGTACTTCATCATCTTCCAAAGACCTGCTGTAAATCCTTAATTCATCCATTTTTCCTGAGAAGAAATGTGGATCATTCTGCCACCAAATACCTAAATTGAAAGTTGCACTGGGACATTGTTTAATAACTTTCTTATCAACTTGCTTAGTTCCTATCAGTACTCCATTAATGTAAAACTTTTGAACTCCCTGAATGAATGTAATAGTCACGAAATACCAAGCATCCGTATGTAGTTTCTTATGAGCATAGAGGAAAGTAGAAGGATTTACATGGTTTGTACATATATTATCATCTAAAGAAACATCAAAAGCTACATTTGTTTCCTGGTCACTATCCTGATTGGCATCGTCAAAGCCCACTCCGAATGATGCACCTTGTGCATTAGACAAATCTGCCTTATGAAAAATTTCGCCACCTAACGTATTTGATTGCATTAAAAAACTTACAGAAAAATCACCTTCCGGAAATTCCTTTCCTTTTTCTATCACTGCATAGTTAGATTGTCCATTAAAAGACAGTGCACTGTTTTCATTTCCGAAAATGTCGTAGCTGAGTTGAATATTATTATAACCGGTTATATCTCTACCATTACCACTTTTGTCCTTCATGTTTCCATTAAAGTTATAGTAAGCCCAAAGATCTCTCATAACACTTAATTGTAGTATTGAGTCTGCTTGTAATCTCACTGTATCAAAAATGGTTACTAACGAATCTCTGATAGTTTGAGGGGAAGATATATCTTGTTGGCAACCAATTAAAAGGGTAAAAGGAAGAGCAAAGAGAACCAAATATTTCATAAGCGTTTATTTTTACAAATATATTAATATCCAACATATATTCCGGTGTATTTATCAGGAGATAAAGAATATATTTCCTTTTTTACTTCATCACTAACTGCTAATCCTTCTACAAATTGCTGAATGGTTTCTTTGCTGATATGCGCATTGCCGCGTGTTAAGTCTTTCAAAGCTTCATAAGGATTTGGATAGTTTTCCCTGCGTAATATTGTTTGAATAGCTTCTGCAATAACAGCCCAATTATTATCTAAATCTTCCCGCAATTTGCTTTCATTTAACACCAGTTTATTTAATCCTTTTTTCAACGATTGGATGGCAATAATGATATGAGCAACCGGCATACCTAGATTGCGCAAAACAGTGGAGTCGGTGAGATCCCGCTGCATGCGGCTGATGGGCAACTTGGCGGAAAGATGCTCCAGTAAAGCATTTGCCAAACCAAAATTGCCTTCTGCATTTTCAAAATCTATAGGGTTTACTTTGTGCGGCATTGCCGAAGAGCCCACTTCGCCCTTCTTTGTTTTTTGTTTAAAATAGTCCATGCTGATGTAGGTCCACGTATCACGACACAAATCAATCAGAATGTTGTTGATTCGTTTCATAGCATCGCAATGGGCAGCGAGATTGTCATAATGCTCTATTTGTGTGGTAAACTGCATACGTTTTAATTGCAGCTTATCATTTACAAATTCGTTGGCGAAGGCGATCCAATTATATGTAGGAAAGGCTACTGTATGTGCATTGAAATTGCCGGTGGCACCACCGAATTTTGCTGCAAAAGGAATGTAGGTAAATAGCTCCAACTGGTTATTCAGCCGCTCAACAAATACCATTATTTCCTTACCCAAAACTGTTGGCGAAGCTGGTTGACCATGCGTACGTGCCAGCATAGGAATTGCTTTCCATTGCTGTGCAAACTGATGAATAATGCTTTTGAGTTCTTGTACAAGCGGCAGGTATTCTTTTTCAATACACAGTTTCCAGCTAAGCGGGATGGCGGTATTATTGATGTCCTGCGAAGTAAGACCAAAATGTATCCATTCTTTTATACTGCCTGCGCCAACATTTTCCAACGCTTCTTTTAAGAAATATTCTACAGCCTTCACATCGTGGTTAGTAATGGCTTCAATTTCTTTAACCTTTAATGCGTGCTCAGGGGAAAAGTGAGCAGCTAAACTTTCTAAATGTTCGCGTGCAGTGTCTGGCAGTTCAAAAAAGTTTTTATCTGCCAAAAACAAAAAATATTGTATCTCAACAAATACCCTGTATTTGATAAGTGCATACTCCGAAAAATAATCTGCAAGCTGCGTTACCTGGTGTCTGTAGCGTCCATCAATAGGGGAGATGGCAGTAAGGTTGTTCAATTTCATTTAAAAATGATGTTGTAGCATAAAGCAATCATTATAGAAAGCTCAAAAACATTTCGTTTTGCTTTCCTTACGATGCGAATGCTTTTCTTTGCAGGCAAAAATAATTTAATTGGATAAGATTAATGTAGGCGCGGTAAGTTATTTAAACACAAAACCGCTATTGTATGGAATTGTTCGTTCAAAAGCATTACTGGAACAGGTAGAATTGGTGATTGATTATCCTTCTAAAATTGCGGATATGCTGGTACAGGGCAGCTTGGATGTAGGGCTAATTCCGGTAGCAGCCATTCCGCAATTAAAGGAGTGGCATATTATAAGTGATTATTGCATTGGTGCAGAAAGTGCCGTAGCTTCGGTTTGCTTGTTCAGCGAGGTGCCGCTTGATAAGATAGAGCGAGTACTGCTCGATTATCAAAGTAAAACGTCTGTAAATCTGTGCAAGGTATTATTGAAACATTACTGGAAAATCAATCCGGCCATGGAAGATGCAAAGGAAGATTTTAGAGAGCATATACAAGGCACCACTGCCGGCGTAGTTATAGGCGACCGGGCTTTGGAGCAGCGCTTAGCATCGCCCTATATTTATGATCTGGCAGCAGCCTGGCAGCAGTTTACAGGCTTGCCGTTTGTATTTGCGGCTTGGATTGCCAATAAGAAGTTACCCGAAAGTTTTTGCAAATTGTTTAATGAGGCTAATGCAGTTGGCTTGAATGAACTTGAAAAAGTAGTAGCGGAAAATCCATATACCATATACGATTTACACACTTATTTTGGCAAAAATATCAGCTATCGCCTGACAGAAACAAAAAAAAGGGGATTAGAGAAGTTTTTGCAGTTATTGAAGTATGTATAATAAAGGCTTTTCCCGACAACTCATAATTGTATTTTTGAATATACCTGTGTCATAGTGAACATTTGAAATGGCACTTACAGTGCGCATTATAGTTAGATGATGGATAGAATTCTCTATCTTTATCCATTCTTTTGTGCAAGCTCTTTCTATGTGCTGCTATTTGCCTGATATATTCCTTTTTCCCCGGAGCAAGATATAAAAAACGGAGGATGGGCGAAGGATGAACGGAGCATAACAAGCTTTAGATAACATTTTCGATAAAGTATAATAGCCTTTAGCTGAATATATTAAACAGCGAAAGCTGCCTTGGCCATTGCTGCCTTTTTTCATTGCTACAAAAGCTACTCATTTGATATTAAAGCTTTCCATTTATCTTCTATATAAGATAAACTACATAACAATTAAGCTTAATTAAATGCTGCACTTCATACATAAGTGTTTATTTTGGGAAAATAAAACGGAATTGCTAAAAAAATGAGCCTTAGATCCAATCTGCTAGTCGCCCTTTTATCCTTTTTTTCATTTAATGTGTATGCGCAATATGCAGGTTTAAATAGCACTTTATATAATGGAATAACCCGGCAAGGCCAGAACAAAAATATCAAAGCACCTGATAATTCGATAGTCTATAATACTGCCGGTTACACTGAATCAGAAACTAACTCTCAAAATTTACGAGGTGGCGATAATCCTAATCTTTGCACCGGCAGTTTGGGCGATCCGATTGTAAACATTACTTTTAGCAGCGGTGATAATCCTGGTAAACCTTTACAAACTTTAGTTCCCGGTGCCAGTACAACCTATAACTATGTGCCAGTATTTGGAAACCCCGCATCACCTATTATTTACGATGGCAGTTATACAATTACTAATAATACTGTTGCGCAAGCTCCGTGGTATAGCGGTATGCAAGATCATACGCAAAACGATGTAAATGGTTATATGGCTTTTTTTAATTCCAGCGCAACGCCCGGCGAGTTTTATAAACAAACTATTACAGGCTTATGCGGCAATACAAAATATGAATTTGCAGCCTGGATTGCAAATGTGTTGAACCCTTCTGTAATGAGGGGGCAAAACCCTGATATCACTTTTTTAATTGAGGATGTGAATGGTTATAAAATTGCCTCTTTTGCAACAGGTGCTATCCAACAGGAGAATGTATTTACCTGGAATAAATACGGCTTCTTTTTTCAAATGCCGCAAGGAACAAACAATGTTGTTTTAAAAATAATCAATTCAAATCCCGGTGGTGAAAATTTTCCGGGAAATGATTTTGCTTTAGATGATATTACATTCAGAGCCTGCGGACCACAATTAGGTGCTTCATTTGATGCAAATACTTTTCAGGACAAATTGAGTATTTGTGCCGGCAAACCTTTTACTTTATATGGCGATGTTACTACACAAGGTCAGCAGTATGATTATTTATGGCAAATGAGCAATGATGAAGGACAAACCTGGAACGATCTTCCTAATTCTGATGCATTATCAATCAACTTAGTTGCTCCAAATAATGGTAATGGAAAAAAATTGTTATACCGAATGTTGAGTGCTGAACCGGGCAATATCAGTTCAAAAAATTGTAGGGTTGTTTCCAATGTAGCCACGCTTGATATATTAGCTTCATGCGGTAATAATGATCCTTGTTCCAACTGGCTGTATATTAATACTGATGATGGCGCTTTCCAAGTTGGTGACCTTGACGTGCCTGGCACAAAGATTACTGTGGAAGCTACTTTTAACAGAACGCAGCCACGTTCACAATCCAATGAATTGTATGCAGGTGATCTTGTTTCTAAACATAAAGAACTTGAAAATGTCAATTATTTGCTCCGGCCGAATACTGCAGAAATCACTACTGATCAGGGCTATTTCAGAACGCCGGATATTTGTGATATTGAGCTAAATAAAACTTATCATGTAGCTATGACGTATGATGGAACAACATTAAAATTTTACCGCAATGGCTTTTTGATGAGCTCAGTGCCGGCTTCAGGCAAGTTGTTTCAGAATGATTTCATAACCACTATTGGCAATTTTGCACCACAGCCAGGCTTTCAAACTGAAGGGCTTTTAGGCTACATTAATGAAGTAAGAATATGGAATACAGTTCGTACGCAGGCTGAGTTAAATACTTATTTGAATAAACCTTTACCAAATTCTGCGACGCAGTCCGGACTACTCGCTTACTATACTTTTGATGATTTAAACAATAAACAGGGCAATGCAAAATGGAATGGCACATTGGTGAATGGCGCTGCAATAAACGAATTGAATCCAACCTGTAACAGTTATGCTAAAGATTCCTGCAATAAAGTTATAGAGCCACCTGTGGTAATTCCTTCTTTCACATCGCCTGATACAGTATGCGTAAATACCTCTGTACAGGTAACCAATACATCTACAGGTGCAAGCAATTTTTACTGGAGCTTTTGTACCGCTGATATTAACCAAACACCTACCGGTAATAATCTTGGGAATATCAATAATACCTTTAGTTTACCTGTATATTCCGATATCATTAATGTAAATGGCAATTATTATGTGTTTGTAGTTAATAATTATCCGGGCAGCTTGGTAAGGCTCGATTATGGTAACAGTCTATTAAATAATCCGGTTACTATAAACTTAGGTAATCTGGGGGTTATTCCTAATAATGCTGAGGGCATACAGCTTATTAGCAATAATGGTAAATATTATGCAATTATTGTAGGCGGCGATCCGCAATCAGGAGTAGAATCTTTTATTCTGAAAATTGATTTTGGAAGTGATATTACCAATTCAATACCTGATGTATTTAACTGGGGCAACTTAGGTGATTTATCGTATCCCCACGATTTATACATGTTTAGCGAAAATGGTACATGGTATGGCTTTACTACTAATTTTTACACCAACACCATCACTAAATTTAATTTTGGTAATGACTTCAATGCTACACCGGTAGCTACAAACATTGGTAATATTGGTAATCTTAATTCTCCTGTTGGTATTTTTGCAATGAATGATGCTGGTCAATATCATGCGTTTATCACTAATACAGCAAGTAATACTTTAACCAGGCTGGATTTTGGCAATTCATTACTAAATAATCCTTCAGGAACAAACCTGGGGAATTTGAACAACACCTTGCATAAATGCTGGGACATTTATATCATTAAATATTGTGATGAAATTAAAGGCTTTATAGTAAACGGCGATGATAGTTACAACGACATGGTTAGCCTGGATTTCCCTGATAATGACCTCACCAACGTTCCGGTTGCTCAATCATTAGGTAATATAGGCAATTTAAGTTTTCCGCATTCTATCTCTAAATTATTCCGGGCAGATTCAGACGTATATTCCTTTATTCCAAATGCCCACAATAATACATTGACACGAATTAAGTTTCCTGGTTGTACCTCAGCGAGTGTTGCCAGCTCTATTGCTCAAACACCGCCTCCATTTTCTTATACTACACCCGGCACTTACAACATCACCTTATCTGTAGATGAAGGGCTTGCCACACAATCTTCCACCTGCCGGCAAGTGGTGGTTGTTGCACCACCAGCACCGCATCCAATCTTAGATACAGCTTTTTGCGAAGGTGGAAATATCAGTCTGGTAAGCCTTTCAGCAGGCAATAATTACATATGGAATACCGGTGCTACTACAAGCAATATAACTGTATCTGATATTGGTAAGTATTGGGTAACAACCGATGCCTATGGGTGCCTGTCAACAGATAGTTTTCATGTATCTAAAACAACTTCACCCGTAGTCAAATTAGGAAATGATACTGCTTTATGCAAAGGCGATTCTTTGACAGTTTTTGCAAGAAATCCGGGCAGTACTTATTTATGGCAAAATGGCTCTACAACAGACAGTTTGAAGATTACTAAAGACGGTGTTTATTCAGTGACTGTTACTAATGCGAAAGGTTGTATTGGTAAAGACACCATCAACATTAATGCATTGCTTTCTCCGGTGCTGTCTGGCTTGCAAGACAAAATAATTTGCAGAGATGATATAGCGCAATTATCTGTAACTGCTTCCGGCAATAATAATTCCTTTGCCTGGCAGCCCGATGCCACTTTGTCTGCATTGGACATTGCCAATCCTACGGCTGCTCCACCGGATACAACAAAGTATTACGTGTCTGTAAAAAATGAAGATGGATGTATTACAAAAGATAGTGTACGTGTAAACGTTTTAGCACGTCCAACCGTTGCTGTTCGCAGCGATACTACTGTTTGCAGCGGTGAAGAAGTGTTATTGACATCCACTGCATCCAATGCCACTGTTTTTAAATGGCTTCCTGTTCAAAACTTAAGTAACGCTGCAATTCTGAGTCCGGTTGCAAAACCTGATGTTAGCACCAAATACAGCATTGCTGCCGGTAATGGTGTATGCAATGCAACAGATGAAATTACCATTCATGTTAAACAGTTACCTGTCATAGCAGCGGGCAACGACACTACTATTTGTGGCTCCGTTACAGCGCAACTTTCTGCAACCGGCGCAGATGCGTACAACTGGTTTCCTGTTGTTGGTTTAAATAATACAACTATTCAAAACCCTGTTGCTTCGCCTGTGCAAACAACCATGTATCACGTAAAAGGAACGGGCGATAATGGTTGTGTGAATGAAGATAGTGTAAAAATAACAGTAACTGCATTGCCTCAATTTGCTATTAATCCATCTAAAAGCGAAGTTTGTTTGGGCGATTCGGTACTGATAACTTCTTCTGGTGGAGATGTTTATACATGGGATGTATCGCCCGATATTTTACAGCCTTATCAGGCATCTACCTATATCAAACCAACTACCAATGGTGTTTACAGTGTGATTGTTACAAACAACACCTGCAAAGTATCGAGCACATTATCTACCACCTTGTCGATAGCTCAAAAACCCGTTATTCAGGTAAGCCGCTCCAACGATATTGATTGCGCCGTAAATAGTGCTACGCTTAGTGCAACCGGAGCAAGCATTTATAGCTGGACGCCAGCTTCTACATTAACGCATCCTAATACTGCATCGCCTTTGGCAATGCCCAGGCAAACCACTGTTTATCATGTAAAAGCAACCGGTACAAATGGATGTGTGGCTGAAGATTCCATAACAGTAGAAGTGAAGGTTGCCAATAGTGAAAACGCTTATCAGATGGCTTCTGCCTTTACACCTAACAACGACGGTATTAATGATTGTTTTGGTGTAAAAAAATGGAGTATTGTCAGGCAACTCGATTTCTCGATATATGATCGCTGGGGAGTCTTGATTTTTCACAGCAACAACGCTGCAGACTGTTGGAATGGTACTTACAAAGGTCTGCCACAATCAACCGGCGCTTATATTTATGTAATTAAGGCAAGAACTTTTTGTGGAAATATCTATAAAAAAGGAACGGTTGTGCTGATAAGATAGATTTTGATAAGAAACAATTGTACGAAAAAGAGGTGGATTTTAGCATTATAGCATGAATTTATCAAAAATAAGTGAGTATTCTCCGTTGCTCGTCTTATAATTGCCATGTTTTTACTAAACCGGAGTACAAATGAAATCATTAAGAGAAATATTTGATAATCATAATGGCAGATTGATACATAAGTGGGATCACTATATTGAGATATATGATCAGTATTTTTCTAAGTTCCGCGATC
The DNA here is from genome assembly GCF_005233845.1 of Ilyomonas limi. Classification (GTDB taxonomy): domain Bacteria; phylum Bacteroidota; class Bacteroidia; order Chitinophagales; family Chitinophagaceae; genus Ilyomonas; species Ilyomonas limi. The sequence continues at coordinate 140,844 of NZ_SZQL01000006.1, forward strand.
GTGAGATTAATATTCTAGAAATTGGCTTATCTCAGGGAGGATCAATAGATATGTGGAAAGAATACTTTGGCTCCAAAGCCAATATATTTGGTATTGATATTAATCCTGACAGTAAAACATTTGAAGAAGAAAAAGTAAAAGTCTTTATAGGTAGTCAGGATGATAAAAAATTTCTAAACGATGTAAGAAAAAAACTTCCACCACTTGATATTTTAATTGATGATGGCGGTCACACCATGAAACAACAAATTTTTACATTTGAGGCATTGTTTGACATTGTGAAGCCAGATGGTATTTATTTATGTGAGGATGTTCAAACTTCCTATTGGAAGTTATATCATGGAAAATACAAACGTAGTAGTACGTTTATAGAATACTCAAAAAATTTCATAGATCAAATGCATGCATGGTTTAGCGAGGAACCAAACAAATTTAAAGTTGATTATCTAACCCGAAATATCAAGGCTATTCACTATTATACTAACATGGTTTTTATTGAGAAGGAAAACATGACAGAGCCATTTGAGGTAAAGAAAGGAACTGTTACGGTAGGCTTCCAGGGTGAAACAGGTGCTGATGCATTGAATTTACCTTTAAAAACAAAAGTGATGCGAAAACTGAAAAAAATAAAAAATAGACTAAAAAGGTAAGTCAATACCAAACAATAAAAAAGTAAGAAGTTACTGTTTTATCAAAAATATACCTCATGATTGACAAGGTAACACTCATCCTTATACTGCATAACAGACATAAAAATCTTGATCGTCTTTTGGAGTATTATGATGAATATAATTTTCCTATTTTAATAGCAGATAGTTCTGTGCAAGAACATCAATTTACCAAAAAAAAATCTAATTGGACTTATAGCTACACCCCAGGTGTATCGTTTCCTAAAAAGATAGAAATTGTGCTTGCTCAGGTGACAACTCCTTATGTAGTAATGTGTGCAGATGATGATTTTATTATTCCAAAAAGCATTCTGGCATGTGTTAGTTTTTTAGAAGAAAACAAGGATTATGCAATAGCACAAGGCTTGAGTATAAGGTATGAAAAAGAAAGTTTAGCACGAGGCAATATTGAACTAGGCGCTATTTATGGCCATATAAAATGTATAGAACCGGACGAGCCATTACAAAGGTTGTATAATATGTTTGAAAACTATCGTGCCGTAGTATATGCAGTATTTAGAACATATGTGTTACAGCAATCATATCAAGGAGCAGGTAGCCAAATCAAAAATCTCTTTCTAAATGAATATATAACTGCATTTATACCTATTCTGTATGGAAAGTGTAAAGAAATTCCTATACTATACCAGGTAAGAGAGTACGCACTTGATTCTGATGATAAAACAGCGATAGATATTGACGCATTACTTCGTGAAAAGCAGTATGCAAATGAAGTGAACGTGTTCAAGAGTTTCATTTCAACAAAAATGGCAGCTATTCTAATGATCAGCCACAAGAAAGCAGAAGATATAGTTGATAAAATTATTCAAGACTTCGCTAGTAAAATACACATTGCCCGTACAACAATTTCTCCAAAAAAGCGAATAGGTAATCTAATAAGACATTTGCCTATTGTAGGGCCATGGATGATACAAAAAAATCGTTCAATAGAAAATGCTAAACGGTTGAATGCTTACATAGATATACATAAAGAAAAGAAGGAAATTGATGTAGTTTCAAAGCTGTTAATTAAATACAATAAATAAAGTACAAATATTCTTTTAAGCTAAAATATCAATACTTATATGAGATGCAGATTTTGTTCGAAAACAATTCATAATATATTTATAGACCTTGGCAGTACTGCTGTTTCCAATGCTTTCTTAACCAAAGAAAACCTGAATGATAGAGAATGTTTGTATCCTTTAAAGGTGTTGGTATGTGATAACTGTTTTTTAGTACAGGTGGATGAATATCAAAAAAGAGAAGAAATTTTTTCACCGGATTATGTCTATTTCTCTTCTGTGTCAGAGTATTGGCTGGCACATTCAAAGAAATATGTAGAAAAAATCACCCCACGTTTTAATCTAAACACTAATTCTTTAGTAGTTGAAATAGCATCAAATGATGGTTACTTACTGCAATACTTTCAGGAGAAAAATATTCCTGTGTTAGGTATAGAACCCACAGCCAGCACTGCGCAGATTGCTATAAACAAAGGCATTGATACAATTATTGAATTTTTTGATGAAAACTTAGCCCTAAAATTATCTGAATTAAGAAAGGCTGATCTAATACTTGGTAACAATGTATTGGCACATGTGCCCGATTTAAATTCCTTTGTAAGAGGATTGAAAATTCTGTTGAAGCCTGTAGGTGTTATGACGTTTGAGTTTCCACATTTAATGAAACTGATTGAAAAGACAGAATTTGATACTATTTATCATGAGCATTTTTCTTATTTCTCATTTTACTTCATAAACAAGCTTTTCGATTTTCATGGCTTTAAAATATTCGATGTAGAGCAGTTAGAAACACATGGTGGTTCACTAAGGATATATGTAAAGCATAGAGAGAATGAGAACGAACCAGTATTGGAAAGTGTTCAGCAATTATTGGATACAGAACTTACAGCCGGTGTAAATAAGATAAGCAGCTACAAAGGATTTAATGAACGGGCAAATAATGCTAAATACAAATTTCTTTCATACATTATAGGAGAGCGCATGAAAGGTAAAAAAATTATTGCTTTTGGCGCTGCTGCAAAGGGGAATACGTTTCTCAATTACTGTGGTATTAAGCCTGATATTATCGAATGTGTTGTAGATGATACTCCCTCTAAACAAGGTAAGTTTTTGCCTCAAAGCCATATACCAGTTGTTTCACGAGACTATTTTGTTGATAACAAACCTGATATTATCATCATTCTTCCTTGGAATTTTAAAAAGGAAATTATTGAAAAACTCGCATTTACTAAAAGTTGGGGTACTCAGTTAGTTACATATATTCCTGATATTGAAATTAATTAAGCGTGTTATACAAGTTGTTACTCTAATACATACTTTAGCTACTAATATTCAGCTTCATCCCACTAATCTCAACAATCGTTCACTTTGCTAATTTCCATTTGCATACCGGCATACAAACGAACAGCTTACTTAAAACGGCTGCTCCATTCGATTGCCATACAAACCTTCAAAGATCTTGAAGTAATTGTATCGGACGATAGCCCGGATAATAGCGTGCAGATTGTATGCGAGGAATATCAAGGTAAATTCAAATTATTATACTATAAAAACGAAGTTGCCTTGGGCACGCCGGCGAACTGGAACTTTGGCATCTCCAAAGCAAGTGGCGAGTGGATAAAACTCATGCACGATGATGATTGGTTTGCAAACGAAAATGCACTGGCTATGTTTGCAGAACATACCAATAAGAGCAAGCTTATTTTTTCTGCTTACACCAACCATTACGAAAATGGCACTATTCAAGAAGTGTACTTGCGGCATTTTTGGAGCAAAAAAATAACCAAAGAGCCTGCAATATTAATCGCTGAAAATGTGATTGGACCGCCAAGTGTAACCCTCATTCACAGCAGTATAAAAGAACAATATGATGAACGCCTACCGTGGCGGGTGGATATAGAATTTTATTACCGTATTTTGAAACAAACCGGCAGTTATTACTATATCAATCAGCCGTTAGTTAATGTTGGCATCAGCGAGTCGCAGGTTACACAGTCCTGTCTTTACAAGCCCGAAGTGGAACTGCCTGAGGGTTATATTTTATTGCAAAAGCAAGGGATACAACCATTATTACGCCATATTTTGGTGTATGATGCCTGGTGGCGTTTGCTGCGAAACATGAATATTACTACGCAAAAACAATTGGAACAATATGGAAATAAAAATTGGCCGGCAGTTATCATTAATATGGTAAATGATCTAGACAAGGTACCACGGACTTTGCTCAACATAGGTGCTTTTTCCAAAATACTGATGACAATTTCTTATCTTAAAAATAAAAAATTGGTTGAGTTTTAAATAGAAGGCCGCTAATTTTATAATTGCAGATAATTGGAATTTATAGTAACTATAAACTTATATTGTATAAAAAAGATATTAAAGTTTTGCTCATATAATTTTTTTCCATTTTCTTTGTAACGCCAAAACAGTTAACATGCATAAAGGATTTGTTTTTAGCTTTCTCATGCTCTTAGGTATTCTCACTTTATTAAGTTGTCAAAAATACGAAAACAATAATGTACCTATTGCAGACGCAGGAACACCCGTAACCATACAGTTGCCAGAAGATTCCACAATATTGCAAGGTTCTGGTTCGGATAAAGATGGATCAATTGTAGGTTATAGTTGGAGTGAATTATCCGGACCTAATGCTGCTTTAATTCTTACTGATGGTGCTGCAACTACAACAGTTAAACGTCTTTCAACAGGTACTTATGTGTTTCAATTAATGGTAGTTGATAATGAAGGTGCTACCGGTATTGATACTGTATCTGTAAACGTATTACCCCCCAAAATAAAAATTGTGACACTGTTAAATAGCACGAAGAGTGGTAATGAGATGTATCTGTCGGGTAATGACTTTGATAATTATAGCGATCCTACCTCACCGGAACTGGACGCCTTTGCCTGGACAAGAAACGGTTTGCCGGATTATGGCAGGTCGCTGTTTAAATTTGATTTATCACAATTGCCTGCTAATGCGACTATTACTGCTGCTAAATTGACGCTCTATAGCAATCCTGCACCATTGAATGGAAATCTAATAGATGCTAATTCTGGTTCAAGTAATGCTATGTTTATACAACGGGTGGTTAGCAACTGGAGTACAAGTACCTCCTGGCAAACACAGCCTGCGACTGATTCCAATGACGAGATATTAATACCTCAGACCAATACATCTATGCTTGACTTAACAGATATAGATGTAACAGATATGGTGCAGAAAATGAAAACTTCGGGCAACTATGGTTTTATGATTCGCTTACAAAACGAAATAATGTACAATAGCAGAATATTTTGCTCTAGTAAATATACTGATGTATCAAAACATCCAAAATTGGAAATTACTTATTATTAAGTTTTATCCTTATAATAACAACAAATGCTGCCAACATTGGCAGCATTTGTTGTTATTACTTCATCTATTAGCAGAACCTTAGAACTTCCATGTATTCTCTACAAAAATTTCTATAATCAAACCTTTGTTTTGCTATTTCCCTGCTCCTTGCACCTAACACCCTTTTTAAATCCGGGTTTTCTACCAGTCGATTAATATAATTAACACCTTCCTGCACTATCTCCTCTTCATCTTTTGAACTTATTAAAAAACCATTTTGCTCATGAAAAATGTAATCGGGTATGCCATTTACATTAGTTGAAATAATGACTTTTCCATATGCCATCATTTCCATTATAACAACAGGTAAACCTTCAAAGGCAGAGGTGAGTATCAGTACATCCGACTCTTCGTAAATAAGACGTAAAAGTGCATCATCCTTTACATTACCATAAAACTTACAATATGGATATTTATCAACGTCAATTACCCTTTCTACATCACCAACAAAACTGAATAAAACCGGTGCCTGTTGCAGATGAAGTTGTTCGGCAATAGCAGCTATCAAATAAACTCTCTTTTGCGGTGAGCCTCTACCAATAAATACTACCTGCAACCGATTGTTTTCAATTGTCTTATATGCAGGTATCTCAATCGCGTTTTCAATAAATGTAAGTTTCTTAAAATAGCTGCTATTCAATTTATTTTTTTTATATTGAAGTTCTACATCTTTTTTCAGCCTTTCGGTACTAAAAACACGAACATCTATTTTATCAATAAAGCCAATAGAGTACTCCAGCCATGTAGCTAAATGACATACCTCTACACACCAGGCACTTTTTTTTAAATGTGGTATAATCTTGTAAAAGAATATAACTTCTCCACCAAGTACAACAGGATTTTCTACCGCATTAATCCATGATGCTATTACACCTCGGTAAAAAAAATTGACAAAGTGATATAACTTATTATCTATTTTCCTATGCAAGTCTATAATTGGAACGCCCGTTTGTTTAAACCTTTCTTTAAATAGGTTGTTATTAGGTTTTTTCGAAAAGAAAATAATTGGAGAATAGGTTTTCAAGCAATTAGTTATGTCAATATTCACCTTTGGTGAACCGCCAATGTCTCCGTTAGGAAAAAATAAAAAGACTTTGTGTTGTGTTTTTAATTTGAAAATCTTGCCATACAACTTACCGGCTATCACAAAAGGCATCATCAATACATATTCTAATGCCAGCTTTCTTTTCATTGATTTATAACGCATTCCTTGGAAAATATTTTTCGAGTAATTGCCAAAGATAATTTTTGGTAAATGAAATAGATAATTGTTTATAGATGGGTATTATTGCAGATACATCAATTTCGGGGATAGATCTTTTGTCTGTTAACGTGTATGTGGCTTTGGTATGTAGGTATTGTTCTAATGTTTTTACAATAAAAAGAACGGAATAGTTGTGAGGATTAGCAACGTTTACAATGCTGTTTTCAAAAAGCTTGTTTCGTAAAATATGATTGCATACGCTATGCATATCATCTATGTCAATTAAATTCCGCTCAGCATTAACCCATATATCAAATGGAGTGTTTGTTTTAATATGATCTATAAAAAAATTAAAAAAAGTATGATGGTTGGTAGTAAAACCTATTGGATTGGAGACTCGAAAAATGATGAAACCACCGCTGTGTGCTGCCACTAATTTTTCCATGTGCAGCTTGTGTTTTACATACAGGGACTTGCCTAAATAATTATCGTAAATGCTGCAGGTACTAAAATATACAATTTTCTTATCTGCATTATTTATCGAAACTTCCTGCAGCAAATTTACTTCCCGCTGAAACGCGTGTTCTTCTTTGGTAGAAGAATTAGATACTCCTGCTGCATAAATCAGATATTGTTTATCATCAATATAATTTTTGAAACGTTTACCAATAAGTCCTGAGCCTACAACCATAAAACGCTATTTATGCTGCGAATGATTAATAATGAAGAAATAATAAAGATATATGCTGGTTAGATGAGGCTTTCGATTGCTTTTGCCGCACGTTTAGCAATATTACCCCAGTAAAAATGCTCAAAAAAGAGTTCACTTGTTGGCACGTCAGTATCAACTTGTACTATAGCCCGTGCAAATTCTACCCAATCATAATTTTCCACAATTTTCATTTTATTTACTGCACAATCAGGTGGTATCCCAACGGCACCGCTTACTGTACTCACCACACTATTGCCATACGCCAACGCTTCTACCAACTTTGTTTTTATACCTCCGCCTTCAATCACCGGATTGATAAAAATATCTGCCGCTAAAAAATATAGGCTTATATCAGATACGAAGCCCGCAAATATTATGTTTCTATCCTTCCATGCTATCAAATCACCATAATGTGCAGGCAAATCTTTACCACAAATAATTACTTTGTAAATAAAATTATTTGCTTTCTCCAATTGTGGGTTGATGTAGGTAAGAATTGCTTTTACAGCATTTAGATTGGGTTTATAATTCAATGCTCCATTAAATAAGATTATTATTTCATTAGCTGCAATATGATGCAACGCATTAATTGTTTGTCTTGCACGTTTTCTTGCTGTCAGAGAAGGGGCACTCGGTATTTCAATTCCGTACGTAATAGTAAAGCTTTTTTGAGGTTGTAGATGGAAGTGCGTTTCCGCATATTGCTTGTCTTCGTTCGTTATAAAAAAACTGATATTTGCTTGCCGGTGGACATATCCTTCGTATTGAAGCAATAAACGCCACCACCATTTGCCTGCACTCTTAAAACGTAACCCTTCAATATTATGAGAATGGATAATCAATTGTATGTTAGTAAATTTCTTTAACAGGATACCCAACCACCCCATATATGGATGCTCAACAATAACATGTGAAATTTTATGGGTTACAACTATCCTCCGTAAAATAAAAAAGTAGAATGGATTGATGTACCGCAGTTTGCTGTTATTAAATACTTTCAACAGCTTATAATCTTTAGCCGATTGCTCATCATTATTTCTTGTAGAAGCTACTATTATATTTTCCTCAGTACCTAAATATTTATAAAACAAATCAATATTCTTATGCCCACCTGTATAAGCAGGGAGAAAAGTATAAGGAGCAATACCTAAAATATTAATTGTTTTATTATGCAAACGGGAGAATTAAAATGAATCTTAAGATTAAGTAGTTGTTGTATTTTGTGTATGCTGATTTTTGCGCCACCAATATAGTAAAGCAGCAATGATACATAACCACAATGCAATGCTTGCTATATAAACAAGCGTCTGACCAGTGTAATAAGAGGATGGTTCAAACTTAAACTCGATCGAGTGCTTTCCCGCCGGTATGCTTAAGCCTCTTAATGCATAATTCACTTTACAATAATCCACTTTTTTCCCGTCTATATATGCATTCCAGCCCGCTGGGTAATATATCTCGCTAAATACTGCAAAGCGATTTGTGTTGCTTTGAGAAGTATATTTAATATCATCAGGATCGTAAGATAGCAACTGAATAGTGGCACTGCTATCTGTTGCAGATGCATTATTAATCAAACTCTTAAAGCTATTTTCTACAATTGCAGTTTGAGCCGGATCGAAATTATCCAGCGCCTTCATTTCTTCTGCCGGTCCATTTACAAACTTTATATCACGTACAAACCAGCAGGCTCCCAGAGCACTAGCATTGCGCTGCACGGTAGCTTGTGCAGCTGCCTGTGCCTGATTTTGTTGTTGTGGCGGTATGATGAAATACTTTGTGTCTAACATGTTTAAAACATGCATGTTTCCTTTTGAAATCTGGTTTTCAATTAGGTCCTGATAAATACTGAGCTTCGCAGGGTGGTATCCGCCGATACACCTTAGATAATAAGCTGTAAGTGATTCCTGAAAGCGGTCCGGAGCGAGATTATACACCCGATAATGCGGACTTGTATCCTTCATAATCTGTTGTTCGGCTATAGTAGGGCTAAAATTTACCTGATAATTATCCGGCTCTTCATAGTTGCTTGCATTTAAGTATTTGCTGTCAACAGCAAGCAAATCTCCGGTGTTTACAATAAGTAACAGGATTATTAAATAGACTGGTTTTACCAGCTTTCTTGCATATAAAAAAAGAGCGGCTAAGGTAACCAGTGCAAAGATAAAAGCACGGGCAAGGTCTGCTCCAAACATTGCTTTTCTGTCGGCGAGCAAACCATTAAAAACGACAGTGGATATATCCTGATTATTTCCTGTTATTTGTGAAAGCATTGATTTAATACTATCATCATTCGGGCTTAAGTAATCGTTACCAATATAAATCAGCAGTAAGACAGCAAATAATGCTCCCACTGCATATAATATCTTTTTAAAACTTTTCTGCAATTGCTCAGGAGTATCTATAATGAATATTTTTTGCAGACAAAGTACAGCCAATATAGGGAATAATAGTTGAGGTATTACGAGTGCCATAGAAGGCGCACGAAATTTATTGTACAAAGGCAGATACTTAAAAAGCAGTTCGTTAAAGCTCAAAAAATAGCTACCCCACGCCATGAATATAGAAAAAGCAGCAGCAGCCAATATCCACCATTTGTGCTCATTTTTTACTACTACCAACCCTATTACAAACAATACGCAAATAATAGCACCAAGATAAACAGGTCCGGCTGGTCCTCCAATACCGCCCCAATATTTTGGTAAATACTGTACTAGCTGTACAGCATTTTCTTCTGGCACACCTCTGGCTGTTAAAGCGCTTACTATGTTGGAATTTTCATTCAGTCTCTCACCACCACTGCCGCCAAATGCATTTGGTAACATTAGGTTAGCAGCTTCTATTTTACCTAAGCTATAAGAAAATGCGTAATCTAAGTCCAAACCTGTTGTCTTTACATCTTTCAGTGTAGTACCAGTATTCTCAAGTGTTTTGCCGCCTCGTATTGTATATTTGGAGTACTCTGCTGTAGTAAGTAAGGTGATTGCTGCATTACCAACCCCAATACCCCCACCTATAAGCGCAAGGCTCAAAGCAATAGCCATATGCTTCCACTGTGCACTTTGTACCCATTTTATAATGTATGCCAGCGTCATAAAGCCGGCAACAATAATAAAGTAATAATTTATTTGCGGATGGTTAGCACTTATCTCCATAGTTGCAAACAATGCAGTTAGGCACAAGCCAATTACATATCTCCTCTCATACAATAATATTAAACCGGCAAGAAGTGCTGGCATGTAAGCAATGGCCATCATTTTAGACTCGTGGCCTACCGAAATAATAACAGGATCGTAGGAACAATACGCAAAAGCAAGGCTGCCTAAAATACCAATAATATAGTTGGTGCCAAGCGTAACGCACAGTATATAAAAGCAAATACAAGCAAGAAAAAAATAACTAATTGGCTTGGGCAATCCTAATGTGAACACCTTGTTGAAATCAATTAAAAAACTTTTGCCATACAAATAAACCTGATAATTGGGCATGCCGCTAAAAAGATGTGTATTCCATAGTGGAAAATGCCCATGTTGTTCTTTATAATCAAAGGCGCTCTGGGCCATACCCCGCCAGTGCACAATATCTGTTTGTTCCAGTACTTGGCCTTGCAGCGCAGGCTTACAATATACCATTGCCACAACTAAAAAAATAATTATTGCAATAAGGTGTGGCAAAAGTTTCTTCCAGGAGAAGTTTTTCATTCATTCAGTTTATGATGACGGCAAACCTACATGAAGTGCAGTAATTGTCAAAGCGCGATGAGATGGCTAAAAATATTTATAAAAAAATTATAAGTAAATACTAGAATATAATTTTAATACTATTATTTTGGTGCAAAATCAAAAAAATGAAGCTGCTTTTCAAACCCTCACCAGTGCTTGCTGGCATCGCCCTCTCTGTTGCTCTTTTTTCTTCGTGTACTAAAGAAGGTGTACAAAATACACCGGTTATCAATTCCACCAATAGCTTTATTGATAATGAAGAGATGACACTAATGCAGGTAAGTGGTAACCTTAAATTAATAATACATCCTGGTCCTAATAGCGGGCAGGACGTATATGCTGACCAATGGGGTGCCACCGGAAGTGGCAATCAGAATCATGTGCCCGAATTACCTGTTAATTCGTGGGATTACGGTGGTGGTATTACTACGCGGTCATTTATCAAATTTCCCCAGTTGAAAAATGTACCAATAAATGCACGCGTGGTAAGTGCAAAGTTATTTTTGTACACTGCAGAAAATTTCCTGAACCATCCGCAAGGCAACACTGGTGATAACAGATGCGCCGTACAACGTATTATTAGTCACAACTGGAGAGAAGCTGGTTTAACCTGGGATAATCAGCCAGAGGCCACAACAGAAAACCAGGCGATCATACAGGCTTCGGACCAAGCTACGCAACAATTTAATTATAATCCGATAGTAGATGTAACAGCTATGGTACAACAAATGGTTGCACATCCTGAAACAAATTATGGCTTCAAATTGAAAATACTAAATGAAGTACCTGATGCAGCAGTTAACTTTGCAAGCTCCGAAGCCGCTTCACCTTCCTTCCGTCCAAAACTTGCAGTTACTTACCGTTATTAAACGTTTATTTATCTTTTTGTGTAAAGGGCTTGTAAAAGCCCTTTTTTATTTTCAATATCACTGTTGAAAATTTAATGGTATTTTTCGCCAAAAAATATGCGCTGGCTGTTGTTTCTGGCAAGAGTGGCTTTTATATGCAACGTATTGTTCCTGCTTTGCGTGATAATTTTGTTTACAGAAGACTTTATAAGAATTGAGTTTTTCAAAGCCATTATTATTGTGCTCGGTTGGGTTTTTGCTTTTCCGGTGAATTTTGTAGTGAATGCTACCGAAATAGCATTGGTTCTTTCGCGCAAGCCATCACCTACATTTAACTGGTTACGCATTTTCAACTTTGTTGCGTTTATTTTACAGATTCTACTACACTTTTTTATACCACATGATACATTCCATTCTTAAAGACAAACCCACCAAACTATTCATCGGTATTACGGCTTTCTTTGTTGCTAATGCACTCATTGCCGAGTGTATCGGCACCAAGATTTTTTCGCTCGAGAAGATACTGGGCGTTGCACCTGCCAACCTCACCTTATTTGGACAAAGCGGCTTATCGTACAATCTTACCTGCGGCGTACTGCTGTGGCCACTTGAGTTTATACTCACCGATATTGTAAATGAATATTACGGCCCCAAAGCGGTACGCCGTATCTCTTATACGGCAGTGGCGCTTATTGGGTATGCTTTCCTGATGTTTTACAGCAGCATTCACCTACCACCGGCCGATTTTTGGCTTTCATCCAAGGAACAGGACGGTATTGGCAATATGCAAACGGCTTTTAACGGTATTTTCGGGCAGGGCATGTGGATTATTTTGGGAAGTTTGGTCGCTTTTCTCGTGAGCCAGATAGTGGATGTAACCATTTTTCATCGTATTAAAAAAGTAACCGGCGATAAGAAAATCTGGCTGCGTGCTACCGGCTCTACGCTGGTGTCGCAACTAATAGACAGCTTCATTGTGCTGACAATTGCCTTCCGCTGGGGTAGTAACTGGAGCTGGCCACAAGTAATAGCCGTATGTATTTTAAATTATACTTACAAATGCTTTATGGCTATTGTGCTTACGCCGCTCATTTATGTGGCCGAGGGCTGGATTGAAAAATATGTAGGTCATCAAACGGCGGCAAAAATGAAACAGTATGCTATGGGCAAAATGGCAGAAGACCCAACAGTGAATATTCCTGCAGCTGGGTGATTTGGGTAATTGAGATAATGATGTTGCCTGATGAATGCTGCAACAATGTTTGCTGATGAGTGACTGAGGAGACTAATTTTGCTCAATAGAATGCTGCTCAATTACGGTACTTGAAAAATGTGCTTGTTTATTGTTGAGCAGATTCATTCTACAATCACTCCTTGCCTTAGCATGGCATAGGCAAAAGTTTGGCTTCCAATTTTAGAAGAAAAAATAATTGCTAAAATAAGTAGTAAATACTATCGGGAATTTAATAAATCAATAATTCAGCTTTCCTATTTACACATTTTATCAAATTATCCTAAAAGCAGTAAAGTAATAGTTGTTAGCTGCACCAATCAATTCAAAATCCATTAGATATGCCTGCTGAAAATCATATAATGCCTTGAATTCATGCGTTGGCACAGCAAACTCATCGAAGAAAATTATATCGCCTTTCTTTAAAAAAGGTGCTATGCGGGTAAGCGCGTACAACGTTGCAGAATACAAATCTGCATCCATCATCACTATATTTCTTTGCTGATGGTTCCATTTTGATAAAAAGCCAGGCAGTGTTTGCTGAAACAAACCCTGGTAAAATTTAACTCTGCTATCATTTATTTGTGGAACCTGGTTGTTGGTATTAAATACACCCTTTTTGTACACACCAAAATCTTCGGGCAAACCCGTAAACGTATCAAAACCATAAAATCTGCTTTCGGGATGGGCATTTTGCTGCACAAACCAGCGGAATGAGTGTCCATCGGCTACGCCAAACTCTAGGTAATTGATTGCAATATTTGATAGGGATTCATGCCCGATAATCCATTTATAAAAAGCATACCGTTTACTATAATCCCATTTGCCCGGAAAATCGTTGTAAGCAACTTTCTTGTTTTTACTTGCCCATAAAGAAAATCTAGTAAGATAAAAAAGGTTCAAAAAAAGTCTGGAGAATAGATTGAAAATCACATGTAAACGTAAATATACAAAGGTGCTCTTGGTGTAGCGGATAAGAAAAAGTTTCATTTAAAGCAGGGTTTCAAAATACAAACTTATAATAATAATTATAGCTTGATAGCGAAGTGACCATATCAATAATATAAAATCAACAAAATTAGGTATTGCAACTTTGAATAATGAAAAATTTAATTTTACGCTCTACGACTTACATTTATTAACCGCGTTTTGCTCAAAAAAAATATTCCTACCCTCACGGTACATACCTATAAAAATTGTATGGCAGCTTTAAACTTTTTGATAAAAATCTTTACTAATAATCTTAACATTACCATTATATTGCTGCACAGTAATAATACGTTGAAACCTTACATTTGTTAGTCATAAAAATTCTTTATTCTAATGCATAAAAAGCTTTGTTTTTTGATTGCTGCAGTGTGTGCTTTTGCTGTTACAAGCCTGTATGCTCAAACCATTGTATATTCCGAGCCGGACAGGAGTGATGCACGTGGGCTTAACTTTGAGATTATCGGTAAAATGAATAATCATTATCTTATTTATAAAAACATGCGCAACGATAATCATGTTTCTATATACGATAATGATATGCAATTGGTAACCAACGAAAAACTATCATTTTTACCCGATAAGATTATTAACTCTGATATTCTCGCATACAGAAATTTCTTTTACTTTTTTTATCAGTACCAGCATCGTAATGTAGTGTATGCCATGGCTGCAAAACTGGATGCCGATGCAAAAATTATAGGCGAGCCGCAAACGCTGGATACTACGCAGGTTAATTTTTTAGCCAACAACAAAGTGTACTCGTATATGGTAAGTGAAGACAAGCAGAAGATTGGGTTTGTAAAAATTAATACTAAAAACGAAAACAATTATTTTGTAACCTCCGTTATTTTCGATGACAGCCTTACACCGCTCAGCAAATCGTATATGAGCGTGGATATGCCGGAGCGCAATAGTTTTTTAACCGAGTTTACTATAGATAATGATGGCGATATTGCATTTGTGCGGGCAGCGGGCGGCGCGCAAAAAGACAACATTGTAAGCCTCTCGCTGATCTCCAAAAGAATGAACGATAACTTACCAAGAGTTCACGAACTGCCGCTCAATAAGATATACCTTGATGATGTGCGGGTAAAAGTAGATAATGATAATAAAAATTATCTCGTTACTTCTTTTTACACCAAAGCCCGCCGTGGCAATGTAGATGGTTTGTACGCTACTTTATACGATAAAACAAACGATAGCCTTATCAATACTACCTACACTACCTTTAGCGATGAATTGCGAAATAGTGTAAAAAGTAATGGTAACCCGCGCTTTGCCTTCAACGATTTCTTTTTGCAAAATATCGTAATGCGGAAGGATGGTGGATATGTAATAGCAGCAGAGTCGGTGTATTCTTCCTCACGCGGCAACCAGTACAATCGCTGGGATTATTTCAACAGTTATCCGTTTTATTCTCCCTCTGCTGCATACTATTATTATTCTTACAGCAATCCGTTTGGCTACTATTATCCCTGGAGCCGGGGTGGTTATGGCTTTCAAAACACGCGCTATTTTGCCGATAATATTGCTTTACTATCGTTCGATTCTACCGGCAATTTAACGTGGTCTAATGTGATCCACAAGTCGCAGTACGACGATAATACCGATAATTTTATTGGTTATACTACTATGAACACTGGCAGCGAAGTACATTTTTTGTACAATGAAACCGTGCGGAAAAATGTATTGCTTTCCGACCAGAGCATTACGCCCGATGGTCAGCTTACCCATAGCCCTACACTGCACAATCTCGACAGAGGTTACGAGTTTATGCCACGATTGGGCAAACAGGTGGGTGCAAAACAAATGATAATTCCATGCGCTTACAGGAATTATATTTGCTTTGCAAAAGTTGACTTTTAAACCAAGCCTGTGGTATCCATATTTCGGGAAAAATCTACTGCGAGTGTTTTTTGGCTCATACTGTTAAGCATTGTAGCACATGGTCATTTTCTGGTTCATCCGCCAGCAGTAATCGTTGCAGGCGGGTCAGCTGCTTTCTTCCGCTTTATGACGCCGCTTGCCGCCTTGCCAGATTTTGCGTTGATAATGCTATACCATGCTATTATTATCGTACAGGCGCTGCGCTTCAATACCGTACTCAACAACTTAAGAATGTTCCCAAAGCAGTACTTTATTACTGCTTTGTGTTACATTTTGCTTTCCGCTTTATACCCTGCGTGGGGCAATATTACACCGGCTTTGCTGGTTAATTTTTTAATCATCTGGGTATTTTCGTTATTATCCAGGCTATACGTTACCAACAGTGCCAAGCCAATTATTTACAACATTGGCTTTATCACCAGTGTGATTAGCATCCTGTATTTTCCGGCTGCTTTTCTGGTTATTGTGGCGTTTATTGCAGTAGGAAGCCTGCGTGCTTTTCGTACCAACGAGTGGATAGTGCTTTTGCTGGGCATACTTACGCCGCCTTATTTTATTGTTGTTATATCATTCCTTACCAATCATTTACACGCTATTCATACTTATCTGCCGCCGGTGCAGCTTCATGGCTTCAGTATAAAACAAAATATACCCATGATTGTTACTGCTGTTACAGGTTTGTATGTAGTTGCTGATGGCTTCCTCATGTGGAGCGCCAATTCGGGTAAAGCCGTAATGCAGGTACGCCGTTCCTGGGGCATTTTACTGATGCTATTTTTACTAAGTATTCCGCTTCTCTTCCTGCTACAGGAAGGCAACTTTGGCTACCTGGTTTTGGGCTTACTGCCGGCTGCTGCTATAGCCAGCAACACATTTATTTATAGCAAAAGCAATTTGTACCAAACTATTCTTTTCTGGATATTAATTACGGTGATAATTTATAATAATTGGTTTTGGTTAAAAACTTAAACGCTGCTTTAACGAGCGGCGGTTTAACTTTGCATCTCATTTATTCTCAAACATTCCCGCCTTTTACAGATAACGTGCAGCAGGTAAAACAACAGGCGGCTTAATTTAAAAACAAATTTATACATAATGAAATTTGGTGTTGTTGTTTTTCCGGGCTCCAATTGCGACCGCGATATGCAAAATGCGCTGCAGCACGACATGAATAAAGAAGTAATTATGCTGTGGCACAAAGACAAAGACCTCAGTATGTTTACTACTGATGATTGTATTGTACTGCCCGGCGGATTTTCGTACGGTGATTACCTGCGCTGCGGTGCTATTGCGCGCTTTAGTCCCATGATGCAAAGTGTGGTTGAGTTTGCAAATAAGGGCGGCAAAGTATTGGGTGTGTGCAATGGTTTCCAGATTTTGTGCGAGGCAGGCTTATTGCCAGGCGCGTTGCTGCGCAATGGGCATCAGCAGTTTGTGTGCAAAAACGTGTTTATAAAAGGGGCTGATTCGGAGGTATTAAAAATTCCGGTAGCACATGGCGAGGGCCGTTTTTATGCCGAGGATGTGGTGCTGGACGAGCTGGAGAAAAATGATCAGGTTGTCTTTAGATATTGTAATGAAAAGGGAGAAGTGGGCAGCGTAAATGATGTGGATCTTGCTTTGTACAATCCGAATGGCGCTGTGCGCAACATTGCCTGCATTAAAAACGAAACGGGCAATGTGTTTGGTATGATGCCACACCCCGAAAGAGCTACTTCGGTGGCATTGGGTAATGTGGATGGATTGAAAGTATTTGATCTGTTAGGATTAAATTAGGGAAATAAAAAAACACAGATTTTTCTGATGTGGTTTGGATTGAAGATTACGCTAAGAAAGTACTGATTGTACTGATTGATGAAAATAAACAATATGAAAAAAATTATCTTATTTTTTGCCTTGATAATAGCTGCAATTGCAGTGCAGGCGCAAACAGTAAATCCGGTGAAATGGTCGTATGCAGCTAAGAAAGTGAGCGACAAAGTATATCAGTTGGTGATTACGGCAACATTGCCATCGCCCTGGCATATCTATTCGCAATATACACCCGATGGTGGGCCGAAGCCAACAAAGATTGTTTATACCAAAAACCCATTGCTGGTAATTAACGGTGTACCCAAAGAGAATGGTTCACTTAAAACGGTGCACGATGACAACTTTGGAGTAGATGTAAAATACTTTGGCGAAAAAGTAGAATTTGTACAAACTGTTCAGCTAAAAACGGCTGCCAAAACCAGTGTAACCGGCACAATAAACTATATGGTGTGCAACGATAAAGAATGCCTGCCGCCTACGAAGCAACCTTTTGAAATAAAATTACAGTAAGTCATACAGTTTACTTTACATAAGGAAACAGCCCCCGATTGTGCAAATCGGGGCTGTTTGGTTTTATTATACTTATTCCTTAATTAAAAGAGCGGTTTAGATTGATAATAATCTAAAATTTTAGATCTTAAAATATAGTCGTAACGCGCAGATATTAAATTTGTCCTTGCCTTATCCACATTACTTTTTACTATCAGGTATTCTACAGAGGTAAACACCCCTTCATTAAACTTAATCTCGGCCGAACGGAACGACTCTTCAAAAGCTTTTACCTGCTGCTCTACCGTGGTATAGGTTTTAAAGGCAGCCTGCATATTTACATATGCCTGTTCTATAGCCTGCTTTAATTGCAGTTTGGTGGTTTGTTCTTCAAACGAAGTTTGCTTTTCGGTAATCTCTGCCTGCTTTACGCGGCTCTTTATTTGCAAGCCATTGAGTAACGGAATGGAAACGGTAAGATTGATGTATGAATTAAAGTTGTTTTTCCATTGGTTACCATAGCCAATTTTTGACTCTGCAAATGTGGGTTGCGGTGCATATACAGGTACTTTTTTATTATCTACCATTACATAGCTATCTGTAGGCGCATCCATAGAGGAAACTAATTGCTGAATACTGCCCGTGCTGGAATAATTGGTGCCCACGCCGCCATTCAAATAAATACGTGGATACAACTGCCCCTTAGCTGCTTTGATGCCGGCAACAGCACTGCTGTGGTGCAGTTCGGCAGCTTTTACAATCGCCAGGTTTTTGGATGCCTGTGCGTAAATATCATTTACCGCTCCTTCATACAGTACCGGTGTTGCTTCGTCATATACCCGAGCCAATACAATGTCTTCGCTATAAGAAATATTCATTAACTGAGCTAAGGTGAGCTTAGCCGTTTCCAGTGCATTTTTCGTAGTTACTACATTCAGTTCATCGGTGCTCAACTGACCTTTCATATCGTACAAAGTAGCAGGAGCAATAGCGCCTTCTTTATTCATTATCTCCAAGCGCTCTACCTGCTTGCGTGTTACGTCGGCCTGCTGGTTGGCAAGCGTAAGCTGATCCTGGTTGCTAAGCACAGACAGGTAAGCCAATATTACATTGATGGTGATGTAATCACGCTGCTGTTGTGCATCCATTTTGCCGGCTTCGAAGTTCAGCGAGTATTGTTTGATAGAATTTTGTACGCTAAAACCATTGAAAAGTGTAGCCGATCCATCCAGTCCATAATTAGCATAGTTTACACTTTGGTTGATATAGGTGTTGGTGTATGGATTAATATTGCGGCCCTGGTTGTTGCCATGAATGATGGCAGCATTCAGGTTGGGCAATAATTGTCCTTTAGCTAATTGCAGGTTTACCTTGTCACTTTGCATGGCGTACTCACTGCGTTTTACATCAATGTTATTAGCAACTGCCGTTTCAATACATTCTTTTAAGGTGAGTGGCGCATTTTGCCCTGTAGAATCCTGGGCAAAACTTTGAGAAAATAATAACCATAAACCTGCTGCCGCCAGCATTACTTTTTTCATAACAAATCAATTATTTATACCTGATAAAAACATTGCAATAAACAGCAATGCGAAAAATGTATTTTTAAGAATGTTGTAAAGAAGGGGTTTCTATTTTTTCAATTCTGCCGTCCATCAGGTGAATGATGCGGCTGCCGTACGCAGCATTTTTTTCGCTGTGTGTTACCTGTATAATAGTTACACCATCTTCTTTGTTTAGTTTGGTAAACAATTCCATGATTTCTTCGCCTTGCTTGGAGTTGAGATTGCCGGTTGGCTCATCGGCAAGGATTAGTTTGGGACTGGCAACGAGGGCACGTGCAATACCTACCAATTGTTGCTGCCCGCCCGAAAGTTGAGTGGGAAAAAGATCTTTTTTACCTACAATATTAAACCGGTCTAAAATATCTGCAACAATGGCTTTGCGTTCGCCGCTTTTGTGATTCTGGTAAATCAGTGGCGTTTCTATGTTTTCAAAAACAGTCAATTCATCTATCAGGTGATATGCCTGAAACACAAAGCCTATATGTGATTTATACAACTGCGAGCGTTGTTTTTCTTTTAATGAAAATACATCCTGGTCCATAAACATATAGGAACCTTCGGATGGTTGGTCAAGCATACCAATGATGTTTAGCAGCGTTGATTTGCCCGAGCCCGAAGGACCCATAATGGACACGAACTCGCCTTCGCCAATAGAAAGATTAATGTCTTTTAAAATAAATGTATGATTGCCGCCGATGGTTATCCATTTGGATATGTGCTGAAGTTGTATCATGAGATGCTTGTTTTAAAATAGTTAGGAGCAGTTGTTCAACGGGTATGCCAATGTACCAAACCCTTTACTGGTAAGGATTTGAAGAGTTAGTACAAAAGCAGGTGTGCGAATTCGGACACTTATTGTACGAAATTAACAGGAAACATTTGATAGTGTTAATCTATATGAGCTGCTAATGAAGCGAAATTCGTCAGACAGCGTAGCATAAAACTTAATATAATGGGTAGTGCCGGTGTTGCAAGTCTCAGTCAAATTTAGAAATACCAAATTTTTTCAGTATAAAATTGGCTCTGTCCACTTTGTCCTTAAATAAAAGCTGGTCGTCATACTTACCTTGTAACGAGAGCTTTATTGTACAGTCTTTTTGAGTCTTTTTAACTGCTGTCTTTGTTTTTTAATCTTCATAGTCTCACAAATTTAATGTTTTTGCCGCACAGAAAAAGCATGATAGATTATGCTTTGCGAAATGGTTCGCAATCCATGTCTGTCAGCCCGTGTACAGAAAAATCTTGCTTAATAGTAACAAGATTATTAGTGATGCACATGCGGTAAAGTCTTGTCCGGGGGGGTGTACTTCCGGATGCAATAACAACTGCATCTGGATTGTGATCAGTAAACAGGTAAAGTGTCCTGATTATGGTAGTTAATACTTTCTGATTGTCATTATTGTTGGTAACACTTAGGTCGCTGATGGAGCCCGAAACAGGCTCTTTATCGCTAAAGCCAAGATCGTAAATACCTTTTACATCGCTTTTACGATAACAGACAGCTTTGTGATGGCGCCTTTTGGTGCCGATGCTAATAAACTTAAAATTTAAAAAGTCTGGTGAACTGTCAATGTGATAGCAGTTGTGAAGCGTATAAAACAGGAACACCTGCTTTTAGCCAATTCTTAAAGAGCTTGCGCATTGCCACAATAAATCTCTCTAACGCGCTAACTCAACAACTGATACTACCAATCCATTTACTTTTTTTACAAAATACAGGTTTTGATTTTCCAAATATGATGGCACAAAAGAGGTATCGGTCATCATTACCGGGCGGATGGAAAAGTTGTTGGAGACTACATATTTGTTCTCGGATAAATGATTGATAAAATCATATTTATAATCTAAGAGCAAATGCGTAAAATGGTACATGGCTTCGTAGCCTTTATATACCATATCGCTCGGGCGCGTAAAAAATTTATCGCGGTAAGACTGGCTGATGTTGTAGCCAATGCTATCACTGCGTGAGTAGTTGTAAGGGGTGGAATAAATAATTTCAAGGCTGTTACAATCAAGCTTGTTAAGCTCGCGAATTCCATCCCAGTTGGGCATGCCTATCAGTGTGGTTTTGTATTGCGGATTTTCGCAAAGTGCCTTGGCAATGGTTCCTGTAAAGGTAGGGTTAAGCGAGCCACACACCAGCACGTTTGTTCTGGTGCTATCTAAATACGGTATCAGATTATTAATACTTACTTCCTCATTATTCAATGTGAGCGTGCGGTACGTAAGATTAAAAGCACCCGGATTATTGGCTTTAAAATCTGCCAGCACCCTGTTTTCCAGTGGCTCATTGCGTGTAATAAACACCGGTTTTGCACCCGCATAATTTTGCTGTACATACCTGAACACACCATTAACGTGTGTTTTTAAAGTAGAATTGAGCAAAATAAAAAACGGATTATCCGTTACATTAGCATCGTTTGGGTAAGTGGCAGAAACCACCGGAATATTGTAGTAAAAAGAGAAGTCGGAGACTGCTTTTTGCTCATCGGTATTATTAAGCGAAGCAATGATAAGCGAAAAGTTCTGGAAAGACATGCTTCTGAGAATAGCATTAATATCAGTATCTTTCTTTTTAGTATCATACACCCACACTTCTATGTTGGCATGTTCTTTTTGTAAAGTATCTACTGCCAGCATTACACCATTATAAAAATCCAGTCCTGTTAAAATATACTGTGGAATAAATTTATTGCCTAACTGATAGGTATAATCACTAAAGGCAGAATCGAGATACAGCGGAGCCAGCACAGCTATCTTTTGCCGTGCAGGTGGCTGCGCAATAATGTGATCACTAAAAACAATCAGTACAGCAAAAAGAACGATAAACTTTTGTTTCATTAGCATGTACAAATAATAAAAAAATTTTGCTAATAAAAGCAAAAATTATTCCCACTCAATAGTTGCAGGTGGCTTGCTGCTGATGTCGTACACTACGCGGTTAATGCCGCGCACATTATTTATAATTTCGTTAGATACATGTGCCAGGAATTCGTAGGGGAGATGTGCCCAATCCGCCGTCATACCATCTACAGAAGTTACGGCACGTAAGGCAACGGTATATTCATACGTTCTTTCATCGCCCATTACACCTACGCTTTTTACCGGCAATAATATGGCGCCAGCCTGCCATATTGTATCGTATAAGGAATATTCTTTTAAAGCTTTGATGTAAATGTCATCTGCTTGTTGCAATAAGGCTACTTTTTCTTCAGTTATGTCGCCCAAAATACGGATGGCTAAACCGGGTCCGGGAAACGGATGCCGCTGAATCATAGCCGCCGGAATACCTAATTCCAAACCTACTTTGCGCACTTCGTCTTTAAACAAAAAACGTAATGGCTCCACCAGTTGCAGGTGCATTTTCTCGGGCAAGCCGCCCACATTATGATGCGATTTGATAGTAACAGAAGGACCATGAACACTTACACTTTCTATTACGTCGGGGTAAATAGTACCCTGTCCCAAAAACTGCGCTTCCGGTATTTTGGCAGCTTCCTGCTGAAACACTTCAATGAACAATCTGCCAATGGTTTTGCGCTTGGCTTCAGGATCGGTTTTACCTTTTAATTCATCATAAAACAATTGTTTTGCATCAATACCCGTTACATTCAGCCCAATATTTTTATAGGTATTCAACACCTGCTCAAACTCGTCTTTGCGCAGCACGCCATTATCTACAAAAATGCCATGCAACCGGTCTCCGATAGCACGGCTAATAAGTGTTGCGGCTACGCTGCTGTCCACCCCGCCACTTAAAGCCATAATCACGTGCGCATCACCTATCTGCAGTTTTAATTGTTCAATAGTTTCCTGAACAAAAGATGCAGGCGTCCAATTTTGCGAGCAGTGGCACACATTTACCAAAAAGTTTTTCAAAATCTTTTTGCCTTCGCTGGAATGATATACTTCTGGGTGAAACTGCAGGCCATACAGCGGGCGTGTATCGTGTGTCTTTTGCTTGAATGCAGCTACAGGAATGCTTTCTGTAGTGGCTAAAACTTCAAAGGTAACCGGCAACTCGCTGATGGAATCGCTGTGGCTCATCCACACCTGTGAGTTATCGGTTACATTTTGCAATAGGGCATCCGGCTGTCGAATGTGCAGTTTGGCACGGCCGTACTCGCGTTTGTTGGATTTACCTACTTGTCCGCCGTACAGTTTTGCGGTAAGCTGCGCGCCATAGCAAATGCCCAGTACCGGCACATCTTTTACAAACTCCGGCACTTCTGCCAGCGGCGCATTTGTATCATTCACGCTAAATGGCGAGCCGCTGAGGATAATGCCTTTAAGCGATGCATCAATGGTGAACGGCTTGAGGTACGGAATAATTTCACAATAAACATTGGCCTCGCGTACCGCGCGTGCAATTAATTGAGTGTACTGACTTCCAAAGTCTAGTATAAGAATTTTTTCGGTCATTTGGCGCGAAGGTAATGATTTGTAAATCTTGATGAATTTGGTTTATTGATCGTGATGGAGCTGATATAAAACAGTTCATACTGATGTGAAGAAATTGCTATACTTTCTTTTTAAACTATAACCGGCAATTCTAATTCATGTATTTTTCTCGTACGATAAGTGTACTCAACTAACGGATAATGCAACTTTTTGCTTTATTCGTACCAATCATCTATTTGAACAGGATTCATTTAATACCTGAATGCTTCTTCTTTTAACGGTTTAACGCCTTTACCGGTGTTCTTCACCGGCAAATAGGTATCAGTTTGGTGAAGAACACCGGCAAAGGCGAAAAAACAGAAAAGCCTTTGAATGAACAAAGGCTTTTCTGTTTATATGCTAAATTGCTTTTTACTTTATTTAATAACACCGCAGCCAATTCTGGAACCCGCATTGCCTGATGGCTGAGACTTATAATCGTCCACTCCGCTATGTACAATAATTGCCCTGTTTAATACACTGCTGGTAGTATCTGAACCAAGTGTCCATAAATCGGTAGTCATTTCCATAGTGCCTTTACCTTGTGCATCTAATTTCACATTGCCTATATCGCCCAGGTGAAAGCTATCCACGCCCCATTTGCCATGCGGCGCATGTGTTGGATTCCAGTGGCCATGAGAGGCATTACCATTATCACCACAATCCGGATGCTCATGTAAATGAACCGCTACCGTTTTGTTTGCCATTTTAGGTATAGTTAAATCAAGCATCATTTTTACCTTTCCATTATCAGCATCAAAAGTAGCCTTACCATCAACGGTAGTATCGGCTTTAGTGCCGGTTATCACAGCTTCCGCATGTGTAGCAGGGGCTGAAGATGTACTCATTGTATCTGTTGACATAGCAGTGGACGCAGAATCGCCGGTGTTTTCTGTTGACGCTGAACCTCCGCAGGAAATAATGGCTGATGCTGTAATTACTAACAAACACATCAATACGTGTTTAAGTTGCAAATGTTTCATAGTAGAGATTTTTTTAAAATGATCATTACTATATACAAATATCCTGCTTTCCTGCTAATATTAAAGAACTTTCATTTTGTATGCTGCAAGTCTCCTTTATATGCTTACCTAATAGCGGTATTCCGGGTCGGGTGTATAATGATCCTGTTTTAGTATAAAACAATTATTTTTTTTGCACAATGTATGCTCTCAAGGCATTGTATAGCAAAAGACATTGCAGGGAAGACAGTTTTATTTCAATTGTATAGTATGAGATAATTTCTTAAACTCTTGAATGCTTGTCTGTAAATCACTTTTTGAGATTCCTTGTATTATTGTTGCTTTGTTACCTTTAGTTACAACGCACTCATTTATAACAGTGTTTTTGCCATCCAT
Source organism: Ilyomonas limi (assembly GCF_005233845.1). Classification (GTDB taxonomy): domain Bacteria; phylum Bacteroidota; class Bacteroidia; order Chitinophagales; family Chitinophagaceae; genus Ilyomonas; species Ilyomonas limi. Next base: position 166,192 of record NZ_SZQL01000006.1, read on the forward strand.
TTTTCATAACCTATCGACCAACATATACATCTGCTTAGTTTACCATTCATATAAATTATCAATAAAAGTACCTTTACCATTTTCTGTCAATTATATTTGATATACTAAATGCACATGACAATGACTATTCTTAGTTTGGAGCATATCAAGAAATACTATGCTACACAAAAGGCGGTAGATGACATTTCTTTCTCTATTGAGCAAGGCAGTATTTTTGGTTTGCTGGGTCCTAATGGCGCCGGAAAGACTACGTTGCTGCGCATGATAACGGGCATCTTTTATCCTGATGAAGGCACTATTACTTTTGATGGTAAACGCTTTGATCCCCTGAATGATATTTCCAAAATCGGCTACATGCCCGAGGAGCGTGGCTTGTACAAGAAAATGAAAATAGGCGAGCAGGCGCTTTACCTCGCGCAGTTAAAAGGATTGAGTCGCCATGATGCGATGCAAAAAATAAAATACTGGTTTGAAAAGCTGGAAATGCAAAGCTGGTGGAACAAAAAAATTGAGGATTTAAGTAAGGGTATGAGTCAGAAACTACAGTTTGTAACCACCGTATTGCACGAGCCTAAACTCATTATTCTCGATGAACCCTTTAGCGGTTTGGACCCGCTGAATGCCAACCTGATAAAAGATGAAATTTTTAATCTGGCGCAGCGCGGCAGCACCATTATTTTCAGCACGCACCGCATGGAACAGGTAGAAGAAATATGCAATCATATTGTACTGGTGAATTTGGGTAAAAAAATACTGGACGGCACAGTAAAAGGTGTAAAGCAGGATTTCAAAGATAATGAATTTAGTATACAACTTGCCGAAGCACCACTATCTATTGCAAGCGATGCTTTTGATGTTGTTCATAGTGATGACAATCACAAACTGACAGTGAAAATTAAAAATGGTTACCGCAGCAACGATGTGTTGTTGTATTTTTTGCAGCAAGGCATTACTATCGAATCGTTTAGCGAGATCTTGCCCTCACTTAATGAAATATTTATCCGGCAGGTAGAAGGTACGCATGCCGTTACCCGTTCATTCCAAAAAATTGCTTAACCTTTTACCCAAAACTATTTGTATGAACAAAACCTCCCTCATTATCCAGCGTGAATACATCAGCCGTGTGCGCAACAAAACGTTCATAATTACCACTATACTTATGCCTTTGCTGTTTGTGCTGCTCATTGCAGGCTCTACTTATCTTAGCATTAAGGGTAAGGAGAACCTGAATATTGCCGTAATAGATAACAGTGGTTACTTTAAAGATAATCTGGAAAACAGCAGCAATATAGCTTTTAGTTTTCCTGCCGGTGTGGATACAAATAATTATATCAGTAAAGGGTATTCGGCTATTTTAATAATGCCACAATCAACCGGTAATAATGGCAATAATTATTTACTTCGCTCCAAAAAAAGCATTGGCATCGGCTCTAAAGAAACGATTGAAAACAAGATAGATGCAGCTATTGAAACTAAAATGCTGCAGGATGCCGGCATACAAAAAAGTCAGCTTGACTCCATACACTCGCAGTCGCAGGATGCTACGTTGAGTACGGTGGAAGAAGGCGATAACAATAGTACCAGAGAAAGCAACCAATGGCTGGCGTATGGCATTGGTTATGGCAGCGGCTTCCTTATTTATTTGACCATGCTTATTTATGGTATGATGGTATTGCGTGGTGTAATGGAAGAAAAAACCAACCGCATTGCCGAAGTGATTGTATCGAGCGTAAAGCCTTTTCAGTTAATGATGGGTAAAATCATTGGTATTGGCGCTGTGGGGCTTACGCAATTTTTGATATGGATTGTATTTATATTCCTGATCATGTTTGGCGTGCATTTGTTTGTATCGCCCGAAACGATGCAGCAGGTACAAGCAATGCAGCAAAGCGGTACTATGCCCGGCGCTGCAAGCAGCATCAATGCCAGCCAAAGCGCACAAACCATATATAATATTCAGCACATGGCGGACACGGTCAACTGGGGTTTGATTGTGGGTTGTTTTATATTCTACTTTTTGGGTGGTTATCTGTTTTATGCTTCACTTTTTGCGGCTATTGGCAGCGTGGTAGAAGATGTGCAAAACTCGCAAAGCCTTACGCTGCCTATTACTATGCCCATCATTTTTTCATTTATTGTAATGGCCAATGCAGTGCAAAATCCAGACTCCGGACTGGCAGTTTGGTGCAGTTTTATTCCGTTTAGCTCACCTATGGTAATGATGGCGCGCATTGCGTATGGTGTGCCTGGCACCGTGCCTTACTGGCAACTTATTGTGAGCATGTTAATGCTGGTAGCAGGTTTTTTATTTACTACCTGGCTGGCAGGCAAAATATACCGCACCGGTATTTTGCTGTATGGCAAAAAACCTACATGGGCACAAATGATGAAATGGGCATTCAGAAGAGCATAAAAGCATAATATAAAATAATATGAAAATGGCATACCGTACCGGCACATGGCCTTTTTAGCCGGTACGATTTAATAAATATTGCTGAAGATTCAGCAATATTTACTTCTATTCCCTTCAACAGTTTTCAACATCCGGTGCATAACAACGCCAGCGCCTTTCCATTTTAAGCTATTATTTTACACCCGATTTTGGTTGATAATACCATTTGGTATTTCATTAAAAGGGAATCCCGTGAAAATCGGGAACTATCCCCGTAGCTGTAAGCACCATTAGCAAGTTGTTTAATCTTCATGCCACTGTTTAAAAAACGGGAAGGCCTAAAACAACGGTGCAAGTCAGAAGACCTGCCAGAACCAGACAAAAAGTTACAATGCTTTCGGAGGAAAGGCATGGTACTGATGGGTTTTGCTGCGTGCACCAGCCTTTACTTTCAGCACTATACTTTTCCTCTGCAGGTAAAAATTTTTAAATTTTATTACCATGCAAGACAATCACGAAATGCTTCTTAAAGAAAACAAAGACCGGTTTGTTATTCTCCCTATCAATTACCCCAAAGTGTGGGAATATTACAAACGCCACGAAGCCAGCTTTTGGACTGCTGAGGAAATAGACCTTAGCGGCGATTTAAAAGACTGGGCATCGCTTAATGATGGTGAACGCCATTTTATTGCGCATGTGCTGGCATTTTTTGCAGCCAGCGACGGCATTGTAAACGAGAACCTTGCCGTAAACTTTATGAGCGAAGTACAACTACCCGAAGCAAGATGCTTTTACGGTTTTCAGATTATGATGGAAAACATACACAGCGAAACCTATGCACTGTTGATTGACACCTATATTAAAGACCCGCAGGAAAAACATACACTCTTTCACGCAATAGATACTGTACCTGCTGTGAAGAAGAAAGCAGAATGGGCTTTACGCTGGATTGAAAATGGAAATTTTGCGCAGCGGTTAGTAGCTTTTGCGGCGGTAGAAGGCATCTTTTTTAGCGGCAGCTTTTGTTCCATTTTTTGGCTGAAAAAAAGAGGTTTAATGCCGGGACTTACTTTCAGCAATGAATTAATCAGCCGCGACGAAGGATTGCATTGTGAGTTTGCCTGCTTGCTGTATAGTATGTTGAGCAATAAATTATCTGAAGAAGAAGTAAAAGCTATTATAGGTGATGCGGTAGCCATTGAAAAAGAATTTATTACCGAAGCATTACCTGTTGACCTGATTGGCATGAATGCAAAACTGATGCAACAATATATCGAGTTTGTAGCAGACAGATGGTTAATGGAATTGGGCTATTCAAAACTATTCAACAGCAACAATCCATTCGATTTTATGGAAATGATTTCGCTGCAAGGTAAGACCAACTTCTTTGAAAAAAGAGTAGGCGATTATCAGAAAGCCGGTGTGATGGCCAATAAAGAGGCGCAGGTTTTTTCGACAGAGGAAGATTTTTAATACTTATTTACTAACCTGAAAAATGCTAATACCATGTTTGTAATAAAAAGAAACGGCAAGCGGGAATCTGTAAAATTTGATAAAGTAACAGCCCGCATAGAAAAGCTGTCTTACAGCTTAAGTCCGTTAATAAATGTACATGAAGTAGCCAAGAAAACCATTGAAGGCATTTACGATGGTGTGCCTACCACCCAACTGGATAATCTTGCTGCAGAAACAGCGGCATCATTAACCACTGTTCATCCGGATTATGCAATACTGGCATCGAGAATAGCGGTGAGTAATTTGCATAAAAATACAACCAAATGCTTTTCTGCTACTATGCGAAAGCTGCATGGTTATACCGATAAAAAAACCCGAAAAAAGCTGCCGCTCATTGCAGATGATGTAATGCAGATAATAGAAGAACATGCAGACTTGCTGGACAGCACCATCATCTATGACCGCGACTATGGGTTTGATTATTTTGGATTTAAAACATTGGAAAAATCTTACCTGCTGCGCATGGACGATAAAATTGCAGAACGCCCGCAGCACATGTATATGCGGGTGGCCGTAGGCATTCACAAAAACGATATAGACGAGGTAATTAAAACGTATCATTTATTAAGTGAGCGCTGGTTTACACATGCAACACCTACTTTATTTAATGCAGGCACGCCCAAGCCGCAAATGAGCAGTTGCTTTTTATTATCTATGAAAGAAGATAGCATCAGCGGTATTTACGATACGCTGAAACAAACAGCCATGATCTCGCAGAGTGCCGGCGGCATTGGTTTGGCTATTCACAACATCAGAGCAACAGGAAGTTATATTGGCGGCACCAACGGAACAAGTAATGGCCTCGTTCCTATGCTTCGGGTGTTTAACGATACGGCAAGATATGTGGATCAGGGTGGCGGAAAACGCAAAGGCGCATTTGCCGTTTATCTGGAACCCTGGCATGCCGATGTGTTTGAATTTTTAGATTTAAGGAAAAATCATGGCAAAGAAGAATTAAGGGCGAGGGATTTATTTTATGCTTTGTGGATTCCTGATTTGTTTATGAAAAGGGTGGAAGAAGATGGAAACTGGAGTTTGTTTTGTCCTAACGAAGCACCGGGACTCAGTGAATGCTGGGGCGAGCAATTTGAAAAATTGTATGAACAGTACGAAGCTATTAGCAAAGCACGAAAAACCATTAAAGCACAGGAGTTATGGTTTGCCATTTTGCAATCGCAAATTGAAACGGGTACGCCGTATATGTTGTATAAAGATGCAGCCAACAGCAAAAGCAATCAGCAAAATATAGGTACCATCAAAAGCAGCAATTTATGTACAGAAATAATGGAATATACCAGTCCTGATGAAGTGGCAGTTTGCAACCTGGCTTCTATTGCTTTACCGAGGTTTGTTATGGATGGCAGGTTTGACCATGATAGATTATTTGAGGTCACTTATCAGATAACGAAAAACTTAAATAAAATTATTGACAACAATTATTATCCGGTAGCAGAAGCAAGCGCATCCAACTTAAAGCATCGTCCAATTGGCATAGGCGTGCAGGGGCTTGCAGACGTATTCATTTTATTGCGTTTGCCATTTGAGAGCGATTTAGCAAAGATGCTGAACAAAAATATTTTTGAAACCATCTACTTTGCCGCAATGACTGCCAGTAAAGATTTAGCCAAAGCAAACGGCGCTTATGCATCATTCGCAGGTTCACCGGTTTCAAAAGGCATTTTCCAGTTTGATATGTGGGGAGTACATCCATCCGACCGTTGGGACTGGGCAACGCTGAAAGCGGAAGTAAAACAATATGGTATAAGAAATTCTTTACTGCTTGCACCTATGCCTACTGCATCCACTTCACAAATATTAGGCAACAACGAATGTTTTGAACCTTACACATCCAATATTTATACAAGAAGGGTTTTAAGTGGTGAGTTTATAGTAGTAAACAAACACCTGTTGAAAGATCTTATTGAATTGGGCTTGTGGAATAATGATATAAAAAACAGCATTATTGCTGCAAATGGTTCTATTCAGCATATTGCTGAAATTCCAGCGGAAATAAAAGCATTGTATAAAACTGTATGGGAAATAAAGCAACGCCATATTATTGATATGGCAGCAGACAGAGGCGCATTTATTTGCCAATCGCAGTCATTGAGTTTATTTGTTGATCATCCAACCACATCCAAACTTACTTCTATGCACTTTTATGCATGGAAAAAAGGATTAAAAACAGGTATGTATTACCTGCGTACACAGGCTGCTACGCAAGCGGTTCAGTTTACGGTAGATAAAAAAAGGAGTAAAATAATAGAAACTTCAACTTTAAAAACAGAACCTGAAAAAAATGCTTCCAACAGTGTAGAGTACATACAAACAGATGGTGCTACATGTAGTATGCAGGATGGATGTATAAGCTGCGGCTCATAAGTCTGGCAATCGTAAACCAATTGCTGGTTTGGTGATGATAGTTGTAATAATTTTTACCAAGCAGATTCCTTAAAAACAGTTGGCATTAGTATTGAATACATGTGCGTATAAAATGATTGAAACAAGCATTTTTATGGAGTAGTACAACTGCCTTTCAGACAGTTGTACTACTCCAATTTTCTACTTTCGATACTAAACATTCAACTATCTAATGAGCGATCATCAACATTTTATAAACGCAGCGGTACGTATGTCGCAGCAAGGAATGCGCAATAATGAGGGCGGACCATTTGGCTGTGTAATTGTGAAAGACGGCGAAATTGTAGGCAAAGGCAATAATCGCGTTTTAGCCGATAATGATCCCACTGCACACGCTGAAGTTGTTGCCATCCGCGATGCCTGTAAAAATTTGCACACTTTTCAGTTAACCGGTTGTGACGTATATACTTCGTGCGAGCCCTGCCCGATGTGTATGGGCGCCATCTATTGGGCTCGGCCGCGGGCCGTTTATTATGCCAATACACGTCAGCAGGCGGCGGCTATTGGCTTTGACGATGAAGTGGTATATACAGAACTGCAAAAGGAGATAACTGACCGCAGCATTCCCATGCATTGCATCATCAGCGAAGAGGCGGTAGCTGTATTTAAAGAATGGGAAGAAAGAGGGAATAAACATTTGTATTAATTTTCTTTCACCGCGGAGAACAGAGAAGCTGTGTTAAGGGTTAAGGCAAGATTACTTTTTATAAATAATCTTGTTATTCGCTTAAAAAGAAGCTTTTATAGTTTGTAAAATATGCTGCAAAACCTATGTTAATACCATTCAACGTAGATCCTTCAGTTAATCAGTAAAGATAAATCAGTTGCGTAATCTTACTAATCCGCACAACTTCATTTAATATGGTATAACTCCTGTTCCCTGCAGTGAAAAGAAAAGGCCTAATAATCGTAATAATTATTAAACAAATTTGTTTTTATACCAACGGAAAACAGCATTTCGGATTGCTTAATGCCGGTGCCCCAACGCCTGCGATAGATTGCATCAGCCTGCACGCTTAACCGGTTTTTAGGATTGATAAGATAACCTGCTGAAAGCTGGTTGTAGAAATATTTTACCTTATTGCCCTGCAAGGTTTTATCACCAAAACGGATAATATCTTCCTCACCGCCCCATAGGTCTTCCCCATTGTTAAAGCTCGCTGGTTTATCTGCCGGACGCTCGCCCCTGATAGTAAACAGGTTTTCCATGGAGCCGTACCAGCGTTTGTTGGTATAGTTAAAGATAGAAATAAACTCATGGAAGTTAGCTGCAAACGGATCGGTAAGTGACTGATAATAATGGGTGTAATTGAGGCTGATGTTGTTGCCGACTCCATGCCCGTACACATAAGGGCGCACCCCATTCCATTCCAGGCGCCAGGTAAGATCTTTTACACCAAATACATTATTGTTCCATACGCCCAGTTGCAGCGCATATTTATTGCCATAAAACTGCCTGCCGCTATCCAGCGAAGCACCAATAAATAAGTCATCCAGGGCAAGTTGTCCATATACAAATCCCTGGTTAAAAGCTTTGTATTTAAAAGCTAAACCAATGATGGCATTGTCTGGCGAACCAATAGCAAACTCTATTGGCCGCATGTAAATAAGTGGGTTGAGATACGTAACATCAAAGCCACGGCGGAAATTGGTATCTCGGCCCAGCCAGGTGACCTGGTCAAAAACGCCTAACTGTAGCTTCTTCGATACATTGATACCGAGGTAGTGAATAGTGCTGTACTTTGGCTGACTTTTACCATCAACCAAATACCAGTATTTATTTTCATAACGATTATACAGTACATTATATGTAAGTTTCCACAGGCGCGCCTGCAACCGCAGGTAGGGATAACTGGTTGCGTTGTCTGATAAGAACAAACTACGGTAGCCATCGCCGATAAACTGCTTGCCATAACCGGCCGAAATAAGAAAATGTTTATTAGGGGTGTAAGTAAAATTGAGATTCACGTCGGCATAATTGAAACGCCTGTTTTTGCGCCGGTACGCTGCAATACTGCCTGGAATAATGTAGTTTTTGTTTACAATCAGGCTATCTACATATTGAGGAAATTGGTTGCTATGTCCTATAAAACTTGCATCAAAAGAGATTTTATTATTAATAACCGATTGCAAATGCAGGCCAGCCCCGCCACTAATGAGCGGTTTATCTTTTTCGGATGAAATGCCAATTGTACCATCGAGTACAGGATCTACTGCCAGCACACCGTTAGCACCGGCTGTTTTTATCCAGTTATCGGTGGTAAAATGGTTAAAAAAATAGCTGCCGTTTTCATTGGCATTCAACCCAAAAATACTATCTGTGATGGCTGTTTTCTGCAACACATTCAATTGTTGCAACTCCAGCCAGTTCATGCTGCGAAAAGAAGTATAAACAGACGAATCAGCATTGATTAGTAATTGGTTAAGTCTGTTTTGCACGTGTTGATTCAGCGGTATTTGCTGTGCAAATAAAACAGAGCTATATATGGTTAGTAGAAAAAGAAACAGTTTTCGCATGAATGAGATTTGAAATGGATTAAAAATCGTAATACAAATTGCGGAACGACATACGCACGCCAATAGTGGCAATGAGGTCTTCATATTTTTTTCCCAAACCCGTTTCGCGCCGGTAGGTAAGATTGCCTTCTATACGGAGATTACTTTTTTTATTTATAATATAAGCTACGCGTAAATCGCCGTAGTACAGTTTAGTTGCGGCACCTTGCCCGGTGGTTACATCGGCTGTGGGATAGTTTGTTCCCGTATTTAGAATATTGTGTCCGTAATTAATACCCAATGTATCATTGCCATATTTTGCAACAACCCCCTCCAGCCTGAACCACCAGTTTTTGTATGTATAATCAGTTACGCCCAGCAATTCTTTAAAGTTTGCACCCAATGGATGTGCCAGCGGCAGATAAGCTTGCGTGTAGGTAGTTTGGTTTGTATCGGAGCCATAGGTATAAGGACGTGCCGTGTTGTATTCCACTAAAATATTCCAGTTGGGTACTTTCAGGAAATCCGCCGCTCTTACGCCCAGTTGCGCAGCGTAACGGTTATCAATATCTTTTACCAGTTTTTTGGTATTGGCAGCAGCCTGTCCATATACATAAATGTTAGGAAGTACTTCATATTTCAAATTCAATCCAACCAGTTCATTATTCTCCAGCCCCGATTTGGATTGTCCGGCATGTAAAAACATGATGGGACTGGCGTAAGTGATACTTAAATCATTATGGTGTTGCGCATCCGCGCCTGCCCACATTACCGATTCAAACAAACCGGCGGTAAGGCGCCTGGTGGCTTTCCAATCAAGCAAATATGTTTGCCCCCATTTGTGCGGATATCCATACGCATACAGGCTGCGATCCTGGGTTGCCTCCGTAACATATTGCGACCACATGGCCGTATATTGAAAATTGCCAAATGTAAGTGCTGCTCTGAAATAGGGATGGTCGGTAGAATAATCGGAGAGGAGCATGGAGCGATATCCATCGCCAACGAAATTTCTGTTATATCCTAAATCGAATAATAAGTGGTTATTGGGAGTGTAAATAAGCCGGGCATTGGAATAATTAAAATCGAAGCCCAAACCATCGCCGATATTTTTAAAGCGGGCTTGTCGTGGAATAATCTTGTACCTACGAATAAAGCTATCTACATAAGCGCCAAAACGTCCCTGGTTTTCATAAAAGTTAGTTTCAAAATAAAAGTTTTTGCCAATGCTGCCACTTACTTCATAGCCGCGCGTGTTCATCATAGGCAGATGATAGTTATCGCCGCTGCCATTACGCGCTCTTATGGCACGTTTATCATAACCAATGTATTCATCTACCACAATATCGCCGTAAATTGTAAAACCGGGTTGCTGTACATTGAGCAAATGCTCTTCAAAAAATTTCCGGTGCAGCCAGCTTTGGTCAGACGGGGGAGTAAGCGTGTCTTCGTACATTACCGGTTTCCAGGCAGTGTGTGCAGCTCCGGTATTCTTATATAATTTATTGACGTCCCAACTATTGTACAGGCGCAAAGCCGTGGTTTGCGCATTTATATTGGAGTAGAAAATAATGGCAGTAAACATCATTAACGTACCAAGCCATTTTCTTTTATAAGCCGTTTGTTCTGGCACCATTAGTAAGCTTTAGAAAATCAAAATTATAAGAAAGCAAGTATAACGATGCAAAAATGCGGTATAGAAGAGAAATAAGTGTTGTTTGAACAGACGCAAAAATGTCTGATTGCAAAATTACTCCTGCAGGTAAACAGCAATGTTGTTGTATTATAGTCAGCAGAATGCAGGCAAGCTATTTCTGTATCAAGTAAGTATTGCTTTATAATACGAATCAATATGTATTTAAGGTAGAGTAATGATTGAAGGTAAAATTTGCAGAAACAGGTTTATTGGTTTAAATAAAGGTAGTAGCAAATAGGTTGCTTAAAATGTGGGGCAAAAGTAAAAGGGCAACTATATTGCCAATCCGATGGTGTGGAGCAGAGCTTTAGAAGTTTTAGTATTATTTTAAAATATACCTAAGTAATTAATTACCAATATAATCATAACCACGCCTATTATCAAAAAGGTAAGTAATAGTAAAGAAAAAGGAAGTATAAGAATCTTTGCTGGCATACCCTCTTGGCCATAATGTTGAATTCTCGCCATTAAGTCCCCTGTAATACAATTGTTTAGCTATTGTGGCGTTCGCTGGTGATAAATATTTATCAAATAAATTGGGGTCAATATAGGTAGTACTTACATCATCAATGTAATCGGTAAAGGTTTTACGGAAGCAGCCGCTAAGTGATATAAAATAACTATTGCTGATTCTGTATTTAACTCCCATTGTTATTGGCAGGTAAGGCTGTATTAGTTTATAATTTTTCTGCTCCGGATATTCGGTAAATCCTTGACCTTCGAGGTGCAATGGTTTTAAATCGTACCATTTGCCGGCCAGTTTTGCTTTGGGGTTAAAATGAAACAATCCGATGCCCGAACCTATAAACGGACGCACGCGAGCTTCTTCAAACCTAGGTATTAACTGTAACGGATACCATTCCACCTCAGCACTTAGTTCCTCAATTCCCGATTTAAAACTCAGATTACGATCAAACCTGCCTCGGGCATTACCTTGTTTATTTGTAATCAGGCTATCTGCCCCTGTTACTAAAGTATAATGCAAACCTCCTTTCACGCTAAGCCACTTATATGGAAAATAAGTGTAAGAAACACCCAAGTAGGGGCGGATGGTTTTGCTGTTGAAGTCTTTGGCAAAAGGCTTGCCCAAACCCTTAGTACCACCCAAATCACCTAAAAAAGTATTAGTACCAAAGTCAAAGTTAATACCACTGCTGCCCCTAATGTCCTGCATTGGCTCTATATAATTGGAGTACTGTGCAGTGCTACGATGTACCATTAGCAGCGCTGCGCACGCCAGCACCAGATGTAAAGTTTTGGTGAACATGAATACCGGAGTTTTGGTTTTGAATTACAGAATGCGAAAATAAAATGAAAATATATGATTAATCGAGATATGTATATATTTAATATTTATTTAATAAAACATCAAAGATAGCGCGAGTCGCCGGGCTTGGTTTTCCGTTTTGAACGCGGTAAAAAATTCATTACCTTATACTCCGTAATATTTCGAATACTTACTTTTAGGATAATATATTCAAAGATGTAATTGTAAGTTATCAGAAACAAACCTTGTGCTTTCGCTATTAATACCATTTCAGATTATGTTTTGGGATGGGTAAGATCACGTAATTAATTTATCTCCACTGATTAACCGAACTATTTACCCTGAAATGGTATAATATCTTTAATATTTAATAATTAATAATGTAGAAGATCCTGCCTGTTCGTAAAATGCTTACATAGGCAAACAGATTGGAATGATTTTATCTGCATTTTAATAAGGTAATAGGTTGATAAAAATAAATAAAGCGATGAAAAGATGGGTGTTGCAGATGTTAGAATTACACCTCAATGGCTTCGTCTAAAATAATTAATTTTTTTTATCTTACTTTAGCCGCCTGTAATTACAAAAGCTAAGCTGCAAATGGCATATAGATTGAATAAGATAAGCCCACACACAATATTACTACGTGGATTGTTGTTTATTGGTAAGGTTATCAACACAAAATAATTTAAATAAAAAACCACAGCAATCATTATTGCTGAAAATGCGACAGATAATGAAGCATATTTTTTCTGCCGTTAAAGACTATTGTCTTCAATACAATGCAAGGTTTTTTCACCTCACACCCCAAAAAACTTCTGCTGCTTACAAATTATTGGCCCTTATAGCTTTTTGCTTTATCGGTCACTTTACAAAGGCACAAGAACCTGTGCAGGCAAGCTTTAGTACTTTTGATTATCAGGGTTGCGTGCCTGTAAAAATTCAGTTTACTGATAATTCAACAGGTAGTCCAACTTCATGGTACTGGGATTTTGGCGATGGACATACGTCCACCCAGGCCAATCCGTCCAACACTTATACTGTTCCCGGCAGCTATATCGTAAAATTAGTAGTTAAAAATGCGGTGTCCACCGACTCAGCATCTAATGAAATTATCATCAGTGGTGCCAAAGCAGAGTTTGACTACACCTACACCAATATTTGTACTACGCCGGCTACCATCAACTTTGCAGTGCCTAACCCGCTTAATAAAATTATTTATCGGTGGGATTTTGGTGATTCAAATAAAGCCATTATTCCCAATCCCACTAACACATATAATAGCGCTGGCACTTATGAGGTGCATTTAACAACCATCAGCCCCGAAGGGTGCGAAGATTCTATAACAAAGGTGATAGAAATAGGAAACGGCACTGTTGATTTTAATGCGCCTGCTACAGTATGTGTAAATGAGCATGTTACATTTACCGATACCTCTACGCCACGTCCATTATCAGCTATATGGCTAATAAATAATAGAGTAGTGCAACAAGGTGCCGGCGACTTTACTTTTCAATTTACAAGACCCGGTACTTATACTATTCAGTTAACCGAAAATTTTGGAACCTGTAATAATACAGCAACGAAGCCAGTGCAGGTGTTGGATAAACCAACTGCATCTTTTGACCTTAATGGTATTACTAAAAGCTGTGCGTACCCCGATACTACCCGGTTTGTAAATACGTCTTTGAATGCAGTAGCCTTTAAATGGTATTTTGGAGATGGGGATAGTTCTACAGAGGTAAATCCTGTTCATGTTTACGGTGCAGGCAGGTTTTCGCCAATGCTGATTGCATTTAATGCCAATGGCTGTACCGATACGCTCGTAAAAACAGATGCCGTTTTTTTAGGTGGAGCTGTTATCAATAGTATCAACCTGCCCGATTCCGGTTGCGTTCCGCATCCGGTTACTTTTAAGCCCGACATTTCTTCGCCCGAAGCAATAGCTACTTACTCCTGGGATTTTGGGGATGGTAGTAATATCGATGCAAGTGCCCAGCCTACACACACATACAATAATACAGGTAGATATGATGTAGCTCTCACCATTACAACTGTTAGTGGCTGTACGACTACCAGTATTGTAGGTGATGCAGTATCGGTCGGCACCCATTCTATACCCGATTTTACAGCAGACAAAACTACATTATGCGGAGCAGATACTGTACATTTCAGCGGTACGGCAAGTGGGCCAGTTTCGTATTGGCACTGGCAGTTTAGTAATAACGCTGGTGCCTTTACACAGGACGCCAAATTTGTTTATGCCGATACAGGCAGCAGAGCTGTAAGGCTTACCATAAGTAATAGTGGATGTGTAGATAGTGTAGTTAAATACGGATATATAGTTATTAATCCGCCTACGGCATCTTTTAGAATGCAGTTTGATTGTAATGACCGGACAAAGGTTGGACTTATTGACCGATCTATTGCACCTGAAAGCTGGCATTGGGACTTCGGTGATGGTACTACTTCTGACCAGCAAGTACCACCTGAACACGAATATACAGCCAATGGTAGATACTACATTTCGCTTACCACCACCAATGGTGCATGTAGCGATACTTATACCGACACCGTTTATATATCTAACACGACACCTGTTTTTAGTTTTAATCCACCTGACAGGCACATTTGTCGGAAAGCTGATATGGAATTAGGGGTTGACAACCCAACTTATATCTTAGATTATTTGTGGGATTTGGGTGATGGACATACATTATTTAGTGATACCAGCATTCATTACTCTTATACCAAGACAGGAATATATTATCCTTCACTGATTGCACGGTACCACAACGGTTGCCAAGATACTCTGTACAGTCCTGACTCTATTGTTGTAACAGGGCCTACGGCCAGCTTTGCAACGGAATTGTCTGGAACTTGTTTAAACGATACTACGTCATTTATTGACAATTCGTTTTCCGATGGAGAACACGACATCATAAGTCGCGTGTGGAGCTATGGCGATGACATAACCGAAAGCAGAAATGATGCTCCTTTTACACATTTATACACCAGCAGCGGCTCTTTTAAAGCCATGCTGGCAATAGCAGATAATAATAATTGTGTAGACACGGCACGGTATAATGTAATTGTAAATGCGCTACCTGTCGTATCTGCCGGGTTGGATACCTTTGCTTGCGAAGGCAGCAGCGTGCAGTTGCAACCTTCGGGCGCACTTACTTATGTATGGGACCGCGATCGGACTTTAAGTTGCTTATCCTGCACAAACCCGGAAGCAGCGCCGGTTCAGGATAATTTGTATGTAGTTACCGGCACTGATGCAAGTTCCTGCCACGCTTCCGATACTGTGTTGGTAACGGTTGTTCATCCCTTTAGCATGACTGTGGATGAGGCCCCGCGTGATATTTGCCAAACAAAAGACGTTCAGCTCACTGCCAGTGGTGCGGATTTATATAGCTGGTCACCGGCAGATGGTTTGAACAGTGCAACCATCAGCAATCCGGTGGCTTCGCCAGAAGTCCCTACCACTTATACCGTTACCGGCACCGATAATAAAAGGTGTTTTAGTCAAACAGGCTCTGTGATTGTCAATGTACATCCGAATCCTGAAGTTACTATTACCAATAATGACCTTGTAGTAGAGAAGGGTAGCCAAAATGTGATTATTACAACTGGTAGCAGCAATATTCTTAAGTGGTACTGGTATCCATCTATAGGGCTTAGCTGCACTGATTGTCCTCAGCCTATATTAGATGCACAAAAAGCAATGACTTACAACGCGGTAGTATATGCCGACTTCGGCTGTACCGACACTGCACAGCTAACGGTGCATGTATTATGTGATCAATCAAAAATTTATATACCTTCTGCTTTTACACCTAACGGTGACGGCAAAAACGACCGCTTTTATGTAATAAGCAGCGTAGATAATCCTGTTCGTTCGTTTGTAATCTACAACCGCGCTGGCGAAATGCTATTTAATAAAAGAGGTAATATTACCAATTATTCGTCGGAAGGGTGGGATGGAACCTATAAAGGAAAACCCGTACCATCTGGTACGTATATTTACCGTATAGAAGTAAAGTGCAATGATGCGGTTGTGCCCTTTACCGGCACGATTACTTTAATCCGGTAAATCACTACAAAAAAAGCATATTTCTTTGTCCATAACTGTTCAATAAAAAATCTGCAGCGGATAAAAATCTTGCTGCAGATTTTTTATTGTAGCAAATTACAAAGCGCTACTTACCAAATTTTTTCTTCAGTGCATTCAACGCATCGTTCATATTCCTTTCCGAAGATGTGGTTTCTGTATGCTTGTTAGCCTGAAACTTGTTCTTTGTATTTTGCCCCTTATCTCTTGTATGTCGGATCCTGTCTTCTGAACCTTGATACTTGTGTCTTGTATCTTGTCCTTTGTTTCTTTCTTTTGCCGGTGTTTCCTGTGCCTGTTTAATAGAAAGTGCAATACGTTTACGCGGCATATCTACTTCCAGTACTTTCACCATTACCTTATCATTTAGCTTTAATGCTTCATTCGGGTCGGTAATATAGCGGTGTGCTATTTCGCTTACATGCACAAGTCCATCCTGTTTTACCCCAATATCTACAAAAGCACCAAAGCGTGTGATGTTAGTAACAATTCCCGGCACAATCATGCCCGCCATTACATCTTCTATTTTGTAAATAGGTGCAAATTCAAATTGCTGCATTTCACTGCGTGGGTCCAAACCGGGCTTTTTCAGTTCGCTGAGGATATCTTGAATAGTTAATTCTCCAATTTCTTCAGTAGCATATTTCTTTGGCTGAATGTTTTTTACCAAACTTGCATTGCCCACCAATTCTTTTACATCTACGTTAAGGTCGTTTGCCATATTTTCTACAATACGGTAGGCCTCGGGATGCACCGCACTTTTATCCAAAGGATTATCGCCGTTGTTGATGCGTAAAAAACCGGCACATTGTTCAAACGCCTTGTTGCCAAGGCGCGGCACGTTTAACAACTGGCTTCTATTACTAAATTTCCCAATTTCCGAACGGTATTTTACAATGTTATCTGCCGTTGCAGCGCCAATACCACTTACATAACTCAGCAGATGTTTGCTTGCTGTATTTAGATTTACGCCTACCGCATTTACACAACTCACTACCGTTTGATCCAAACGTTCTTTTAAGCGGGATTGATTTACATCGTGTTGATATTGCCCTACGCCAATGCTTTTCGGATCAATTTTTACCAGCTCTGCCAGTGGATCCATCAGGCGGCGACCAATAGAAATAGCGCCACGCACTGTTACATCCTGATCCGGAAATTCTGCTCTTGCAGTTTCCGAGGCAGAATATACAGAAGCTCCATCCTCATTTACCAGATATACCGGCAAACCAACGTGCATCCCTTTAATAAATTGTTCGGTTTCGCGCCCGGCAGTGCCATCACCAATGGCAAATGCTTCAATGTTATATTCTTTTACCAGTTTTTCAATGGTTTGTTTGCTCTGTTCCTCGCGGTTCTTTTCATGTACATAAATCAAATCAGATTTTAACAAGCTACCTTTTTCATCTAAACAAACTACTTTACAACCAGTGCGGTAGCCAGGGTCGATAGCGAGAATGCGCTTGCTTCCCAATGGCGAACTGAGCAACAACTGACGCAGGTTTTCTGCAAACACCGCAATCGCTTCTTCATCTGCTTTTTGCTTGAGTGCCGTACGAAATTCTGTCTCCAAACTTGGTTGTAGCAGGCGGCGATAAGCATCTTTTGACGCACGTTTCACGTGATCAATACTTTGATTATTACCCTCTTTTACATACAACTTCTCTATTTTTTCTAATGCTTCTTCTTCATTCGGTACAATGCCAATCCGTAAAAAGCCCTCTAAAAAACCGCGTAATACGGCTAATATGCGATGGGACGGTATCTTGTACACCGGCTCGTTGAAGTTGAAATAATCTTTGTACTTAAGAGCTTCGGCTTCTTTTTCGGGCACTACTTTACTTTCTACTACTGCTGTTTCTTCAAACAACCTGCGTAAACGTGCGCGCACTTCGGCATCTTCGTTTATGGTCTCGGCAATAATATCTCTTGCGCCCTGCAAAGCTTCATCATTTGTTTTTATCGTATCGTTGATAAATGCTGCTGCTTCATTATCAAGATCAATGTCTTTTTGTTCCAATATCAATTTAGCCAAAGGTTCAAGCCCGGCTTCTCTGGCTATTTGCGCTTTGGTTCTGCGCTTGGGTTTGTAAGGTAAATAGATGTCTTCCAGTTCGGCAAGCGTAATAGCTGCGTTTAATTTCTCCTGCAGCTCGTCAGTCATTTTACCTTGCTCCGTAATGGTTTTTTCTATAAATGTTTTACGCCCGGTAAATTCCTTCAGTGCGGCCGCTTCTTCCTGTATTTGCTGAATCTGCACTTCATCCAGCGCACCGGTCTTATCCTTACGGTAGCGGGCAATAAACGGAATGGTTGCACCTTCATTTAATAAGTTCAATACTGCTTCTGCCTGCTGCGGTCTGATGTTTAGTTTTGCAGCGACCTGTTGCGAAAATTCAATCATGATTAATTGAGCGATGGTATTTTCAATTTCTAAATAAAGGGGCAAAAATAGCCCTTCCACCTGTGTAAAAAGTTATATTTGACATTTTAGGGCAGTAAAATTTTCTTTCAAAAAGTAAAATCCAATCTGTGGTAATTTTTGTTAAAATAAGCTTTCTATTGTGGGCGGCTGTCCGCAGAAATAAAAATTTGGAATTGCATATAAAATATGAGTAACTTAGGTTACTTTATTTATTTATACCTAACCACCAAAGTTCCGTACACAGCTTTTAGTAAATACTTTTAAGACAAGTCATAAATGAAAACGGCGATTTTCTGATGTCTGGATGTACCCAATAATAATTTTGCCCTCCTTTAGTAATTGACCATTACGAACGGCTAGTAACTACAGCAACCCTTCTATCTGCAATAGCAGCATTGGTTAAACTCTTAATTCTGTATATAAACAAATAACTCTTTGTTTTCACAGACATCCTTTTACGCTTACTACTATATAGATCTGGTAATTTTTAGGCAGGAATTAACAATGTACTACGATCAGGAGAAAGATATTTTGTTTTAACAGCAGCATTACCCCTGTAACTACAATCAGCACACGTTATTAACGGCTATTGGTGAACCCTATCATAAACAATTAAATCCCACTCCTATGAAAAAGTTATGTTTACTCCTGCTTTTTTATGTTTTTGTTTTCAATGCCATTGGTCAGGCGGGCAGCCTTGACTCTTCCTTTGGCAATAATGGTATACAAACAACTGCTTTTCCAAACAACCTCAATCTTTTAAATGAGCATGGGCGTGTAGTGCTGACCAGTGCTAATGGGGACATCTTTGTTGTAATACAGATTAGCAGTTCCCTAAGAATTGCTAAGTACTTACCGGATGGAAAGCTGGATTCTTCCTATGGCACTGCGGGCTACTCCAAGGCTGTAAACATGAGTGAATCCAGTGCTGCTATGCAGGAAGACAAAATTATAGTGGCTGGATATACTATTATAAGTTCTAATAATTACAATAATGACTTTGCACTTGCCCGTTATACGGCTGATGGGGCTTTGGATATATCCTTTGGAAAACAGGGACTACTTACAGGTTATTTTCCTTCAACCAAAACTAATTTCACCAGTACTGTTCTTCAGGGAAACAAAATCATGGCTGCAGGAAGTGCACTCAACGATAGTAATAACTATGACTTTGCCCTCGCCCGCTTTACGACGAATGGTGTTCTTGACTCTTCTTTTGGAGTGAATGGAAAAGTAATTACTGATTTTAATAGCTCTACGGATGAAGCAAATTCTATGGTTCTACAGGGAGGTAAAATCATCGTAGCTGGATCTGGACACAATTATTCTGATTTTGCGCTTGTCCGGTATACTTCTGATGGTGCTATAGATTCTTCCTTTGGAGTGAATGGAAAGGTAACGACTGATTTTAATAATGATTATGCTGTTGCATATTCAATAGCGCTGCAGGAGGATAAGATTATTGTGAGTGGATCTACTCAAAATCCTGTCAATGACAATAATGACTTTGCACTTGCCCGTTATACCGCTGATGGCAAGTTAGATGCCTCCTTTGGAAAGAATGGAAAAGTAACAACCGATTTTAATAGTTCTGAGGATCACGCAAATACAATGGCGTTGCAGGGAAACAAGATCCTGGTGGGTGGTTATTCTTTAGGTGGCAGTGCAGACTTCGCGCTTGCGCGTTATACTACAGATGGTGTTTTGGATTCCTCCTTTGGAGAGAATGGAAAAGTAACAACTAATTTTGGCTTCTCTTCAGAAGATATTGCATATTCAATAGCGCTGCAGGGAGATAAGATTATATCGGCAGGATATACTGGTTATTATCCCATTTACGACTTTGCCCTTGCCCGCTACACGGCTGACGGTATTCTGGATTCTTCTTTTGGAGACAATGGAAAAGTAATAACAGCTTTTAATAGCTCAATTGATGATGAAAATTATGAGAGTGCAACTTCAATAGCCATTCAGGAAGACAAGATCATAGTGGCTGGATTTACTGGTGATAATCGTGGCAGTGCAGACTTCGCGCTTGCGCGTTATACTACAGATGGTGTTTTAGATTCCTCCTTTGGAGAGAATGGAAAGGTAATAACTCCTTTAGGAGGCTCCGCTACTATACAAGATATTGCTGTGCACCAAAACAGATTGTATGCAGTAGGCAGTACATCCCAGCCAGATGGAACCTATGGTATAATAGCCGCTTATGAACTGGAAGCACCAGTGCCCACTGTTAGCATTGCAAATGTAAAGGTGCTGGAGTCTAAAAAGCTAGCCGTTGTGACTGTTCGTCTTTCTGCACCCGCTAGTAAGTTGGTATGGGTACACTTTACTACCCGCCATAAGACTGCTGTGCGCAACCAGGATTACATTGGTATCAGCGGTACTTTATTGTTTATTCCCCACCTGAATACAACTGCTAAGATATTCATCCCCATTATTGATGATAATGAACACGAAGACGATGAACGGTTTGAGATCGTTTTAACCAATGCACGAGATGCCGCCATAAAGGATAGTATAGGCATAGTCACCATTCTCGATAATGATAATGCACTTATAGCTAAGCAACAGAGTGCTTCCCTGCACATCAATGTTAATCCAAATCCTGCCACGAACACCTTTACTCTTCAATTACAGGGCAGTAATCTCAAACAGCCGGTTACGGTGCGGGTATATGATGTAAGTGGTAGGTTAGTAGAACAAAAAAATAATATTGCTATTGGACAAAGCCTGCGCTTTGGCGATCAATATAAAGCAGGTACCTACATTATAGAAGCCGTACAGGGTAGCCAAAGCGTGCAGATGAAGGTAATCAAGACTGGTAAGTAAAACCATGCTAAAATAACTATCAATAGTCCCCTATCATAAACAATTAAATCCTCTTCTTATGAACAAGTTCTATTTACTGCTGCTTTACTGTGTGGTTCTATTCAAAGCAAGTAGTCAGCCAGGCAGCCTTGACTCTACTTTTGGCTACAATGGTATACAAGCAACTGGTTTTTTAAGCAATGTCAACCTTTTAAATGAGTATGGGCGCAAGGTGCTGACCAGTGCTAACGGAGATATCTTTGTTATTGTACAGGCATCTGATAATAATAGTGTCGCAAGAATTACTAAATACTTACCGGATGGAAAGCCGGACTCCTCCTATGGTAATGCAGGCTACTCCAATGCTGTGAACTTCAGTGTTAGCAGTGCTGCTCTGCAGGGTGACAAGATTATAGTGTGTGGAAGTGGACTTGCCCGCTATACTAGTAATGGTGTTTTAGACTCTTCCTTTGGGAAGAATGGAATTGTCACAAGCGTTAATGGAAGTTCAATAGCTTTACAGGGAGACAAGCTCCTGGTGGGTGGAAGTATGCTTAACGCTGTTAATAGCACTGCCGACTTTGTACTCTATCGTTGTACTGCAGATGGTATTTTGGACACTTCCTTTGGGGAGAATGGAAAAGTAACAACTGATTTTAACGGCTTAAATGATTATGCAAGTTCAATAGTGCTTCAGGAAGACAAGATCGTATTGAGTGGATCTACTGGTAATTATGGTAATAGAGATATTGCTCTTGCCCGCTATACGGCAGATGGTACCCTGGATGATTCCTTTGGGGAGAATGGAAGAGTAACAACTGATTTTAACGATTCTTCGGATGATGTTGCCAATTCAATAGCACTCCAGGGCGGTAAGATCATAGTGGCAGGAAGTACTAGTGATTTAGTAGGCTATCTCAATGACTTTGCGCTTGTCCGCTACACGGCGGAGGGTGTATTAGATACTTCTTTCGGAGAGAGTGGAAAAGTAATCACTGATTTTAATAGTGATTATGATGTTGCCAATTCAATAGTGCTGCAGGGAGATAAGATTTTGGTGTGTGGAACCGCTTATAATAACGATACATACACCGACTTTGCGCTTGCCCGCTTTACGGCGGATGGTGTTTTGGACTCTTCCTTTGGGGTGAATGGAAGGGTAATTACTGATTTTGGATTTGATGAAGATAATGCATATTCAATGGCTCTTCAGGGAGACAAGATCATAGTAGCTGGATCTACTTATACCCACCCTGGTAATAACTATAATACCGACTTTGTTCTTATCCGCTATACTGCTGATGGTGCCGTAGATGCCTCCTTTGGATTAAATGGGCTGGTTATAGGTTATTTTCCTTCAAGCCAAACCTTTTTCACAAGCACCATTCTTCAGGGCGATAAGATTATTGCAGCCGGGTATGCATTCAACGATAACAATTTCTTTGACTTTCTCCTTGCCCGCTTTACGGCTGATGGTGTACTGGACCCTTCCTTTGGAGTGAATGGGATGGCAACAATTAATTTTAATGGCTCCTCCTATGATCAGGCAAATGCAATAGCACTCCAGGGAAACAAAATTATAGTGGCTGGATTTACTGGTAATTCTCCCAATTTCGACTTTGCACTTGCCCGCTTTACAGCCGATGGCAGGTTAGATTCATCCTTTGGAGAGCAGGGAAAGGTAATCACAGATTTTAATAACTCCGATGATAAGGTATCTTCAATAGTGCTGCAGGGCAACAAGATCATAGTGGTTGGATCTACTGGTAATTTTGGCAGTAGAGACTTTGCACTTGCCCGCTATACTAGTAATGGTGTTTTAGACTCTTCCTTTGGGAAGAATGGAAAAGCAACAACAGATATTAATGGATCCTCGTATGATCAGGCAGATGCAATAGTTCTCCAAGGCGACAAGATCATAGTAGCTGGATCTACTTATACGTTTGCCCATTTCGCTTATGAAGTTACATTAGCTCGCTATACTACTGATGGGGTTCTGGACGCTTCTTTTGGAGTGAATGGGATAGTAGTGACCAATCTAAACAAGTCCACAGATGATCAGACAACTTCTATGGTCCTTCAGAGAGGCAAAATTATAGTGACTGGATCTACTAATGTTGACTTTGCCCTTGCCCGCTACACGGCTGACGGTATTCTGGATTCTTCTTTTGGAGACAATGGAAAAGCAACAACTTTTTTTAATAATGATTATGATGTTGCCAGTTCAATAGCGCTGCAGGGAGACAAAATTATAGTAGGAGGTTATACTCATGTTTATGAGATAACCTCTGAGTTTGCGCTGGCTCGCTTTACTGTTGACGGCGTGGTAGATTCCACTTTTGGAAATAATGGAAAAGTGATAACTGATTTAGGAGAATACGACTTCGCTTCTATACAAGACATTGCGGTACACCAAAACAGATTGTATGGCATAGGAAGTCTCACTCACCGCAGTACACGTGAAAGCTTTGGAATAGCAGCAGCTTATCAACTGGAATATCCGGAACCCGCCATCAGCATTGCAGATGTAATAGTATCGGAATCTAAAAAGCTGGCTATTGCTACTGCTCGGCTTTTTGCTCCTGCTAACCAGATTGTACGTGTACATTTTACTACAATGGATAAAACGGCGGTGCATCCTCAGGATTACATTAGCGTTAGTGGTCCCTTGTTCTTTATTCCTGGTGTTAACTCAACGGCTAAGATTATCATTCCCATTCCTGATGACAATGTAAGTGAAGATGCAGAGCAGTTTGAAATACATCTTACTAATGCACATAATGCCCGTATTCAGGATAGTATTGGTGTAGTCACTATCATGGACAATGATGATGCATGGATAACAAAACAGAATACTTCCCTTCGCATCCAAGTTCATCCCAATCCTGCTGCAGATGTCTTCACTGTCAGGCTACAGAGCAGTAATCTCAAACAATCTGTAAGTGTACGGGTGTATGAGGTGAGTGGTAGATTAGTAGAAGAAAGAAACAACATCAGCATAGGAGAAAGCCTCCGCCTGGGTGATCAGTATGCAGCAGGCACTTACATTATCGAAGCAGAGCAAGGTATCCAAAAAGTACAAACCAAAGTAATTAGAACTGGTAAGTAAAGCTGCGATAAAATGGTAATATTAGCTAAGATAATAGCAGCAGACCTGACAATAAAATAGCCTGATAAAATCTAATACTGTTTTTAGTATATTTTTCCCTGTAACCTCCTATTACATATCAGTGGAGGAGGTTACAGGCAGAGTATGCGTTGCTACTTTTTATTATAAAATGAGTATGCTTGTTTATTGCATTGCACAACGAAAAGGGGTAAAATTATACGCAACTTTTTGGGTAGTATTATTTTCAGCGTTTCCAAATATCCTTGTGCTTTCAATTGCATGATAAACCACATGGACACGATTGAAATGCAGGTATTCACATAGCAATTCTATATGTTTATTTTTATGTTTCCTTATAGGAAAAAAAACCATACTGCCATTAAGAACACTATCCCAATCTATTCTTTACCATTTGTAAAAACTGTCATTTATCTTTAAGTAAATAACGTAATTCTGTCTAAAAATTCAATCAATGGTTAATGAACAGTTGATCACTACTTCCAACTTATTAGAAGGATATAAAATTGTGCAGCATTTGGGTATGGTGCGCGGCATTACGGTGCGTAGCCGCAGTATGTTGGGCAATATTGCCGGCGGTTTTTTATCCTTATTTGGCGGTCGCAACTCCATTTATGTACAGCTTTGCGAGAAAACGCGTGAAGAAGCATACCGATTATTAATAGAACATGCCAATGAGCGCGGCGCCAATGCTATCATTAATATGCGTTATGATGCTAACGAAGTCATCAGCGGTATTACCGAGGTATTGGCCTACGGTACTGCTGTGGTCGTGGAGAAAATATAGATAAAATTATTTTAATATCTTATTTTTACAGCGTAAAACGTATAAATGAGAAAATATTTGTCCCTTACCCTTTTAATGGTGGGTTGTTCGTTGTTTGCTAAAGCACAAACTACAGGCAAAGACAGCTTGTTGAGTGTAATAGCAAAGGAAGTATGTACAGCACTTGAAAAGAAAACCATAGTTGCAAAAAGTACCGAAGAATTGCAGATGGAGCTGGGATTGATGATTATGTCCTCTATTACTTCACATACAGGTGCATTGAAGAAATATTATGGAGAAGAAAATATATCAAATGGCAACTTTGATAAAGTTGCAGAAGACATTGGTATAAAGCTAATGGTGGAATGTCCTGCTTTTATGAAGGTAATGCTGGCAAACCCCTCGTTACTGGCGAACACGGCAGACGAAAAGCAACCTGTTGAACAAACAATCAGCGGCACATTGCTTAAAATAGTACCGGGTGATTTTACTTATTTTCAGGTAAAAGACTCAAACGGCAGAATGATAAAAATCTGGTGGATGGAAGCATTTGAAGGTGCTGAAAAACTTACAGATCAACTGCTGAATAAACCGGTAATGGTCGCCTATATCGTAAAGCAGACTTACAATGCACAAATGCAGGATTACGTTGGGACGAAGATTGCAACAAAACTGCAGTTGGTTCAATAGTACTGTTACAGCAATGGCTTGTGTACTTTATTCGGATGCTTATATACGAAACTACTGATCATCGAGCGAATAACTTCGTTTTCAGGATAAGGCGTCAGCAGTTCTTTCAGTTGTTCTAAGGTCAAGTCATCGGCATTATTATAAATCAATCCCATACCATAAAAGTGGCCCTTTTCTACCAGTACGCAATTGGTGGCATCGCGGTGTTCTTCTTTTATCAAAAAAGTTTCTTTTTGCTCCTGCAGCCAGTCAATAGCCTGTTGCACTTTTAGGTTATATGCGGCAGGTTCTTCGGCGGGTGACGGTGCAGTAGTGTCCAAACAGCAAAGCCCGGCATCCAGGTTGAAATCTTTCACCAGCTTCCACAAAATGCGATAGCCTTCTGCCTTAAGGCTAAAACACACCAGCGGATGTAAGTGCTTTCTCTTCTTTTCTATTGTTAAGCGCAGGTAGCCACGCATATCGGTGTATTCATAAATGCCGTATTGCCATTCAAACTTTTTTTGGCTATGGTTAAATTGTGGCCAAAGCCGTTTTATCTCAATGCTTTCCAGCAAATAAGCAGCAAACTCAGTAGGCGTTTCTTTGTAAGTAACAGCATGAATGTGTTTCAAAAAATTCTGCCGCTTGCTGCCTGTATCAAAACCGGTAAAATGGCTGACTACGCGCTGCTTGATGTTTTTGGCTTTACCTACATAAATCACTTTACCTTTTTCATCATGAAAATAATACACGCCGGGCTGATAGGGCAGCCACTGCACGTGTTCTTTGGGCAGATTGGGTGGTAGTATTTGCTCACGGCTTTCTTTTTTCAAATATTCTTTTACCAGTTTTTCGCCACCGGCATTCAGTATCATACTAAACAGCGTAGCTGTTGCTTCAGCATCACCGCCGGCACGGTGGCGGCCGCCATTCATAATGTTTAACTGTTCGCACAGTGCATCCAAACCATACTTGCGCAAGCCGGGAAAAGCCGTGCGGCTCAAGCGCACAGTACACAGTTTACGTGCATGGTAATCGTAACCAACCTGTTGAAAATGGTGCCGGATGAAAGAGTAATCGAAGTTGACATTATGCGCTATAAAAATGCGTCCTTTCAGTAAATTATAAATCTTGTCTGCTACCTCACTGAAAGGCGGCGCATTGGCAACCATGTAGTCTTGTATGCCGGTAAGCGCGGCTACAAAACGGGGGATTTTATAGCCTGGATTAATCAGCGTTTCAAACTTTCCTTCAATTTCCTTTCCATTGTGCAGCACAATAGCAATTTCGGTGATGCCATTACTATCTGCATGGCTGCCAGTGGTTTCAATATCAACAATCGCGTACATATATCCTTATCTTGCCTTTTTATAAATACAGCTAAGCACGGCTATCCGGGAGGATTTTTTACATTATCTGCCGGGAGTAAAGCAGATCTATTTTGTGCTTAAATGGCTTCTATAAGTATTTTGAGTTTTTGAAGTAACAATTTTTTGTGAAAAACGTTTGTAAAGTTAATGCTCAGGCAGCGAAAACAAAAATGTATGTTATCTTTAAATAAGCATTTCAAAACCATCCCCATGAAAACCATCCGCCCATTAACAGTTGCTTTAGGCATGATTGCCTGCATTCACTCGCACGGCGATTACAAGCTGCTGCTTAAAGATAGCACATCTGCGGCAACTTGTTTAATAAAAAATACTCCTGTCGTCAACTATAAAAAGCCAGTGGTAAAAACTGCTCCGGATATGCCTTTCTTTAAAGACGTGCTCGACACCAAAAGATTGTTTTGGTAAACGTTATTTAAAATAAAAATAATTTAAAGGCCTTCCGGTATGGAAGGCTTTTTCATTTTGTACCTGCAATTGAAAAAACAGATTGCTATTTTTGCGCGCTTTTAATTTGAAAGTAAATCCTTTGCACTCAACAGCAGCACCCATTTTGCAAACCTGCATTAGCCTGCACGCTGATGCTTAACAAAGATAAGTTTATGGAATTAAGTAAAAATTATACACCCGCAGCAATAGAAGATAAGTGGTATCAGCTTTGGTTAAAAAAAGGGTACTTCAACAGCACCCCCGATGAAAGAACGCCCTTTACCGTTGTTATTCCGCCACCAAATGTAACCGGTGTGTTGCACATGGGACATACACTCAACGAAACAGTGCAGGATATATTGGTGCGTAAAGCACGTATGAGCGGCTACAATGCCTGCTGGGTACCGGGCAGCGATCATGCTTCCATTGCTACCGAAGCTAAAGTAGTGCAAATGCTGAAGGAAAAGGGTATTGATAAAAACAGTTTGAGCCGGGAAGCATTTTTGCAATATGCTTTTGAATGGAAAGAAAAATATGGTGGTATTATTTATAGCCAGATTGCAAAGCTGGGCTGCAGCGTGGATTGGAACCGCGTAACCTTTACCATGGACGATCATTACTACAAAGCAGTAATTAAAGTATTTGTAGAAATGTACAACCAGGGCTTATTGTATCGTGGTGCACGAATGATTAACTGGGATGTGCAGGCAAAAACGGCATTGAGCGATGAAGAAGTGGAATACAGAGATATTGAGGGCAAATTATATTATGTAAAGTATAAGATAGTTGATAGTTATGAGATAACTGACGACAGTAATGCTATCAACTATATCACTGTTGCAACACAACGCCCCGAAACCATAATGGGCGATGTGGCAGTGTGTGTAAACCCCAACGATGAGCGCTATACACATTTGCATGGCAAAAAAGTAATGGTGCCATTAATCAATAAAGCAGTACCGGTTATTACAGATGAATATGTGGATCCGGCTTTTGGCACCGGCGCTTTAAAAATTACACCTGCACACGATATTCATGATTACGAGATTGGTTTAAAACACCATTTGGAAGTAATAGACACCCTTACAGAAGATGGAAAAATAAGCGAAGCCGGACAAGTGTTTATAGGACTTGACCGCTTTGAAGCGCGTAAAAGAGCCGTTGAGCAGTTAAAGGAAGAGGGTTTATTAATAAAAGAAGAAGAATATACTACGCGTCTTGGTTTTTCGCAACGCACCAATGTGGTAGTAGAGCCGCGCATTTCAACACAGTGGTTTGTAAGAATGAAAGAATTGGCCGGGCCAGCTTTAGAAGCGGTAACAAGCGGTAACATTGCCATTCACCCTGGCGATAAATTTTTAGCCACTTACAAATACTGGCTGGAGAATGTAAAAGACTGGTGCATCAGCCGGCAGTTATGGTGGGGGCAGCAAATACCTGCCTGGTATGATGAAAACGGAAGAATAATAGTTGCAGAAAATGAAGCAGCAGCAAGGGAATTGTACAGTGGAAAATATGGCGTAAGCAATGCGCAGCTAAGACAAGATGCAGATGTGCTGGATACCTGGTTTTCATCGTGGCTGTGGCCGATAGAAGTGTTTTATGGAATAACAAACCCCGGCAACAAAGACGTTGAATATTATTATCCAACCAATGTATTGGTAACCGGTCAGGATATTATCTTTTTTTGGGTGGCACGTATGATTATGGCAGGTATGCAGTTTAAGCAGGAGAAGCCATTCAGCGATGTATATTTCACCGGCATGGTGCGCGATAAGCTGGGGCGAAAAATGAGTAAAAGTCTCGGCAATAGTCCGGATTTATTGGTGTTAATTGACAAATACGGCGCTGATGCAGTGCGTTTCGGCATTATGATTTCTTCTCCGGCCGGTAACGATTTGCTGTTTGACGAAGCCGCTTTGGAGCAGGGCCGTAATTTCAATAATAAGCTTTGGAATGCAATGAAACTGGTAAAAATGTGGGAAGAAAAACAAGCTGGGAGCAAAAAGGAGCAAACTTTAAGCAACGGGGAAGAAGGTTCGGGCGAGTCCGCTTTTGCTGTGCAGTGGTTTGAAAACCGGTTGAGCGAGGTGAGGGGAGAAGTGGAAGACTTGATGAAAGGATTTAAACTGAGCGAAGCACTCAAGACGATTTATTCACTTATCTGGGATGACTTTTGTAGCTGGTATCTCGAGTGGGTTAAGCCTGGTTTTGAACAGCCGGTTAATGCTGCCATTTATCAAAAAACCATTGCTTTTTTTGATGATCTGCTGCAGTTGCTGCACCCGTTTATGCCGTTTATTACCGAAGAAATTTATCATCTACTGAAAGAAAGAACCGATGATTTGTGTGTAAAACAATTTGCTCCGTTACAACCGGCAAATACAATTATTTTGGCAGAAGGTGCTTTGCTAAAAGCAGCCATTACCACCTTACGCGATGCGAGGAACAAAAACGGATTAAAGCCCAAAGATGCTATTCAATTGTATATTCAATCAGAAAACAGTAATCAGTTCAAGGCTTCTGAGCATATACTTGTAAAACAGGTAAATGCAGAAGGAATTGCTTATACGGAAGAACCGGTGCCGAATACCATTGTGGTAACGCTGGAAAAGGATAAATTTTTTATAGCAGCAGAAAACAAAGTAGATGTAGAGGCATTGAGAAATGAATTGCTCAAGGATATGGAATATCAAAAGAGATTTGTTGAAAGTGTAATGAAAAAGCTAACCAACGAAAAGTTTTTGCAAAACGCAAAACCGGAAGTGGTGGCTTTGGAAAGAAAGAAAAAAATGGATGCGGAAGCACGTATTAAAACTATTGAGGAAAGCTTGATCAACTTGTAATTTGTATTAGTAAAGCCATTAAGGCACTAAATAAAGAACTTGCCTGTCTTAAAGGCAGAAATATAAAAACAATAAGGGTGCTTGATATGTTTCTTCACATATCTATCTTGCTTAATTTTTATATGTTTTCCGTTTTGTAATTTTTCTTATGTTAAGTATTCAGCCGGCTGGTGTTAAAGAAATCTCCCTTATTCGTAAGCTTGCTTACGAGATTTGGCCGGCTGCTTACAATACGATCTTAAGTGCTGGTCAGCTCCAATACGTGCTGCAGCTTATGTACAGCGAGGAAGCATTAATTAATCAAATGAGAGAGGGACAGCAATTTTATATTGCTTACGATAATGGAGTGCCGGCAGGTTTTGCAGCTTTTGGGACTTATGGCGCAACTACTTATAAATTGCATAAAATATATGTGCTTCCGCAAATGCAAGGCAAAGGCACCGGCGGGCAATTGTTGCAATTTGTAATTGAAAAAGTAAAGGAAAATACAGCAACGGCATTAATATTAAATGTAAACCGCCAAAATTCAGCATTACATTTTTATAAAAAAATGGGATTTGAAATAGCGGAAGAAGTGAATATTGATATTGGCAGAGGCTATTTTATGAATGATTACATTATGAAGCTTGCATTATAGTTTTTATCATCATCCAAGTAATATTGAAATGATGCTACCTTACTAACTGCCTTATTTTCATGCCGTCGTACATATTTCAATAACTTGCACCGTTTTTGTTTTACTATTCAAACTGTAAATTTTTTTACATGAAAATAGTAATTATAGGTAGCGGTTTTGCAGGATTAAAACTTGCCCGCAAGCTAAATAACAAGCCGAACGTAGAAGTACTGTTAATTGATAAATATAACTATCACCAATTTCAGCCGCTGTTTTACCAGGTAGCCACGTCATCCCTGGATGCAAGCAATATTTCCTTTCCGCTTCGCAAAGCATTTCAGCATAGCAAAAATGTGCGCATTCGCCTGACTACTGTAACAGATATAGATACAACAAACAACTGTGTAAAGACGGATATAGGTGACTTTGACTATGATGTGCTGGTGCTTGCTACTGGTGCAGATACCAATTTTTTTGGCAACAAGCAAATGCAGGCACTTGCTTACCCGATGAAATCAACAGTAGAAGCATTGCGGCTGCGGCACCACCTGATACAAAACTTTGAAGATGCTCTAAGGGTTAAGAACAATTCTGAAGAATTGAAGCCTTATATGAGTATTGTTATAGTGGGCGGCGGACCTACCGGCGTAGAGTTAAGCGGCGCTATAGCAGAAATGCGCAATAAAATTTTGCCTAAAGATTATCCTGAACTTGATTTTTCTACCATGAAAATCTACCTTGTTGAAGGGAGTCCGAAGACATTGGGGGTGATGAGCGAGAAAAGCAGTGAGCAAAGCTGTAAGTATCTGCACGAACTGGGTGTAACGGTAATAAACAATACGGTAGTAAAAGAATTTGACGGGTACAAAGTAACCTTATCTACCGGAGAAACCATTGAGACAAAAACAGTAATATGGGCTGCAGGTGTAAAAGGAAATATTCCGGGCGGTATTGATCCAACGCTGGTAGTGCGGGGCAACCGTATAAAAGTGGACCGTTACAATAAGATATTGGGCTTTAATAATGTATATGCTATAGGTGATGTGGCCAGTATGGAAACGCCTAAATATCCAACCGGGCATCCACAATTGGCAAATGTGGCCATAACACAGGGCAAATTGTTAGCAAAAAACCTGCTGAAAATCAGCTCAGGCAGCAGGGAGCCGCTGGAAGAATATGAGTACCACGATAAAGGAAGCCTGGCAACGGTGGGACGTAACCGCGCTGTTGTGGACATTCCGCATCCCAAAATACACATTGGCGGCTTTTTAGCCTGGGTTTTCTGGATGAGTCTTCACTTGTTTTTGATTGTAGGCGTAAAAAACCGTGTGCAGATTTTTATTAATTGGATGTATAAGTATTTCACATTCGACCAGAATTTGCGCCTGATCTTTAGAGGACTTGGCATTACTGATAATGCACAGTTACCACAGCATCAGCTACCAACCGTACAGCAACATTTGCAAACATTGATACCTGATGAAAAAGCTGGTGTACCGGTAACACAATCTAATCAGGTAGTAACACCGTCACCGGCGCAAGTACCTACGCAACCTGCTTCAGCAACATCTGTAGCAAAGGTGGTAGTATAAACATAGAAACTGTTTACTTTTTACCTATTTTTAAAAGCACATTGGCTGGCAGATACACCAGCCAATGTGCTAATATTATTTTATTAGTAGGTTCAATTCTTTAAGCAGTCATAAAACCTGTATACAAAAATCAAAGTAGTTTTTTCCTATAATTTATATTATGTTAAGTTTAGAAAAGTATCTACTATCCGGCTGCTGTCGGTAGACCAAATTAGAAAGCTGTATTTTTATTGATGTACTTATTATCAAACAACATGCTCCCATATCTTTAAACAAACTTATAAGCAAGCTGCAAACCGGAAAGTAATGGGCGTTGCAGTCCTTTGTGCTGTACCAGTATTTTAAACTTGCTGCCCATATCGAGCATAAGCGTACTAACAAATTGTAAGTTTTTTTGCTTTTCTGCAGCGTTGTAATCTCTACTTTCCTCCATTGCTCTGAGGTAATGTACCAGGCCAAGAGTGCGCAGAAAATTTGCCTGATTGGTAAATCCGGTACACGTAAGTCCATTTTTGGTGCCCCACTGGTTTAAAGCTGAAAAATTTACATGTGCTGTAATATCCTGCTTCCCAATATTACTATAAACCTTGTCATTGATCTCATGCTTATAATAACAAACTATAGAACCCTGGCTCCTTTTTGGCTGATAAAATTCGGCTGAGGAGTATCCATAATCTATGGTAAGCACAAATCCCTTTTGTAGTGCATTGGCTACTGTGGTGATCCACTCTGTGGCTTGCAGATTTATTTCGGTGCGAAATCCTTTTGGCAGCTTTACATTCAGTTCCTCCAAATAATTTTTAAGTGCTGTGGAGGCAGGTTTTAGCACTTCTATAAAGCCATCCAGATAATCCACAAAAACTTCCATCAGCTCATCTTCCATTATTACCTGGTGTACCGGAAAATTATCTACCAACTCGTTGGACAAAACACATCCGCAAACTTCCGGGATCTCCTCAATAGCATCATACCAATATACTTTATCCTGTAAAATCATTTTTTCCTTTTGGCGCATCACTTCACTTTTTTCTATAATACAGTAAGTAAGATGCTCGTATAAATCTTTATTGTTCTGCAGGTAATTTAAAATATCCCGGCAAAGCACACCAGTTCCGGCCCCGTATTCAACAATAGTAAATGGCTTTTTATCCAGCAGGTGCCACATTTCCTCCAACTGTTTGGCAACCATTTCGCCAAAAAGGCGGGTATAATGAGGTGTGGTGTAATAATCGCCCGATATGCCAATTTTTTCCGCATTGGAAGTATAATAACCTAAAGCAGGATAATACAAAGTGATGTCCATAAAATCACGAAAGCTGATAGGTCCTTCCTCACGTATTTTTTGAATGATAATTTCAGATAACACCATGTTTTTAATCGGTTTAATTCAAAATATCCAATTCTATTCGCCAATTTATTTTGTTAAGATAGAAACTACAGGAAGACGCCTTTGCATCTACTCATCTGCAAAAAAAAGCCGCTCCTTAAAGCGGCTTTTGTATAAAAGTTCAGCAATACTACATTTTGTATTTTCCATGCTCGGCATCAAATTGTTTAAATTTGGCGTCATACTTATCGTAATCTTTAGTAGCAGCAGCCGAATTAGTTCCTTTTGTTTGCTCTCTTTTCCACATATACAGGTTGGCTAAATAGTCCACTGCATGATCCAAAGAATTAGCTTCAATTCTGTCGCGGTCTGTTTTTGCTTTCAGTATCTCATACCCCTTTTCAAGCCATGCGATAGCCGAATCGGCATACACCTGTTGTTGCTTTTCCACCTCTGTGCGTTGTGTCTTCAAAGCAGCACTTTCACCGCGAAGAGCATAACGTCTATCTTCCAGATCGTTGAAAATATTATAATTCAGCAAACCGGCATTGTAAGCATAAATACCCTGGTTAGGATTTTGGTTAAAAGCGCGCTTGTAAATGCCTGCCGCTGTAAGCTTGTATTGTACTTGTTTGTTACTGTCTAAGCTTTGCAACTGCTGCGGGTTGGCAAAAGTCTCTGCATAATTTACCAACTGGTCTTCTGTTAAAGTGGTAGCCGAATCCTGCTGATATTTTGTCATAATCTGATCTAAGGATGCGTTCTGGCTCATGTTGCTCATTTCCATTTGAGACCACAAATTTGCCTTGTCGGGGTACAACTCTTTTGCAATGGCTAAGTACTTTGTAAACTTTTCAGGCTGGTTCATTTTAGAATAATCATCCAGCATGTATTGATACATAGGCTGCAGATCGGCTCCACCTGTTTTCAGATCGGCCAACTTTTCGTAATAAGCTACAGCACTATCCGGCTTCCCCATATTTTGGGCAGCATAGCCAGTGTACAGAACAGTAAAAGTGTCAATAAGAGATTTATTGGAATTAAATCCGTTTTTATTGATAAACTCACTCAATTCTGTTGCACGCTTAAATTCCTGAAAAGCTTCCGGCCATTTACTCTCGGTGAAGTATTTCTTACCATTGTTGAAAGAAGCTGAATATAACCAGGCGAGACCGTTGATAGCTGCACTAGCATTACCTTCTTTCAGCATCTTCAGCGAAGGATCTTTTTGTAAATACGTATTAAATGCAGCCATAGACTGTTGAGCAGCATCCGGATATTTGCCGGTTAAGGCACTATCGGCATACAGCTGGCCGTAAATAGCAGCTTTCCACAGGTATGTTTCTGGCTTATCCTGTGCTTTGCTGTCGGTACTGAGCTTGTCAATATCACTTTTAGCATCTTCATATTTTTTAAGCTGATAATTCAGCATAACCTTGCTGTAGTCCTGCGCTGTAGCTGCAATGGCAAAGGCGGCAAACAATAAAAAAAGAAAGGTTTTTTTCATATACTTGGTTGATTATTAATGTTCTCAGGTTATTAGTTGAAACTTTTATTCAATTGTTGTATCGGCCACATCAGTATCTGAAGCAGGTTGCGTTGTATCTGGCAATGCTTCATCTGTGATTTCGGCTATTTCATTTTCAATAACTTCCTCTTCTTCAATGGTTGAAATGGCTGCAATTTCGTCGCCTTCATCCAATCTTATCAGGATAACACCTTGGGTATTTCTGCCGGCTTCTTTAATGTTTACAACCGGTGTACGTAAGGTAATGCCCGATTTACAGGTGATGATTAGATCTTCTTTTTCGCTAACGTTTAATATACCTACTAACTTTCCGGTTTTTTCAGTAACATTTATCGTTTTCACACCTTTACCACCCCTATTGGTTATGCGGTAAACATCCTCCCCTTCGCTCACCAGCGGCGTACGCTTGCCGTAGCCTTTTTCGCTTACTACCAGGATGGTTTTTGAAGCGTCCTCCTTATTAACACATATCATACCAATTACCTCATCTGTACCGTCTTCTACGTCAATTCCTTGCACACCAATAGCACCACGCCCGGTAGAGCGAACTTTGCTCTCGGGGAAGCGGATAGCACGGCCACTTTTTACCGCCATCATTATCTCGTTATTGCCGTTTGTCATTTGCACCTGCAGCAGTTCATCACCATCTACAACGGTTATTGCATTTACACCATTCTGGCGCGGACGGCTAAACTCTTCGAGTAAGGTTTTCTTGATAATGCCTTTTTTAGTACAGAGCAAAATGTAATGACTATTAATGTATTCTTTATCGTCTAAATTCTTAACATCAATAATTGCTTTTACTTTGTCGTCTGCCGGTATTTGTATCAGATTCTGAATGGCGCGACCTTTGCCCGACTTTTCACCTTCGGGTATTTCGTATACTTTTAGCCAGTAGCAACGGCCCTTTTCGGTAAAGAATAAAAGTGTATGATGGGTAGAAGCTACAAACAAATGTTCTACGTAATCTTCTTCCCTGGTTTTGCTGCCAATAGCACCCCGGCCGCCACGGCGTTGCTGCCGGTACTCAGTAGCCGATGTTCTTTTGATATATCCTAAATGCGAGATGGTAATAATTACATTTTCATCTTCAATCAGGTCTTCAATGCGCATTTCGTCGGCGAGGTATTGGATTTCGCTTTTACGGGTATCGCCAAATTTTTCCTTTATTTCTAATAATTCAGTCTTAATTAAATCGTATCGCAGGTCTTCACTACCCAGCAAAGCAGTAAGTCTGGCGATGGTGCGCATAATATCGTTAAATTCATCTACAATCTTGTCCCGCTCCATACCCGTAAGGCGCTGCAGGCGCAATTCCAGTATGGCTTTTGCCTGCGCTTCGCTTAATCCAGCCTCCTGGTTGTAAAAAGTTTGATCTATTTCGGCAAAAAGCGACTCATTCAGATACCAGTTTTCTTCCCTGCTTTTATTGATTAAAGTCTCTTTTGCTTCATCAGGCGTGCGGCTGTCGCGAATGAGGCGGATGACTTCATCCAAATGGTCGAGCGCTTTGAGATAACCTTCCAACAGGTGTGCGCGTTCTTTGGCTTTACGCAATTCAAATTTAGTGCGGCGTATCACCACATCCATTCTAAACTCTACAAACTCACTGATTAAATCTTTGAGGTTCAATATGCGCGGCCGCCCTTTGCTCAGCGCCACGTTATTGATACCATAGCTTGTTTGCAGCTCGGTAAACTTGAATAAATGATTAATAACAACATTAGCAATAGCATCCCTTTTCAAATCCACTACAATGCGGGTGCCTTCGCGGTTATTACTCTCATTGTTTACGTGCGCAATGCCATCAATTATCTTATCATTTACCAGCTGTCCAATCTTATCGGTCAAGGCATCGAGCCCCACCTGGTAAGGTACAGCAGTAATAATGATCTGCTCGCGGCCACTTTGCTTTGTTTCAATGTGGCATTTACCACGCACCACTACCCTGCCGCGCCCCGTCATCATGGCTTGTTTTACCCCTTCCATACCATAAATAACGCCGCCGGTGGGGAAGTCGGGCGCTTTTACATACTGCATCAATTCTTCAATCTCAATGGCGCGGTTTTCAATATAAGCCACGCAGCCGTCAATTGCTTCACTCAGGTTATGCGGCATCATATTGGTAGCCATACCTACAGCAATACCGCTACTGCCGTTTACCAGTAGTTGTGGTATGCGGGTAGGTAAAACGGTTGGTTCATTTAGCGAATCGTCAAAATTGAGCTGAAAGTCAACGGTTTCCTTTTCAATATCTTCCAGCATAGCTTCGGCAATGCGCTCCAGACGTACTTCGGTATAACGCATGGCAGCCGGCGGGTCGCCATCCTGGTTGCCAAAATTTCCCTGCCCATCTACCATCGTATAGCGCATTGTCCATTCCTGCGCCATACGCACTAAGGTATCGTAAATAGAAGCGTCGCCGTGCGGGTGGTATTTACCCATCACCTCTCCCACTATACGCGCCGCTTTTTTGTATGCTTTATTGCTGTTGTTGCCCAGTTCGTTCATCGCGTATAGTACGCGGCGATGCACGGGCTTAAATCCGTCACGTATATCCGGCAGGGCTCGGCCTACAATTACCGACATTGAATAGTCAATGTAGGCGGTTTTCATTTGCTCCTCAATATTTACCTGGATAATACGGTCGTTGTCGTTTGTTTCTAACGGAGTAATCTGATTCTCTTCCATGAAATGGTACTGCTTGAATGCAAGCTGTTTATACTAAATATTAAAGCTACAAAAGTAACGTTTTCGGGGCAGTATTGCTAATATAAAACGCTTTTTTAACGGCGCTTTTTTGGCTGTTGTAGGCAGCGAGTGAGGTGTTTGATTTTTAAAATGATTGGTGAAATGTTTTCTCGAAAACGGAGGTGAAAGGCAGTCTCATCATGCCATCCAACCGGAGGCGAGCCGACCTGACGATGCTACGTTGTTACTTTAAGAGTACACATAAAACTAATGCTAACTTAAAACGCTCAACGCTCTCTGTTATGCAAACAGATTGGGTTCTTTATTAATGGCATAGAATTTATTCATTAAAACATAAATCATTTTAAAGCACAAACAATCTTCTATGGAAACCACTGAAAAGCAACCGGTAAAAGAGAAGTTTTACTTTCAGGTAGCGCCCAACGTTTGGGGCACAAAAGACATTTTTGTAAATATTTACATGATTAAAGATTCGGAAAGCGATAAGTGGGTATTGGTAGATGCCGGATTAAAAACCAGTGCCGGCAAAATTAAAAAGATGGCTGCCGATTTATTTGGCGAAGACAACAAGCCCAAAGCCATTATTATGACACACGGGCATTTTGATCATGTAGGTTCATTGGAAATATTGGCTAACCAATGGCATGTGCCGGTGTACGCACATTATCTGGAGCTTCCTTACCTTACAGGTAAATCTTCGTACCCCCCACTTGATCCTACCGTTGGCGGCGGACTCATGTCAACCATGGCATTTTTGTATTCTACCAAACCTGTGGATGTAAGCAGTTTCATTACTGCACTGCCTGAAGATGGAACCATACCTGTGTTGCCGGGGTGGCGCTGGATACATACACCAGGCCATACACCGGGGCATATTAGTTTATTCAGAGACGAAGATAAAGTGCTGATTGCAGGTGATGCTTTTGTAACCACCAAAGCTGAGTCGGCATTGAGTACTGCCTTGCAGAAAAAGCTGGTTTCAGGGCCGCCGGCGTATGCTACAACCGACTGGGTAGCGGCATATAACTCGGTAAAAAAACTGCTGCTTCTGCAACCTGAAACGGCAGCTACCGGACACGGCAAGCCGATGTATGGCACCGAACTATTACGTCAATTGCTTGATTTATATGAACATTTTGACGAAATAGGTATTCCGGAACACGGAAGGTATGTAAAAGAAGCTGCAGTGCAAGATGCAAACGGTATATTGTATGTACCGCCAATGAGCGCGGAAGACAATTATAAGAAATGGATTTATATAACCAGCGCAGCTTTATTTGCAGCTTCTATTTTGTTGGTTACAACACGGAAAAAGAAGAAGAGATTTTCCTTACTGAAATAATAGGTTGTGGAAATGAGAAGCCATCGTAAATGAATGAAATTACGATGGCTTTTTTTATCTCTTTTACTTCCTCAACTCCACCACCCACATTTGCTTTGCAGGTATTTTAAAAGCTGGCAACACTTCCTGTCTGGTAAGTACATTACGTCCACCGCTAAAACCAGTGGTACGCTCCGGATAATTATCAAAGCTCACTGCCTTCTCTGTATCGCTGGTATTCATAATGCACATGATTGTTTGTGTATCGGTATATCTGAAATACACATACAAGCCATCCACCGGAATATATTGCATCAGCTTGCCTTGCGTAAGCGCCGGCGATGTTTTACGGAAGTTAGCCAAGGTTCTTATCAATTGCTGCACACTTAATGCCGTATCGCTTACTCCTTTACCGGTAAAAGCACTTGCTGTATCGCCATTCCAGCCGCCGGGAAAATCCAATCGCACCCAGCCATCAGGATTGGTAACGCCTTTCATCAGCACTTCATCGCCATAATACATTTGCGGAATACCACGACTCGTAAGTAACCATTCAAAACCCATTTTATCTTTTGCCACATCTTCATTCACTACCGAAAACCAGCGGCTTAAATCGTGGTTATCTAAGAAAATGCAATTGCGGCTGGCATCTTTATACAGGAAATCGTTACTTAAAGTCTGATACAATTTCATCACGCCATCTGTCCAGCCAAAAGGTTGCATGAGCGCAGGTTGTATGCCGTAAAAAAGGGTTTGAAAATCGGTAACACCGGGCAGATTGCTTTTGAACGGCGCATTAATCGTATTATCTGCAAAATAAGCCTGGTTAGCCGTGCCGTGCACCCAGGTTTCACCAAACATGGTGATTTTTGGAAATTCATCCAGCAATGCCTGATTGCAGCGGTTCATAAAGGGTAAATCGTTATAAATATAGGTATCAATGCGCCAGCCATCTACGCCAAATGTTTCTACGCTCCAAATGGCATGCTGTATTAAATAATTGGCTACATACGGGTTACTTTGGTTAAGGTCAGGCATTTGAGTAGTAAACCAACCATCTGCTAATTGCTTCTCCTGGCTTTTAGCACCGTGCGGGTCAAAAGCCGTTTGTTCGCGGTAATTGGTTTGCGTGAATGTAGTCCATTGATGCAGCCAATCTTTCATGGGCGGGTCCTGTACCGTAAAATGATACAAGCCCACGTGATTGTACACAGCATCCTGTATCAGTTTCATGCCGCGCCGGTGCAACGAATCACTTAATGCTATATACTTTTCAGCACCGCCAAAGCGTGGCTCTATTACATAATGGTTGGTAAAAGCATAACCATGCTCGGTGCGGTTGGGCATGTCATTTTCCAGCACCGGCGTCATCCACAAAGTAGTTACACCTAAATGTTGCAAATAATCTAAGTGATTAATTACGCCCTGCAAATCGCCGCCATGCCGCAAAAAAATAGAATCGCGGTTGAGCGATTGATCACGCATACCTGCAATCCGGTCGTTGGTAGTATCGCCGTTGCTAAAGCGATCGGGCATTAAAAGATAAACAAAATCAGATGCATTCACACCTTGCGCAAACTGCGTTCCGTTGCCGGTGCGGCGCTTCTTCAATTCATAATTGACAGTAAAAGTGCTGTCGTTTTTCTTAATAACAATCCTGCAAATACCTGGCTTTGCAGTAGATGCAATTTTTACATCCAAAAACAAATAATTCCTGTTCTCTACTTTGTTGGTTTTGATTAATGCAACTCCGGGATACGACAAACTTACAGTTGCGCCAGATGCAATATTGGGATGATGCACCATCAACTGCAGGTTTTGATTTTTCATTCCCACAAACCAATTAGTAGGATATACTTCTATTGATGATTGTGCAAATGCATACAGGTTACATACAATCAACCCAATAACAAACAAATATTTTTTATTTTTTAGCATAGATAAAATAAATTTTTTTGGACTCCGAAGACACAACGAATGCAAAGGTGTACAAACCTGCCTGTTGGCTACAGCGAAGAACAAGGAATAATACAGTAATATTTGTGTTACTTTATCTCTTTGCACCTCCGTGGTTCAATACTTATATATTTTTAGTCCGCAGCAGTATTTGCCAGTTCTATATCTTCTGTAATTTCTTTGGCGGTTTCGGCGTGGTCTTCTTTTACTATCAC
Source organism: Ilyomonas limi (assembly GCF_005233845.1). Lineage (GTDB taxonomy): Bacteria > Bacteroidota > Bacteroidia > Chitinophagales > Chitinophagaceae > Ilyomonas > Ilyomonas limi. The sequence continues at coordinate 207,830 of NZ_SZQL01000006.1, forward strand.
ATTCAGCAAACCGGCAATAATCATAGAGATGCCGCCCACCAGCAAGGCATAAATGCTTTGGTCGTTAAAAACGCTTTTTACAATAAAGCCTAAAATAGCAGCCGCTAATATTTGCGGAATAACAATAAAAAAATTGAATACACCCATATAAAAACCCATTTTACTGGCGGGCAACGCACCTGCAAGAATGGCGTACGGCATAGTAAGTGTAGAAGCCCATGCCAGCCCGATGAGCACCATAGAAAGCAATAATGTTTGATGGTCTTTTATAAAAAAAATGGAAATAAAGCCAATGCCACCTACTACCAAACAAAGCAGGTGGGTAAAACGGCGGCTTATTTTGGCGGCAAGCATCGGCAGCAGGAAAGCAGCGATTGCCGAAACACCATTATATACCATAAACATTACGCCCACCCAATCGCCCGCATCTTGAAACGCTTTTGAAGTGGTATCGGTAGTGCCGTACACATTTTGCGCAACGGCTGCGGTAGTATAAATCCACATGGAAAAAAAAGCAAGCCAGGTAAAAAACTGCACAATTGCGAGTTGCAGCATTGTTGGCGGCATAGCGCCAATGCCACGTACAATTTCTCCAAAAGCATGCGCCACCCCTTTGGATTGTTTTTTCTCCTGTTCCCATGCCTGCATATTTTCGGGCGGATATTCTTTGGAAGTAAAAACCGTCCACATTACAGCAGCTAAATAAATAAAACCACCAATGTAAAAAGAATATTTTACTGAATTGGGTATAACACCTTCCGGAGCTGTATTGGGAATATTAAATACATTGGTAAAAATATAGGGTAGCAATGATGCGATAACTGCTCCCAGCCCAATGAAAAAAGTTTGCATAGCAAAGCCGGTAGTGCGTTGCGAAGCGGGCAGCTTATCGCCTACAAATGCCCTGAACGGCTCCATAGATATATTAATGGAAGCATCCAACACCCACAGCAGCAAAGCCGCCATCCACAGCATATAGGAATTAGGCATCAGAAACAGCGCCAGCGAAGCCAGGATGGCACCTATAAAAAAGAAAGGGCGCCGCCTGCCCCAGAACGGGTGCCACGTTCTGTCGCTAATGTAACCGATAATAGGCTGAACAACCAAACCGGTAAATGGCGCGGCAATCCAGAGAATAGCAATTTTATCTAAATCGGCACCCAGCGTTTGAAAGATACGGCTGACGTTGGCATTCTGCAGTGCAAAGCCAAACTGAATACCAAAAAATCCAAAACTCATATTGAAGAGCTGCCCGATAGAAAGTGCAGGCTTTGGAGTGCCTGCAGCATTGGTTGGAAGGGATACGGCCATAAGCAATCGTTTAATGGAACAAATATGGATAAAAAAATGGATTGCTCCTTTGATTACTTTTAATTATTACGGCATACACCTTACATTTGCTCCACTTTAAAAAATAACCTATGTCTGTTTTGGTAAATAAAGACTCCAAAGTAATTGTACAAGGCTTTACCGGTACCGAAGGTACCTTTCATGCATCACAAATGATTGAATATGGGACCAACGTAGTAGGCGGTGTAACGCCGGGCAAAGGCGGCAGCACGCATTTGGACCGTCCTGTATTTAATACCGTTGCCGATGCAGTGAAAGCAACGGGCGCTAATGTAAGTATCATATTTGTACCACCGGCGTTTGCCGCCGATGCGATTATGGAAAGCGCTGATGCGGGTATTGCGCTGATTGTATGTATTACCGAAGGTATTCCAACACAGGACATGGTAAAAGTGAAAAACTATCTTAAAAGTTACTCTTCCAGGTTAATTGGTCCAAACTGCCCCGGCGTAATTACAGCTGGCGAAGCCAAAGTAGGCATTATGCCCGGCTTTATTTTTAAGCCTGGTAAAATAGGTATTGTATCTAAAAGCGGTACGCTTACTTATGAAGCTGCTGACCAGGCGGTGAAAGCGGGCTTAGGCATTAGCACCGCTATTGGCATTGGCGGTGACCCGATTATTGGTACAACCACCAAAGAAGCAGTTGAATTATTAATGAATGATGAAGAAACGGAAGGCATTATTATGATAGGTGAGATTGGCGGCGGCATGGAAGCCGAAGCTGCCCGCTGGATAAAAGAAAATGGTAAAAAGCCGGTAGTTGGTTTCATTGCCGGACAAACCGCGCCTCCCGGCAGACGCATGGGACACGCCGGTGCTATTGTAGGCGGCGCTGAAGATACCGCTGCGGCAAAAATGCGCATTATGGAAGAATGTGGCATTCATGTGGTTGCCAGCCCGGCTGATATTGGTAAGACCATGGCTGCGGCTTTGAAGAAATAAATGTTTTCACATTAATATATTACGCTCTGCAGATTCTGTGGAGCGTTTTTGTTTTTGATAAACCAGTACAGGCTCTTAAGATTATACGAAAGACCTTAACCTTAAAATGCTTAGACCAAAGCCCTGTGTTATCATTTGAATATGTCTATCCCTCTTGTCAATTAACAATATTCCACTTTTAATATTCAATATCTTCCCTTACCTTCGCCGCCCGAAATTTTATTTTTTAATTAAACAAACAACAGGGTAATGAACAATTACGAATTGATGGTGATTTTTACCCCTGTGCTTTCTGAAGACGAATTTAAAAACGTTCAGAAAAAGTACACCGATTTCATTACAGAAAACGGTGGAACAATCGTGCACAGCAACCCCTGGGGATTAAAATCACTGGCGTATCCTATCCAGAAAAAAACCACCGGTATCTACTGGGTTCTGGAATACAGCGCGCCATCCAGCTTCAATGAGAAGTTAAAGATCCAGATTTTACGTGATGAGCAAATTATGCGCTTCATGTACACTGCACTCGACAAATACGCCGTTGAGTACAATGCTAAAAAGAGAAGTGGCGTACCTACACAGGTAGATAAACTGGAGGAGGTAAACAATGGCTAAAGCCAACGAAATCAAATACCTGACCGCCATTAAACAGGAAAAGCCAAAGAAAAAATTCTGCCGCTTTAAGAAATATGGCATCAAGTACGTGGATTACAAAGACGTAGAGTTCTTGAAGAAATTTATCAATGAGCAAGGTAAATTGTTGCCTCGCCGTTTGACCGGTAATTCTTTGAAATACCAGCGCAAAGTATCTGATGCGGTAAAGAAAGCCCGCCAAATGGCACTGCTGCCTTACGTAACAGATTTGTTGAAATAGCTTTGTCAATTGTGAATAGTGAGTTGTAAATAAAGCGCTCGATTATGATTTTTCACACAGCCACCTCATCCTCCATTGACAATTCACAAAAACACTTACAATCATTAGTCACCATTCCCTAATCCCGATGCAATCGGGAGACAGCACCAAACAGTTGGGCTCTTGGGAACTAAAATTTTAAAAACCATGCAGGTTATATTAATTCAGGATGTAGATAATTTGGGAGGCGCCAACGAATTGGCTACTGTAAAAAACGGTTATGCCCGTAACTATCTCATTCCAAAAAAGCTGGCGGTAGAAGCTAATGCTTCTAATCTTCGCCAGTTGGAAGAAAAACAAAAAGTAAAAGCAAAGAAAGAAGCCGCTATGCTGGCTGAAATAAACAAGGTAATTGCTGTGTTGAAGGAATCGCCGGTAAAAGTATCTGCTAAAACCGGCACCAGCGGTAAGATATTCGGCAGCATTACTGCTTTGCAAATCGCCCGTGCTATCCGCGACCAGAAAGGTTACGAGATAGACCGCAAGCGCATTCATATTTTAGATGAAGTAAAAGAATTAGGCACCTACAAAGCTTCTGTAGATTTTGGTAATGGCAACACTACCGAAATTGAATTTGAAGTAACAGGTGAATAAAGAGTTTATACTACTTATATATCTAACCCGCAATAGTCTTATTGCGGGTTTTTTATTGTATGAACTGGATTTAAAGGATTGTTGGGATAGATAGGATTGGATGAAAGTAAGCGTTTGTCAAAATGGAGCTTGTTGCTGATATTCCGAAAGCCGCTGGCGTTCGGAATATCAGCAACTTACAAATCCTCAATCCAATAAACCTTTCTAAGGTATCCTATCTTCTCCCAATCGCCGATATCCTACAAATTACAAACATCTCAGTTCAGACATTTATCTTTGCAGCCCTTTAAATTTCAGATTACATGACCATTTCTTATAATTGGCTTAGCGAATATTTGCCCCAGACCATTGCACCCGAAGAATTGTCTAAAATTTTGACCTCCATTGGTTTGGAAGTAGAAAGTATGGAAAAATACGAAAGTATTAAAGGTGGACTGAAGGGTTTAGTGATAGGCGAAGTATTGACCTGTGAGCAACATCCGAATGCAGATAAACTGAAAAAAACTACTGTAAACATTGGCGGTAATGAGCCTTTACAAATTGTATGTGGTGCATCCAATGTAGCTACCGGTCAAAAGGTAGTTGTAGCACCTGTAGGCACTACCATTTATCCAACATCTGGCGAGCCAATAACCATGAAAGTTGCTAAAATCAGAGGTGTGGAAAGCTATGGAATGATTTGCGCCGAAGATGAAATAGGCATAGGCGAAAGTCATTCAGGCATTATGATCCTTCGCAATGATGCACAACCTGGAACACCTGCTTTTGAATATTTCAACACTTATAATGATGTCATTTATGAAATAGGTCTCACGCCCAACCGCATGGATGCAATGAGCCATATCGGGGTAGCAAAAGATGTATGTGCGTATTTATCTTATCATAAAGGGCAGGAAATCAAACCTGTTTTGCCTTACAACAATGAATTAATACCGGATAATCTTGATTTGCCTATATCTGTTACCATCGAAAACGAAGAAGCCTGTCAGCGGTATGCAGGTGTAAGTATTAGTAATGTGCAGGTAAAGCCATCGCCTGAATGGCTGCAAAACAGGTTAAAAGCAATTGGGATCCGCGCTATCAACAATATCGTGGATATTACCAATTTCATTCTTCACGAAACGGGTCAGCCGCTCCATGCTTTTGATGCAGATGCGATAACAGGCAATCAGGTGATTATAAAGAACCTGCCGCAAGGCACGCCTTTTATCACCCTGGATGGCAAAGAAAGAAAACTTAATGCGGCCGACCTGATGATTTGCAATGCCCAAACGGGCATGTGTATCGCGGGTGTATTTGGCGGCGCCGAAAGTGGTGTAAAAGAAAGCACCACTAATATTTTTCTCGAAAGTGCCTGGTTCAATCCCGTTAGCATCCGCAAAACGTCTTTTACACATGGCTTGCGCACCGATGCAGCTACCCGATTTGAAAAAGGCGTTGATATTTCCAATACGGTAAATGTATTGAAGCGTGCAGCTTTACTCATAAAAGAACTTGCTGGTGGCAGCATAAGTAGCGATGTGGTAGATGTGTATCCTCATCCGCAACCAAAAACAATTGTAACGCTTACGTATAGCTTCTTAAAAAAGTTAAGCGGCAAACAATATTCACCCACAGAAGTTAAAACAATTTTGACAGCTTTGGGCTTTGAAGTGGTGCTGGAAAATGAGATTGAGCTTACACTCGCTGTTCCCTTCAGTAAGCCTGATATTAGCCTGCCTGCAGATATTGTAGAAGAAATTGTGCGCATTGATGGCTTGGATAATATTGCCATTCCAACAGCCATCACTATCTCTCCTGCAATAGAAACCATTGGTTTTAAAGAAGCATTGAAAGATAAGCTTGCACAGTATCTCACTGGTTTGGGTTTTATAGAAATAATGACCAACTCTATTACTAACAGCAGCTATTTTAATGAAGCAACACTGGCGCATACAGTAAAAATGATCAATAATCTCAGCGCCGATTTAAATGTAATGCGTCCTTCGATGCTGGAAACCGGTTTGGAAGCAATTGGATATAACCTCAATCGTAAAAACAACAACCTCCGGTTCTTTGAATTCGGCAAAACTTATTTTACCAGCGAACTTGGTCATTATAAAGAGGAAGAACATTTGTGCCTCTATGCCACGGGGCAAACCGGTGAAGATGAGTGGAATGGAAAAGGAAAGGCATTTGATTTTTTTGACGTTAAAGGTTTTGTTGCAGCGGTGCTCACCACTGCCGGTATCAAACATATTTCCTTTGATAAAAAGGAATCGGAAAATAGTATTTCTTTGAATGTCTTTTCAGGCAAAAACAACGTAGGTACCGTTTCCTATTTATTACCGAAACAACTCAAACAGTTCGACATTAAACAGCCGGTTTGCTTTGCAGATATTTCTTTCGACAAACTGATACAGGCAGTGCAGGCAAAAAAGATAGCATACGAAGAAGTGTCCCGCTTCCCATCAGTGCAGCGCGATTTGTCCATTATCGTAAATAAGCGTGTTACGTATGCTGATGTACAAAATGTTGTAAACAAATTAAAGCTGCAAAAGCTCACCAACATGCGTTTATTTGATGTGTTTGAAAGCGATAAGTTAGGTATTGGCAAAAAATCTTTCGCCATTAGCTTTACCTTTATGGATGAAGAAAAAACACTGACTGATAAAGAAATAGAAGCAGCAGTTAACAAAATTATACAGGTTTTAGAAAAGGATTTAGAAGCAGAAATACGCAAGCAGTAGATTTCGATTATAAATATTTATTTTTGTATTTGCTACAAACCCGCGCTATCGTGGCGCTTTAAAGTGCCAAGGAAAGTCCGGACAGCACAGGGCAACCCACCGGTGAACAGCCGGCTGTCTTGCTCAAGGCGAGATAAGAGATAGTGCCACAGAAAATAACTGTGGTCCCTCCTTAAGCGGGACCATGAGGGTGAAAATGTGAGGTAAGAGCTCACAGCTTTGTACAGTAATGTGCAAAGCGGGCAAACCTTGGGTGCTGTAATGCCATGTAAAGGCTCGCCAGCAGGGCGGCCCGCCCGATGAGCCAGGGTAGGCAGCTACATCGCGGCAGTAATGCCGGGAGCAGATAAATGATAGTGTAAAAACAGAATCCGGCTTACGAGGTTTGTAGCTTTTTTTTGTTGGTGTAGAAAATAAAACCCGCTTTACTGTTTTACGTATTCCAGCGGTGCTGCCATCATCCCATCTGATGTTTTTTATAGTTAATGCTTCTTCTTTTTAAAGCTACGCTTCACATTCAATATCTTTTCCGGCTTTCATTAAACCTCGCTTTCCTATTTACTATTTATACATTATACATAAAAAATTTCTATTTCTTATCCTTCCTGTTTTATAAACCCGCAATTTTAAGATTCTGTTTAACGGGTGTTAGTTTATGGGTACAGTTTTTTCTATACATGGATATTCCTATAACAATTTAAAACATAAATTTTATGGAACAGAACACTCGTAACAGACGTTCTTTCTCTAACGAAGGAAATTATGATCAGAACCGAAACCGCTACAATCAAAGCGGCTATGGCAACAACAGAAATTTCAACTCCGATTATGGCGATAATTGGAATAGCAGCAGAAATTACGGCAATAGCGGCCGCAGCAATTACGGACAGGATTATGGCGACTATGACAGAAACCGTATGAACCAGGACAGAGATTTCGACCGCTGGAACGATGATAATAATTCGTTTTATGGCAATAGGGGCAACAATTACGGCAAATCGGGCAGCTACAGCGATTGGGACTTTCAAAACGGTAGAAACGGAAGCCGCGATTTTGACAACTTCAGCAATGATTACAACAACCGCAACACCGGCGGAAACTACGGACAAATGTATGGCAGCGGCTTCGATTATGACCATGGCTATGGCGAAGGCACACATAATTTCAGACAAGGTAATTATGATAACCGCTATGGCTCGCAGGATTATGGCCGCTATAACCGATCGCAAGACTATGGCCACAACCGCAATTGGGACAACGATAATCGCAGCAACTGGAATGATAGAAATGACCGTAACTGGTGGGATAAAACAAAAGATGAAGTAGCATCGTGGTTTGGTGACGATGATGCCGAACGCCGCCGCAGGATGGATGAAAGAAGGGAAAATAATTATCGCGGAAAAGGTCCAAAAAATTACACCCGCTCCTCAGACAGAATAAAGGAAGATGTAAACGACCGCCTGAGCGACGCGTGGGATATTGATGCCTCAGATATTGACGTAAGCGTGGATGGAAATGAAGTAACACTTAGCGGTACAGTACCTTCCAAACAGCAAAAACGCCGTGCCGAAGACATTGCCGAATCAGTAAGTGGTGTACACAACGTACAAAATAATCTGCGCGTAAAACAGCAAGAGTTCAATCAGCGCAACGATTGGAACCCCAGTGGTTCATCCACAAGCGGAAGTTCATATTCCGGTACTAATACGGGCACAACTACCGGCAGTTCTTCCACTACGGGAACTACAGGTACAACCAGCAGCCCATCCAACCAGGTAAAAATAGAAAAATCAAGTGCCAGCTAAATTTGCATTGGAGCTTTAAACAAAAAGGTCACGACTTAGCCAATAAGTTGTGACCTTTTTGTTTGAATGGAGGTTCATGAAATTAGTGAAATAAAGGGGATTATCGAGAATAAAATAATTGTATAAATTTTAAAAAACCTGCGCGTCCCGGTGCCTTCAGTTTAATGATCCTACCCATTCAAAAGCTCCTTCTGTTTCCCGCTTCATCATCATCAAACTTTATCAAAACCGCACAACTCCCGCACCGGCATCGCTCTTATCTTTGCGGTCTTAAACATTGCATTTGCCATGAATAAAGAAGTTTGTATTGTATCGGCAGTTCGCACGCCTATTGGCAGTTTTGGCGGCAGTCTTAAAGATTTTTCAGCTACGCAGTTAGGTGCTGTTGCCATTAAAGCAGCCATAGAAAAAGCAGGCATTCAGCCACAGCAGGTTCAGGAGGTGATAATGGGCTGTGTGCTGCAGGCAAATTTGGGCCAAGCGCCGGCACGCCAGGCCTCTATGCAGGCGGGCTTGCCCGAAAACGTAATTGCTACTACTGTAAATAAAGTGTGTGCCAGTGGCATGAAAGCAGTTGCCATTGCAGCGCAAAGCATTGCGCTGGGTGATGCAGATATAATTGTTGCCGGCGGTATGGAAAGTATGAGCAACGTGCCGTATTATAACCCTTCGCAACGCTGGGGCAACAAATACGGCAACGTGCAACTAATTGATGGTTTGGCAAAAGATGGTTTGACCGATGTATATAATAATTATGCAATGGGCAATGCCGCCGAACTATGTGCGCAGGAGTGTAATATCAGTCGCGGTGAACAGGATGCTTTTGCAATTGAAAGTTATAAAAGAAGTCAGCAAGCATGGGAAAATGGTGCTTTTCTGGATGAAATAGTACCACTTACTGTTCCTCAGCGGAAAGGAGAACCGTTGGTAATTGCAAAAGATGAAGAGCCTTATAACGTAAAGTTTAATAAAATACCCGAATTAAAACCGGCCTTTGTAAAAGAAGGCACTGTAACTGCTGCTAATGCCAGCACTATGAATGATGGTGCAGCTGCGCTGGTACTGATGAGCAGGAATAAGGCAAACGAATTAGGCCTACAACCATTAGCTATTATTCGCAGCTATGCCGATGCAGAGCAGGCGCCGGAATGGTTTACCACTTCGCCTTCGCTTGCAATGCCCAAAGCAGTAAGTAAAGCCGGGCTGAGAATGAGCGATGTTGATTTTTTTGAATTGAACGAAGCTTTCTCGGTAGTAGGTATCGCCAATATTCAAAAAATGAATCTTGATCCCCAAAAAGTGAATGTGCATGGCGGAGCCGTATCCTTAGGTCATCCGTTAGGCTGCAGCGGAGCGCGCATTTTGGTTACTCTTATTAATGTTTTGAAACAAAATAATGCTAAGCTGGGTGCTGCAGGTATTTGTAATGGTGGTGGTGGCGCCAGTGCCATGGTGATAGAGGTGATGTAGTTATTGTGAACGGTGAATTTGCGAGTGGTGATTGAAGTAAACCCGGAAAATTACGTAAGTTCCAATTTTTACTCCCCTTTCGTATTCACAATCAGCAGCTCTCCGGTCACTATTCACAGCTCACCACACACTACATCATTGACAATTAACAGCTAACAATAAACAATCTCTTAAGAAAACTTTGTATGCTTTCGTTTTGACAGGTAATTTATAATGGTACATTTGCTCACCTTAAGCTAAAATTATGGGTTGGGTTCTCTTTATTATTGGTACGTTAGGCTGGCACATTGGCATGTATGGCATGTTTAAGAAAGCAGGTATTACGCCATGGAAAGCGTTCATTCCATTTTACAACACCTGGTGTATAGTAGAAAAATGTAAAATTCCAAAAGTGTGGTTCTGGCTACAGTTGATACCGATTGCCGGACAGTTTGTTACCATCTGGATTACCATCATTTTTGTAATGCACTTTGGTAAATTTACCGTTATTGACCATGCACTTACCGTTTTTCTGCCATTTATCTATTTTCCCTATTTAGGCTTTTCAAAAGAAAGATACAAAGGGCACGAAATAATGAAGCTGTACAAAAAGCCAGCTTCGCGCGAATGGATTGATGCCGCCGTTTTTGCCATAGTTGCTGCTACCCTTATCCGCACCTTTATTTTTGAGGCATATGTGATCCCCACCGGCAGTATGGAGCGAACTTTACTGGTTAATGACTTTCTTTTTGTAAACAAAATGAGTTACGGACCCCGTATTCCGCAAACGCCGCTGAGCTTTCCATTTGTGCACAATACCATGCCTTTCTCGCAAACCACACCTTCTTACCTTACCTGGATCCAATTGCCTTACAAACGGCTGCCGGGCTTTACCGAAGTAAAGCGTTATGATGTGGTAGTGTTTAATTTTCCTGCCGGTGACACTATTATCAACGAACCTGGCTATATGAGCGAGAACCCGTATTACGATGTGCTGCGCAAAAACTACGGTGGCAACCGCGACCGGCTTCGTTCGGAACATGACATTATTGTACACCCGATGGATAAAACCGACAACTATATAAAAAGGTGTGTAGGTGTGTCCGGCGATATTTTGCAGGTAAAAAATGGTGAATTATATATAAATAATAAGAAGGCCTACCATCCGCCTACCGCTATGATAGATTATAAAGTCATTACCGACGGTACGCCCCTGTCGCTGGATTTCCTGCAAAATGAATTGAACTATCAGTTTACAGAAGAGGAAACAGCTTACGATAAGGATGGAAATTATTACACAGCAAACGGCAACACCTATTTTTTGAATCTTACGCCTGAAGGCGCAGAAAAAGTGAGGCATCAGCCACATGTAAAAGAAGTAACGATGTACAATGAGGTGGAAGAAAACCCGGATGTTTTTCCGTATGATACTACCCTTTTTCACTGGAACAGAGATAATTATGGTCCTATTACTATTCCTGCAAAAGGCGCTACTATTACACTATCGCCGCAGAATATTGAACTGTACCGGAGAGTTATTAGTGTGTACGAACATAATACGTTAGTAGAAAACGGCAATTCTTATACAATAAACGGCAAGCCTGCTACTACTTACACTTTCAAATATAATTATTACTGGATGATGGGTGATAACCGCCATCGCAGCCAGGACAGCCGCTATTGGGGCTTTGTACCGGAAACTAATATCGTAGGTAAAGCATCATTAATATGGTTTAGCTGGGATAAAGGTCCGCGTTGGAACCGCATTTTTAAGGTAATCCAATAATGGAAGCTAATGGTAATCAGAGATTTCGGTTTTCAATTTGAGGAGTATAGTTCGGCTGCTCAGCTTTCGGGGCAGGATAAATTGTTACTGCAAAAAGCGAGCGAGGCTACTAAAAGTGCATACGCCCCTTATTCCCAATTTTTAGTTGGTGCTGCTGCCCTGCTTGCTAATAATGAAATTGTAACTGGCAGTAACCAGGAAAATGCCAGCTTTCCGGCGGGTATTTGTGCCGAAAGAGCTTTGCTTGCATCTGCGGCGCAGCTCTTTCCTAATGTAGCTGTTAAAGTGATGGCAGTTACTTACCATCATTTAAAAGGTAGCAGTGACACGCCGGTTACACCTTGCGGACTTTGCCGGCAGGTAATGACAGAATATGAATTAAGAATGGATATGCCCATGCGATTGATACTGAGTGGCACTACCGGCCCTGTGTTTGTTATTCCTTCTATTGCCATGCTACTCCCCTTAGCTTTTCAGTTGGGAGTTACGGAGTAAAGTACTACTTAACATAATTTTTATTACCAAACATTTCTGGGGCACCAATCGCCCCAGTTATTGCCAATCAAAAATCCAATCAAAATTTCATGGCTTCCACCGGTCACCGGCTTTAAGGCAGAAGTAGTTTGATCGTAAGCATAGCTAATATTAAAGGTATTATTGATATTTAAACCCAACATCGCTGCATAACCGTCTTTATACCGGTATGAGGCGCCTATCCATAGAAAATCCCTATACTGGCATTTCGCATTAAAATCGTAGCTAACCACTCCCGGTTGCAGGTATTTAATCATAATACCTGGCAAAAAATTGATGTCTTCTGTAAGTAAGAAACGATAGCCTGACGTAAAAAACAGGTGTGGAACTAACCTGCCTGATTGTTTTTTTACGGTATCATCATCAAAAGCAAAACTTGCCGGAACAATATTTTGCGCTGCTATGCCTGTAAAAAAGTGAGCCGAATACAACCACAATCCGGCATTAATATCTGGTTTCCAGGTATGCAAAGTGCCTGTCCCGGCAATAGCCGGGTCTATTCCAGTATTTTGACCAAAATACAACTTATTGGTATTCAGACTCATATTCTGAATGCCGGCTGAAATGCCACCGCTGATACTCATTTTTTGTGTTAACGGCAAATGATACGCATAAGCTGCTGTAAAGGAAAACCGGTTGAGTGGACCGGTTTTATCGTTTAAAATAGTTACACCAACTCCGGCGTGTGGATCTGTAGCAGTGTAATCATTCCAATATTGCTCTCCGCGTGGGTTCTCTCCGACTGGATGAAAACTGGTCGGGCTCTCCCGCTTTTCCGTGCTTTTATGTACTGGACCTTGTATAGTAATATATGTAGTAATGGGCGCTCCGTCAATGCCCATCCACTGGTGCCGGTGGCTCACTTTTATATCAGTATAATTTTCAATACCCGCTACTGCCGGGTTGATAATATAAGTATTGAGAACATATTGGGTATAATAAGGTCGTTGTTGCGCGGAAGTAATGGTGCAATTGGCAAAAAGGGCAATTATAATAAGCAGTCGCATGAATACAAATTAATATTTTATCCTTAATAGCAGGCGCTATTTGTTTTTTCGGACACATACTTGTAAAATAATCTTTAATAATTGTCTTCTTATCTATTTTATACAATTGGATATTTAAATTAATTGATGATCAATCATTTAATATAATTTAAAGTTTACTAAAGTATTTAAGTTCATTTAATAAGTATTAAGGTTGTTTTAAATGTTTAAGTATGCTTTAAAAATTAATGTGAATGATATAATTAGTTGTAAATAAGCATTATATTATAAGATATGGAACTAATGAAGTTAGTATAAAATTATATCCAACTTAGCATATAATAGCTAATTAAATTAGTTATGTATATTATATGAATTTCTTGCCTCTAACAGGTTTTAAGTGGATATAAATGATGAAGTATAACTTATATTGATTTGGAAGTGAACACAGGCTGAAACTACCGGTATTCTAAACATGCCTTTTATAGTTGTAAGCAGGGCAACAAGTTTTCTTACTGGCAAAGCGAAGCAGCTTATGCTAAATCTTAAATCAATATGGATGGCTTAATTGGATTTTACTACTATGCCCAGGTTGTTTTGTTTTATTTGTAAGGACATAATGCAGACTTGTGCTTCAGCAGGCTTAGGACACTTGTAGATTGAACCTCATAACACAGGGGAAGGTGCAAAGATTAAATTGATGTCAGAAGCTTTCATTGAACGCTAATTTAATCGAGCTGCAGTTAAAAAACAGCTTTGCTGCTTATAAGGAGATGCTAGAAAAAAGAATATCACTGTTAAGTAAACTGAAATAGGCTTTATTAACCCAAAACTTCAGCTTAATGTATCAAAGAAATGGAACATACGAAACAGCAAAATATCACCCTTTTGGGATTAAAGATGTGCTAATTGGTAAAGCGATGTAATAATTTCATCTGTTTTGTAGATTAGGGCGCCTGAAGCGGTAACAGGATTAACAAATTGATATGGAACTGAAATTACAGGCTTTTTTTCTATATATCCCTATCAACAAATTTTTATTTCTTCCCTTACTGTAGTGAAGTATTATATCATTCAGCAAAAGAATTGACTAATGATAAACAATATATTTTTAATAAAGTTGAAATAAAACGTTTGCGGCAGCGCCTGATGGAAATGAACGCTCTATTCTTGCAGAGTTAAATATTTTGCAGGAGACGGATGTATATGTCTATGCTTACAAAGACCATTTGCTGTCAAGAACTCCTTCTAAAATGCTTCACTCAAATCTGCATTGGTTTCTCCGCTCTTCCCCCATAAAAGCTGATAGCTACAAACATCTTAACATAAGAAAAATTATTCAATATAAATAGCAAGTGGAAACCGAGAAACAGTTACTGTAGTTTACCCTGGAGATACTTATCCAATTCATCCGGCTCGGCATTGATGGCTATGATATTTTGATTGCCGTCAAGCAAATAGGTGTTGGGGATAAAACTTACGCCCCAGTTATTAGCAGTATTGCCTTGCTGGTCTATCACGTGCAGCCATTTAGTGCCATCCTCAAATAAAGCGCGTTTCCAGGCATTCGCGTTTTCGTCCAGCGAAATACTGTAAATTTCCAATCCTTTAGCATGGTACTTACTATACAACTTTTTCAATCCCGGCATGGCGCGGCGGCAAGGACCGCACCAACTTGCCCAAAAGTCAATCAGCACATATCTGTTACTTTTAAGAGACGAAGAAAGTGCCACGCTATCGCCTTTGGTATTTGGCAAAAGAATTTCTGGAGCCTTCTGCCCTTCGTGCATAGACTGTGCAAATGAACTATTGCAAATGGCTGTAAACAGCAGTACAACAATAAAGATGCGGAATAACCTAACCATGAGTTTGTTTGAAAATTATCTTATAAAAGCTTCAACCTGCAAAAGGACAATCTGCTGCAGGTTGAAGATACAATATTTACTACTTTATTATTGCACTGGAGTCATTTTGGTACGGTCGTATTGGCAACATTCTTCCAGATTTTTGTAAGCCGCATCCGGTGCCTTTACATCGCGCGTGTCGTGACCAACCGATGCAATTTTCTTCTCAATAGCCAGCAGACTCGTTTTTGCATCATCGTATTTTACAGCTAAAATCTGGGTTTCATCGCTCCAGTTTGCCGAGATAGCACCGGCATCCATAGCCGCTTTTTCAATACGTTTTTTGCAACTGCCGCAATTGCCGTTTACTTTTACACTATCAGTATTTTCATTTGCAAACGCACTCAATCCAAAAACAGTCAACAAGGTAAACAGAACAAGTCGTTTCATATAAATCTTTGTATTTTGTAAATATTTCAGAATAAATAAACTAAAATCAATTAATTATAGCACTTTTCTTCTTACAAAAATACCCTACGTACTACAAAAAGGTGAAAATGTAATTGTTAAATAATCAGTTTACAAAGCTCCACCAAACGCCAAACCGCAGCCAGAAAGCATTTTGGGGGTAATTCGGCGCTACAAAATTGTAATGGGTAAAGCCAACTGACTTACCATTTCTATCCAATGTATTTAAATTCTCCGCACGCACAAAGCCTTTAAAACTCTTAATCCGGAAATTTAGATAAGCATTGACATCAGGGCGGTTATTGATCGTAATATCATTCTGATAGAAAAATTGTCCGGTAAGTGGGGAGTAATTATCTGCTTTGTAAGGTGTATAATACCGTATTTCGATGCCTGTAGAAAGGTCCAGATTTTTGAAGAAATTACCTTCAAAAGCAAAACGGTTACGCATGAATATTGCCGGCAAATGTACCGGCGGATTGCCGGGCGCCTGCTGAAAATGCACATCGGTGTACCATGCAAGATGTTTGGCAAGGCGAAAACGCTTATCCAAACCAATATCCAGTACATTGAACAAACCGGAATATTGATTGCTGGTCTGGAAAGAATCGTAATAAATATAATTGGTTACCGCATAATAATTACCCGTTAAATGCAACTGCAATGCCGGCAGATAAACGGCAGCAAACAGGCGTGAAATATTGGTTTTATTCAGGTTTTCTTTTGGCCTGACCGGAAAAGAACCGAAACCTTCGCTTACATACGTGGGCGATTTGTTTACGTTTTGAAAACCCACCTGCAACGAGCCTACTTTTTTACTCAGTTCGCGTTGCAGGCTAATGTAAGCACTGTAATCGCCGCTGGAGCCGCCGGTTACATACAATCGTCCGGCTGCTTCCAAATCCCATTTTTTGTTTTTGGTGCGGTTGCGATATTCTCCTACCAAATAAGTATTGTTGTAATGTGTAGGTCCTGTATTGGCAGAATCGTTGCTAAATGTACCCTGCAGAAGCTGCAAGGCCGCGCCTACTTTTAAAAACTGGGCTGTATTTTTTTTATCGGGATACGTATAAATGCTGAACTCATTGGTTAAGTCGTTCCATTTATCGCTAAAAAGGATGGAATCGCCCCTGGGGTGATAATTAAAATAAGTAGCGTAATCTAAAGAGTCCAGCGCCAGATCGTTGTACTTATACTCGTTAGTAGAATAGGTAAGCGTATGCTGAAACCGGAGCCTTGTATAAAAAAGACGCACCATCGTAGAATCATTGACCTGAAGGGAATCTTTTTGCCCAAAGTCATAAAAATGCCGCAAGAGAAATGTACCCTCGTCGTAGTTGGTGCCAATGGCAACATTGGTGCTAAACGGGTTTCTGCCCTGGTCGCTAAGGGCAGTCCCCAATCTTGTATAAGCACCAAACGGGTCGCCAAGCGATAAGTTTTTCAGATCATCCGGATTTTGCAGTCCGCCGTTCTCGCTCGATTTAAGCCGGTTCTTTATATAAATGAAGGATAAACCATAGCGTTTGTTTTCGGTTTGATAAGATCCGCTCACCCGCAAACCCGAATGCGCCGTATTTTGATTTTTAAAGGCACCCGGCGAGTTGATAAGCCGGTAATCAAATGTAAAATTAAACCTGCCCTGCTTTCGTGTTTGCGTATGCAGCAAGCCAATTACCTGCTCCGAATTACTGCCAAGCAAATAAGCCAGTTCTGTATAGGGCCGCGTGGAGGTATAAAACTTAGTGCCGTCAATGGTGTAACGGTAAATATCGTAAGAATGAAAACCGGCATCAAAACCGGGTTTCATATCAGGATTAAAAATGAAAGAACGCGCAGCAGTTCCATTATTCCCTAAATCAATATAATAATAAGGTACCGGAAAGCGCGTGTAAAAATCGGAAACGGAAGAATCTAATTTATTTACCCGGCTAGAATCGTAATAACGATAGCTGATGGTAATAGAATCTTCGTTTGGATCGCGATGCTGTAGCGAATCTTTACCGCCGCTGCTGTTTTGCATGCCGCCGCTTAATCCTCTCAGCCGCTGCGAAATATCCCTTTGCGCACCGGCTTGCTTGCTGATGAATACCAACATCAGCAAAGCAGCACCATAGAGTATTTTATGAGTTATAAATATGCGCAAAGCGGTACAAAGCTGCAAAGTAAACGGAAAGCTGTGAATGAAACGATAAAAGGCTTTGTTGACCACAGATTAAACTCATGGTTTTTGATCGCAGATTGAGCTGACAAATAGTTTGATCTCCTCACAGATTTGATACTGATGGGGCTGATAATGCGGAGCAACTTAACAATCCTAAAAGTTTATAATAGATGATTCACCATTCACCATATTTATTCCGCCACAATCTGCCCGTCGCGCATGTGCAATACGCGGTCGCTCATGCCTGCAAGCTCTTCGTTGTGGGTTACTATGAGAAAAGTTTGATTAAACTGATCGCGCAGCTCTACAAACAAGTGGTGCAGTTCTTTGGCATTCGTACTATCCAGGTTGCCGGTTGGTTCATCGGCAAATACAATAGAAGGATTGTTAATCAAAGCTCTTGCCACTGCCACGCGTTGCTGCTCGCCGCCACTTAAGGCTTGCGGCTTATTATCAAGCCGTTTACCAAGGTTAAGCGTTTGTAACAGTTTAATGGCTTGCTGTTCGGTTTCCTTTCTTTTGCGTCCGGCAATCCAGCCCGGAATACACACATTTTCCAGTGCTGTAAACTCCGGCAGTAAATGGTGAAACTGAAATACAAAACCAATGTATTTATTGCGAAAAGCAGCGAGTGCTTTGCCCTTAAGCGTATGCAATGCCGTATTATTCAGATAAATTTCACCACTATCGGGCGTATCTAAGGTGCCGAGTATATGCAGCAGCGTACTTTTGCCCGCACCCGACGAGCCAATGATAGAAGCGATCTCCTTTTTATTGATCTGCAAGCTCACGCCTTTAAGTACATCTAAAACGCCGTAAGCTTTATGAATTTCTTTTGCAACCAGCATAGATTTGCAAACGTATTGAATAAATAAACTTTATACAATTATTTACATGCAGGTGATAAAGCTACATTTGGAAATACCATTTGAACTGCTACATTTGCAAAAATTTTAAAACGGCTGTTATGTTCTGGACACTCGAATTAGCAAGTTACCTCGAAGATGCACCTTGGCCTGCAACCAAAGACGAACTAATTGACTACGCCATCCGTTCCGGAGCACCCATCGAAGTGGTAGAAAACCTACAGGAACTCGAAGATGAAGGCGAAGTGTATGAAAGCATCGAGGATATTTGGCCCGATTATCCAAGTCAGGAAGACTTCATGTTTAACGAAGATGAGTATTAAGTCATTCTTTTTTATAAAAGAGCAAAAGCTATCCTTTTGGATAGCTTTTTTGTTTTTAGGTATCAAGCAGTAGTGCCATTATGGAGTTTTGGGTGTAGCCTGTGGCGCTACAAGCGCTATCACTCCTTTCAACACCTGTACGTACTTCTGCAAGACTTACCACTTTACACTTTACCAACGCTGGAAGGGTTTCATACCCGGTCATCGGTATCAGAGTGTATTCAGGCATTTTGTCAATCAAAACTTTTCTCCTATTGCGTATTCATAAAACTATAATAAATCTTTATCAATCGTCCAACCCTTTTCCTGCCAGCATTTGCGCTATGCTTTTTTCAATTCTCAACATTCGGGTTTTGGGTTGTTTAGGTTGTGAAAAGTAAAGGAGGTAGCCCCTTTGTCGCCCAGGTGTCAAACGCTCAAAAGCGGTTTTCAATGCTTTGTTCTCATCCAATCTCTTCTGAAATTCTTCCGGTATGTTATATTCCGTTGTTTTTTTGAAAGCAACTTTCAATCCCGCTTTTTCCACTTCCATAGCTTCATAAATATATGCTTTCAAAATAGTTGCTTTCTCCTCAATTTCTGCAAGATTTTTAAACCTGATTTGCCTTGCAGCCTGAACATATTCTGTTTGTTGTATTAGAATATTATGACCATCTGCCAATAAAGCCCCTTTGTGGAAGAGAAGCGCGCAGTATTCCTTAAATCCATGAATTAATACGATGTTGCTCTTCTGAAAGGTGTAACAAGGAACTCCCCATTTCAATTCTTCGGTTAAACCACAATCAAGGACAATCGTTCTTAATGTTGCATATTCTTCCTGCCAGTTTGTTTCTTTATTAAAAAACCAATCAACTTTTGGGTTCATAACGTTTATTTATTGATTAACTAAAATCGCTTTTCTATTCGCAGGCCTGAAATACCACGATAATACAGTTAGAACAAGTAACAGTAAAGGCCCAAAAAGTTCTTCAGGACTGTCACCATTGGATAAGTGAGAGAATACAGCGCCTGATGCAACAAAGAAAAAGCCTGCATACGCCCATTCTTTTAACAAAGGAAGTTTAGGACTAAGCACCGCTATTACTCCCAACATTTTCCAAACACCTATAATTGTGAGAAAATACAATGGATAGCCTAAATTCTGCATCTTTTCTGCTTCCTCTTCCATTTTAAATATTTGCACAATACCGGTTGATACCATTCCTAAGGCAAGCCAAAGCGTGGTTACCCAATAGATGATTTTGTTTCTCTTGGTCATGATGTGTTATTTTAGTTTGCTTACGATGTCTTGTAATCGGTTATGCGCCATATTTATACCTTGTGCAAAAGGTAGCTTTAGCATATTGTCCCGGTCTGCAACTGATTTATACACGATGTGCATAGTGAGTTTGCTTGTTTCGTCTGTAAGTTTTTCAAAACTTAAAAACTCGAGCTGAACGGGGAAAGAGGTATTTTCCATTTCAAACGTCCGGGTGATTTTTTGATCAGGAACAAGCTCGTGAATTGTTCCGTTAAAATAGTGTCTGTTCCCTTTCGGATCGGTAGTTTCAAACTGGTAACTACCATGTTTTTTACTGTCTAGTTTAAGCACTTTTGTCCCCATCCATTGCTCAACAATTTCGGGATTAATATATGCTGTAAAGAGTAATGCTATAGGCAAGTCAAATTCCCTTGTGATTACTATTTCCTGCTTACCATCTTCTGCATTAATTTTCGTTTTCCGTTCCATATCATTCTACTTTTTTGATTTGTAATTCTTCATGATAGATTCCAGCTTATCAAACCGGTCGTCCCACAGCTTGCGGAACGGTTCAATAAAGGTTGCTACCTCTTTAATTTTTTGAGGATTTAAATGATAATACATCTCTCTGCCGTTTTGCTCTTGCTTTAGCAGTTCGCACTCGGTGAGTATTTGCAAGTGCTTTGAAACGGTGGGTCTTGCTGTATCGAAGTTTGAAGCTATGGCTCCTGCGGTCATCGCTTGCGAAGCAACCAACAAAAGTATTGCCCTTCTTGTTGGGTCTGCTATGGCTTGAAAAACGTCTCGCCTTAGGTTCATTGTGTAGTTATTTGACTACAAATATAAGCGTAGCTATTTAACTACACAAATTTTTCTGTAAAGATCAGTGAGAGGTTGTGTTACAAAAATAGCTGAGAGGAGTTGTGCTGTTGATGTTGGATTATGTTTGCCGAATAATGACTTGCCGGCAGACAAATACCCCGCTGACTTTAAGAATGTAGGGTTATACGGTCGTTTAGCCTTGCCGCCAGCGCAATAATATCGTTTCCTTCCACTACCCTTTTTTCAAACCCGTTTTGTGCCAGATAAATCATGCAGAGCGCCAGCTCTTTCATAGTACAAAAACCTTTCGGGTACACGCTTCTTCCTATCGGAAACATCCAACTGATATACTTATAAAACGGGTGGGTATGCTGCAAGCCTTTGAAAGAGTGAATAAAACCCGGACGTACAGCATATACCGCTTTAAAAGGCAACTTCATCAAATCATTCTCCGTTTTGCCTTTTACCCTTGCCCACATACGCCTGCCTTTTTCCGAACTATCGGTGCCAGCACCAGATATGTAGCAAAAAGTCATGTCTTTATTCAACTTACTTAATGTTTCAGCCACACCCATAGTAAGCGTGTAAGTAACATTAAAATACTCAGGCTCTTTCATGCCAATGGAAGAAACACCCAGACAAAAAAAGCAGGCATTATAACCACCAAGCTGGTTCTCAATTGCAGAAAGGTTGTAAAAGTCAGCATGAATAATTTCCTTTAGTTTAGGATGAGCAATGCCGCATGGCTTTCGGTTGATAACCAATACGGCTTCTACTGCCGGATGTTGCAGGCAAACATACAGCACACCTTCGCCTACCATGCCCGTGCTGCCGGTAATGATAACCCTGATCTTTTCATTCGGAAAACTATCCATGATGTAAGTAATTGTAGTTTAAAGATATGGCTACTTTACAAGCCGGAGGAATTGTGTGGTTAGATTGTTTCCAAATTATCTCTCTTTAGTTTTCCTCTCGTACTTCCTTGTATTTACAGTGGCAGCATGCTCAAACAACATAACCGTACTTCACTTTCCGCTGTCGGCCGATGCTCAACACCTTTAGCTACTATCAAAAATTCATGTTCATTTATTTCTATCTTTTTATCGCGAAACTCCATAGTAAAATTGTCTCTTATTACATAAAACCGTTCCTCTTCATTATCTTGTTTATGCCACACAAGCGCATCTTTAAGTTTACTTGTTGCACGTTCAACTCCCCTACAAATCCTGAGTTCCGGTAATCGTTAAAAAAGAAAAAAATTTTCTGCAAGGTTTACTTTTTCCATGTATCTGTTTTTGTCCTTGTTTTAATGGCAGAAAGGTAGTTTTTACCACATAGGCAACATAGGAACATAGGTTTCATATAGGCTCTCTCAATGTGTTTTTTTCTATGCTCCTGTTGCATATAAATAGTGCATCATACAATTGAAAACAGGCCTTTTACTACATACATATCAAAATATTAGAAAAAATAATGCAGAGTTAAAGCTATGCAACTACCTTGTACTTTTACCACTGTTTTCATTTTTAAACGGTTTAAAAAATTCCTCACTAATGCAATATGTTCATCCCTTGTTTGTATGCATAAGAAAAAATTTACTGCTTCTTATTTTCATTTCATTGCAAGCAACGGCACAAAGCTATACCTCCTTTGTTGACCCTATGATTGGCTCGGGCGGGCACGGGCACGTGTTTGTAGGCGCCAGCGTTCCTTTTGGAGCAGTGCAGCTTGGGGCCAATAATATTTTTAAAGGCTGGGATTGGTGCTCGGGTTATCATGCTTCGGATAGTATTCTCATTGGTTTTTCGCATACGCATCTCAGCGGCACCGGCGGTTCCGATTTAGGTGATGTATTAATTATGCCTTATACCGGTGCAATTAAAACAGATAAAGGCACGCAAGAGCATCCATCCTCCGGTTATGCTTCGCACTATTCTCATGCACGCGAAACCGTTAAGCCAGGCTATTATGCGGTAAAGCTCGACGATTACAACATTGATGTACAGTTGACTGCTTCGGAGCGCGTGGGCTTTCATCAATATCATTTTCCGCAGGATAAAGCAGCACATGTGATTATTGATTTGAAAGAAGGCATTGGCGATAAAGCAATGGACACTTACATAGAACAGATAGATGACTATACACTAAAAGGTTATCGTTTTTCCAAAGGCTGGGCAAACAATCAACAGTTGTTTTTTGCCATTAAATCTTCGCTGCCTTTGAAAGATTTTGTGGTATATGACGATAGTACATTATTAAGAGGTAAAAAGGGAAATGGAAAAGCAGTAAAAGGCTTAATTTCTTTTGATAAAGCACCGGAAAAGCTGATGCTGAAAGTAGGTATTTCGCCGGTGAGTGCCGATAATGCGCTGGCGAATATTGCAGCCGAAATTCCGGACTGGGACTTTGATAAAATAATAAAACAGGCAGATGAAAAATGGAATAAAGAGTTGTCTAAAATAAAGATTGAAGCTAAAAGTGATACGGATAAAACAATATTTTACACTGCTTTATATCACACCATGATTGATCCGGCTTTGTTTAATGATCATAATAAAGATTATCGCGGCACCGATAAGAAAGTATATCCAAAAGCAGCCTTCAACAACTATACGATCTTTTCATTATGGGATACATATCGCGCCCTCAATCCTTTATACACCATTATTCAGCCCGAAAGAACGAATGATATTATCAACTCCATGTTAGCTATTTATCAACAACAAGGTAAATTACCCATCTGGCATTTAGAAGGTTGCGAATCGAATCTGATGCCTGGCATGAGTGGTGTGCAGGTTGTTTGCGAAGCATATTTAAAAGGCTTTCATGGCTTTGATAAACAACTTGCTTTTGAAGCGGTAAAAGCATCTACCATGCGCAACGAATTTGGGCTGAAATACGATAAAGCGTTGCGCTACATTCCTTCCGATTCTGTTCAGGAATCACTTGCAAAAGCGTTGGAATACAGCATATCTAATGCGAGTGTGGCACTCATGGCAAAAAGCATGAACAGTGCAAAGGATTATAATTATTATCAACAGCGCTATCACAATTACCGGCAATATTTTGACTCATCCACCGGCTTCTTTCGGGGTAAAAAAGCCGATGGCAAATGGAACCCGGTTTTTAACCCTACCAAATCTTCTCACCCGTGGATTGACGATTTGAGTGAAGGCAACCACTGGCAATACTTATGGCTGGTGCCGGAAGATGTGGAAGGTTTAATGCAATTGTTGGGTGGAGAAAAAATGTTCATCAGCAGGCTAGATTCTTTATTTACTATCACAGCAGAACCCGACCCGAACGCACCGCCAGACATTACCGGTTTGATTGGTCAGTATGCACATGGCGATGAGCCGGGGCATCACACCATTTATTTATATGCGTATGCCGGACAGCAATGGAAAACTGCGGAAAAAGCGAGATATATTCTGCACAACTTGTATCATGATGATATGGATGGATTGAGTGGCA
The DNA here is from genome assembly GCF_005233845.1 of Ilyomonas limi. Taxonomy (GTDB): domain Bacteria; phylum Bacteroidota; class Bacteroidia; order Chitinophagales; family Chitinophagaceae; genus Ilyomonas; species Ilyomonas limi. Next base: position 232,121 of record NZ_SZQL01000006.1, read on the forward strand.
ATGAAGATTGCGGGCAAATGTCGGCTTGGTATATATTTTCATCCCTTGGTTTTTATGCCGTATTTCCGGCAAATAATGCGTATGTAATGGGCAGCCCATTGTTTGATAAAGCAACAATTGCTTTACCTGAAGGAAAAACATTTACGGTGGAAGCTGTAAATAACAGTCCCGAAAATATGTATATACAAAGTATGGAACTGAATGGTAAGCCATACACCAAAAGTTACCTCATGCATGAGGATATTGTGAATGGTGGTGTACTAAAAATAACGATGGGCAGCCAGCCAAATAAGCAATTTGGTAGTACTGTAGATGACCGTCCTAAATCTGTTTATGAATAACTGAATAACCGCTACGATGCGAAAGCGCGAAATTTTTTATTTACTATAAAGGCACGAAGCATTTAAAAATGCTTCGTGCCTTTATAGTAAATATTCAATCCACCTATTTACCCTTATAAACAATTTTATAAATCGTTCCGCCCTGGTCGTCACTTACATACAAAGCGCCATCCGGACCTTGCGCCAAACCGGTGGGACGATGCTTTGCTTTGCCGGGCGAAGTATATCCATCCGGACCAGCAAAATTGTCGGCAAATATCTCCCAGTCCCCACTGGGCTTTCCATCCTTAAAGGGAACAAACGCTACAAATGCTCCTTTTTGTGGTTCTGGTGCTCTATTCCACGAGCCATGAAAGGCAATAAAAGCACCGTTTTTATATTTCTCCGGAAACATATCGCCGGTATAAAACAACAAACCATTTGGTGCCAAGTGTCCCGGAAAAGCAATTACCGGATCTATATAACTTGCATCAGCTTCTTTTTTACCATCGCCACCATACTCTGGTGCCAGTATTTTTTTATGCTGAATCTGATCGTAATACATGTATGGCCAGCCTGCGTTATCGCCCTGGTGCAACTCATACATACACTCTGCCGGCAGTTGGGCACTTTGTTCAGTAGTATATAAATCAGGAAAAATATCATGCAACTGGTCTCTGCCATGCTGCATTACAAACAAGCTGTTGGTTGCATTGTTCCAGTCAAGCCCCACCACATTGCGTAAACCAGTTGCATAGCGCACGCCATCGCCATATGTCTGGTTTTGTTTATCGGCTTTAAACATCCAAATGCCACCTGCAGAATCAAGAATAGGACACGGTTTCATGCCCATTGAACCTTTTGTTCTGTCCTTCTCCTGGCATGAGTTGGAATAGGCGCCTATGTTTACATAAATATTTCCGTTATTATCTAATGCAATAGATTTCGATTCGTGCTGGTTCTCCATTTTCAAGTCCTTAATAATCAACTCGGGGTTGGAGGGATCAATCACATGATTATTTTCATCCAGTTTGTAGCGGTACACATTGCTGTTGGAAGAAGCATACAGATAACCATCTTTAATAGCTATACCCGTGCCGCCATAATCGCCAAAGCCATTATTCTCTTCACCGCTTTTGTTAATGACTACAATGCCTTTTTTACTTCCGTTTGGTCTTGCCAGCTTTACATACATATCGCCTTCGTTAGTCACTGCAATATGCCTTGCATTGCCTGCATTGGGTGCTACAATAGTGGCATTAAAACCTGTTGGTAGCTTCAACCCTGCATTGTTTGCAGTGTTGCTTCCGGTCGTGGATTTATTTGTTTGGGCAAATGACAATTGCGGTGCTGTTGCAATTATTCCGGTTGCAAGCATCAGCAACAATATTCCTTTAAATGCTGCTTTTTTCATGGTTATCTTATTAGATTAAGATTGTAAAATTAAGAACTAACAGTGATGTATGCCTTTAGCCAAGCATTTTGTTTAGTAAGCCGGCAATAATGGCAGTGTTTTTTTGGCTTGTACTTATAAGATAAAAGAATAACAAAATTAAAATGCTTTATACAGGCAGAAAGTATTCACAATTTCATATACATTTCCGCACCAAACTAATGTATGTTTATAAGACTTTTACAAACCCTGTTTCTTATTACTTTATCAGCAATACCACGCTTCAGCTTTGCCCAGTCCAATTTCAAAGAGGGTTATATAGTTACACCTACCGATACAATGCATGGTTATTTAAAAGAAGACATAGAAAACAACTTAACTAACGGCATAACGTTCAGCAATAATGCTTCGGGAACACCGGCGCAGTTTTATTCGGTAAAAGAAGTAAAGGCATTTTATTTTAATGGAGAAAACCACTTTCAACTGGTATCGTTTATTGATGCAAACGGAGCACAACAGCAATATTTTGCCAAGCTGTTGCTCAAAGGCTATTACGATTTGTATGCTTTTCGTAAGAGTGACAGGCAATATTTTATAATATCCAATAATGATACTTCGGTATGCCTGTACGACGATAAGATGCTAACGAATGGACAACTGGATGAAAAGGGAAACTTCAAAAATATACTTCATTTCCTTTCAATAGATTGTAACCAGCTCATTGGTGAACCGGAGCGGTTAAATTACAACGAAAAAAGTTTGATAGCTTATACTACAAAACTCAATCAGTGCAAAGCCCCTTCAGCTAACAATACTTCTTATTATGTAAAAGCAAAGTCGAAAATGAATATATATGCGTATGCAGGTGCTTTGCCGTTAGGTAAACAGTCGGAATATGCCGGGCGCATCATTGCACGCTTTTCTTTGCCTTCTGTAAGTAAAAATACCTCAATTAACACCGGCTTTTCTTACTTGTCGCGTACTACGGTAGAGGCATACAATTACTCCTACTATAATCCCGCCAATCCACCTGTAAAACAGCAGCGCTTTTATAATATTTACAGTGCAGGATTAACCCTTCAGAATAACTTTACTACAGGTGTGGTACAGCCTTACATTGAAGCGGGTTTAGGCTTTGCTTTTAAGAAAGAAAAGATACCAGTTATTAATAATATGGATGCAAGACAGAAATATGGTATAGATATTATTGCGGCAGTGGGTGTGGAAGGTTTTATTACCTCGCGGCTGGCAGTAAAAGTGGATTGGCGATACGAATTGATAGTGAATTACCCTACCATAGGGATAGCTTATTTCTTTAAATAGATTTTTATCGCTTAAAAAGCTTGTTTTTTGTTTAACAGGTGAGGTTGACTCTTTTACATCACTTCATCACTGTTGATAATCTTACCGCCTTTGCTGATAATGTCCTGCTTTGCTTTTTCAAAGTCATTATTATCAATAGCTCGAATTGCACCTTCGATCAAATAGGTTTGAAAGCCTTCAGCAAGGGCATCTTTGGCAGAAAAATATACACAATAATCACCTGCTAATCCAACAATGAATACATCAGTTATTCCTTTGCCTCTTAAATAATCGGCAAGCCCGGTGGACTTTAAATGACCATTGTCATAAAAGCCACTATAGCTGTCTATTGCAGAATTGGTGCCTTTTCTAAAGATCGCTTCTATCCTATTCATATTCAGCTTTGGATAAAATGCAGCGCCGCTTGTTCCCTGTACACAATGGTCTGGCCAAAGCACTTGTTCCAATCCGCCCAATTCTATTTTCTCAAACATTTTCCTGCCTTCGTGTTGCGAAGCAAAGCTTTTGTGGTTGGATGGATGCCAGTCTTGTGTGGCAACAACCAAATTAAAATGATCCTGTAGTTTATTTACAGTATCAATTATTTTATCGCCACCAGGCACCGCCAGTGCACCGCCCGGAATAAAATCGTTTTGGATATCTATTAATAACAGTGCTTTCATAGTGCAAAGGTGATGGTTATTATTGTATAGTTTTATGAACGGGAATTCTTTAAATTATACTACTACCGAATTTCTAAATTGCACATTGTTATACCAAATGGAAATGTAATTAGCCACAGATAACCTGCCTTATAGCAGCGCGTTTTAGAAATAACTGGCGCAGCTATTATGTATAATCAATCTTTTTAAGTACATACTTTTTATATTTTACCTGATATGTACGCATTATGTACAGCTACCATAACGGAAAACATGCAGCTATATACTGCATTCTTTTTACGTTTAAAATTGTTCCTCAATAAGCTCTTTGTTTATCGCGGCACCTGCAAAAGTTCCCGTTGCAATGGCAGTAGATACTGAACGCATAGGCGATATATTATCTCCGCAGGCGTACACGCCATCAACAGTAGTCTTTTGAAAGTCGCCTGTTTTTATATAGCCCTGCTCAGTCAGTTCGCAACCTAATTTTTCAGGAATATCACAATGCTGTATAAACGGTACTTTTGAATACACTGCTTTGATTGAGGAGGCAGTTCCATCCCTGAAAATGATTTGTTCAATGTATCCATTTTTATGTTCAAAACGGTCAATTCCAGTTTCAATAACAGGAATGTTGTGCACCTGCAGCTTTTTTGTCTGCTCTCCGGTAAGCGCCGATTTTCCGTTGGTAAATAAGGTTAAATCCTTCGTCCAGTTAGAAATTAATTTGGCATATTCAAACGCATGATCACCATTCCCCAAAATACCTGTTTTTTCGTTCCTTACTTCGTAACCATGGCAATAAGGACAATGAATAACCGAAATACCCCAACACGCTGTAAAGCCTTTTATATCCGGCATCACGTCTTTTATGCCGGTTGCAAACAGGAGTTTTTGGGCAGTGAATATCCGGCTGGATTGTGTAGTAATTTCAAAGCCATTCCCAACCTTTTTTCCTGCTGTTGCAACGTCCTGACGGAAATGTACCGTGTTGTATTTCAGTACCTGTTCTTTAGCCAAAACTGAAATTTCTCCCGGCGTTTTTCCGTCCTGTGTAAGGAAGTTGTGAGAATGGGGTGTTTGTCTGTTGCAAGGCAATCCGCTGTCAATTATTAATACATTTCTTAACGCACGCCCTAATGCCATTGCCGCTGAGAGGCCTGCATAGCTTCCGCCTACTATAATTACATCAAAATCTTTTTTATCTGTCATACAGTTGTGGTTTTAAAATGAAAAACAAAGAATGGCAAGTGGCTAAACGACAAAAAAGGATATGCTGTTGAGCTATCAATTTTCTGCAAGTAAGCACCGGTGTTATTTTGTAAAGGTAACAGCTTTTTCGTTATTGCGACAATATCGCAATAAAGTTTTAAATTTGTACTATGCCTAAGCGGAATACAAAAACAAAGCAATTGATTTTTGACTCTTTAAAGAAGGCTGATACAGCAGTAAGCCAGGAAATTTTACAGGCAGAACTGGGCAATGCGGCGGATAGAGCAACGATCTACAGGGTGCTGAACAGCTTTTGCGATGATGGTATTGTTCATAAAATAATAGGTGACGATGGGAAACAGTATTTTGCCTATTGCCTAAACTGTGCTGAAAAAAAACACAGCCACAATCACTTCCACTTCCGCTGCCTGCAATGCGGAAAGGTAGAGTGTTTGCCTGAGGAAGTTGATTGTAAGCTTCCCAAAGGTTATCACGCTGTAAACTTCAACGGATTTATTTCGGGTTATTGCTCCTCATGCTCGTAATAATTAAGGCAAGTTGTACGTTACAGATGGAGGTTTGGCATAGAGGGAAATAGTGTTTTGTCATTTATCCTGTTGGTAGTTCAGGCACTTCTCTCCTAAGGTCTAAAAGTGTCTATTAGTTACGTGTTACTATCTTTAAAATAACATCTTCATCAGCTATATAAATGCTGTAATGAAAACAGATTAAACTTCTAAAACGCCTTGTATCAAAGGTAAAATTTCTGGTAGTCAGCCTGTAGTTGAATTTGCACAATCGCTGAATAGCATGACAAAAAATGTTCAGGGTTTTATGCAGGTTGGGGATTAGTCTTCCGCCCGTCCACAGCTCGGAAGATTGAATATATGAAGATGAAATTAAGAACAACAGCCGGTAGTTATTCGTCTGCCGAAACTGAAGCCTTGATTTGCAAATTGCTGATGTTTGCTGGTCAAGCCCAACCTGTATAAAAAACAATGTTAGCGGTTCGTTGTTATTGTCTGTTCACTGTGTAATTCAGTTCAGTTACCCCGCAAGTAAATTGCCGGGTCGTCAATAATTTCAGTTTTATTTTGTCTTTTATGTCTACAAACAATGGAATGCCTCGTCCAAGAATAATTGGATTAACAAATAGCCAGTAGCCGTCAATTAAGTTTTGTTGAATAAGTGAATGTGTTGCGGTCGGGCTGCCAAAGAGCAAGATATCTTCACCTGCCTGTTGTTTTATTTCATTTATGCTGTCCGAAAGGTTGTCGCTAATAATTGTTGTGTTCGTCAAATCTGCATCTTTCATTGTTTTTGATAAAACAACCTTGTGAGCTTTGTTATACCACTTTGAATGTTCAATGTCGTGCTTGCTCGCTGTCGGCTCGTCTCCTGCGGTAGGCCAGTAATTTTCCATCATCTGATAAGTTACTCGTCCATATAATGCAGTGTCGCCTTCGCCTATGCGCTTACCGATATAATCGAAAATTTCTTCATCCACTTTAATCCAGTCCATTTCTCCGTTCGGCCCTGCCACAAAACCGTCAAGCGATATGTGCATAAATGAAATTATTTTTCTCATACAGTTCTGTTTTTTATTGTTGTCTATGGTTTGTTATTGTTTTTTTACAATGACCACTAATGGCTCTGGCCTGGTCATGGGCTGGCGTTCAATATACATTCTGCCCCAACGTCAGCCGAGCTGCCGGCAGGCAGGTTGAAAAACTGTAGTCGAAGGTAAATACAAAAAGCCGATATTTATTCGTCTGCTGTAACTGTTGCTGATAGTGAATCACAGTCTATTGTTATTGCTTCAGCCAACCTATTGCCAAGCCCTGTTATATGCCGTTTTTTATTTCATTCAAAAACTCAATAATGTCTTCAACTGTTTGTTTCTGCTGTTCTTCAAGAGAAATGTCAGCACTGTTGTCCATTAACAGTTTTCCTAAATATCCAAATTGAGAATGGTTGCCGCCTTTAATTAAAATTAACTTTGAGTTTTGAGGAAGTTTGCTTTTGTTTTCCATTACTTCCGGAACACTGGCAAGTCCGTCTTTTTCGGCATATATTTTTATTGTCGGGATTGTAAATGTAGACAGGTCAATGTCTCTCGGATGCGAAGTGCCTAATAAAAATAGCCCTTTAAACAAAGCCGGATTTTCGTAAACAATTTGAGCCGCCATTTTTCCGCCTTGTGAATGTCCGCCCACGACATAACTACCACTATCTAAATTAAAGAGTTCTAGTGTCTTTTTATAATCATATTGAGGAAGTCGCCAATCCATTTTCATTAAGTAGCAAGTAAATCCATTTTCAGCAAGTTGCCGGCAAAGCGGAGCATAGGCTTTGGGGTCTGTCAAACCACCCTGAAAGAAAATAACATTTATTCCGTTTTTTGCCGTGTCAGACTGGAAAGTTATAAAGTCGTCTGATTGTGTAACAGTTACCAGTTCAGCGTTCTCAAATGTGTCTCTTGGTAAGTTTCTGGATTGAAAGGTTGTCCAATTCCAGACAAAGAAAACAATGACTAAACTAAACCATATGGTTTTAAAAATTTTTCGTTTGCTCCAGCGTTTCATAAACTTTTTGTAAGCAATAAAATTCCTGTCAATAAAAGTATAATGACCATCGCTGAAACAACCCAAAGTTTCTTTCTTTCTTTTGTTTTTGATAAGTGTTCTCCTAACATATTTTGTAAGTTTTATTTTTTCTAATGAATTGATGATGGTTGCCCTAAATGGCTTATAACGGATTAGGTATTTGCGATGGTGCGGCAGGCTTGCACGTCAGCTTGGATAAAGCTATAGAGTTTAATAGAATTCCTCATGTTCAGCCAAGGTTCGTCGAGCCGCTATGGCAGCAAACCTTATCCTATGTTTACAATTCAGTAAATTCACTATAGAGAAGTAAAGAGACAATTGAAAGAACAAGGGAGCGGAATAAGATGCTCAAACCTGATAGGCATGTAAGCCTTTACAACATGATTATCCCTGCTCCTTTTCTTACCCGATGCTGAATAGTTCACCAGTACTTTACTTAGAAAAGTCTGAATTAGGATAGATAGCACAGTGTAAGAGCTTGTTCTTCCTTGTTTTCCCTACTTTAAAACTACAACTTTTCACCAATCAAAATGCAAGGGTATGAAAAATGAAAAATTGTGCTGTGGTATTGATGTATCACAAAACACACTGGATGTTGCCTATCAGAATAATCTTGGTGACATCTTCCATATCAAGGTAGGCAATAACAACAAAGGCTTTGAAACCATCCTGGCACACACCGGCACCACTTACCACTTTGTTATGGAAGCTACGGGTGTTTACTACGTGCGCCTTGCCTTCTTTTTGCATGCAAAAGGATTTGCCACAAGTGTAGTTAATGCACTGAGCATTAAGCGCTATATTCAGATGCAAGGGGAAAGAAACAAAACAGATAAGAAGGATGCCGGATGGATATGCCGCTATGCTATGGACCAGTGTCCTGAGTTGTGGCAAATGCCTGATGCAGCTTATTTTGAGAGCAAACAGCTTTACAATACTATACGCGACTATAGTGAACAGATCAAGCGTTATAATAACCAGCTGCACAGCCTGCGCTTATTGCCAATACAAAGGATGCAATAAGGTCACTGGAGAAAATGAAAGTACTGCTTGAAAAAGAAATGCACTCAATAGAAGTAAAACCTGAAGCTTTGCTGATGCAGTGGCAACCTCAGCAGGTTAAAAATATAAGCAGCGTTAAAGCTATTGGAAAAAGAGCTACCGCTATGCTCATCATCTTTACCCAAGGCTTTCGTTATACCCACAACTACCGCCAACTGATCAGTTTTGCTGGTCTCAGTCCACGACAATACAGCAGTGGCACCAGTATAATCGGTAAGTCTAAAATATGCAAGAAAGGAGGCAAGCCCATGCGTGATGTGCTGTACATGTGTGCTATGAGTGCTATCAAAACCAATACTGCATGTAAAGCTTTGTATGAGCGATTGAGAGCAAAAGGGAAATCGGGTAAACTGTCCCTAATAGCAGTATGTAACAAACTGCTCAAACAGGTTTTTGCAGTGGTAAAAAACAACACTTTATACCAACCAAATTATTGCTCCGCCAAACCAGCAAATTAATTTGGTTTTTTACACAGTTCATGTTAGCGGTATGTGCCTTTTGTCAAGGTAATTGAAATAAGAGTTTGAGTTTGTTATTTAATTCTGTCATTTCCGTTGGTCCAAGTCTGCCCAAAAGTCCTTTGGCTAAAGACCTGTCTAACGTCGCAATCTTACTTGTTCGGATGAGTGATTGCTTTCTAAGTCTGTTTGTGGCAGTTGGAGTTAGCAGCACGTCAGTAGGCTCTTGCCAGCCAAGTTGTGTCGTAATAAAGCAAACTGTAATGTCAAGGTTTGTGTTAGCAAGAACAACAGCCGGACGGAGTTTACTACCGCTCAGGTCAGTAAAGGGAAAAGTAATAAGCACAATGTCGCCCTTAGCCATTGTACACTTCCTTTAAGTCATCTACTGAATAAAGGTCTTCTTCATTATGTAAAAAGTCGAAAGTCTGGCTGTCGGAAGTCAGCTTTTGAATGCCTTGCATCAATAAGTGCTCCTCATAACGTTTGGTCACGAAGTCGGCAAAATCAGAAATTGCTTCTGCTTTTTCTTCCGGTAATTGGTTAATAGCCTTTATCGTCCGCTCAATGATTGCTTGTCGAGTCATGTCAATGAATTTATCACGTCCGTAAAGATAACAATTTTGAACAAGTAGGAAATGTCACAACGGCATTACAGCCAACTCTCAAATATACGCAACTCCAAATACCAAACGTTCGCAAATTCATTCAGAAGCAGGTGTATATACGCAATACACAGCAGGAAAACATTCGTATTCGTCAATTTTTCTGTAACTTTCCTTTACTAATTGCCCTTTATGAAAAAGCTCCTTCCCCTGTTGATAGCAGCTTTTGCTTCTGCTGCATTCATCCATGCAGGTATCACTTCACACCTGTCTTCAAAAGAAGCTGTTCAGAAAACTTTATGGTACAAAAAACAATACACCCTAAGCTGTAGCCCCAACCTGGTGCTGTTTGATGTGGATGACAGTGCCAATGCCATTCCCCTGCTAAGCGGCTGGGGCGATTATCGCATGCCGGTATCTGAAACAAACGACAGTGCACGCATTTACTTTGAGCAGGGCATTAATATGTATTATGCTTTTCATATCATCGAAGCAGTAGCATCGTTTGAAAAAGCTACTCAATTTGACCCAAACTTTGCAATGGGCTATTGGGGCAAGGCATTAGCTTATGGACCAAACATTAACGATTATGGTTATGCTGCCTCACCCGACGCATTGGTGGCTGTGGCGAAAGCTATTGCCAATAAGAATAACTGCACACCGGTAGAGCTAGCTCTTATTGACGCAATGACTGTCCGATACAGTGCCGATACAACCCAAACACGTGAGCACTTAAACCAACTATATGCTGATGCAATGAAAAAAGTATATCAGCAAAACACCAATAATCCCGATGTAGGTGCTTTATATGCCGATGCCCTCATGCTGTTGCATCCATGGGATTTTTACAATAAAGCAGGTAAAGAAAAAACGTGGACGCCGGAGATCGTGCAAACGCTGGAGCGTGTTTTGAAAATAAGCCCCAATCATCCCGGTGCGGCACATTATTACATACATGCAGTGGAGGCTTCAAGCCATCCTGAAAGAGCATTGGCAGTTTCGGATATGTTGCCTTTGCTAATGCCTGGCTTATCGCACATAGTGCACATGCCGGCTCATATTTACATCCGTACAGGCAATTATAAAAAAGGCGAAGCAGTTAATGATCTGGCAGTAAAGCGCTATTACGATTACCTTACTAAATATGCTCCGGTAGCTAACAATACACCACTGTATCTCATTCACAATCTTCACATGCAGGCAACATGTGCCAATATGGATGGTAAGTTTAAAACAGCCGAAAAATTATCAATAGATACGCGCAACAGCTTTGATAGCAGCTGGCAAAGTATGCCCGACTTCTTTGGTGTATTTGTACAATATATTTATATGACACCTTATTTAACCCTTATCCGTTTTGGTAAATGGGATGATATTTTGCAAACACCCGAAATACCTGCCAGCTACGTGTACGGCAATCTGATTTGGCATTATGGAAGAGGATTGGCATATGCAAGAAAGCATCAGTTTGATAATGCATCAAAAGAATTGCAGGCGGTACAACAGGGTATGACCAACAGCCAGTTGAGTGCACCGGCACCCTCCTATGCAAATCCGGGTATTAACGGTGCAGGCGTGGCAGAGAAAATATTGCAGGGCGTGATTGCTGAAGAACAAAATAATCTGCCCGCTTCCATCCTCTTTTTGCAGGAAGCAGTAAACAGGGAAGATTCGATGATTTATAATGAACCCAAAGACTGGGTGCATCCTGCACGGCAATACTTAGGCACTGTTCTATTGAAAGCCAAACAATATGCCGCAGCGGAAAAAGTGTTTAAAGATGATTTGTACTTCAATCCAAACAATGGCTGGTCTTATACCGGATTAAATCGGGCTTTAAGGCTTCAGGATAAAAAGGGCGAAGCGGCTGCCGTACAGCAGAAAGCAGCAATAGCTTTTGCAGATAGTGATGAAAAAATTACTGATGCCGTGTTTTAATGTATTACCTATTGCAGCATATCTTTCCCCGCTCTATATTTTTATTGCTGGGGACATATTCAGCCGCTGTAGAAATTACATTTTTTCAGCATATCGGTTCATAAAATAATTTGTATAACCGCTTATTTTTTATTTATCTTCAATTAACCTTCCACCTAAAACATTCATACCCATGAAAACAGCTAATGATTTTCTCACTGAAATTGATTATCTCACAGAACACAATGGCATCGTAAAAACATTACAGTATTACATTGATGGCTCGCGTGCCGGCAACAGCGATTTGATGCGTCCCGGCTTTCACCCCGACGCTACGTTGGTTGGCTATGTTGATGGCAATTTGTTGTTTACTCCCATTAAAGTATTATTTGACTGGATTGACGAGAATGGACCTGCACCCGACATTGAACCCGATTTTGCCAGTATTGAAATCTTAAACACCATTGCGGTTGTCCGGCTTGAGATAAAGCAATGGTCAGGCAATCTTGCAGGCTCTGGCGTTCACATGTCCGATCTTTTTAATCTCGTTAAAACGGAAGACGGCTGGAAAATTTCGCAGAAACTGTTTCACTGGCATTCGCAGCAAATGTAAGATTGCTTACTGCTAGTGGGTGTATCATCCGCCAGTAGTAATTTAAAATGGGATTTTGTTGGTAGCAACCCTATTCTGACACTTCGCAAAAGTGTGAAAAAACAATTGCATGAGACACTTCTTAAAAATTACCAGAAAAAATAATTTTTTCATCCTTATAACATAAATCATGAAACAAGTTAAACGCAACATTTACTTCTTTATACTGATTTCGGCTTTATTGCTAATTAGTTGTAATCAGTCTGCAACTACTTCAGAAAATAGTAATATGGATACCACCTCATCTGTTACAAACACGGATACAGCTTCAGCGTTCGCATACGACCCGGCAATGGATCCGTTGACGGTAGGAGCACAATTCTCTAAAAAGCTTGGTGATACTTTGAATATAAAGATGTTTGAGGTGACACTAAAACCGGGAGATTCCGTTGCTATTCACACACACCCAGACCATTCCTTTTATGTTATACAAGGAGGCAAAATTGAAGTGACCATGCAGGGAATGGATAAACAAATAATGGAATTAAAAGCAGGAACCGGATGGATAGGTGGCCCCACAACAGACTTTGGTAAGAACATTGGTAATACTACAGTAAAATGGGTTGAAACTGATGTTTACAGGCCACGAGGTAAATAAATTTTAAAAAGATAAGATACATCTCCCAACAATTTAACCTTTAAAGTGTCTTCTTTTTGTGCTGCTACACGCGTTATAAAGAATCCACGGCAGAGAAGCCGGTAACAGACAGTTCTGCCGAATAAGCAATAGCTTTTGTGTGGCTGCACAAAAAAGAAGATATAGAATTGTAAGGGATTTTTTATACTACAGAGACTGATTTGATAATCATACATTTCATTCCTTTATCTTCTTTACGTTCCGGTTTTATCTATCCACGCTGCGCTTTTATCATATTGTAATTTAAAGATAGCCCCAATCCTAAAATAAAGTAGCAACTAGTTTACATGACTACATTCCTGTCAAAAATTATTAAATGCTGTAAAACAATACCATGTAAGAATATAAAATTTTAAACGCTTTTCAAAACGGCGGGGTGCACGTTTCACTTTATTTTTGCAGTAATGCAACTGGTTTCTAAGGCTACATTACCACGCGTAAAACACCGTGCCGCTACCCTTGTTTACTTCTTCATGTCGGGCTTTGGCTATTCCACCTGGGCATCGCGCATACCTACTATACAGGCACAACTGCACCTCAACGAGGCACAACTGGGCACTGCCTTGCTTGCAGCCCCCATTGGTATATTGCTGACGGTGCCTTTTACCAGCAACCTGCTCAACCGCTACAGCAGCAAGAGCATCATGATATTCGGGGCTGTCTTTTACAATGCCGTGCTGGGTATTTTAGGGTATGTTACCCAGTTTTGGCAATTGTGGTTGGTGCTGTTTTGCTTTGGCTCTTCGCGCAATTTGCTCAACCTCAGCATGAATGCACAAGGTGTGGAAGTACAACGCCTGTACGATGAATCTATTATTACCACATTCCATGCAGTGTGGAGCATGGCCGGTTTTGCAGGTGCAGCAGTAGGCTTTTTGTTTGTATCGTCGGGTTTGCCGTTAAAAGTGCATTTGCTTTCGGTAAGCGCCTTTTTATTATTACTCTCGATTATATTTTACCCGAATACCTATTATATAAAACCTACAGTGCAGCCGCGCAAAAAATTATTTATAATGCCCGACCGCTACCTGATGGTGTTTGCAGTAATAGCCTTTGCTTCAATGGCGTGCGAAAACGTGATGTACGACTGGAGTGGTATCTATTTTAGAAAAGCAGTAATGGCGGATAAGGAGACTGCAACAGCAGCCTTTGTATTGTATATGGTATCTATGACAACCGGGCGTTTTTTAGGTGATAGAATTGTAAATAAATTGGGCATTCTTACTATACTGCGCTACAGTGGCTTACTGATATGTACCGGATTACTCATTGCAAGCTTGCTGCCATACACTGTTACGGCAGGTATTGGCTTTGTACTCACCGGTTTGGGTGTATCATGCATTATACCGCTGGTATTTAGCCTCGCCGGAAAATCTAAGACCATGAGCAGCGGTACGGCTATTGCATCGGTATCTACCATCAGCTATTTTGGCTTTTTGGTAGTACCGCCGGGCGTGGGTTATATAGCGCAGGCAATCGGGTTGCAATGGTCGTTTGGCATTGTTGCAGTGTTTGGTGCTGTTATTTTCGTATTGGCAACCACTATCCGGCAACAGGAATAAATATGGTGATACGCGTGTAGGATACCGTGATATTCCTGCATATTCAGCTTTCATCGGCCTAATCAGTTATCCTTACAGTCTCATGCAAATAACTTTTTTTAAAAATATACGCCTTCCTAAAAAGTTTTACTGGCGCGAGGTACTGGCCGTCTTTCTGCTGGTGGTGTGCATTTATTTTTTTCATCAGCAGCGCCGCGAAATAAGCCTGATTTTACCCTACCTGCATCAAGCCAGTAATAGTTGGTTGCTGCTTGCTGCGGTGGTCACCGGCATATTTGTACTTTGTCAATCTGCCATGTATGCCTTCAGTTTCAATGCTATTAAAACACCATTTCCGTTAAGCAGTGCCATTGAGCTTTTTCTCAAACGCAATTTTCTTTCTACTTTTTTGCCCGGTGGCGGTGTAAGTGCACTTGCGTATGTTCCTAAAAGTGTTAAACGCACCGTACCTGATAGAATGAAAATACACCAGGCTTCGGGCTTGTTTGGCTTTGCCGGTATTTTATCAACCTTTATTATCAGCCTTACGGTGTTGTTGCTGGCAGCAGGCGGCGGCAACAGCAAAGACATGCAGCAAACAGCCATTGGTATGGGTGTATTAACAATATTGATTGCGTTGCTGCTGTTTGTACTATATAATATTCGTAAAGAAAAAGCATTATATCAATGGATAAAAAACCGCTATCCTAAAACAGCACTTACTTTATTGCAGGTTACCGGTGCATCGGTAGATGGCAAGTGGTATTTACTTACCGTATTCGCTTCAATTGGCGTGGAAGTATGCGGCATTGCGCACCTGTACATTGCTATGCTGGCCGCCGGCGTACATCCATCGTTGCAGGCAGCGGGGCTGGCGTATGTTATCTCTGTTTTGTTGATGGTGGCTTCACCGTTTTTGAGAGGTGTGGGTGCGGTGGAGTTATCCGTAGTGTATATTTTAGGACACTTTGGATATACGCCGGTAGAGGCGTTAGCGATTGCGCTTATCTATCGTGCATTTGAATTTTGGTTGCCCATGTTGTGCGGCTTGTTTTCTTTTTTGGTAAAAGGGAAAGCACTTTTTCTTCGCATTTTTCCAGCTTTTACTATCTTTTTGCTGGGCGTTGTCAATATTCTTTCGGTGCTTACGCCACCTGTTGCGCAGCGCATGAAAATGCTGCACAATTTCGTAAACGCTGCGGAAATTCATGCTTCCAATACATTGGTTATTTATATAGGCGTTGCACTCATTGTTACGGCAACATTCCTCATAAGAGGGCTGCGTAATGCGTGGTGGCTGGCGTTTATATTTACGCTGGTATCGCTGGGCGGGCACATTACCAAAGGGCTGGATTGGGAGGAAGCAATACTTGCCCTGATAGTATTACTTTCTTTACTTTTTTCCAGAAAACAATATACTGTCCGCACCAACCCACGGCTCATCAGCCGGGCACTTACGCTGGCTATATCCACTTTTGTAGCAGTAATGGTATATGGTTATATTGGTTTTTATTTTTTAAAGACAAGGCATTTTGGTATTGATTTCAACAGGTACCAATCGCTGGGCTATACGCTTCGTATTTTTTTGTTGCAAAAAATTGACCTCGAGCCGCTTACCCCTTTTGCCAGCGAATTTCTAATTTCGATGTATGCGCTGGCGTTGGGTGCCTGGATTTTTTTGCTGTATGCCCTGGTAAAGCCTTACCTGAGCAAATCGTATATAAATAAAGAAACCGACAAAGCATTACAACTATTGCAAAAGTATGGCTGCTCATCGGTGGATTTTTTTAAAATAGCCAATGATAAACTGTTGTATTTCTCCAAACAATACGAAGCTTTTGTAGCTTATCGTATCGAAAACGGTTTTGCACTGGTGCTGGAAGTGCCGGTATGTGCCGAAGAAAATTTATCTGCTGTGCTCGAAGAATTTTCAGATTATTGTAACCATCTGGGATTAAAAACGGCATACTATCGTGTGGATGAAAACAGTCTTTCTTATTTTGAACAACAACGAAAAAAAAGTCTGCTCATAGGGCAGGAAGCAATTGTAGATGTTGAGCAGTTTGACCTTGCGGGAAGGGATAAAAAATCATTGCGTAACGGGCTGAATAGCCTGCAAAAAAAAGGGTATATAACAGCAGTTTACTGCCCGCCCTATTCAACCGAACTCATGCAACAACTTAAAGCCGTATCGGACGAATGGCTGCAAGTAACCAATCGCACCGAAATGATTTTTTCACAAGGCAGTTTTGATGAAGACATCAACCTTCAGGAACTCATTATTACTAAAAATGCGGATGGCATGCCGGTTGCTTTTCTCAATATCATTCCTGATTTTGCGCCTGGTGAATGCACCTACGACCTCATACGCAAAACATCGGAGGCGCCGGGTGGCTGTATGGATGCGTTGATCATAGAACTAATAAAATATGCCAAAGAAAAAGGCTGCCGCTTTGTAAACCTTGGGCTTGCGCCCATGTCTGGATTAGAGCACGCCGATAAAACACTGGAACGGCTGATGCGCTATGCGTACGAAAAGATCCGCCGTTTTCGCCATTACCAGGGCTTGCGGGCATTTAAAGAAAAGTATGCATCGCAATGGCTGAACAAGTATCTGGTGTATGATAATGATTTTGATTTGCTGCGCCTTCCGGCAGTGTTGAATAAAGCAATGAAACCAATAAAGCATGATGAATAGTGTAAAAGTATTGCTGATCTTATTTCTTTTTATAAATACAAAAGTGATGGCGCAAAGTCTGCCCGTTGATACGTTTAACAGCAACGATGTACAAAAACCACTCATTTTTTACCTGACCGGTGATGGTGGCATGAACAATTTTTCGAGATCGTTTGTAAAAGAGTGGAATAGTAAAGGTTATCCGGTGGCCGCACTCAATATAAAATCTTACTTGTGGAAAGGCAAGACGCCCGACAAGGCAGCCGCAGACATTACCGGTTTATTGCGCCGGTATATAAACGACTGGAAACGACAAAGTGTAGTACTCATTGGTTACTCTTTAGGTGCCGATATATTACCATTTGTACAAACGCGGCTGGCTGCCGATGTAAGTAATCACGTTTCGGATGTGGTGCTCATATCTCCATCTGCTACCACCGATTTTAAAGTACACTTACTATATGGTTCGGATGGTGTAAACGTGCCTGCTGAAATTAATAAACTCACCAAACCAACGCTTGTACTATTTGGCAATAATGAAAAAAATGTACCCGAAAAAAGTATCATTAATAAGCATGTTGCCATTTTAAAAGTGCCGGGCGATCACCATTACAACAATGAAGTGGCTATGCTTGTACAGCAGATTACAGATAGATTGTAGCTAATGTTTAGTTGGCTAATATGTTCCTTTATAAACTGTGTTTAAATATGAAAGAATCTTTGCTTACGGCTATACAGTTTCATTCAACAAGCAAAGGATGTATAAAGCCTTTCCACAGTTATAGTTCACATTCAACCAAAAAACTTATGCTTTAAACTAACGCCTACAATGTTCAATGCCCTGTGGGCGTTGTGCTATCTTCTGCCATTTGTTAACAAAGCATTTAACAAGTTTATGTTTATTATCATTTCATAACTGCCCTTAATTTTTTTAATTTTGCTACTTGCCCTTTTGCGAACGACAAGCTTTACAAAAGGTAACTTTTAGTATTTAAAACCGAATTGTGGCATTACCCTATCTTACAAAATATATCTATAACAACGGAACGGATGAAGTGATACGCCGAGGCAAAAAAATTCATGCTATTGGTAATGTAGAACTGGTGAATGTGGACGACCTCATGGGGGCTATCACCTTCCGCGTAAAAGACGATATGTATGCAACCTACTACAAGGTGTATATAGATAAATACAAGGACGAAAAGAACCTGGCCATCCGTTGTGGCTGTCCCTATAATTTGGGTGAAATATGCAGGCACGAAGCCGCTGCCCTGTTTCAGTTGCAGGAGATGCTGGATAAAAATATGCTCGGCGAAAAGGACATTACTTACAGCCAACGGCATACGGTAATAAAGATGAAGCAACTGGAAATGAAGCTGATTAAGTTGCTTTCTTCGCCCGAATCCATTGAAAAAGCAGAAGCATTTTTAAATACTTCCAAAGCTGCCATCATCGAGGCAAAAGATGAGCGGGTTGTAGCGGAAGTAAAGCTGGACGATGGCGCCTATAGAGTAGTTATTCAAAAAAATGAGGAGCGTAACTTTGATACAAGTTGTAACTGCGATAGTGAGCATAAACATCCTTTGTGCATGCACAAGACCATTGTGTTGGTGCAATTGCTAAACAGCTACGGCGCCACTTATTTCGACCGTATCCGCAACTGGGATAAAGAAAAAAACAAACTGCTTTCGTTGTATGGCTACTCACTGGAAGATGACCTCAGCGGTAAGTTTGAGTTTACCTATAAAGACGATAAACCTTTTTTGCGCGTGCTGGATACCAGCATTAAACGGGTAATGCCAGGTGCCGTACCTGTAAAACCCAAGCCAGTGCTGGAAAGCGTACCTGTTATGCCTGCTGAGGACGAAAGTTTAAAGAACCGTACCCGCTTAGGTATTGTTATTTCTTACAATGCACACAACTATCCATATACACAGGTAGATGTAGTACAGGGCGAACCCAATGATGAAAATACTGGTTATTTAGGTAAAGTAGAAAAGCTGGATGTAGCGCGTTTTGTAAGTACCGAAGTGCTGGATGAAGAAGACCGTCACTTGCTGCAACAGGTGCGCAAAATTTTGAGCAGCGAAGTAAGCCGTTATCTCAACCGTAACTCACCATTTAGCGGTATTTGGGAGAATATTGTGCAGCAACACGATGATGAACTGCCCGAAGAAACACGGCAGTTGATTATTGAGTATTTACATCCGAAATATAAAAAGCTGTTTACCGATATGGCAGACAGTAATTTTACTTTCTTTTTGCCGCGCAGCAAGCCGTTGCAAACAGCCAATTTGCAGCCGGCAAATTGTTCCATTAACTTTATTACCCCCGAAATAAATGTACATTTTACAGGTACACAATACGAAATAACCTGTACGGCAAGAACACCGCTCGGCAATAAGAATGTTGCAGATAATGTGTTGTCTTCTTCGCTCTTGTTTCAGCAGGAAGACCAGTTTTATTTGTGGCAAAAACCCGAAGATGTACTGCTGGTTGAAAAGTTTTTGCCATCGGGTAAAATCGTGGCAGAGCCGCTGGAATGGAATTATACGTTACAGCATTTTATTTTGCCCTTAACCAAAGAATACAACGTCAACTTCAGCAATATACAGAAGGAAGAAATGCGCGACGTAAAGCCGGAAGTAAAGGTGTATTTAAAAGAAAAAGGCGATTACCTCCTGTTTCAGCCGGTGTTTACCTATCACGGGTACGATGTAAAACCTTCCGATAAAGAAAACATACTGCTGCCACAAGCCAACAGACTGTTGGTGATTCATCGCAATATGACGATGGAGCATTCTTTTGTAGATAAGCTGAGAAATTTACATTCCAACTTTGTAATGCCAGAAAGCAATAATACGCTGGCATTGAAAGGTGCGGAGGTATTAAGGAACAACTGGTTCTTTTTATTCATTGATGCGGTACGCGAAATGAATGTGCCGGTGTATGGTTTTGATGCACTGAAGAACTTCCGTTTTAATACAGCAAAGCCTTCTACTAAAATATACATCAGCAGCCATACCGATTGGTTTGATGCTAAAATTGATATTCACTTTGGCGAACAAAAAGTAACGGTAGAAGATGTAAAAAAAGCATTGGCCAACAAGCAACAATTTGTACATCTGCAGGATGGCACCTTAGGTATTTTGCCGGAGGAATGGATAAAAAAATATTCTCTGCTCTTTCGCGTGGGTGATGGCAGAACTGATGATATTAAGCTCAGTAAATATCACTTTAGCATAATAGAAGAGCTGTATGAGCAGCGCAATGAAGAGGAATTGATATTCCAGTTGGAAAGTAAGTATGAGCATTTAAAAGAAAACCATTCTATTAGTCCTATCCCGGCGCCACTACATTTGCAAAAAATTCTGCGTCCTTATCAAACCTCGGGCTATCAGTGGCTCAACTATTTGCACGATGTGCAGTGGGGTGGCATTTTAGCCGATGATATGGGTTTAGGTAAAACATTGCAAACGCTTACTTTTTTACATTATCTCAAAGAAAAACAAGGTCATTTAAAAGCACTGGTGGTTTGCCCAACGACGCTGATGTTTAACTGGGAAAATGAAATAAAAAAATTTACGCCTACGCTTACGTATTATACGCATCATGGCAGCCTGCGTATGAAAGATACCTTGCATAAAACAAAAAGCGACATTATCATCACAACTTATGGAACGTTGCGCAGCGACATTAAACAATTTGTAGAAGTGCCGTTTGATTATGTGATTCTTGATGAAAGCCAGGCTATAAAAAATCCATCCAGCAAAGTAACGAAAGCTGTTTGTCTGCTGCGCGCCAAAAGTCGTTTGTGCCTTAGTGGTACGCCGTTGCAAAACAATACATTTGATATTTATGCGCAGATGAATTTCTTAAATCCCGGCATGTTAGGCAGCATGGATCATTTTAAAAATGAGTTTGCGGTGCCCATTGATAAGTTTGGCGAAAAAGAGCAAAAAGAACATTTGCGCAAACTGTTATATCCGTTCATTCTCCGCCGCACCAAAGAGCAGGTAGCTAAAGATCTACCGGAAAAACAGGAGATGATTTTGTTTTGCGAAATGGGCGACGAACAACGCGCCATTTATGATGCTTACCGCAACGATTACCGCGATAAAATACTCGGCGTGGTAGAAGCGCAGGGCATACACAAATCACAGTTGTCTATACTGCAAGGCTTAATGAAATTGCGGCAGATCTGCGACAGCCCGGCTATCATTAAAGAGGAAGAGCAATATCCTAATGTATCAGTAAAGCTGGAAGAGCTGGCAAGAGAAATCACCGAAAACATAGGCAACCATAAAGCATTGGTGTTCTCTCAATTTTTAGGTATGCTGGCGCTGATAAAAGATAAACTGAAAGAGCTGGAAGTGCCATTTGAATACTTCGATGGCAGCACATCAACAAGCGAGCGCGAGCGCGCCATCAACCGCTTTCAAAATGATGATGAATGTAGAGTATTTCTTATTTCATTAAAGGCTGGTGGCGTTGGTCTCAACCTTACTGCTGCTGATTATGTCTATATCGTTGATCCGTGGTGGAATCCTGCTGTAGAGCAACAAGCGATTGACCGTACGCATCGTATTGGTCAAACCAAAAACATCTTTGCGTACCGCATGATTTGTAAGGACACCGTAGAAGATAAAATACTGCAATTACAGGAACGCAAACGCGCTTTGGCAGCCGACCTCATAACCGATGACACAACATTTGTGAAGAGCCTTACGAAGGAAGATATTGAGTACTTATTTAGTTAACCATTTTTATAACCGGTATCATATGGATGTTTTACTGATAATACTGATGAAGTAGAATATTGGCTACGAAATTGGTGAGCGTTTCGGTGCTTTTTACGTCAGTGCGGTTGGCAGCGAAGCATTCTGAGGATAGTTGTAAATCATTATGGATGGCTTACTTTGAACTTTGTAGTAGTTGTTCAATGCTGCAGATTTATTTTGATTTTACTACAAAGCACAGATTGTTTCGCTGCCGCCTGTAATGACGTTCAAATTGTGTTCCTCTGTGGTTCAAAAAATATATCTATTTAATTTCCAGGTTCACAATTACCATTTATCATTCACAACAGCACCTGTATCATCACCATACATTTTTTGTTCGCTTTCGTTACACTCTCAATGGCATTAAGAAAGTGTAAACATTTTATACTGTTTGGTAATTTGCCATTTATCCATATCCTGTTTCCGCTCATCCTTCAAAACAGGCATTTTGTATTGCTTTTTCAAATCTGTTGGCATATGCGGTACGTTGTTGAAAGTATAGATAGCATCAAGTTTAAAAACAAATTGTATGAAAAAGCTATCTATATTTTTACCAATCCTGTTTGTAGTAACATTGGTATTTGCAAACAGATTGTTCTCGGGCAGCGACTCAAAGCTGGTGAATAAAGAAGTTGACCTCGCCATATTTACTGATAATAATTACGACTATGCAGCTTATGATAGCTCGCTGGCGCAAGTGGAAATAACCGTGCAAAGAGTAAGTGGCAATGCATCTTATACAGCATTTACCAAAACATACGATGCCATGCAGTTGAAGCAGTATGCAACCGAAAAAAATGCACTTACCGAAAAAATGAATATACAAGCGGTAAAAGATGACAAAGAAATACTGGTTGTAACATATGCCATTGCGTACAATACCAAAGGGAGTAAGCTTATTATTGAAAGAAAAGAAGTGATAGGCAGAGGGGAAGTGCAAAAAAAGATTGACGTAGTTATATAAGAGAAGTAAGATGGGTTGTAAGCGTACATCACAAATCTTTGTTGATGTACGCTTTTTTATGGTACTCTACTTATGTTGTATCTTTCACCTATGCAAGTATCTATCTGGGAGAAAGAGAGTTTTTTTGCGGAGCGTGATCTTATTATTGTCGGTGCAGGCTTATGTGGGTTGTGGTGTGCGCACCATTTGATAATAAAAAATCCAACACTTAAAATCTTAATTGTTGACAGAGGCATTATTCCATCCGGTGCTTCTACGCGCAATGCTGGTTTTGCATGCTTTGGCAGTCCTACAGAATTATTGCATGATGCAGAGGTAATGGGTGCAGAACAGATGTGGCAGATAGCCGAAATGCGCTACAAAGGCATTCAGAAAATAAAACAACATTTTAGTGCAGATGATATAGATTATGAAGACTGTGGTGGATTTGAATGTTTGCAAAATAGCAAGCATGATATTGAAGCATTAGGTGAAAGATTATTGTGGCTAAATGCAGGCTTACAAGCTATTACCGGAGTAAAAGAAACGTTTGTATGGGCAAATGATAAAATGAAATCGTTTGGACTGTCCGGCTTTGATGCCATGATTGAAAACAAACTGGAAGGTGCCTTGCACAGCGGAAAACTGGTAATGGCATTAACTAAAAAAATTCAAAGTCTTGGTGTAGATATGCTCACCGGCATTGATGTTCATCATTATGAAGAAAGGGATTCAACAATCATTCTTACCACAAAACAAAACATATCATTTACAGCAAAAAAAATACTAGTTTGCAGCAATGCTTTCACGGCTCAATTTTTAACTGACTTTCATGCCACACCGGCACGCGGTCAAATTGTAGTAACATCGCCTATAAAGGATTTGCCTTTACGCGGTACTTTTCACTTTGATGAAGGCTTTTATTACTTCAGAAATATTGGAAACAGATTATTACTCGGCGGTGCGCGCAACAAATGTTTTGATGCCGAAGCTACAACCAACTTTGAAACAACCACGATTATTCAGGAAGAATTAGAACACTTTATAAAGATACATTTATTGCCATCTCAGCCGTTTGATATTGAATATCGCTGGAGCGGCATTATGGGTTTTACAGAAGATAAACAACCGATGGTAAAACATATTTCAGATAAGGTAACGGCTATTGTTGCCTGCAATGGAATGGGCGTTGCACTCACGCCTGTTATTGCAGAACAGTTGCAATTATAGGTTTTCGTCTATCAATCCCCATTGCTGCATGAGCGCAGTTTTTTGCTGTTCTGATAGCGTAGATTGGTTGTAATGCCCGGCATTATTCTTTTGACGAAAAGCCTCATAAATACTTACTGCGCAAGCCACAGAAATATTCAGGCTTTGAATAATACCCACCTGTGGAATTAAAAAATTGCCGTCGGCAAGCGCACGCATCTCTTCACTTACGCCTTCGCGTTCGTTGCCAAATACCAGCGCAATACTGCCGGTAAAATCAATACTGTACAAGCTTATTGCTTCAGAAGATAAATGCGTGGTGAGAATAGTGTTATATGTTTTTCTCAATTGGTTCACACATTCCTGTGCGTTATTAAACTGGTGAACAGTAAGCCATTTGGCTGCACTGCTGCTGCTTTTAGCGCCCCATTTTTTTGGTCGGGGGGCTTTATTGCTGATAACATAAATATCCTGTATGCCTACTGCATCGCACGAGCGCATTACGGCCGAAACATTATGCGGGTCCATTACATTCTCCATTACTACCGTAAGGTTGGGCTGTCTTTTAGCCAATACATTTTCCAGCCTGGTTCGTCGTTCCGGTGTCATAAGTTATTGCGCTTTGAAAGCGCAAAGAAAAGCAATAGCACATGGACGACACGGCTAAATAGTGGATTATTTTTGAATAAGGATGGTATTAAGAAGAATGCTGATGAAACTGATTCATTTGCTTAATACATCCTTTCTCATCTGTGTCATTCATGTGCTACAATTCCGCTTGGAATTATCACAGCCCTATTTTTGTATCGAAACCCTTGTTCCCACTGGAATTATATTGAACAACTCTATCACATCTGCGTTTTTCATACTGATGCAGCCTTGTGTCCAGTTGTCGTAGCGGTCTATAGCAAAGTCTTCATGTGGCCAGGTACCATGTATGCCCACACCGCCGCCAATTTTGGCATTGGCAGGTATAATACCTCTTTGCTTGCGCATATTAAACTTCTGAATGCTTTCGGCATTAGGAAAATCTAGCATCATCATGCGGCACCACTTATTGTGTATGCGCTTGCTTGTTATCCTAAAATTACCTTCCGGTGTTTCACGATCGCCTTCCACCATTTTATCCTTTAAATCTTTATTCCCAAATACTACCGGATACGTTGCCAGCCAGCCTTTTGCATCATACACTATGAGCTCGTATGCGTGTTTTTTGATGACGATATAGTACGCATCGGATGCAGGCCCCGAACTATTGAAAAAAGAAGTATTTATAATAAATAGTAGCAGCAGAACAACAGTAAGGTCTTTTTTCATCAGGTAAAACATTTCTACATCTTAAACGTAAAAAATGCCGTGTGGATTATTTAAAGATTGCAAAATTTTATTAAGAACAGATTTTGTAAATGACAGTTGCTGAATGGAAAATTATTGTGTTGCGATAAAGCAGTAAATGATGCAAAAAGTTTACACTTTGCCTTATCTCTTCTATTTTCGGGGCATGTTTAAGCCACCTCTTTTTATATTCTTTTTTCTTTTCTTATGTAATGCTTTACAAGCGCAAACAGTAGCGCAGCAATTAGCCAATAAAATAAAACTAATGCAAAACTCGCCGCAACTGGAGCATGGCATTGTAAGCCTTTGCGTGGCGGATGCTGCCACCGGCGACATACTGTACAGTACCAATGAGCAAATGGGATTGATGCCAGCCAGTAATATGAAAGTATTTACTTCTGTTGCTGCACTCGACCTGCTGGGCGCAGATTATCGTTTTAAAACAGAGATTGGCTATAGCGGCAACATACAAGACAGTACTTTATACGGCAATTTATTTATTGTAGGCCACGGCGATCCCACTACCGGAAGCTGGCGTTACAGCCAAACTAAGCCTGATAGCATTATGAGCCAGATAGGTAACATACTGCGCAATGCCGGCATCAGCAATATAATGGGCGACATCATATTGGATGGCTCGAAATTCAGTTTTAACCCTGTACCTGGCGGTTGGTCGTGGGACGATCTGGGCAGCTACTATGGTGCGGGCAACTGGGGACTTAACTGGCACGAAAACCAGTACGACCTGGTGCTGAAGCCTACAAGGACAGGCGATACCGTAGGCATTAAAAGCATGGCTCCTGAAGTGCCTTATGCCAGCTTTGTAAATGAACTAAAAACGGCTGCAGCAGGTACGGGAGACAACAGCTATCCATACCTGCCACCATATGGTGATATTGCAGTAATAGAAGGCACTGTGCCTGCGGGCGGACTGTTTACTGTTTCCGGCTCATTGCCTGAGCCTTTTACGCCTATAGCCGCTGCCTTAAAGCAATTTTTTATTGATCATAACATAGTGCATACGGGCACAATACAAAGCTCTATGGATTATACGCTGTCGCAAAAAAGTTTGCCGCATTACAACGCACTCATTGGTACATTATATTCGCCTACGTTGGACAGCATTATTTATTGGTTTATGAAGAAGAGCATCAATATGTATGGCGAAGATTTGATAAAAACCATGGCAATGGAAAAATACGGCGTTGGCACTACCGATAGCGGCGTGGCTATTTTAAGAACTTACTGGCAAGAGCGGGGCATTGAAAAAAGTGCTTTTCGCATAACAGACGGCAGTGGTTTATCGGCTCAGAATCATGTAACTACACACGGATTGGTGCAGGCTTTATTGTATGCAAAAACACGCCCCTGGTATGCTGCATTTTACAATTCGTTGCCTATATACAATGGTATGCACATGAAAAGTGGTACTATCGGCGGTGTGAAATCGTTCTCCGGCTATCACACTTCTGCCAGGGGAAAACAGTATGTTTTTTCTATAATTGTAAACAATTATGATGGTTCTACTGATGCTATTGTAAACAAGATGTACAGTGTATTGAATGAGTTGAAGAAATAAATGGCTATTGCTATACCAGCAGGTTTACTATTGATGAGCAGGTAAAGGAAAATACAATTTACATCAATGAAACTTTGTAATTGCAATGGCGCCATGTTATGCCGCATAGCAGCTACTTCTCAGATCAATCTTGTTTCATTGATGGACTTTACCCAGCAGCAATGATTACAAACCGGGCAATGTTCTTTTTTCGTGGGTTCCAGCATCATAGTATGGCCACAATAGGTACAGGAGTAATGATCGGTCGCGGTAATGTCTTCAACAGCATCGTTCAATAACTGGGGCAGAATAGGCAAACCATATTTTACTTCTTTGTCCTGAAAGTAATAGACACTTAATTGCCCTGTTGGTTCAAGTATAACCTGTTTTAATTGCCCAAGATGTGATACGCTGTTAACACGTAACTGAGCAAATAGTTCGGGTTTGGTGATGGTTTCATTTTCAATTGTTTTTAAAACCAGTTTGCCTTCGTGTACAATATCTTTTGGCACGCCTTCTACCCATTCATCTATCCAATCGTTTTTACCAACCACAAATTTCAATACGTGGTAGAGACCTATTACTATTGCAAAAACAAGGATGCAGGATAATATACCTACGTCTTTATAAAACATGGGATCGCCTGCAGCAGAACCTAAGCCAACCACCACCCCTAGTTCAAACACCGATAGTTGGCTGATACCCCTTTTTCCAAGCATCCGCAAGCCTATCAAAATCACCAGGAACATGGCAAATGTTCGCATGGCTATCATTAATAAAAACTGCCAGTCACTTTCTCCTAACAACAAATTTTTCCAATCAAATT
The DNA here is from genome assembly GCF_005233845.1 of Ilyomonas limi. Lineage (GTDB taxonomy): Bacteria > Bacteroidota > Bacteroidia > Chitinophagales > Chitinophagaceae > Ilyomonas > Ilyomonas limi. The sequence continues at coordinate 259,817 of NZ_SZQL01000006.1, forward strand.
TGAGCATAATATTTTCTATCGCTATCATAGGTTTTATTTTTCATTTACATTCATACTGATGTTGTTATCACTCTCCATTAAAGCTTTTGCCATTGCTCCCAATTATTCAAAGTTTTCTTTATCCTTGCCGTTCGTTCTTTATGCATATTTATCTGTTTGTTATCATAGGCACCATTAGCAGTCTCATTATCCATTGAAAAGCGGACCATGAAAATCCGGCCAATCGAGGATAAATCCCCATCCTGTAACTAATGCAATCAGCAGCATACCATTTTTATCTGCATTGTCACCACCAGCCGTTGCATTTTGCGAAGATTACCTGTAATACCCATCACAAATACACTGGTGAATACAGCAGAAAACTTTGCCAGCTTTATCTGCAGCGTCTTCCATTTTTGAAAATTATTAATTCAAAAATCAAACCTGTCTTCACTTGTTTGCCGCTGTGTATGGCACCGGAACTTTTATTGGTGCAGAATATTCATTACTGCTGTGGTGCCCGCCTGGACGATATAGGAAAATTAGCAGCTATTGCAGCAGCAAGCACCGTACTGAATTACTTTTTGGAACGTGACCTGAAAAGCTGGCAAAATGAAAAAGATGCGGAGACGGACTTAAATGAAGAAGTAGTACAAGACAGCAAACTACCTGGCTGATAGTGAGAACGGCAATCAAACAAAAACGTACATACTTATTATCACTTTTCTTGCTGTTGGAGTGATAATTGCAATATCATTTGCAGCAACAACTGCATGGAAAAGAACGATTATACTTACCTTATCTTGCAGTGCTTACTTGTTCTCTTTTGCGGCGTAGTAGGCCTGGTTGGCGTATGTATTGAAACTACGCTGCCGCGCGAAGTAGCCATTCTCTTTGCAATTGTGTTTTTGTTGTGTTTTATGGTCGCTTTATTTTTTCTTATCCTCATCAGATACAAAAGAAAGCAGGAGGCTGAAGACCGCCTTATTGATGCTATAGGAGAGGCTGAATAAGTTTTAGGGAATAAATACCTGCCTCATATTCCTGCCTTGCAGTGTGCATTTATACAGTACAATAACAGCTAAAAATTGTACAATTTCAACCACGCGTTTCTGACCGCCTCACATTCCAGAATCAGCATAGTACGAGACCTCCTTCAAAGACAATTTAAAAATTAAAGGTCTTTTTCGTTGATGTTATTGTTGCAAAGCATCCTTTGCTAATAAAATTAAATTTGTTAACCTGAGCAGATGAGCAAACAAGATATAGGTTTAGCTGCATACAAGAGCGGCTTTGTTACGGCAAAGTTGAAGAATATGGCATTAGCTAATTATCTTTAATGAACAACAGTAGCGGAGTAAAGCAACAGAATATATTTCTGCTATCACAAAACCCTTTTCAATTGGTTATCACGAGTATTATTTAGTGTTATGGAAATAAGAAACCTGCTCATATTACTTATTGTATGTTGTTTAGCATGCAACAACACACAGGAGGAAAAACCCGGAAAACTAACATCGGAGACAAACAGCGATGTGCCATTTAGCAAAACAAAGTGGGCGACAAAGGATGGCGAAGACTATCCTTATAGAGATAAAATGCTTAAAGACTTAATGGCCAATTATTCACTTCATGGATTAAAGAAAGATACGCTTGAAAAGCTGCTCGGACCGCCGGACAGAACCAATAATGGCTATCTTTACTACAATATAGCTCAGAAACGTTTAGGCTTTCTCCCTCTTCATATCAAAACATTAGTATTTAAATTAACTAAAGATAGCATAGTAGAATGGAGAAAGATTCATGAATAAAAGTATTAAAAGCATACAACAACAGAACAGCCGCCAAGCCCCACTTTTAAGCGCTAATAACTTTATAGGATAATTTTGAACATTGCTACTTTAAAGTGCTTTAGTATAATGATTTACGCCGGATAAACGCTACGGTATAGGGCTAAAATACAAGGTGTTGTTGTTTTAAAGTGAAAATTGCTACCCTCTTATACGCCCGCTCAAAAAAGTAAATTACCTGTTTTCTCTTTTTCCAGAGAGATCAAATGAATGATATGTCTTTCTGAGGCTTGGTTGTATTACATTATTTTTTACCGGTGAAAGTGCCATTGGCAAGTCATTCTGGTTTAGGTCTTTATCTAACTGCCTTTCTAAATCCTGCCTGGTACACCTTCTACCATGTTCGCTTTCCAGTTCCCAGCGGGTATTCGTTGCATTAGGATAGCGTGCATGATAATTCTGCTTTACCGGTCTTGGCACTTCTGAGACAGGAATATGCTGACCATCCCCGCTTTTTACTGGATAGACACTGTGGTTTTCTTTAGGAGTAGCAAAGGACGCTTGTTAAATAATGGTTCTGTGAAAAAATATCTTCCATTTACTTTGCGTTTCAAAGTACTTTTTATACTTTCAAGTTCTCAAATAATTTTCAATACCTTAAATCATTATTAAATGGAAACGAAGACATTTGGTGTTGTTACCTCTATATCAATGGTATTAACCCTTACGGTAGCTGTACTCAGCATTATTGGTGTTGCAATCACTGGTCTTTATCCGGGCGTTATTGTGTTATTGTTAGTGGCGCTGATTCCCCTTGCTTCTAAGTTTTACGCTAAAAAAATTATTGGCCGATCCAATGGCTTTCAAAGAAATTATTACACAACGCTCACAATTATTAATTTGCTGTCAATGCTGGTCGTGCTATGGATGACATATGTAATCATGCATGACCGTGTTCTTCATGACTGTTATTGACTGCGCTAAGCCGGTGGACGCTTCCGGTAAGGCTAAACAATCGGATAAACCAACACTTGCAAATAAAAAATATTATGACAAAGGAAAACAGAAAGGAGTTATTACCAGAACAGCGAGAAGAACTACTCAGTGTATTAAAAACACGTTTTGAGAAAAATGGTAACCGCCATAAAGGTCTTGAATGGGCAAACGTACACGCAAAGCTGGAAGCCAATAAGGAAAAGCTGTGGTCGCTCGCTGAAATGGAAAGAACCGGCGGTGAACCGGATGTTGTTGGTTATGATAACAATACAAACGAATACGTTTTTTATGATTGCTCCGCCGAAAGCCCTAAAGGTCGCAGAAGTGTTTGTTACGACCATGAGGCGCTGGAGGCAAGGAAAACACATAAACCGGAAAATAGTGCGATTGAGATGGCAGCGGACATGGGCATCGGGCTTCTAACTGAAGCGCAATACCGGGAGCTGCAGCAGCTTGGAAATTTCGATACAAAAACGTCGAGCTGGATAAAAACACCTGCTGAAATCAGAAAGCTTGGTGGAGCGCTCTTTTGTGACCGTCGCTATGATACTGTCTTTGTATATCATAATGGTGCAGACGCATATTACGGTGTCAGAGGATTTCGTGGCTCGCTAAGGGTCTGAATTTTACATAGAAAGTGATTAGGAGTTGCTTGTTACACGTTTCAGACCTGCCTTGCAAGCATGCACAAAAGTAGCGTCGTTTTAATATCTTATGTTTAAAATATGGTGTGCTTTTGTTTTTCAAAGGCACCACAACAGTCGTAAAAGTGCTATTTAAATAAAGGTATTCAAGATCTTAAAGGTGAGGTTTAAAACAGGAAATACTAAATAGGGAAACGAAATTATTACCACCCTTGTTATGCCTGAAAAATATAGTGTAAAAGTGGCTTTGCTATCAGCAACAAAATAAACAAGCGCGGTTTCAGGGAGTTTCACAATGGCATGTGGAGTGGCGACATCAGTCTGGCATATACTGATACAAAGCGGGAATACGCCATGCTTCATTTGGAACAGTTTCAGCTTAAAGCGCAAACTAAACGTTTCGAAGATGCCTTGCGCATAATTGCCAATCACAATTAATATAGATAACTAACAACAAGCTGCCAGCACAAGTACTGCTGCAAATAGAACCCATTTATATTTGGAAGAACAAGGTCCGTGTGTTCACGAGCCTTGTTGAAATAACTTTTCAGTTTATAATGCGATAATCACCCTATTGCTCTTCTCCTTTCGGTTGCTGTATCTTATTCATCTGCTCGGCTACCATGTGTTCGGGCATTACATTGCTCATGCCTACCATTACTTTGTTTTTCAGGCCCGAAATAATTTTATCATCGCCCTTCATCAATGCATTATAGCCATCTCTTGCCACATCCGCAGGATCGGAGAGCTTGGTATCCATAATTTTAGAGTCCTGCATATCGGCTTTGTTGAAGAAATCAGTATCGGTAGCACCGGGCTGCAATGCGGTAATGGTTACTTCCGTATTTTTCAGCTCAACCACCAATGCCTCTGTAAGCGATAATACATACGCTTTGGTAGCATGGTACACTGCCTGCCATGGCCCAGGCAGTTGCGAAGCAATAGAAGCCAGTTGCAGTATCTTACCTTCGTTGCGTGCTACCATGTCTTTAAGGAATAAATGCGTAAGTGCGGTTAACGAGGCTGTGTTGAGCTGAATGAGTTGCAACAGGCGATGAATATCCTGCTCTACAAACTTACCAAATTGCCCTTGACCTGCATCATTCACCAATACGTTTACGGTAATGCCTTTGTTCTTTACCTCATTATACAATTCAAAGGGCGCTTTGGGGTCAAACAGGTCTTTGGCAATGGTGGTAACTGCTACACCATACTGCTGTGTAAATTCCTGTGCTCTTTGCTGCAATTCTTCCTGCGAGCGGGCTACCAGCACGAGGTTGTACTGATCTTCGGCGAAGCACTTTGCCAGTTCGTAGCCAATACCACTGGTGCCGCCGGTAATGAGTGCATGCTTATTTTTGTTATTATTTTCAGTTGCCATAATCTATAATTTTTTAGAATAATTAAATGGGGTTTTAAAGAGTAATTAAAGAAATAATCATTCCATTATTTGCATTACGGCAGGCGTTCTAAATAACTATATTGACTGTTTTTAATTATTTAACGTTGAAGCTCATTTAGCCCACAAAGGTCACAAAGAAGTAGAAAGAAATACCTCGTGGTACATAGCGTTCTTTGTGCCTTTGTAGTTTCCTCTGCAAAAATGTAAACAATTGCTCGTTTAAGCATTAGCAGTACGGTCCTTTTCCTGTTGCAATACTGCTGCCGTTCTTTTTTCATCTTCTTCATTCTCCTGCACGCTCGCTTTATTACTTTCGATATTCACCTGCTGATAAGTAGTTGCGTAATCATTAGGCTTTATTTTACCACCATATTTTACTGCATACGCCTTGGTAAACTCGGCACCAAAATACAGGATCATAGAAGAATAATATACCCACAGCAACAGCACCACCAGCGAACCGGCTGCGCCATATGTACTGCCAACATTGCTTTTACCAATATAAAAGGTAATTCCAAACTTACCAAGCATAAACAGGATGGCTGTAAATATGGCCCCGACTGCTACATCTCTCCACTTGATAACTGCATCGGGAAGTACTTTGAAAATAATAGCAAATAAAGCAGCGGTAATTAACAGGGTAATCACTAAATTGATAACATACAACAGCACCACTGTTATATCCGGAATATGCCTTTCCAGTACGCCCATTAATGCTTCTATCAAACTGTTTACTATCAGTGAAACCAGGAGCAGGAACCCAAGACCAATAACTAACGAAAAAGAGTACAACCTGTTTTTAAGTGCCACTTTCCAACCGGCACTTTCTTTTACTTTAAGTCGCCAGATGGTATTAATAGAGTCCTGGATTTCGGAGAAAACAGTAGTTGCACCAATAATGAGTACCACAAAACTGATAATGGTAGTAAACGTACTGCCGGTAATAGCAGCGTTTTGTATAATGGTTTGTATTTGTGCGGCGGCGCTATTGCCCACTAAATCTTTCAATTGCTCAAACAACGCTCCTTTAATAGCATCCTCTCCATAAAACAGTTTGGCAAAAAATATAACGATCAGTAACACCGGACCTAACGAAAACAGTGTGTAATACGATAAAGAAGCGCTCAGTTTCGGCACTTTGTCTTTCATAAATCCGCTGCCTGTCTGCTTTAGCAAATGCCAGATATCTTTTACTTTAATTTTACCCATACTTCCATTATTTGGTTTATGTACTCCTTAGTAATATGGTGGAGCCACAAAAAATAAACCATGAGAAAATGATAGCCGTAACCGCATTGCTTTACTGTGTGCTTATATTACTACACATTTGGCTGAAATTGCTGGCATGTAGCGCTATTGTAAGAAAGAATAAAAACAGCAATAATTAGTACCCTCATCAAAAAATAGTAATCAAAAAAATGTTCTATCCGCTATGAATAAAACTTTTGGGAAACGCTTGTACTTGTTGGTTACAATGTGTAAGCCCTGTAAGGGTAATATGTTTGTAGCATCAATTGTAAACATAGCACTCCTGCAGAGCGCTTTTCTTTATGGCATTGAGCGGCTGCCTTGGGTTATATATGATCATTCAATTAAAACAGAGACGTTATTGAGCGGCTATTTTTCCGGCTTTACTAAAATGAAAAATCAGAAAGCCAAGCGACAGCAATAGCAGAAAACCGGCAGCCAGCATAAACGTAGAAGAAAGTGATAATGATTTTAAAACAGGAAAAATGACGATGGGCGATAAAAACTGCCCAAGAAACCAAAAGGTAGCCAATTTGCCAATTTCTTTTCCTCTTACTTCGGGCGGAGCAATCTTCATTACCCACATATTGGTATTGGGGATCATCATACCCATACCAAAGCCCGATAGCATCATGGCAACTACCACTAATGTATAGGTATGGGCAACTGCAATAAAGGAAAAACCTGCTGCCATCAGCAAATAACCCATTGCAAAAATAAACAGGAAACTAAAGTACCCTTTTATTTTGGAATAAAAGAAAGAAGAGATTGCAGAAGCAGCCGTGCTTATAGCAATACCAGCGCCTATCAGCGCATTTTTTTCTACGCCAATTGCTTTGAGGTAAAAAGGGATTTGCACCGGTATTATAAAGAAAATAATCCACATCAACATGGTATTGATGAACAGCATCCAGATGATGGACGGTACTTTTATAGGTGTTTTCATCCCGTTTGTTTTTGCTGCTACAGCGGGCTCTTGGAGATACAGTATGGTGAGTGGGAGTACAAGGAGCGAAAACAAATAAATAAGGAAAGGATATCGCCAGCCAACATCGGCAAGTAAGCCGCCCAGTCCGGTAAACAATATACCGCCTATGGACATAAACGCTATTTGTATGCCCACAAATTTTTGCCGTTCTATACCTTCAAAATAATCAGCAATTAATGTAATTACTATCGTCATAGACATGCCAACTGCCAAGCCAAGTACTGCACGTGATAAGAGAATAAGATACAAATTATTGAGGAAAAATCCACTCGTTCCGGCTATAGCATACAACGCCAATGATAAGCGCAAAATTTTCAGCCTGCCGTGCCGGTCTATCAAACGCCCGGTAATGGGCGAAAACACAGCAATCATCAGTGCAGGAATGGTTAATACCAGCTTAACCAAAAATGCCGCATTTGGAACATTGGAAAACGCTATTGCCATTTGAGGCAGTGCAGGCGAAATAGTGATGATAGACATGATGGTAAGGCTACTCACCAACAGTAATGTAAGCTTTAGTTTCCCTGTTCGCCTGGATATAGAGGTGCCATTACCATTATAGATAATTCTGTTTGGTTCAACGGTTATCATGAGTATGCTGTTTATGTTAAGCTAAATGTGTACGCATAAAGAGTGACCGTCTAAGCTTTTCTTATGTTGTTTCTGCTATATTATGCTGTTAAATTACCGGGGCTGTTGGCTATTTACTACCTTTAAGTGATGGCATACCAAATATAAACCAAAGATTGCGTACCCGTGAAAAACAATTATTTTATACTTTTTGTGCTGTGCTGCTTATTTCTTTTTGCAAAAAGGCGGGACGGAACAAAAAGGCCGAATATTATATTAATTGTTGCCGATGATTTAGGGTATTCGGATGTAGGATGTTTTGGAAGCGAAGTTGCCACGCCCAATATTGATGCGCTGGCAAAACAAGGGCAAATTTTTACCGGTTTTTATACAGCGGCTGCCTGCTCGCCCTCACGCGCTATGCTGCTTACGGGCACGGATAATCATATAGCCGGACTTGGCAACATGGCAGAGCATGTAACTTATTTTCCGCAGCAGGTAGGGCAGCCGGGCTATGAAGGTTATTTGAATAACAGCGTTGTGTGTATTGCACAACTACTAAAAGACAATGGGTATCATACATACATCGCCGGCAAATGGCACCTTGGACTTACACCTGAGCAAAGTCCGGCTGCCAAAGGCTTTGAGCGCTCTTTCGCCTTGCTCGATGCTTATGCAAACCATTTTTTCCCCGATACACGTACCAATCCTTTTTGGGAAGACCAACATTATGCGGAGTATCCCAATGGGCAATATTCCTCCAATGTGTACACGGATAAGATGATTAGCTTTATTAAGCAGGATCGTGCAGATAAAAAACCTTTCTTTTTGTATGCAGCTTATACCGCACCACACTGGCCACTACAGGCACCACCCTCTTTTATTAAAAAATATAGTGGCAAATACGATATTGGTTATGACAGCCTGCGGTCTTTACGCTTTCATGCATCGCAGGCAAAAGGGATTGTTGCCACCAATGTACAATTGCCACCGTTGCCAGCAGTAAAAGGTGAATTGTATGAAATTGCTGATCGTCCTTTATTACCGTGGCGGTCGCTCAGTAAAGAGGAGCAACGGATAGAAGCGAGAAAGATGGAAATATATGCAGGGATGATTGACAATATGGATTACAATATCGGCAGGTTGATCCGCTATTTAAAAGAAATTAACGAATACAACAATACGTTGTTTGTTTTCTTATCCGACAATGGTCCGGATGTATTTGAAGGAAATGTAACGCCCGATAAAATGAATCCTTATTCATACATGGGCACTGCAAATTCCTTCATTGCTTATGGGCCACAATGGGCACATGCTTCGAGTGCAGTAAATAGTTTTTATAAAGGCTATAGCGCAGAAGGCGGCATTCACAGCCCTATGATTATTAAGATGCCTTTCCAGGAAAAAGGAAACAGCATTATTACTGCGTTTACCACCATTATGGATTTGGCGCCCACCTTTCTTGATATTGCCGGTGGCACCTATCCTTCCTCCTACAACGGAAATCGTTTGGCACCTTATAAGGGAGCATCATTGCTGCCTTTGCTAAATAAAAAAAGTGCTTATGTGCATGACAGCAATTATGTAATGGGCTGGGAGCTTTTTGGAAGATGCGCTTTGCGAAAGGGTAAATGGAAAATCACCAAAATAGAACCACCTTTTGGTAAAGGGACATTTGAATTATTTGATATAGAAAAGGATCCCACTGAATCGCACGATTTAGCCAATTTATACCCTGATACATACAAAGAAATGCTGGATGCTTGGAAAAGGTATGTAAAGGATAATGGAGTAATAATGGCCGAACATTTATAATAACACCGTAGAAAAAAATCTCCAATAACTTTGCTTGCTGGAAACACTATGACGGAGACCTTTCTGCAGATACTTTTATCTTTTATTATTATTTACCAGGTGGCGGCAAAATAAATGGTGTTGGTTGCGGAACTAATGGTTCCAGCTTTTTGTTGGCAAGACCAGGGTGATTTGCCGGAATAAAGTTAGCCCGGAACGAAAAATAGGTCATTGGTACAGGTGAAACAGGGTCTCCGTTTGGCTTGCGGATATCGCCACGGTAGGGGTTTAAATATTCCCAAACTATTTTACCTTCTCTGGTAACTTCAAAAAATCGCCCTCTGGCACCTTCATCTATAAACGTGTTGCCATTAGGCATCCGCTGTGCGCCGGAAATAAAACTACTGAAAAAAGAAAGTGTGTCCGGAGCCATATATACCCATACAGGTTTTTCAGGGCCAAAGGGTTTGTCCTTTTCTATGATATACTTTCCGTTTTTATCTGCGGGCGGAGTGAATTCGTACACGGCAGAATAATTACTGCCTGTATTGCCCATATCACTAAAATCTATTTCTCCGGGAAGGTGATTGTTGAATACCATTAAATCTCCGGCACCAGGCATTCCTTTCTCAATCCATCTAACATCATGCTGCCCAAACAATTGTCGGTCAGTCGAATCTCCCCTTTGATAATTCTGAGGGTTTCCCCAGCGATATAAAAAGTCGCCCCCTTTTCCCCAGCGGCCACCTTTGTGGCTTGCCGCCTCTTTTGTTGTTGTACTGTGATCAATAATAAATATTTCGTTCAAATTGGGTGAGCTAAAAACAATCTGGTCCAGACCGGGGTTGTATTTAATGGCATTGAAATGAAAAATGTCTGCTCCTCTGTTATCAGCAGTTTCGTTTCTGTCAGCCATTCCCTTAGCCTGCAATATGTCCATACTATCCTGGGTTATTGCCGGCGGCAATGGTACGCCTTTACAATTAAAGTCTAATAATTCCGGGTGATCTGCCACCTTACCATAATTTGCTTTTTTTGCATCAAAATCCTGGATTAAATGGTCGCGAAGATGCCACTCCCATACGATGTTGCCGTCCGTTTTTCCTTGTGGTTCAATCTCTATGATTTCTTCCAACCAAGGGCCTGATTTAGGTGTCTTATCGGGTTTTCTTCCGTTTGCAATAGCATCATCATAGGGCTCAGCTTCGTAAGCTAAGGCAAGTATATGCCCGTTGGGCATGACGCTAAAATCGTGATGTACAATATGTTCCTTATTAGCATATTCAAAATCCCACAACATTTTACTATCCCAGCTAATTTTTTGTATTCGTCCATAAGGTCCGCCAAAACCAAAAACAGGAAAATCGGGATCGAGTGCGCTTTGTACAAGGGATCCATCATCCTGTAAGTAGGCTGCTAACACAGGATAATTTCCCTTCCATTGATGCACTATATCTCCTCTGCGGTTAAGCAAATAAACTAATGAGGAATTAGGTACAGCATACATAATATAACCATCAGCCAGCCCATCGCTATTCATTTTTAAGCCGCGTGGTATATGAAGTCCAAACATGTTTCTGTCCCTTAGCGGTACTGTTGCTTTTTTGGCTGATGTGTCTTTATTATTTATTGAGTCTTTGTTACTTACCTGGCAGAATGAGCCTATTGATATACATAGCAACAGACAAAGAAGTAATGGCGTCTTTTTCATGTTGAATTAGTTTGTGGTACATGAAGTTTTGATCTTCCTGCTTTATTATTTACTACCTGCTGCCGGTGCAGGCAAAATAAATGGTGTTGGTTGCGGTTGTAATGGTTCTAATTTTTTATTGGCTACGCCCGGATGATCTGCCGGAATAAAGTTTGACCGGAATGTGATATAGGTTAATGGCACTGCAGGGTTCGGATCGCCATTGAGCTTGCGTACATCACCACGGTAAGGATTTAAAAATTCCCACACTGTTTTACCCTCTTTCGTTACCTCAAAAAAACGTCCTCTGGCACCTTCATTAATAAACGTATTGCCATTAGGCATCCGTTGTGCACCGGAAATAAAACTGCTCCAGAAAGAAATAGTATCCGGGGCTATATAGGTCCACACCGGCTTTTCCGGGCCAAAGGTGTTGTTTTTATTCATCACGTAGGCACCTTTACTATCTGTAGGTGGCACTATTTCGTAAATGGCAGAATAATTCATGCCGTTGGGATTATGAACATCATTATCAAATATGGTCAAATGACCGGCACCCGGGCAACCTTTTTCTATCCAGCGAATATCGTGCTGTCCAAACAATTGCTCGTTGGTAGAATCGCCGCGACGATAGTTCTGTGGATTGCCCCAACGATACAAAAAATCACCACCTTTTCCCCAGCGTCCACCGGTATGCCCTGCGCCTTCTTGCGTAGTAGTGCTATGGTCTATGATGAAGATCTCGCTTATATGCGGAGAACTAAAGGCAATTTGGTCCAGGTCGGGATTGTATTTAATAGCGTTAAAATGATAAATGTCCGAACCCATATTTTCAGGTGTTTGATTCCGCCAAATGCCTCTCCCCTGCTTTCTCAATATATCCAGGCTATCCTGCGAGATAGATGCGGGTAAAGGCTCGCCAACATTAATATCCAACAACTCCGGATGGTCTGCAGGATTGCCATAGTTTTTTTTATTTTTATCATAATCCTGTACCAAATGATCCCAGATATGCCATTCCCACACTACTTTCCCATGTGTCTTATCCAGCGGTTCTATCTCTACAATTTTATCGGGCCATAATCCTGCTTTTGGTATTAATACAGGCTTTCTGCCTGCTGCCAATGCTTCATCAGCAGTTTTGGCTTCCCAGGCAATCGCCAGAATGTGTCCGTTGGGCATTACTGCAAAATCGTGATGGTGCAGGTATTGCTCGGTAGCATATTCAAAATCCCAAACTACTTTACTATCCCATGTAATTTTTTGTATTCTACCAGATTCCCCACCACCGGCAAATACCGGAAAATCGGGGTCGAGAGCGTTTTGAATGATCGAGCCGTCATTCTGAAGGTAAGCAACTGAAGCTGCATTGCCATAATTGCCCTTCCATTCATGCACTACTTCACCTTTACGATTAATAAGATATACCGAAGCAGAATTGGGTACTGCATACAAAACATATCCATCTGCCAGTCCATCTGAGGTTTTGGTTAAACCACGCGCAATGCCAAGTCCAAACATATTTCTGTCTGTTGGAGGGGATGCTGGTTGTTTGTTTGCAGTCTCTTGATTGTTTACTGTTGTTTGGCTAAACGATAATAGTGCGCATAGCAGCAGGGGTAAAAAAAGGGAGGATTTTTTCATGATGAATGTAGTTGAGGTTAAAGGATACAAATATGTTAAAGCAGAAAATTGTAGCAGAACTATCAAACCTACAAAAAATTCATAGTTTATTAAAATTATTTCTATAGCTTGCTGTCAAAAGCGGAAATACCCTTAACGATTGGCTCCATACTGCAAAAGAAAAACCCTGGCACACTTCCATTGCTATTCACCTTTCATAAACAATAAAATACCTTCACTATGTCAATCAAAGTAATCGGAGCCGGCTTTCCGCGTACCGGCACAAACACCCTCAGAGAATCGCTGCAAAAGCTGGGTTATGTAAAGACCTACCACATGAAAGAGCTTATTGTACATCCGGAGAATCTGCACTATTGGGAAACGCTAAGCAAAACCGGAACTACCAACTGGGAAGAATTGTATAATGGCTACCAGGCTACTGTTGATTTTCCCTGCTATCCCTGGTATAAGGAACACTTAAAACAATATCCGGATGCAAAAGTGATATTGACGATGCGACCTTTTGAAAACTGGTATTCCAGCGTTTACAGCACTATCTGGCAGGCGCAAAACCCACCTGAATCACAAAAAGCAGAAATGAGCCAAAAAATCACTGCTAATCCTCATCTTCAGCTGGTAATGAAGGTTATGGAATTTGCAAAAACAAACTTTACAGATGCACCATTCCAGGGCAAGTTCTTAGATAAAGATCTTGCCGAAAAAGTATATAATAAGCATAACGAAGAGGTAAAAAAGTATGTACCGGCAAAGCAGTTGCTGGTGTTTGATGTAACCGAAGGATGGGAACCACTCTGTACTTTTTTAGGTATGCCGGTACCAGACGAACCGCTGCCTCATACCAACAAGCGCGAAGATTTTAAAGCTATGCTGGGCGAACTGATGAGCGGGCATCTGGTGTAAAGCAAACAGTTATTTTGCAATTATTTGTTCCTTTATTATATGCAGCAGCACTGATATTCACCTGAATGCAGTTGATTTTTTTTAAAGCATTTACTGATGTGTAGTGTTAAATATGCCGAAACAATACACATCAGTGCTTAGGCTTATTTGCCTTTTCATCAGGTACATTGGTGTAGTAATCTGTAAGGATAGTACCATCAAAAATATCTCTGTTGAAAAAGCTCTTCAGCCTTTTTTTGATGTCGGGCTCTACCGTTTGGCTTTGATAGGTTTTTTGCAAATCCCCTTCGGATACGCCTATGGCATTAGCAAGGTCAGCCTCCTTAATGTGTTCTCTTTCTACATATAATTTTATCAATTCACCTTCGTTCATTTTCTTATTTTTTAATAAATGAATAAAAAATTGTTTACCAGTGTATTGTAGGAAGCTCAAATAAATCAGGCATACGCAGCAAGCTTATAACTACGCAAATTATACAGCTTGATTGAAAATAGTATTGATCATTAACCGGTAAAATATTGCTATTCTTACAACAGCAAATAATCTACCAAGGTGAAACGGCATTGCCTGCTGCTGGTCAATGTATTTGCATAACACTATTAAAAATATTCTACTTGCTTACTCTTTTGTATTTACAACAAACAATTAAACTTTGTGCTTGTCATTGGCAGGAACAAAGTACCTGCACTTAAACATAAATCAAAGTATATTTAAACAGCGATTTACCTATAATCCTCAGATGCCTGATTCCCTGCATGCAGGGAATCAGGCATTACAAAGGCGCTTTTGATTTTAAAATCAAACTGCATAAAAGTGGGCGTCCATATTTTTCGTACGCCTCAATACATCCTTTACCTGCAACAGTTTTTAACACTAGTTTTTTCTGATTGAAAAACAACCTGCTGGCACGTAGTCACATAAAAACGGCACGGTATTTAAGACACGTGCTTTATTACAACAGCGTTTAATATAAGTTATGGCAGAATTGAGTGTACAACCAAAGAAGAAAGGTATTCCTTGTTTGGGTTGGCTGTTTATTGGTATTGTTATTCTTGTTATTGCGCTTCTCCTTATGCGCTCGTGCAACCATACAAGCGACAGCACCATCAATACGGCTGACACCAATGTAGCAGTAGGCACTACTTCGCCAGTTACTCCGGCAAACGATACTGCCTTAGCCGGCCGTACACCCGGTGCTGATGACTGGGACGACATTGAAAAGAACGCACCTAATATCTCTTACGAAGAAATAACGGATAAAGATATTAGTGTAAGAGGCAACGACAATTATGGCATTTACGATTTGGGCAACAATATTTTGTTTGACCTCAACAGCAACAAGCTGAGAACAGGCGCAGCACAAAAGCTCACGCAAATTGCAGCTTCTATCAGCAAGCGCTTTAAAGGCGGTGAGGTGCGCATTTATGGTTTTGCCGATTCTACGGGCAGCGCGGCATACAACAAGCAATTGGCCGAAGAACGTGCTGCTGCAGTGCGCAACTGGCTGGCTACCAAAGGTGGTATAGACTCGTCCCGTATTTCGCTGCATCCGATTGGCGAAGCCAGGCCGGTAGCAACCAACAGTACACCGCAAGGACGGGAGCAAAACCGCAGGGTAGAAATTATTGCCAAAAAGCCCTGATAATAACACGATTTTTTTCACCCGGAGCTTTTGCAGAGAAAGCCCACAAAACGATATAGTATGAAAACAAATGATTATGCAGGCGCTCGCCTGTGTCGCTTAAAAGGTAGCGACTACGAAGTGGCTGACGGACAACCCGATATTCGTGGCTGGGATGTAAAAGATGTAAATGGCAAAACCATAGGCGAAATAGATGACCTCATCTTTGATGAACAATCACTAAAGGTGCGGTATATGGTGGTAGATTTGGATGATAATGATTTTGACCTGGATGATGATCGCGATGTGCTGATTCCCATTGGTCTTGGCGAAATTCCGGAAAAAGATGATGTGGTAATTGTTCCAAACATCACGGCAGCACAATTGGCAGCACTGCCCGAGTATGATAAAGATGAAACAATAACTCCACAGTACGAATACAACATCCGTAATGTATTTGCAGGTGCAGGCGCCGTGAGCGCTGGTGCAGCAAGTACTGATATCATCAACGATGATTTTTATAACCATGAATATTTTAACGAAGACAACCTCAACCGGAGGCGCAAGTCCAAGTATGCAAATACAGGAGATACGACTATAGATACAGCAAGGGATACAACAAGAGATAAAGTAACAGATACAACAGATACCTATTCTACCACAACTGATACTTATTCTACCAATGTAACGGACCGCAACCAGCAAAGCACTACCATCCCGGTAATTGAAGAAAATGTGGAAATAGGCAAACAACAGGTAAAAACCGGTGGCGCTTACATTAAAGCGAGAATTGTGGAAAAACCAATCGAAGAAACCGTAAACCTGAAGGAAGAACACTTAAACATTGACCGCAAACCAGTTGACCGCCCCGCCAACAGTACTGACTTTGATACATTTAAGGAAGGCGTGATAGAAATGGAAGAGCGTGCAGAAATACCGGTGGTAAACAAAGAAGCCCGTGTGGTAGAAGAAATAAACATCAACAAAGAAGTGTCTGAACGTACCGAAACCGTGCGCGATACGGTAAGAAAAACGGAAGTAGATATTGAAAACTTAGGAAATAAAGCAGATACATACAGGAATAATGATTAACAGGTAAATACGTATTTTATACGTATTAAAGATGGAAGCCGGTTGGCTTCCATCTTTAATTTAAGAGTTATATCCATACCGTTGCGTGCCTCTGCCAATAAGATTGTACTAATTTTAAAACGAAAATGGCTACAGGCAAAAGCATAAACTTTTATCTGCAGCCATTTTATAGTTCTTTTTTCATAGGTTAACAACAGGCATTTCACTCAAGCAAATTCAGAAGCAATACATACAAGCAAATACTTTCCGGATAAAATTAAATACATCCATGCCCGCTGCGGATAGCTGTGGCCAACAGCTTTAGCGTATTACAATTTGTCTATCAGCTCGTACACAAAAGAATAGTCCACTTTACGCATGTAAATACATAAGTTATATTCATCGGCAGCCAGCGCCATTACATTGGGCGATAGTACCAGAATGCAATATTTAATATGCTTTTCACCATTAATATACGTTTGCAAATACCACCGCTCATCAATATCCATGTAAATGTTATAGGTAGCCAGGGTTTCCACGCCATCATTTACGGCTATTAATACTGCTTCTTCAGCCAGGTTTTCTATCAGATAAAAAGTAAGCACTTCGCCTGGTTTTTCGTTGTGCCAGGTGCCTACAATACAGTTTGCATATTCTTTATATTGCTCAATAATGGTATGATTATTCATAGTGCTTTGCAATTCATTATTATATTGGATGGTTACAAAAAATATCTTTATTCAAGCAAAGCAACAATACCGCCAAAATAGCTGCCAGGCAAATATTTTACACAAGAATATCGCATAATGGTATAAACAGGCAACACTAATGTGTATTTGTTTGCCCGACAGCTTACTTTTTGCACTTATTTGCAGTGCGAAACAGGTTTGTAAGCAAAATGGTTAGAGCAGAATACGAAATAGCAATTTAGTTATATATCACTTTTACTTAAACTAAATTATGTTAGTGCAAGCTGCCTGTTATTCCGCACAAAGCCGCCATATAGTCGTAAGTATCACATCTTTTGTAAAGGCGGTCGTACTTAAGGCAAAACGAAATGACAAACTCCTGCATATATTCAAACTAATTTGTAATAAAAATCTATACTGCCGCACCTTTTAAAATCTTATTACCAACGGCACAATCGAGGCAACGTTTTACATCGCAATAATGCTTCTTCAATTCAAGCAATGCCTGCGAATGCAAAGCATTACTGTTTTCAACATTGTGCGCTCTCCATTGTTTGGTAATATTATTTGTTTCGGGTGCCAATTGTATCAGCCATTCTATTGCTTTGTCTTTGTATTGCTGCTCTTTAATATAAACACCATAAGCAAAAAGTACAGGCACAATAGTATTAATCATAATATTTTCCATCATTTGTCTGCCCAGCACTTTAGGCTTATAGTCTGCCGGCTCGCCGGGGCGATAATGATAATGCCAGTAATCATTGGCGGTTACATTCAGCATTGCCATTACTTCATTCAGCGTTGCGGCTTCTTTTATTTTAGAAAAAAGGTGTGCAGAAGTGGCAACGAGAGAAGCCAGTTGTGCCAGACGAACCGTAGGAAAATTAGAAGGTCGCATCCGCAAGAAAACGGGCGTTATACCAGGCGCTTTGAGCGTATATTTCTTTTGTAAAAAAAGATATTCGCGCTGCAATAATTGCACATAACCTTCATCAAAATCAGCATTCAGCAAATTAGCTTGTCCCAACAACAGCGCTTCTAACTGGTGGATTTGATTTTTATGTTTTGCCAATATATTCACCGGAATACTTTGCGCTATTGCTTCAAACGCATCAGCATTCACCATAATACCAAAATTGCGTGCAAGCAGCCACCACAATACTTCTTCCCAATGGTTATTGCTTTTATATAAATGCTCAAATACTTTGGCGGAACGCTTTTGTAATCGTTCAACCAGCAAGCGTTCTTTCCAGCTATCCCACGCAATGGAAGTGAGCACCGGCAGTAGATTTTCGCAAGGCACAAACTGGTGCAACTGCATTAGTTCATTATAATGTTCCAGCATCAGTTTTGATACTAATGGCTGCATTTCCAATGCAGCTAATTCATTACCACCTTTATCTTTTACTACTTTATCATTTATCCACACTACATGCAAAATAATGCTGTTGTACAAGTCATCTTCGCCATGATGATGCGCCTGCCAGTCGGATGCCTTTAGGTGTAGTTCTATATTGCCTGCCCAAATCGTATTACCAATTCTTATTTTAGCCTGTAAAAAATCAGGCCCCTGATTGGTATTGTATATACCGGGATAAATAATCTGCAAAGGCTCGCCTTTAGCAGTAAACAGGCTTTTATTATTGAAGTATTGAAATTGCCAGATGAATTGCAACAGCCGCTCGGAAAGCATAAAAGTTTTGGTTGTGTATCAGCCAACAAAATACATCATCCGGCGCAATTGGAGCGAAGAAATTGTTATTAAAATATTGAAACGCAAAGAGGCATCTAACGACACAGAGCAGCACAGACATTAATTATTAAATAGTGTGCTGCTCTGTACTTTATATGTAATACTGTGGTTAAAGCTTACACATTCACGGGCTTTCTTGCAACCACAGGTTTGGTGCGCAGCTTTACTACGCGCTGGCGAATACTTAAAAGCGTACCAAGTACCATCACAAGTATTCCAATCCACAATAGATTGATATACGGGAACAGTAACACTTTCAACGTAAGCAAATCGGTGATAGCACCATTTTCTTTAACGCCCACTTCCATTTTACCCACTTTTGGGTCAAGGATTTTATTGAAGTTTAAAACAAGACTTTGTGCAACCACCGTATCGGGCAGGCTGCGCATGGTACTGTCGTTCAATATGGCAATCGCGGGAGTTGCAGGATAACGCCTGCCATTTTTGCTAATCACTTCCAGGTCTAAACTGATGGTCGTTTCACCAGGACGTGCGCCTTTTACATCGGGCTTATTCACATCCACTTTCTTTAAAATCATTAGCCCGTTGGAGTAAAAAGTAGTATCACCCACTTGCATAGCTGCTGGTCTGAATTGCGCCGTATCTTCTGCGTGATTATTTTCTATCCACGAAGTAACATACGCAAAAATATCACGGTTTAGGTAGTGCTTTGAATCGGGATTGGGCGAAAAGCCTTCCTGCCCTTTGGTGTTGCGCAATACATCCGGATAAATAGTGAATGTTTCACCATTTTGCTTATCCTTGAAGTGTAGGACAAAATACTTTTTACGGTCGGTTACATCAAAAGAGTCTTTGCTGTACGTAACCATGTATTTGCCCATATCGGTAGCAATCCCCTTGAACAGAGTAATATTTTCAGCAGGAGTGCCGGTGATTTTATTGCTTTCTTCGGTATTCTGCAACGGCGAAACGCCCGTGGTGTTCCAGCTTAGAATTTCTTTTTTGCTCGATGAAATGAGGATAGCCAGCAGCACCATTCCAAAGCCAACATGCGCAATGGCAGCACCGGCATTTTTCATCTTACCCTTTAACCCAATCCAGATGTAAGCCGCATTAGCTACAATAGAATACACCGCCGCAAAGATGGCTATATGAATTGCCACTAAAAAACCAATACCTTTTTTATCGTAATCAATATTGCCAAAAATGGAGATGGCAAGACTGGCAACTAAAGCAATGATAGTGGGAACAGCAATTTTTTTATAAAAAACCGCTCTTGGCGTTTGCTTGTATTTTAAATACTGGGTAACAGCCGTTAATATTCCAACGATAATGGCAATAAAAATCTGTATTTTATTGTAAGAAAACTCAGCATCCGAAGCCTCTGCCATTTTTTGATTAAATGCTTTATTAATCACCGGCAAAGAGGTTTGACTGATGATGATAACAGCACCTAAAAAGAATACTAAAGCGCCAATAAACATCCAAAATTCGCGGCTGTAAATATCTTCCTCCCTATGGATAGCGGGAATATTTTTATCTCTGTTTACCTGTATGCCAAACGCAACAAGGAAACCCACCAGAGAAAACAGCCATAAGCTAGGTGTAATAGTCTCCGGCAAAAGGAACGTAAGCAGAATGATTGCAGCAATAATAATAGCTACGGTTATTTTACCTTTTTTGTTCGATTCAACAAAAGAAGGCAGCCATACAAACACGCTTAAAAACGCAAGTAACTGCTGATTCATTCCTTCACCGGTAAAAGCGTGCACCGAGGTATCGCCCAATATACCACTGCGTGTAAGGAAGGTAGAATACAGCACAAGTATAAAAGACAGCACATAAAAGATATACGTGCTCTTGAGTGAATAACCGGAGTGCCGGTAAATGAGGTTGGTATGCAAGCCAGCCACCATCACCAGCCATGGCACAAGCGATGCATTTTCTACCGGGTCCCACGCCCAATAACCGCCAAAAGTAAGGCTCTCATACGCCCAGGCGGCGCCCATCATAATACCGGTGCCCAACATGGCAACCGAAAACAAGGACCAGGGCAGGGCTGCTTTTGTCCAGCTATGCTCTTTGTTGGTAAGCCCTGCATACGCAAAGGCAAATGGTACAATAGTAGAGGCAAAACCGAGGAATAAAACAGGCGGGTGAATTGTCATCCAGTAGTTCTGAAGTAGCGCATTCAGGCCGGAGCCGCCGGATCGATACAGTAATTCTACATAATTTTTACTCAAATTGCCTGAGGCATCGTGCAAAAAAGGCGCATTATCCAAAATGCCTTCATTGCGCAGCAATACAAATGGGCTATGCCCTACTTTAAACCCGAAAAAGAAAATACCCAGCAACATGGTGGCAATACAAAACTGTGCAAAAGAAATAACGGTGAGCACCGGTGCACGCCACTCTTTTACACGCCAGATGATGAGCCAGCCCAGTACGCAATGCCAGAAGCTCCAGAGCAAAAAGCTACCCTCCTGCCCTTCCCAAAGGCAACTGAAAATATATTGGGTTTGCATGGTGTTGTCGCTGTGTTCCCATGCGTATTTGTATTCATAATAATGATTGGCAAGAATGTAATAAATGCAGCCGATGATGCTAACCACACAGATGGTCTCCAGCAAAAAAGCACCTTTTGCCAGGCGCATCCAGCTTTCCTTTTCGCCCGGTAATACGGCCTTATTAGACTTATAAAAACTAATGGTAGCAACCAGCGAAACGACTAACGAAAGTACTGCAAAGAAATGCCCGAGCTGACCGGGCAATAGATGTTCACCTGTATAGTTCATTATAAAGTATTAGTTTATTTCATCGCCTGCTGATTGATCGCTTTCTTAGCAGCTTCGGGATCGTCTTTGTATTTGGAAGGACATTTTATCAAAATCCCTTTTTGGTCATGAATCTGGAACACACCGTTCTCCATTTTTCCTTTCAGCACAATGCGCTCGCTTTTCTCCATATCATACGGCTTTTCGTAATAATACGCCACTTTCATGCGGTCGCCCAGTGTATCAATCGCTTCAAAAGTGAGATAGTTGGGGTTTACGGCAGGATTGTATTGCACGGTAGCTTTATCCAGCTTGGCAATCACAGTTACCGTTTTGCCACTTTTTTGCTTTGCAGAAGCAATCGTTTCATACGCTGTTACATTTACCATAGAGCTGATGAGTACAGCTATAGCAATGCCTATAAGAATGAGAGCTGCAATGTGCGATTTTTTCATCGTGATGTTTATGAGATTTCAATGGCAAAAGTATATTAAAAATAACCTTTGCGCAAACAGTAACACCTTTACTGTAAGGGGATAAGTGTTAAATATTTGCATTCATTTAAGAAGCTGATTAAAAATAACTTATTTGAATTGCGGAGAAATAAATACGCAAAGAAATACAGTTGAGTTGTGTAATCATCAGGCAAGAAGGTAAATACAGGTATAAAAAAGTCTCGTAGAAGCCTATCTGTTTATAATAATAATCAGTGGTGAGTGCAATTGGCTCCAACAGAGTCTCCTTTTAGGGAGCAGTAAAAGCAGAGGTTCCTATAGAGCTTAAGTAATCCTGCGCAGTTCTATAAATAGGATGCTCCAATCGAAGCTTAGGCAAAGCCTTATTAACTAATCAATGCATGGCAGCAACATTGTTCCGTAAGTAAAGAATACTTCATATAATCTCCTCTTTTTGAGCTTTCGTTCTAATCTCTTGGGGTTAGTTCCGCGAAGCTCTGCTTCGCCTTTGGTATTATCTTTATGTAGTGAGTGAATATATCCATAAGAGTCATAATGTATCAGTTTTATTGTATCATTATGTATGTCC
>NZ_SZQL01000060.1 GCF_005233845.1 Ilyomonas limi
CTATACAGATTATTAAATAAATCCTGATTCGGTTATACAAATATAATTTTTAGTCCTGTAATTGCTATACAGTTGCTTTTTGATGGCTATAAGTTCGGTTATAATTTTTCCATTTCTTATTCATTGTTCCTGATTTTAAATGCGCTTCTTCCGGGGTCATATAATCGCAGCTGGCATGTGGTCTTAGCTTATTATATGCATTGATACTTTTGCTTATCAGGTTCCTTGTTTGTTCAAAACCCAGTTGGGTGTTATAAAGATTGAATTCTGATTTTAATATTCCGTTCATCCGTTCTGCCAATGCGTTTTCATAAGGATCTCCGTTTTCTGTCATGCTGATGGCTATCTTGTTTTCAAGCAGCAGTTTTACATATTGTTGTGAACAGTATTGAGAACCTCTGTCTGAATGATGGATCAGTTGTTCGTTAGAAACTCTATTGTCCAATGCCATTTTCAGGGCTGCTACACAGCCTTCAGCAGTCAGATCGTTTTGAAAGCTATACCCCATAATCTTTCTTGAGTAAGCATCTGTAATGAGGCTTAAATAGCCCCATTGATTCATGATTTTTATGTAAGTGATATCGCTTACCCATACCTGTTCCGGCCGGTTTATGGTGATGCTTTTAATAAGATTACTGTATTTACCCATCCAATGGCGGGAGTCTGTCGTGATCACTTTTCTTTTTCTGCGCCGGACCAACAGCCTGTGTTCGGCAAGTAAATCAAAGAGATAGTCTCTGCCTATGCTGATGCTATGAGATGCAAGCCTGGCTTGCAATACATGATGCATCTTGCGGGTGCCTAACGAGGGCAGATCTTTGCGAACACTGATCACCTCCTGAAGAATGATATCTTCTTTCACCAGGTTGTTTTCTTTGCGCCATAGGGTATCGTAATAAGCGTGCCTTGTTTTGCCAAACAGTCTGCACAAAGTAGCTATACCTATAGAGGGATAGTCTTCTTTCATTTTTATGACTGTCTGGCACCAGACTTTTTTCTGATGTCAATTTTTAATTGTTCTTCTGCTACATCAATTAATGTATTGAGCGCTTTGAGTTTACGTTCCGCTTCCTTTAATGCTTTTTGTAAAGCTTCATTGGATACGTTGGTTGCTGTCTTTTTGATTTTACCCATGGATGGCTGCGTTACTGTACAAAGCTCTATCTTTTCCGATTTATATTTTTCCAACCACCCTCTTATCGTTTTTTGGTCCTTGACGTTATAAGCCCTCTGGGCTTCACTTAGGTTCATACGCCCCTGCTCAATAGCTGCAACAATGGTTCGCTTCTGAAGATTGCTGTAACTTTTTCGTTTCAGATGCTGCTGATAGTTCGGAGAACCGTATTTTTTTAGCCACGAATCCAGGGATGTTTTGCCCAACTGATAAATCCTGGTCGCTTCTTTTCTGGGCAAGCCTGCTTCAACTTCTGCTACAACCTTTAAAATCAACCGCTTATCATACCGTGAAAGGCGGTTAGGACGAACACTAAATTGTTCAACTTCTTTAGACATATACACCTGATTTTGCGTATAGCCATTTCAGGACAAGACA
>NZ_SZQL01000061.1 GCF_005233845.1 Ilyomonas limi
GGGAGTGTAATTTAAACTGTGTCAAAAGATTTTCCTATGTTACATTTATGCTGTCAGGCAAAACGGAGAAAGGCGCTGCTGAGGAGCAACCTTTTAAGGGATAACCTGACCCGATAGAATGAATGCCAATTCAAGCCATTGAGTTGGCATTTTTTATAAAGTTACGTTGTTGTTTAATCTTAGCGAATATTCATTCGGTATATGCCTGAAAAAACCTTTGGGCGATAGCCCAAATGGCTTTACATTAAAGTTAGCCTGCCTGCAAAGTGAATAGCAAGCTGCGACACAGTAAGGCTCCGGTTTTGCAAAGGTTGTGTCCATTTTTTACTGATGTTTTTATAAGCGAGATACACCAATTTGAGCAGTGCATCGTCACTTGGAAATGCCCCCTTATTTTTTGTAACTTTTCTCACCTGGCGATGAAAACCTTCAATGGTATTAGTAGTATAAATGATAGGTCTAATATCCTCAGTATACTTAAAATAAGTGGAAAGTTTATGCCAGTTATCCTGCCATGATTTAATCACCACCGGGTACTTTTTGCTCCATTTTTCAGAGAGCTTTTCCAGGTTTAATTCAGCGAGATCTTTTGTTGCCGCCTTGTATACAGGTTTCAATTCAGCCAGGAATTCCTTCTGGTCTTTAGAAGCCACATACTTTAATGAATTACGTATTTGATGGATCACACAGCTTTGCACTTCCGTTTGTGGAAAGATGCCTGCTATAGCCTGTTCAAAGCCATTGAGGTTGTCAATGCACGCTATCAGTATATCTTTCAGTCCACGGTTATTTAAATCTGTTAATACGCTGAGCCAAAAATTAGCGCCTTCATTTTCTGAAACATACACGCCTAACAACCCTTTTTTCCCTTCCTTGTCAATGCCTAAGATGTTATACACTGCCCGGCTTTTTACCTTGCCCTGTTCCTTCACTTTATAGTGTATCGCATCCATCCATACTATACAATAGAGTTCATCCAAAGGTCTGCTTTGCCATTCTTTTATCAGCGGCATGATGCGCTCTGTTATTGAACTTAAGGTATCATGAGAGATGTCCATGTCGTACATCTCCTTAATATGGTTAGAAATGTCACGCAGACTCATGCCAATGCCATACATGCCGATGATGCGGTCCTGTAAACTATCGGCTAAAATCGTTTCCCGCTTCTTGATAATCTCCGGCTCAAAGCTGCCATTCCGGTCACGGCTGGTGACCAGTTCAATTTCACCATCGCCGGTTTTCACCGTCTTGCTTACTTTGCCATTTTTACGGTTGGTTGTTGGCTGAAGCTGCTCTTCAGAGAGGTGTTGTTCCAGTTCTGATTGTAAAGCTGCTTCTAAGAATTGTTTGAACAAAGGAGCAAAAGCGCCGCCTTTGCCTGTCAGACTTTTGCCCGAACGAAACTGCTCCAGGGCTTGCTTTTTAATTGACTCGTAGTCAAACTGATTTTCTTGCTTTTCCATTTTTTTCTGTGTTTTGAAGTTAAGTATTTAACTCCTGACACAGTTTATTTTACAGTCTC
>NZ_SZQL01000062.1 GCF_005233845.1 Ilyomonas limi
TGACCCGTCCTGAAAAAAGTTGACTGGTTTTAGTTAATAATCCTGTTATTGGTTGATGAAGATAATACATCCTGAATAAGGTTGATTTTTTTGTTGTTTGCCCGTGCGTTGGCAAAAATATTTTCGTGCCCTCCTTAGCTAAGAAAATATTTTTGTGCGCGGGCTCGACTCATGTTGATTGCATTGTTACTTCCTTTAGTTTGGCTGAATAATAATAGTTTTTCCATCTTCTTATCTGTGGTCCTTTCTGTTCGTGAACGGCGGCTGGTATCTGCCAGTTTAAACTGCTGTGCCTTCTTCTGTGATTGTAAATGGTAATACATCTCGAGATGTGTATCGAAGCATCATCAATGCTGTTATAATAACTGCTGATCAATTCTGTTTTCAGAATACCGTTCACTCTTTCAGCAATAGCATTTTCCAACGGGTCTCCATTGTTGGTCATACTGATTATGGCATTATGTTGAAGCAACAGACTTACATATTCATTGCTGCAATATTGAATGCCTCGATCGCTGTGATGAATCACGAAAGTTTCAGGTGGCTTTTGTGCCAGTGCCTGCTTTAAGGCTACAACGGCCGAGCTTACCTTCATATCATCCGTTACATTAAAACCTACTATCTTTCTTGAGTAGGCATCCGTTATTAAAAACAGGTACGCAAATCTTTCTTTCAGCGGTATGTAGGTAATATCTGCTACCCACAACTCATGTGCCTTCAGAGGCGTAAAGCCCTTTACCAGGTTGGGATAGCGGTAATAGTGATGCTTGCTCATGGTGGTGTAAACATTACGCTTTGTTTTGCGCACAAGAAGCTTGTTCCTTTTCAACAGATCAAAGAATTTATCTCTGCCCATCTGTATATCATGTTGCAAAAAGAAGGGTTGTAATTCGATGAATAATTTTCTTCCTCCGCATCTTGGCTGATATTTCCTGATAGCATCAATTTGCCCCAGAATCATCGCTTCATGATGTTGCTCAAAGAATTTCTTTTTATTGTGTTTGTGATATGCCTGGAATGAATAGCCCAACAGTTTACATAACTGCTGCAAACTAATATTTGCATGTTCCTGCTTAAGATGTTTTACTGTTGGGCACCAGGCTTTTTTCTGATGGGAATATTAAGATCTTTTTCCGCAATATCGATCATGGTATTGAGCGCTTCTGAACGGAGTTTTTCCCACTGGAGCTGTTTTTCCAATGCTTCAATTTTTTGCTGCAGTTCTTTAATTGATTGCTCTTGAGATGATGATTTTTGAGGTGATGAGTTCATGCTGCTTAAAGAATATTTCTTTTGCTTTTCAGTAGGCGGCAAGTTATGTATTCCCTGGTGAATAGCCACCCATTTGCAAATAGTAGTTCGACTGATGCCATACTTTTGAGCAAGCTGTCTGAAGCCCACTCCCTGCGTTAAATACTCTGTAATAATTTGTGTTTTTAAATCCATAAATAGGCTGTTTTTTAGTCAACCTATTTCAGGACGAGACA
>NZ_SZQL01000063.1 GCF_005233845.1 Ilyomonas limi
TGTATCCACCCCTTATAAACTGGACAAAGTTTGAAAAACAGTTTGACTTTTTTGCTGGTGTTGGTATCCAAAGATAGCCGGCTTTTGGTTATTAAATATTTTATCCACTAAACGGCTCTCTTCAATGTTTATCGATTTTCGTTCGCCGTTTGTGGATAAAGCATTGGTGCTAATAATCGGCATTGGTTCTCTTTTCATCTGAATCAGCCATTTATTCCATTGTTGTTTGGGAGTAATGTTTCCAAGGCTTCCATGTAATCGTCGGTTGTTGTAAAATATTTCCCAGCGATTAAATGTTTCAATAGCTGTTTGTATATTTTCAAATTGGCGAGGTTGCAATACTTCTCTTTCAACAATACTGTGATAGGCTTCTATAAAACTGTTTTCCTCTGGTGTTGCTACGTGAATAAACTCTTGTGCTATTTGTTTTTCCTGCAAAAACTCACGTAATGCATGAGCGATAAACTGGCTTCCATTATCATTTCTTAAAGTAATGCCATTTACAGGATACTGTTGCAGGATTTGATACAACAACCAGATGACATTTTCTTTTCGGATACGCCACCATAACACCTGACCAACAATACTTCGGCTATAAACGTCCAGTACAGTAAGCAGCAATGCATTTTTTCTTTGCCCATGAATATGGATGTATTTGATATCCATACACAACTGTTGCATAGGATGGTCTGCCTGCTGTACACGCCACTTCACAAATTGCCGTTTACCCATATTGGTTTTAATAATGGTACCGCATAACAGTTTTTGTTCTTTCATTAACCGGTATGTTTTTTTGGGATTGATGATAAAACCATTGCCGCGTAAATCAGCTGTTAGTTTATCATATCCAAAACATACAAACTCTTCTGCCAAAATAAAACGAATTGCAATTACGACACTGTTATTGCTAATGATGCTGCCATCTTGTAACAAGGTATGTGTTGATGCTTTTCTGCCACGCTTACCAACCTTACAGCGGTAGTAATAGCTACTGTTTGCCAACATGCTCCAGCTTATCAGAGAACCAATACTTGCTTTACCAATGAATGAAGCTATGCAAACACGTTTATCTGCAATAGTTAATGACTTTTTTTTAAAAGCTCGTCTTTAAATTCTATTTCCAGTGCCTGCTTGGCTATAATCCTTTTTAAACGTTCATTCTCCTGTTCTAATAGTCGAACACCAGGATCAACCGTTTTATACCGGGGCTTTAATCCTTGCATACCTTCTCCATTATAGGCTCGTCGCCATTTATGAAAAAGTGATTGTGATAAGTTGTACTTGCGTAGCGTTTCATGTAACCCGTTAGATTCTACTTCCTGGATGATCTGCAACTTCTGTGCTTCACTCCATTTACGTTTGATGATACTCATATTTTTAAATTTAGTGACTTTTGAATAAGTCAAACTATTTCTAAAACTATCTCCAGCCTTTTAGGGGGCTAATACA
>NZ_SZQL01000064.1 GCF_005233845.1 Ilyomonas limi
ATCCTATGTAAAGCGGTTTTCGAGGGGTGATATGTGAATAAAGGTACTACATAAAGAGATAGATTTAGTACGCTGTGGATTTACATGATTGAATATTCTTCAGCTCATAGATGTTACTACAGCCGGTGTTCAATCATGTGAAGACACAGCGGTTGCCTTCTTTGTTTTATTCAGCTCCGCATCCTATTTGTAGTCTTCCCTTGCGGGTGCTACCTGCATCCAATCTTAGTTTAAAGAAGAGCAGCTGCCTGCTTTGCGATTGTGATCCGATTGCCGGTCACCCCTCATGTTTTGCAGTCTGCTCCCATCTATGCTTATAATGTGAGCTTAAACATGTTTGTTTATTGTACCACTCCGCTTTGATAAGGCACTCCACTGATGACAACAGCCCTTATCCTGCTCAGCAGCTTATGCGCTACTTTGATGATGGCTTTGTTGGGCTCCTTAGCCACCTGCTTGCGATAGTAAGCCTGCAGTGCCATGTCGGTCCGTACGGCTACCCAGCTTGCCTCTACCAACAGGCTTCTGATGCAGCGGTTACTTCTTTTAGACAATCCCAGACAGATCTTATTATCACTGCTCTGATGGATGCCCGGTACGAGCCCTACCAGTGATGCCAGTTCATCCAAGCGCTTAAACCTTCTTAAGTCACCCAGCTCTGCCAGCAGGGCAGCGGCTGTAATGCCGCCGATGCCCGGAACACTTTTGAGAAGGTAATAATCTTTCTTGTAATGCTTTCTGCAGTAGGCTCTCAGTTCGGTGCTGATATGGAGCTCTTCATACCACAGAAAGTCCAGGTGCTTCAACCGGCTTTGCATTGCCTGCGCTGCTGATGTAAACTTCCACTCGATGTTACGTAACCATGTTTTCATGTCATGGCTCCAGTTGGGATTGTCGAACGCTTCCGGTACTTTAATGCCATAGTACAGCAGCTGGCTTTTGATGTGATTCTTAATGGTACGTAACTGTCTTGCCAGGTGAATGCGCCTGCGGAAAAGACTTCTGAGTTGTTCCTGTTGTTGCTCAGGAATGTGTATGCCGTGCAGGTTATTTTGTTGCAACTGATGGCACAGGTTGCGGCAGTCTATCTTATCGGTCTTCTGCCAGTCCTGTTTGTTGGTGCGGGGCACATCAGCCGGATTGACCACCAGTACCTTCCAGTTACTTTGCTGCAGTTGCCTGGCAATCCAGTAACCACAACAACCTGCTTCATAGCAGCAGGTGACCTCGTGACCTGCAAATTGCTTTTGAACATAGTCCTGCAAACAAGCACTATCAGCCGGCATGGTGACCGTCTTATAATCAAACAGGTCTGTTTTAAAATGACAGGTCCAGCTTTTCTTGTGTACATCCATACCAATGAATAACTTTGGTACAGAAGCGGT
>NZ_SZQL01000065.1 GCF_005233845.1 Ilyomonas limi
CTGATTTCTATGACTCAGCCAAGTATTTTTAATTTATTTTCAAGCTATTTTCTTAAAATTATCCACATAATCTCTTTTATTTTTTACAACGGCAAAGGCTCTTAATACGAGTTTGTTTTTAATAGCATTCAGTATAGATAGGGCATGTTTACCTTCTGCTTTTTTTCGGTTATAATAATTTTTAAATTCCGGATGGTTTTTGATGGATGTAAGTGCACACATATGAAGTAGATGCTTCAGTTCCTTGTTTGCCATTTTGTGTACCTGATGTTTACCTTTTATGCTGATGCCACTCTGATAATCAAAGGGCACCACTCCACAATAACAAGCTAATTGCTTTCCACTGGTACAGAGGGTAAATACGTTAGAGCAACAGATCAGATAGATGGCAGTAATGTGACCGATACCTGGCACCGTAATGAGTCTTTTGTATGTATTATATAAGACCTCCTCCTTTTTAATGGTGTCCTTTATTTGTTTTTCCACCTTCTTTAGTGATTGCTTGAGACCATCTATAGCAGGTTGTAAAAGCTTCACAGACGTCTTGGTA
Organism: Ilyomonas limi; assembly: GCF_005233845.1. Lineage (GTDB taxonomy): Bacteria > Bacteroidota > Bacteroidia > Chitinophagales > Chitinophagaceae > Ilyomonas > Ilyomonas limi. Next base: position 551 of record NZ_SZQL01000065.1, read on the forward strand.
AAAGAAGCTGAAATACCGGCATGTTTGAGTTCCTTAACACCTGTTGTAATGCTGCCGATTTGTTGCAGTAATTTGTTTCTTAAAGAAAGTAAATCTTTCAGCACCGTTACCTGCTGATGCAATGCTGGTGTGGGTTTGAGCCGGTCTGCATGACGCACAGCATAGAGCGCCAGCCTTCTGCTGTCCACCTTGTCATTCTTACCTCTGGCAATACCCAAACTCCATTTTACCTGAGCGGCATTTTCAATACATAAGTCCACCTGCAGTTGCGAAAAGAACTGCCAGAGCAAGCGGTGATAAATACCGGTGTTTTCAATAACAGCAATGGTTTGTTCTGAAAGGGGGACTTTGTGTGTTGCTAACCACTTTTGCATTCTTTTGAGACCAGTTGGTGTATTGGCAAACTGTTGCCACAGCGGCTTTGATAAGCTGTCTTGCTCACGGATAATAAAGCAGACATCGAGCGTATGCTTGGATACATCAATACCAATAAAATACTTTTTTTGCATAGCTTAGCTTTTAGAAGATTATAAAAAGAGCTAACCAGCGTTGCCTTTACTGTTCTGGTCCTTGATAACGGGTCTTACAGCCCTAATTTCTATATGAATCGGAAAGGCAAGTAAAAGTGGCGGCAGATTGTATCAGCCGATGGGTCCTTATCCCTACGTAACTCCTAATGCGCTGCCGCCACCGGTTAGTTTATTGAACAAGTTACATTATGTATGAAAAGAAAGGATATTACCAACAATAACTCATTGCCAGTATTTGTAAAAACAAATCTAAAGGACGTAAC
>NZ_SZQL01000066.1 GCF_005233845.1 Ilyomonas limi
TGTAAGGGTACCCATAATTCGGCAGTAAGGAAATAGGGCGAATTCTTTATTTTTAAACTGTCAAAAACATGAAAAAGAAAACGTTTACAGAAAGCCAGATTGTGGCTGCTATCCAGAAACAGGAATCCGGAATTGCCACTAAAGATGTATGCCGGGAATTAAGCATCAGTGAAGCCACCTTTTACAACTGGAAAGCCAAATACGGTGGCATGCGGGTGTCCGACGTAAGGAAACTCAAAGACCTGGAAGCCGAGCTAAGCCAATACAAAAAGATAGTGGCAGAACTCACTTTTGAGAACCGGGCGATGAAAGGGCTGATTGAAAAAAAGTTGTAACGCCTGCTGAAAGAAGAGAAGCTGCTCAACACCTGGTAAGGGAAGAGCAGTGCAGTGTCAGCAAGGCGTGCAAGTTAGTGCAACTGCCACGCAGTACCTATCAGTACACCCGCAAACAAAAAGACGACAGTGCCATTGAGCATGCTTTAACCGAAGTAGTGGCAAAGCATCCCTCGATTGGTTTTTGGCAATGCCATCATCGTTTTCGCAACCGTGGAGAGCAGTGGAATCATAAACGGGTAAGGAGAGTGTATAGAAAGATGCATTTAAACATTCGCAGACGTGCAAAGAAAAGACTACCTGAAAGGGTAAAGCAACCATTGACGGTGCCTACAGCGCCCAATCAAATGTGGAGCATTGACTTTATGAGTGATAGCCTGGTGGACGGCAGAAAGTTCCGCCTGTTGAATGTCCTGGATGATTTTAACCGGGAGTCCCTGGCTATTGAAGTAGATACGTCTCTTCCTTCACTGCGGGTGATCAGGGTATTGGAACAGCTTATTTCAAAAAGAGGAAAGCCTGCTAACATCAGAGTGGATAACGGACCGGAGTTCATCTCGCATAAATTGGAGCAGTGGTGTGAAGCAAATAAAATCACCCTGCAGTTCATTCAACCGGGAAGACCTATGCAGAACGCTTACATAGAACGAAAGAACGGAAGCATCAGAAGAGAGTTGCTCAATGCTTATCTGTTCTACAGTTTGAATGAAGTGCGGGTGATGTGTGAAGAGTGGAGAGCGGATTACAACACAGAACGACCACATAAGTCCTTGGGCTATCTTTCCCCACTGCGCTATACCAGTCAGTGGCAAAAAGAACAGCAGCTTTATCCACAAACGGCGAACGGCAATCCCTTTCAAATTGAAGAGAGCCGTTTAGTGGATAAAGCGGTAGGTGATAATCGAACTAACAAAACTCTACCTCCTAACTGACCGAAATAACGGGACGCTTACA
>NZ_SZQL01000067.1 GCF_005233845.1 Ilyomonas limi
CGTTGTGCGTCATTTTAGAGAGACCCTACATTTCAAATCTTAATGCTTAGCGAGAAAGACTTTTTTTGGAAAAACTTTAGGCTTGGAACTGAATTACAGAATTCCGGAACATTTATTTATAACGGAATATTTCATCTGGACAACATTGATTATTTCAGTCACGAAGAAGACTGTTTTGAATTCTTGTATAACATTTCCGTAGGAATTGAAAGGCTGCAAAAAATATTAATTGTTTTACTCGAACATGAAAATGTTGAATCGCAGGAAGAATTTGAAAAATCTTTGATAACTCACAATCATCTCGAATTATTAGGAAGAATTAAAGCCAAGCACCAATTAAAATTCTGCAAAACTCACAATAAATTTCTGGGACTTCTGACTAATTTTTACAAATCTGTTAGATATGAGCGGTTCAATATTAATTCTGTTTACAAACCTTCTCAAGACAAAGAAAAATTGGTTGAGTTTATTATGAGTGAGTTGCAAGTTAAACTCACAGAAGGTCCAATTAATGTGTTAGAGAATACAGAACAAGTAAAGAGCTTTTTAGGTAGGGTAATTAAAAAGATTTCAATTTCACTATATAAATTAATTAGAAAAGAAACGTTCAGGCTCGGCATATTCACACACGAAATAAGGTATAACTCAAAATCCTTTAAAATATTTATGGAGCAGGAGTTTGAATTCAAAAACGAAAGACTAATGCAGAGGGAAGTTCTTTTATTCTTACTGAAAAAATTTCCTAACGACGAGCTAAATAAGTTTATAGACAGTATTACATCGCTTCCGTTCGGACAATGCCATACAAATCATTACATCGAAAGCATTTTAAATATTAACAAAGCCGGAAGTGCAAAAGACGAAATGCTTTATCTATATGAGGAAGACAGACCTTCTAAAGACAGATTAAATGAAATACTAGCAATCGGTTCAAACATAAATTTTGATTACTTTAGCGACACTGACAATGACGAAGGAGAATTTGAATAAAAACGAACGCACAACAGCAGTTTTGCAAAAGTTGGGCAGACGGAATAAATTTAAACTGTAAATCGCTATTTGGCTTTTGTGCATAGGCTCAGCAGACGAACATTGAATGCCCAACCTTCGCAAAGCTGATAAACGTTA
>NZ_SZQL01000068.1 GCF_005233845.1 Ilyomonas limi
ATACCGGTTATATTTCATAAATAGTCTAATTTATAATATTTTGCCATATGGCAAAGGCAAAAGGAATTAGGGTAAAAGAAACACCTCAGCAATTAAAGCAATTACTCAAACAACAATCAAAAGCAGGCTTGCGCAACCGCATCATTATGCTGCAGCAGATACAAAAAAGCAAGACTGCTTTATCCAAAAATGAATTGGCAGAACTGGCAGGTGTCAATCACAACAGCATACAAAAATGGCGGCGGCTCTATGAGACCGGCGGCATGAGCGCCTTGCTGGAACATAAGCAGGGCGGAAAAAGAAGAGCAGTTATTACTGCCGTTGCGCATACAGCCATTGAAAAAAAGCTGAAAAGCCCTTCCGATGCTTTTGTAAGCTTTGAAGACTTGCGCCGGTGGGTAGATATGCATTTGATACCGGGTATTAAATATGTAACGCTCAATGCCTATGTAAAAAAACATTTCGGCGCCAAGCTGAAAGTTGCCCGTAAAAGCCACATACAAAAAGATATGGCAGCCGCAGAGCAGTTTAAAAAAAACGAAAGATCTCTTTGAAGAAGTATTGCAAACTAAAAAAGCACTTTATAGTTCGTTTGACCTGTATTTTGAAGATGAAAGCCGCTTTGGATTGTTTACCCGCAATGGAAGAGCGCTGACAGCAAGAGGTGTAAAACCCATTTGCCCTTACCTGCATAAATTTGAGAATCTCTATCTCTTCGGTGCTTTCTCCCCTGTTAGCGGCAACAGCCTGCTGCTGGAAATGCCTTACTGCAACAGCGATACCTTCGAGGTGTTCCTAAATCATCTTTCAGCCCTGAACAAAGAAACATTCAATATAGTGGTGCTGGATAATGGCGCTTTTCACAAAGCAAAAAGATTAGTTATACCCGATAATATCGGCTTGCTTTTCCTGCCTGCCTACAGTCCTGAATTAAACCCCGCAGAACAAATCTGGCGCATACTCAAAAAAACAATCTGTAATAAAGTATTTAAAACCCTGGATGAATTATCAGCTCATCTTAGTTCCGTTATTAAAAATATCATTACGCCTGATTCCATAAAATCAATTACAGGATACGACTCTTATTTATCTGCTTATCAGACTATTTATGATCTATAAATGGTAT
>NZ_SZQL01000069.1 GCF_005233845.1 Ilyomonas limi
TTACTTTCGCTGGTACTGGCAGAAGCTTCCAAATATGGCAAGGTAACCATACGAAGAGTGTATGGCGACTGGACCACTCCACGCATGAACAACTGGAAAAGCAGCCTGAATGAACTGGCTATCAACCCTATTCAAAAGTTCTCCTACACACAGGGCAAAAACTCAACTGATAGTGCATTGATCATAGATGCAATGGATATTCTGCATGATGAGCTGGTGGATGGTTTTTGTATTGTTTCGAGCGATAGCGATTACACCGGACTTGCCAAGCGCATACGGGAAGAAGGCATCTTTGTGATGGGTATTGGTGAGAAGAAAACACCCAATGCATTTGTGAAATCCTGCGAGATCTTCACCTTTGTTGAAAACCTCGAAGACAGGGAAGAAGATAAGGAGGAGGAAAAAGCAGAAGGGAAAACAGAACAAAAAGGGGAGCAGCAGCCGGCAAAGAAGGCACCGGCAAAAAAGGACAAGCCCAAACTGGATATGAAGCTGATAAAAAAGGCTTTTGATATTTCGGCAAATGAAAGTGAGGAAGCCTATATTTCTACCCTTGGTTTTAATTTAAGAAAGCTGGATCCCAGTTTTGATTGCCGTACGTATGGCTATAAAACACTTACCCAATTGTTCAACAATTTAAAAGGTTTTGTGGTGGTGGACAACTTTATCAACGGGTTGAACCATCCGCTGCTGAAACGGAAGAAATAATACTGCTTTCCCTTTAACATTCTTTTTAATGCTGTGGATAGCCGGGCAGCAGCGAAGCAGGCTGTGCTCAACTGTAAATCAATATAGAAGGCTTATGTTGATTGTACTGCCATCCACAGATTGCTTCGCTCCGTTCGCAATGACGGAGGGTTCATATACCACCTGTGTGACAAAGACCTCTGTAAGGATGCAGGTTCAGCTAATGCCTTATGGTTGTTTTAATTGCAATATCACCCCGCCATTGCCCGAAGATACCTGCGGCAGCTTACCATCCCATTTCAATACTTTTTGATACTCCACATATTCAGGCGTGAGTGCATTTTGTTTTTCCCGGATAGCACGCGCTTCACTCAATGCACCAATTACAAGCACAGCACTGTCGCGCTTCGCTTCTATAAT
>NZ_SZQL01000007.1 GCF_005233845.1 Ilyomonas limi
GCTACAACCTTTAAAATCAACCGCTTATCATACCGTGAAAGGCGGTTAGGACGAACACTAAATTGTTCAACTTCTTTAGACATATACACCTGATTTTGCGTATAGCCATTTCAGGACAAGACACTGCAAAAATGCGTTGTTTAGTTCTAAATAGCTATAAGGGTGGTATTGGCAGATTAGACTGGAAAAACAGTAATAATAGCAAAAGCGAATACTTCCATACAAATTAAAGAGTACCATTCGATAAAAGAGGCGGTAATAATTGGTACTCTTCCGGTGTGCCATTTACTGTGGAGAAATGCGGGCTAACGCCGGAGAAATGCAGATGGCAGACTGTTAAGGTCTGCCATCTGTGAAAACTGCCTTTATAGTTCCAATATTATTTGGCGGCCGTATATAAGTGTAGCCGGTTTACAGATACATTTTTATCTGCAGGAGACGTCCTGGTAATCAAAGGTGTTGTAGTTGCAGTTACATCTGCAGCCACTTCTTTAAAGAATCGTACAATCAGCGGCGGAACCGTATAGGGATAACCATGTCCGTCATTGTATTGCAATAAAATTACATTATCATTGATGCGGGATTGATATTTCGTTCCTAAAAGTCCGCCTGTACCGGTAGCCCACACCGAACTGTCTGCAGCGCATTTGTTTATAGTGCGTACTTCCTGCACAGTTAGTTGCTGATCTGCAAAAGGCACATGAATATCCTCTGTACCTGCAATATGCATTACCGGTATTGGCCTTTTTCCAAGCATGGTATCGAGCGTTGTGCCTGCCGGGCACAACGCTGCTATTTTATTCCTGCGCTTAGCCCAAAGGACGTCGTACACAAAGTCGGCACCGTTTGACCAGCCGTGGACAAATACGAGGTTTGGGTTGACGTTGTACTTATTTACAAATCTGTTTAACATGGCAGTAAAAAACTTCAGGTCCTGATCGAGCTGACCATTTCTGCAATTGATTTCTGCAACAGTAGTTTGCCAGCCAGCCTGCTTACAGTTCGAGTCCACCGGAGTTTTTGTAATTAAACCCTGCGGATACACCACAATGGCCTCGGGCCAAAAAAATTCAAATCCTTTTTCTGCAAAACCAAGGTCAGTTCCACCATGCCCATGAAAGGCAAATATAATAGGTGGCTGACCTGAGCCGCCGGTTGCAGGATGCACCATCGCCTCGCGGGTAATGCCATTGACTACCCAGGTCATCTTCTGCAATACCGTAACATTGGTAGAATCTGTACGTGAAACACCATTCGCGTCTGTTACTGTAAGAAAGAAAGTATAAACCCCTGGTTTAAGATTACTCACCAGGGTAGTGTCATTGGTTGGATCATCAATTTTAGCAGTAGAATTGCCACGCGTTTGCGTCCACTTAAAAGTAACCGGACCATCAACATCCGATCCTTTTCCACAAAGTAATGCGCTATCGGCAGGATACACTAATCTTCTCACCGGCCCTGCATCTACCTTAGGCGGCTTGTTCGCAGCTGCAAAAAAAGGCAATAAAATAAACAAGCTAAAAACGGCTTTAATAAACACTTTCATAGTCAAAGAATGGGTTTTCAGTTATTGTATGTACGATCTGGCTTTCAACTAGTTGTTTGGTGTATGATTCATGAAAAGCCACACATACAAAATGGTGAACAAATATATTGCTAATTACTTATATATAGGTATGAATACCAAAGATATTTGCGAACAGTTTATTATATACCAGCGCACTACGCTGTCATCTGATGCGAAGCAGTATGATTATCAATGTTTTTGCACAAATGCTGTACATAAAAACGGCAATAGCAACAGTATGCATTATCACTTATCATAACACTCCATAAGATTGGATTGCAATGTTAAGGATAAGGATGTAAACGGAGGAAGCTGTATGGCATATCTGTTCTCCGGTCTAAAATAGCGTTGGAAGTACGTTATAGCGTTTCGCGCCGCAGCCTCCCATGTGGGGAGTTGAATTAATTTGCCAAGTGACTTTAATATGAGTTCTTGTTCCTGAAGGTTGCAGGTTTAGTTGCCCGATCTTGAAATGTATAACTTCTTCAACACTGGCGTGGCCACCGCATATTTGCATTCTCTACACCGCTCCGATTTCACCCGCAGTTAAACAACAGATACTACGACAAAAGCCAACCAGCCCCGAAAAAGTACAGGTAGCAGGCTATTAAGCCTGCTACCTGTAAGAAGTTGTAACCACATTGGCTCAAAGAGACGAACCTGCCTGTTGGCATACCGGGTTACATAAAGTATGCACTATTATTCTTTTTGCTATGCTGCAGCTCTTATGCCTCTATGGTTCAGATAGTTATTTTTAAATAGTTTGCAAGTACATTGTCAAGTAAATATATTTAAACGCTACTGCTACCATTTCGGATGATGAGACACCATCCGTTAGAAAGGCTATCGGCGGGTGGAGACACCCGCCGAACACTTAAGCTATTTAGTTGACAATGTAGTAAGCATCACTTTTTACAATTCCAATTATTATTTACCTGGCAGTGTTTATATCAGGGAAATTATCTGGATGCAGCCACTTCCTTAAAGAATTTTACAATGTAAGGCGGCACGCTAAAAGGATATGCATGGCCACCATTGTATTGCAAAAGGACCACCGGATCGTTGATAGAAGAAGGATATTTTGTTCCTAAAAGGCCGCCTGCACCTTTAGCCCAGGTACTACCGGAAGAACACTTGTTTAAGGTGCGGACTTGCTGCACCGTTTGCTGCTGTTTGCTAAATCCTATTTTATCATCCTGTGTACCTGCTACATGTATTACCGGCATTGGTTCTTTTCCTTTTATGGTACCTAATGTTGCCCCTGCCGGAGATAATCCTGCTAATTTATCTGCCCGTGCGGCCCAGAGTACGTCGTAAACAAAACTGGCACCGTCCGACCAGCCGTGTACGAATACATGTTTTGAATTAACGTTGTACATACTCTTAAATTTAGACATCATCGCATCAAAAAACTTCACGTCCTGATTCGCAATTCCAGTGTTACGATTTACTTCGCCAACCGAAGACTGCCAGCCAGAGTTATTTCCATTCCGGTCCGACCTGCTCTGTGTTCCCAGGCCTTGCGGATACACCACAATAGCTTCGGGCCAGTTTACCTCAAATGCTCTTTCTGCAAAACCCAGATCCGTTCCGCCATGTCCGTGGAAAGCAAAGATGACTGCAGCCGAACCCTTGTTGCCGGTGGGGGGATGCACCAATGCTTCGCGGGTAACGCCTTCCACCGTCCAGGTCATTTTTTGCAATACAGTAACAGAAGTAGAGTCTTTCCGTGAAGTGCCGTTTTTATCTGTTACGGTAAGCAAAAAAATGTAAACACCTGGCTTCAAGCCGCTTACGTCTGTAGTTGGACGGGTTGGATAGGCAATTTTAGCGGTAGAGTTACCACGGATTTGTGTCCATTTAAAAGTAACCGATCCTTCTTTATCCGATCCACTTCCGGAGAGGGTTGCCGAACTGGTAGGAGACACTAGCCTTCTTATTGGTCCTGCATCCGCCTTAGGCGGTGTGTTTCCGGATGCGGAAGCGGATAAATCATCCGAGGTGGTGCTATTAAGCATGGGATCCGTTAATTGCTCTTTCTGGCAACTCACCAAAAACAAGGCTGTAACCACTACCACGAGGATAGAATACAGGCTTATAACACTCTTTTTTTCAAAAGCAGATGCTTTTATTACAGACTGCGCAGGTTGGTGTGTAGATGCTGCTTGCGTCCTTTTAAAAATACAAGAATAAAAGGTACTTTTCAATAGGTTAATCGTTTGCACTAATGGGTAGTGCTTGTGTGTCTTTGACTTGATACTGTGTGGGAACATAAAAATTTTTTGTTTAAATTAATTTCCGCGCACTAAGCAACATCCGTACCTCTTCCCAAAATGGGAGTTTAAAAAAAGCTTAAAGAGATTTAAAACGATAAAGATTTGATGGAGGAAAAAGCGAATAGAGCAGCAACGGTTTAAAATAATTGTTTGCCCTACAAAGACTTAACACACTCACTGAGTTCTGCGCGCAAAGCATTCTAAAGAATTTACCTCACAGAACAAGTGAGCAATGGATAAAAAATACTTCTTACAATTTGATTGCTGTTAGAAAGAGGACGGGATTAAAAGAATATTTTAAACAGGCGATTTAATATCCCCCTGCTTATCCAGCGTGCCGGGCTCAATTGGGAGGCAAAGTGATATAAGCAGGCAATACATCAATTCAGGGGAATGGGTATTAATATCGCTTGTGAGATTGCTAATAGTAATTCCCAAAATAAGTTTAGCCCAATAGCGGGCAACCACACCAGCTTATTAGGGCTAAACTTTCTATTTACAAGAGACATTTCGCCTCTGAAAGGCACATATTTATTTGAAGCCAGCTATTTCCTTGAAAAATTTCACCATTTCCGGCTGCACAGTTGAGGGAAATATGTGGCCACCGTCGTACTGTAAAAAAACCACGTGGTCGTTAATGGGAGAGTCATAGTGCGTTCCCAACAATCCGCCCGGACCTTTTGCCCATAACGTACCGGTAGAAGAACACTTATCTAAAATACGGTCGTTTTTCGAACTCTGCTGCTGTTTGCTAAAAGATACTCTAGTGTCATCTGTACCAGCAGCGTGAATTACCGGCATTGTTCTTTTACCATCTATAGTTTTTAATGTTGCTCCGGTGGGTGCCAGCGCTGCTAATTTACTGCCACGGGCAGTCCAAAGCACATTATATATAAAATCGCCACCATCTGACCAGCCGTGAACGAATACCTGATTTAAGTTGGCATTGTACCGCTGCTCCAATTTGGTTAACATGGCATCAAAGAACTTCAGGTCCTGATCTTTAATACCAGTGCGGCTGTTGACTTCGCCCACCGAATTCTGCCAACCAGGCTGTTTGCCAGTCTTGTCCCCTCCGCTCTTGGTAGGTAAGCCTTGCGGGTACACCACAATAGCTTCGGGCCAGCTTAGTTCAAATTCCTTTTCGGCATAGTGAACATCGGTACTGCCATGGCCATGAAATGCAATGATAACAGGTGCCGAACCGGAATTGCGGGAAGACGGATGCACTAACGCCTCCCTGGTAACGCCTTCAATGTTCCAGGTTACTTTCTCCAGCACAGTAACCGTAGTTGTATCGGTATTGGAAGCGCCCTTTTTATCAGTAGCTACAAGAACAAAGGTGTATAAACCGGGCTTAAGGTTAGTTACTGCAGTACCCGGCCTGGTAGGCTGTGCAATGTTGGCCGTAGCAGGTCCATCAGTCTGCTTCCATCTGTAGGTAATGCCGCCGTCAGCATCCGAAGCATTTCCGGAGAGGGTTGCCGAAGTGGATGCAGGGTACACTACTACCCGCATCGGTCCTGCATTTACCTTAGGCGGTGTGTTTATCAATGCGGAAGCCGACAAATCACCTGATGTAGTACTGTTGAGAACCGGATCACTTAGCTCCTCTTTTTGGCAACTCACCAGCAACAGGGCTGCAACAATTACCACAAAGAAGGAATTACCTACCGCTTTTCTCTCTGCAAAAAATAACTTTTCTAAAGAAAGTTTCGCAATCTGAAGCTGGAGTGCCGTTTTGATGTTTCTGAAAGTACTCAGAACGGGAGCAATTTTAGTTTGGTTAATCGTTTGCGCAAATGCATAAAACTGCTGTGTCTTTGACTTGATTGGATGTGGGATCATAAAAACTATTTATTAGAAATTTTTGCGCGGTATTGACAACAACCATACCCATTCCCAAAGTGGGACTTTAAAAAAAATTTAGAAAGAGCTTTAAAATGGCTTAAAATAATAATATGAATGAGCGTAAGATACGGGCACAGGTAAGAAGGAAGTAGTGTCTTATCCTGTAAAATAAATGTCTTTCGGCGGTACTTACCTTACGGGTTACTGCCCCGGGCAGGCAAAAGGGAGCTGTGGCAGCGTATAGCAGCTATGCAGTAACCTGGGAGTAATGCCGGAAAATTATTATTACCTTTTACCTTGGTTGCTAAACGCCAACAACTTCGAAAAACATAAAAATATATTACATTTCCACTCTTGAAATGTAGTGCAGATAGCCATCTGCAACCACCACCGTCAATAACTAAATCATGAGAACATTCCCGCTCATTATCGCTTCGCTCCTGTTTATTCAATTCATTACGGCGCAGTCAAACAACATTAACAGGCTCCTCTATGGCGTGGCTTATTACGATGAGTACATGCCGTACGACCGCCTGGATAAAGATGTGCAAATGATGAAAGATGCGGGCATCAATGTGGTGCGCATTGCCGAAAGTACATGGAGCACCGTAGAGCCGCAGGATAGTGTGTACGACTTCTCGCATATAGACCGCGTGCTGAATGCGATGAACAAGGCAGGCATCCATGTGATTATCGGAACACCCACCTATGCTGTGCCTACCTGGCTGGTGCGCAAATATCCCGATGTATTGGCTATTACGCCGTCTGGACAAAACCAGTACGGCGCACGCCAGAACATGGACATTTCCAACCCGCATTTCCGCTACTATGCAGAACGTGTTATTAGAAAAATATTGGAGCATGTAAAAGATCACCCAGCCATTATCGGCTACCAGATAGATAACGAAACCAAAGCCTATAACACTACCGGTCCCGACGTGCAAAAGCTGTTTGTGCAATACATGAAAAACAAGTTTGTCACCTTGGACAGCATCAACCGTGCATTCGGACTGGACTACTGGAGCAACCGAATTAACAGTTGGGAAGATTTCCCTTCGATGGTGGGTTCTATTAATGCAAGCGAAATTGCCGAGTTTTCCAAGTTTCAACGCCAGCTGGTTACCGATTATTTGCAGTGGCAAGCCAATATTGTAAACGAATACAAACACCCGGATCAATTCATCACCCAAAACTTCGACTTTGAATGGCGCGGCTTTTCGTACGGCATACAACCCGATGTAGATCATTTTGCGGCAGCCAAAGCAGTAGATATTGCCGGCGTGGATATTTATCATCCTACGCAGGATGCGCTTACGGGTACCGAAATTTCTTTTAGCGGCGATGTAGCCCGCAGCATGAAAGAAGGCAAAAACTATCTCGTGCTCGAAACCGAAGCACAGGGCTTTCCGCAATGGGTGCCTTATCCCGGTCAGTTAAGATTGCAGGCATTTTCGCACCTGGCAAGTGGCGCCAATATGGTGGAATACTGGCATTGGCATTCCATCCACAACTCGGCAGAAACCTATTGGAAAGGCTTGCTCAGTCACGATTTTGAACCCAACCCTACCTATGACGAAGCGAAGACCATCGGTAAAGATTTTGACCGGCTGAGTACACACCTGATCAATCTTAAAAAGCACAACGACGTAGCCATTTTGTTCAGCAATGAAGCCTTAACGGCGTTCAACCTTTTTAAGTTTGGCTGGGGCAGCAATACGAGTTATAACGATGAACTCCGTGCGCTGTACGATGCTTTATACCGCATGAATGTGGGCGTTGATTTTGTAGACCCCAACAGCAAGAACATAGAAAACTACAAGCTATTAATTGTACCTATTTTATATGCCGCGCCCGACAGCTTGCTGCAACGGCTGAACCGTTATGTACACAACGGCGGTCATATTGTATATACGTTTAAAAGTGGCTTCTCCAACCAAAACGTAAAAGTGCGCACCGTGCGCCAGCCGGGCATTATCTCCGAAGCCTGTGGTATTTATTACAGCCAGTTTACCATACCGCAAAACGTGGGTTTAAAAGGCGGCTTTTTTAGCGCAGCCAGCAACAGCGTGCGCAACTGGATGGAACTGATTACGCCTACGACTGCCAACGTACTGGCATACTACGACCACCCGGTCTGGGGCAAGTACGCTGCTATTACGGAAAATAAATATGGTAAAGGACTGGCTACTTATATCGGCTGCATGACCACCGATTCGCTTACCGAAAAGATATTGGCAGATGTGGTACACAAGGCCGGCTTGTGGGGTGCTGCGCAAAGCCTGCATTATCCCATTATCACCAAAAGCGGCGTGAATGACAAGGGTAAAATGGTGCATTATATTTTCAATTATGCTGCCCAGCCTGTTACAATTACTTATCCTTTTGGGAACGGCAGGGAGTTGTTGGGGGATAAAGCAATTGCCCAGCATAGTAGTATGGTGTTGGATGGTTGGGGCGTGGGGATTGTGGAAGAGGAATAGATTTACTTATAAAATAGCTTTCTTCCCTTTATAATTATATTTGCCAATACCAATTTTGTTGCTGTATGTATCAACTCACCCGTAAAAAAAGGCATCCTTTGATTAATGTTGTATTGATTGTTTTTGCGCTATCCATTGCAACAGAGATTTCAAGAGTTGTTTTCCAAGAGCCATCCATTGATGAACAATTAGTAACTACCGCGGAAGAAGTTAACAAGCACTGCCCATTGATAGTAGATAGCGTAACACAGCTTGATAATCTGATGGCTTTACCCAATCACAAACTGCAATACAACTACACCTTTTATAAATATAATAAAGCAGATATTGACACCGTTGTTCTGAAAAACAATATGAAAGAATCGCTTATTAATAAATTGAAGACCGACCCAAAGCTGGCTAATTTTAAAGAAAATAATGTATTCATCGGAGCTAGTTTTTACGATATGACCGGCAAGTATGTTTGTAACTTGTTTGTCACCCCTGGCGAATATGGAAAATGAGTAAATGTAATATAACGGTTCGTGAAGACACGAACTGGGGCGGGAGTAATTTCAAGATTCAATGTGGAGGCAGGCAAAATGTAAAAATTAAGTAAGGAATGGACGAATACTACTCGCAGATACTTAGGCAATTCCTGGGTGAAGAACGAACAGGCAGTACTGAACTCATTGATGAAACAATAAGAATCGCCGCCGGTATCGCTGCAAGAAGCCAGAGTACAAGTAGAGCGGCTCAGAGAACAGAGCCGGTTAGCCGTAAAGAAAGGGCACATTACAGCGGTATATTAGCTGTTTGCAAAGAGGATGCAACGCTATAAACATAAAAAAGCCCCGCTTTTGTGGGCTTTGCAAAGTTATTAGCAGCATACGGATGGATTGTACTATGCCGCTTATTGGTACGCATGTCTCTATTGATTTTCATCGCTAATTAACATGTCCACCAACACCTACCTCATGAGTTTTGGTGCCTACTCGTGCAGACGCACTGCAAGAACTAACGGAGATACCAATTACCATCAGCATAGCTACAATTATTGCATACTTTTTCATACTATTTATGTTTTATTATATAGTAATAAAAACTATGCCGTTGTTGGTTTTCCGCGTTCTTCAAGGTTAGCGCCAGCGCAGGAGTAAAAGACAAAAGCAGCCCTCTCCCGATCTGCCCTTTTCAATTATACGTTACAGCTTATCTTTCTCCTGCCACTTCACGCCGTCTATAAAGCAAAAACAACACTTCATATAAGCAATTGCACCAGAAAAGTAAAAAGCGTAGCACCCGGCTGCTGCCCTATTGTATGTTTGCCGGAGAACAGTAATCCCTAAACCCACAATAAGTGCCCTATGAAGCGTATTATATGCCTGGTTCTAATCATTTTTCTTAATTATATAGTCAGTGCCCAAACTCAGCAAAAGCACGATGTAGTTGTAAAAGCAAACGGCGATGAGCTTACCGGAGAAGTACTGGAAATTGGCGATAGTACCATTCGTTTTACGTACGCTGGTGAGAAGCTGGTGTACACGATCAAAAAAACAGACATTAATAAAATCACTTTCACCAGTGGAAGAGTAGAGCATTTTACCAAATCAAACCCGCCGGCACCTAATCTTTCACCAGCTCCTGCTGTGCAAACGGTGCCGGATGAAGAAAGGCGCAACAAAATAGCTATTCTTCCATTCACCTTTTTGAAGGATGGACAAATTACTGCCCAGGAAGTAAGTGAGGCAGTGCAAAATGAATGCTATGCTTTTTTAAGTAAACATTCGGGAATGTACACCGTAGATAACCCGCGCAATACCAATGTAAAGCTTAACCTGGCAGGTATTACCAAAGCAACCATCATGAACTATACGATGGCTGATATTTGCAAAGTGTTGGGCGTAGAATACGTGATAGATGGTATGGTTTCGCAAAACAGTACTACCCAGAGTACATACAGTAATGCAAGCTATAGCGCTAAAGTAAAAGACGATAATAGTAAATCTACCAACAAGACCACCGCAAGCGCGTCTGGCAGCAGTTATTCCAGTACTTCCCAGAACTACGAATCAACTACTGACATGAAAATTTACAACGACAAAAACGATGTTATATTCAGTCAAAACAGAAAGTCTTTCTGGAGCGATGGAGATGCTTATAAAAGCACTATTGAATACTTATTGAAACGGTGCCCGTTATATTCCAAATAGTTGCTTTTTATTGAAATACCATGCACGTCTCTATCGGCAGGTGAAATATCTGCCGATAGAGGCAATAGCCCGGGTCTACTATCCACATTTTTTTCACTCAGTTCAAAATGATTGTTGTTCCAGTAACTGGCATCTCCACTCTTGCCATCAGTGATCAGGAAGTCACATACCTGAAACCTCAATGGTTCTACAGACCGGTGAATCTTTACCAATGACCTTTAACCGCAGGACTGAATGCGTGAGCTGGCAGCGTTTGATAGCAGCCTTTCATGAATGCTACTAACAAAGCAGTGATAGCATTCATCCGGGATTGCCTGGTCAGCGCTATACCATAATGCTCCTTCACGTAGACACACTGGTCATTAAGGCTCTACTCTCTATCCGGTGCAATGTGCTGAACCAGCGTCTCCAAAAATACTACTTCACTCCACAGGGAGGAGCGGCGTACAGTAAAGCCGTTTTGTTTAGCTAATTGTTCTATCCGCACCCGCTCGAAAAACAACTAAATCATTTTAAGGTATAGAGCTTACTCAAATCTATCTGCATTTCTGCTACTATACTCCTCCTCAGCTATATATCTTTCCCGCCTTAATCTGACAGCTATGGGGTCGTTATGCACCGGTTTAATTCTTTGAATGGATACGTTATCGAGAAGCTTCCATTCGCATGTAATATGTATGCATTTGGGTAAAACACTTGCTACTACACAACAGATGCCGCCAGTGCAAGCGGCGCATTAACTATATACTCCGATAGTCCGGTATCTTGGAGGAACCTATTGCTAAAGAGTGCTGCTGTTTCTTCCTTTAATAATGCACTCCTGCATTCTTTCCATTGTTGTGCGTTAGCGCCATACATGTGTTCAATCAGTCCCGGAAAAGACCAATCTGCATTTTTACCCCAGTGTATTGTAAATGGAATATTATTAGCTTGTAATACCTCGATAATGCGTGTACAAAACTGAGGCAGGCTAATGATATTATCTCTTTGAGGATTCCAGATCAATCCATCAATTTCCAGCATACAGGTAACCGGGAATCTGGTAAATGCAAGCGTTGCATCAGATTGTCTTACAAACCGCATAGCATAAAGTCCAGGTATGGGTCCTTCATTTTTTGCCAGGTTTGCCAACAGTTCCAATGCCTTAGGTGAATCCCTGCTATCCACACCTACTGCACAGGCGTAGGCTGGTCCCTGGTAGCCGGCATCCCAGAATATTTCGCCAATCGTACCGGTCACCTGCAAGTCAACAGGAGGCAATACCGATGTTTGTAATAGCCGGATAAGCGACGGTATGCTGTTTCTGAACCTTTCAGCAATACTGGTAAACAAAAGAATCAGGTCGCGGTAAATAGCCGTTTTTATTCTCGGTACCGGATCGGGGTAGCCGCTCCGATATGGCTTTTTATACATGGCTTCTACCACATACTCTGTATCGTTTACATAAGGATTGATGAATATTTTATAATGATATGGACGTAAAGGTTTACCACCGGCATCTGTTTCACCCTCAACCACAAAATCAGCATCTTCAAACGCTAATGTTTGCGCAAGCTGCAATGCCTTATCCTTACTGATGCGCTTTACATACCGGTTAAGTAAAAAACGGTTTTCTGCTTCTACTGTTATTCCATGAATAAAACCAAAAGACCCAAGGCTTACCAAAGCTGCTTTAAATAAATCATCATTGCGAATAATCCTTGCCTTTATCCGGCTGGCGAACACATCGTTCAACGCAGGCCTGGTATGACGTTCCAGGTAAACAATATCATCTATCCCCGCTCCTATTATCAAATTGATACCCACAACACTATCCTGCACCGAACCTACATCCAGCGCCGAGCCATGCACGCCTGTAGATACACAGCCTGCTATTGTTTGCCCATTACTGGCCCCGGTTGTTTTCAAAGATTTTCCATTGTCGAAAAGAAACTGGTTTATCTCTTTAATAATGTTACCGCACTCAAAGAAGAATAAGTTCTCCCGTACATAAGTGGCGTTTGGGTGCAACTCATCTACATCAATTGTTCTTTTCAGGTTCATGGCAGTATTAAAATGCATGTTGTCTTTTTGATGCGCAATGTGCGACATTGACCATGCCGAGCCATACGCTCTGAAACCTTCCCGGTTGCTCAATGCCAATTGAATAAGCCGCTGTATCTCTGCTGCAGCATCGTTGTAGCGGTCTGTTATAGAAGGCATGTTTCCCTTTGCTTCCAGTAGTGTTTCATATAAGACTTTGGTAGGAAAAGGGCCATTATTGTGAAAAGTGTCCCAGGATCCTATTTCATGTTTAACAGTAGTTGCCATATCAGTCGGATTGTTTTAAGCATACATATTTTATTTTCACTTGCCGCTTTTTACCGAACGTGATTACATTTAGCAACACACCGCCAAATGTAACCTTGTATTCAAAAGAATAAAAGCCTCCCGATGCACATCTTTCAATTAAATAAAACTCACCCTCCACTGGTTTTAAGGTAATAACCGTATCCAATACATGTACTCTTTTTCCCCTGTAAAAGTCCTCGGAAGTATTAAGTGGATCAGGTTCCGGAATACCATTTTTATTCATCAACCGAACAGAATAGCATGAAGAAAGAAGTAACGATAACAGGATTGTTACAACGAACGGATGAATCACTTTTTTGTTTGAAATAGCAGGTGATTCCATAAGCACCGAATTTTATTTAGTGAATGGTTACAAACAAGGCACAAGTCCTCTGCCAGAAGTAATTACGAATAAATACTATTTACACAATACAGCATAGATAATTGTTCGTAATGATGAACTTAATATTGAACGTATTTCAGAAGGTCAAGGAAACAATATGCACGTTTATTAAAGGTATAATCTTTATCAAATATTCTGAAATCTTATTAGAGCATAAAAATGAGAACAATGAAACGAGTCTGATTTATTTACAATATTTATCCTATAAAAGTGACTGCAATAAAAATTACACCTACAATCTAATAATATTTGCCCTTCTTTTAGATGCTGTTGAGCTTAACAGTTGATAATGGATTATAAGTGATTATTTGAGTGTGGCAAGGCGAATTTTATAGCCATGCCTGCTCAGCGCAATCTCCCAACCAGGTCACCTTGTCAGCCAATTTCCTGATTTACAAAGGCATAATGAGAGGTGCCTCGTCAATAAGTCACTCTAACAAACCAATAGTTGGAGTGACGCAAATTGCAGCGGCAGGTATTTAATAATCAGCGATATGCAGTTATGCGCTTTAGCCCGCTTGTTGCAAACAACATTCAGCGATAGCACAAACAATAAACTTTAATTTATAAATTGAGCAGCGATTACAGGCAGCCGGAATGCAGATCTTCCACCTGCGCAAAATCGTTTACTGTTAGTAACTCTTATCAGCCTGCAATAAGCTACACTGAGTTATTCTACATTTCACAATGACCTGGAAGCTTTTGCGAAGTGCCGGAATTCTAGTTTGAGGATACTATTATTGCTGCCAATAAATACATTCGAGAGATGAGCATACAACTTAACAAATATTATCAACGCTGCCTGCCTTATTTACTGTTGATTATCATTGGGATGGGTGCAGGCTGTAAAGAGAAAACAACCATAAACGAGGGAAAAGGACCCATAAAACCCGAAAAAGCTATTGCTACATTTCAGTTGGAACCCGGGTTTAAAATTGAACTGGTCGCATCCGAGCCTTTGGTTGCCGACCCTGTTGATATGGAGATTGATGAGTATGGACGTATGTATGTGGTAGAAATGCATGGTTACCCGCTGGACAAATCCGGTATCGGCGACATAAAAATACTATCAGATGCTGATGGTGATGGCAGAATGGATAAAAGTGTTGTGTTTGCAGACAAGCTAGTTTTACCTTTTGGGATTATGCGCTGGAAAAAGGGGTTATTAGTCGCCGATGCTCCAAATATCCTATATTTTGAGGATACGAATGGTGATAACAAAGCAGACATCAGAGATACGGTGCTTACAGGTTTTGCCTTCTCCAATGCACAAATGAATGCAGGCAATCCTTTATACAGACTGGACAACTGGATTTATCTCACTTCAGAGTCCGGAGGAACCTATAACATTTATAAAAAGGAATTTGGATATCTCGGCAGCGATATTTATTTCCTGCATCATAAGGAAGCACCACGGCTAAAGTTGGAAGGGACAGGTCGCACGGTACGTTTTCGTCCCGATCAGCATCAGCTCCAACTAACTTCGGGTGTCACCCAATTCGGGCACGACTTTGACCAGTGGGGCCATCATTTACTCGGTGATAACTCTAATCACATTTATGAGGAAGTCATTGCTGCTCCTTACCTTCAACGTAATCCGGATTTGCTTGTTTCAAGCTCAACACAAACCCTTACAGACCATGGATCAGACGTATATCCAATTACCCAAAACCCCAAGCGCCAGATACTTACCGCTGCAGGTGTTTTTACTTCTGCCTGTGGCAATACCGTTTATACCGGCGGCGCCTTTCCTGCACCCTTTAATAAAAATGTCACTTTTGTAGCCGAACCTGTCAGCAACCTTGTTCATGCAGATATTTTAAAAGATTCAGGAGCCACTTTCGTTGCCAGCCGTGTGGGGCGTGAACATAAGGAATTCCTTGCTTCAACGGATGCCTGGTTTCGTCCGGTTAATATGTATGTAGGACCCGATGGGGCATTGTATGTATTAGATTATTACAGGCAAATCATTGAGCATCCGGAGTGGATGTCGGAGGAAGCAATCAAGGCAGGCGGACTGTATAATGGTATGGATAAAGGACGGATCTACCGGATTTCAGCAACTAATGGTAAACCTGCAACCTGGACAAAAGGACTCCGCTTAGGCGATGCGTCAAGCGAAGAACTGGTGAAGGAATTGGCTAATGAAAACAGATGGTGGAGGTTAAATGCACAACGGTTATTGGTAGATCGTGCAGATAAGGGAGCCATTCCTGCTTTGATGCAGATGGCAAAAAACCCTGCCGCTGCAATGGGCAGGCTACATGCGCTCTGGACCTTAGAAGGTATGGGCGCACTTAATGCAGCGCTGATACAAACGGCTTTACATGATAGCGTGGCAGGTATTCGGGCGAATGCCATTAAATTGGCGGAACTTCATTTATCCTCTTCGCCCCAATTAGCAAGTGCTTTATTAGGTTTACAGAACGATAGGGATCCAAAAGTGAAGTTTCAATTGCTTTGTACCATTGGTTACCTGAATACAGAGGAAGCAGCACGGGTAAGAGAAAAACTATTATTTCAGAACCTGAAAGATAACTGGTTCCAGATTGCTGCTCTGTCCGCCGCTTCTTCCCAGACTGCTTCTTTGCTGAAAGCCGTAATGGCAAAATATAATCCGCAGGAACCTGCCTATAATTCGCTTATTCAACGCTTAACAGCAATGATAGGAGGAAGCGGGGAAATAGAGCATATTCGTTCGCTTATTAAAAAAGCTACACTTGCCTCATCTGAAAAGCAGGCATGGCAGCCGGCAGTGTTGGAAGGTTTAACCGAAGGATTGGAGCGAAGAGAAAAGGCTTCGGGATTAAAAGATGAACAAAGCATTCTCGTCGATGCATTCTTTAACCATCCTTCCGCTGACGTACGAAATGCAGCTTTACACCTCTTAAAAGTGGTAGGGATACAGGACGACCAGTTGTCGAAAGCATCGATGGAAAAAGCGGTATCAACAATTGAAAACCGTAATCTTCCTGATGAAAAACGAGTGGAAGCTATTCATTTTCTGGCGCTACGTGATCCTTCTGCCAATGCAACCCTATTGAAGCAACTCATTGTGCCACAAGAGCATTCCTCCGTTCAACTGGCAGCATTAAATATACTTAGCCTTGCACCTGATAGTGTTGTAACCGGCTTTGTATTGGCACAATGGCCGGTACTTACGCCCGAACTGCGGGATGCAGGTATTAATACTTTTCTGACATCGCCAGGAAGAGTTACTGTATTACTGGATGCAATTGATTCCGGGAAAGTTCAAAAAGAAAGTATTGGTTTTTTGCAGGGTGTTGAACTAATGACACAGGGAGATGAAAAGCTTCGTAAACGTGCCCGTTCCATTTTCGCTCATAATGATGAGGAGAAGGTCAATAAAGCCTATCAGCAGGCATTACAATTGAAAGGCGATGCGGTGAAAGGAAGGAAGCTATTTATTCAAAGCTGTGCGCTTTGTCATAAAAGAGGAGATATTGGCGCTTCCTTTGGACCAAACTTAGGTACTGTAAGCCAATGGCCACCGGAAGGTATTATGGCTAATATTCTGGCTCCCAATTTATCCATTGCTGCCGGTTATGAGCTTTGGGTGGTGGAACTGAATAACGGACAATCGGTGCAGGGAATCATCGCCAGTGAAACACCTGCAGCCATAACACTTAAAAATGCCGGCAAAGGTGAAAAGGTGATAAAACGTTCGGATATTAAATCTTTACACTCACTTCCTATATCTGCCATGCCCGCAGGTTTGGAAAAAAACATTAATCAGCAGGAGATGGCGGATTTGATTGCTTTTTTGCGGCAGAATGAGTGATTGGTGCTATTAATCATAGAAAATGCTCTGTAATAGAAGAAAGTTTGTCGGATTGGAATATTCATGGTGCTGTTGATGCTTGTAATTGCATTTACGCTTGATTGCTTGCAGTAAGTTGTTGTTTGTCACTTTTTGCTTGATCAAAAAGTAACCAAACCTGCCTGATGGCAGACAGGAAATCAAGGACGGCATGATCGCTCCGCGCATCCGTCCGGGCCTGTGCCTCTACTTATTCTAAGTTGCATCTTTGTTTCCGGGTATGTGGTTTGGCTAACAGCAAATTCTGCACAGAGCCGCCGTAAAAACTAAAGTTGCGTAAGCGTGCAATGGCGGTAATTGCGGCGGCATTTATGCGTTTAATCAAAAATTTATAATACTCATCTATCCACATTTATGAAGCCATATTCGAAATTATTAATTACCGGTACAATTAAAAACATAGCAGAAACACGGCATTGTTTTTTTATACTTATTGCCGTTTTGTTGTTCAACACAATTTCATTCTCCCAAAACACTATAACTGCGGGCAAAACAATAGACGTAGGCGTTGCCCGGATTGATATAACTCCCGAAACGCCCATACGTCTTGCAGGTTA
The DNA here is from genome assembly GCF_005233845.1 of Ilyomonas limi. GTDB lineage: Bacteria > Bacteroidota > Bacteroidia > Chitinophagales > Chitinophagaceae > Ilyomonas > Ilyomonas limi. Next base: position 17,499 of record NZ_SZQL01000007.1, read on the forward strand.
CGGAAACAGAACGAAGTCGGAGTCGGAAGGGGTCATTCACAGACTGGAAGCAAAGGCACTGGCTTTTGGCAGCGATGCGCAACATCCATCCATTTTTATGACGGTGGATCTGGTAGGAATACCCGGACATATCAGAGAAGAACTGGCTACCCAGCTATCAAGGGAAACTGGTATTGATCCTGCCCAGTTTGTCATTTGTGCTTCCCATACACATGGCGGACCTGAAGTTGGGAACCTATTAAATATTCTTCAATATCGGGGTGATACCTTTAGCGACTCTCTTTTACCCCTTGACCAGTTAATACATATTTCCAGGTATATAGAGGTGCTTAGCCAAAAGCTGAAAGCTGTGGCTTTAGCTGCACTTAAGGATCGGAAACGAGCCTTGGTTGACTGGGGACAGGGACAGGCCGGATTTGCAACAAACCGGCGAACGGAAGGTGGCCCGGTTGACCCATCCCTTCCTTTATTGCGGGTTACTGATCCTGATGGTAAATTAAGGGCGGTTTTAGTTAATTACGCTTGTCATGGAACTACATTAGAAGGTAGTGTAAATCAAATTCATGGTGATTGGATTAGCGAAGCAAAACTTATTATCGAAAAAAATCATCCCGGAGCTATTGCCATGATTGCCGTTGGTTGTGGTGGAGATGCCAATCCACAACCACGGGGTGAAATGAGCCATGTAAAATTACATGGCCAGGAAATAGCCGATATGGTGGATAAACTTTTAACTGCACAGTTGCAACCGCTCACTGTTCCACCGGCAGGACGAATGAAGTGGATAAAGCTCCCTTTTGCCCATATACCTTCCCAACAGGAATTGATTGAGCAAACTGCGGATAAATCGGTAAAAGGTTATTACGCCCGTTTAGCACTTGATCGTATAGCAAGGGGGCAGGCAATACCTGCCAGTCTATCTTATCCTGTACAGGTATGGACCTTTGGCAATGAGCTGGCAATGATTAACCTTGCCGGCGAAGTAGTAGTGGATTATTCTATAAGACTTAAAAATGACTTCGGAGCCGAAAATACCTGGATTAATGCCTATGCTAATGATGTACCCTGCTATATTGCTTCAAAGCGTGTTATCCGGGAAGGAGGTTACGAGGCAGAAGAAAGTATGTATTTTTACGACAAACCATCTCCATTGGCAGAAAGTGTTGAGGATAGCGTTGTAAATGCCGTACATGACCTGATGCCGGAACCATTCAACATAAAAAGAGCTACAGCTAACCATCCTGCACTCATTCAACCAGAGCCGGATGGTTCTTTATATTTAACTGCATCGCGGGCAAAGGCAACAGGGCCTAACATCCAATATATGCCCGAATGGAAAGCCTTCGGTTGGTTTAATACAGAAGATGCGGTGGAATGGAATGTGCAAGTAGGAAAAAAAGGGCGGTACGATGTGTATCTGGATTGGTCCGTTTCCGACGCCGAAGCTGGCAAATCGTTTGTTTTTGAAGCGGGTGGTAAAAAGCTGAAAGGGAAGGTTAGTAAAACTGGTTCCTGGTTTACTTACAGAAAAGAAAAAGTAGGAACAATACAATTAGCAGCGGGTTTGCAGAAGATGGTTTTTAAATCCAATTCAACGTCGGAGAAAGGTGCCATGCTGGATTTGCGCCAGGTAATAATCGTTCCGGTAAAATAAGCCCATTTTTCAACCAATTACCACAGCGCACCTTGAAGTAAATAAGAAAGCATATCGCTGGTATATTCCAGATCAGATTTAACTGAAAGCTTAATAAAAGGTAATGTTTTCCTCTATCAGCCGGCGCCTCACCGACCGAAACAACAGGCTTGATTGCTGCTTAGTGATGTACTTGCTTACGAAAGAAAATTAGCTGTTGCAAAATAATTAATGGCAAGGGCAGCACTGATGATGAGCAATCCAAAAAACTCTCTTGTTTTTTCAATATAAGGCTTAGTTGCCTGCATGCTTTCTGCAATACTTGGATGCTTATATTTTATTATCCAGTCGCGCACCCCGTCTCTTGCAAAGAACAATGCCGTTGCGTAAACCAGATAAAAAAGAATGAGCACCAAATAAACCACCGGAAGAAATATTTGAAAAGCAGCCAAAACACAGCAAACTGCTGCTGCGAGGTAAATGCTTACCCAAAGCCACGCATCCTTGTCATTAAAATTGAAATACGCAAATACAACAAAGGCAAGAAAGAAAATGCTATTTAAAATGATTAGTAACATAGATAACATTGAACTAATAAATACAACAATACACAAACCAATTGATGACTGCAATAATTCACGAGTAAAATTATTGTGAATGTGTTTGTACAAAATCAAAAAGTGCTAAAAGAAGATGCCAACATTCTCCTCCGTGTGGTACCTGCGCAGGAGTAAAAAGATAAAGTCAGCGTTCAATTTGCCCTTTTATGTTTTCAATGTTTGCTGCGATCATCAATTTGTAAATAACATCAGGTGCTGAAGTAAAGCAGCAACACCATCCTAATACCGCTTCATGCCGGGATGAAGCATGATATATATTTCGGTAACATTTTTGTCTTTCTCATGTACAATAATGCCTGTGCAAATTTGCTGCTCATCAGCATTGGCAATTTCAAAGGCTATTCCTTGTTCCATCGCATCATATAGTACAATTTTTCTTCCGTCTTCGTTATACGATGCAGCTTTTTGCAAAGCCGGAAAATGTTGTCTGATCGTTTCCAGTGAAGCATACACATGAATACTATCCTGAGTGAAAAAATAAGGCGAAGTAGTGCGTATTTGCTGAACCGTTTTTTTGCGCATGCTACTGTCTTTATAAGTAGTATAAACATTCAGCACCGTAGCATTGTTATGCTCATCGCGCTTACCCTTCCACGTAAGCCAGGCTTTGCCCATGGCGGCATCGCTCACATCGGGACGTCCTAATACCTGCAGCGAATCCACGTTTTCATTCAGCTTTACTTTTCCTATGCGTTCGCCGGGAACAATCAGTTGTGCAGTATCAAAAGCATGTACTTTGTTGCGCGAAACAGTGTCTGTATTTTCATCAGCCACGTTCATAGTTACCGTATCGAGTTCACCGGTATTTGTATTATTGTTGGTACATGAAGCAACAATCAAACTCAAAATCAACAACCATTTCATAATTTGCTTTTCGCTGCTGTTGAAAAAACTGTACCGCTATTGATTGCTTTAAGCAACCGATAGTTAAGAATGAACATTGAAAGGAATGGACGAACTTAACTTGCAGAGCCTAATTGTTTCAGTTGGTGAGATATCAATCGAAACAACTTATGTGTTTTAGTAAAAGCCTTGCGGCGTTTCTTTTGCGTTTAGTTCTGTTATTTCCCAGATAAGATGCCTGTGACCGGGCATAATTACAAAACCATGCACTTCAATTTTGTTTTTAGGTACAAATGCCGGCGTGAATCAATATCGGTTTGCTTAGGGTATCATTTTCTGATAGTTTATACCGGCTATTAATGGTGGTGGTCCAGAAGTAAGTCCTGTCCAACTACATGTAACTTTTCCGGCGTTGCTCCTTAAAATTCATCTTCTAAGGCAAGGCAATCAAAAGGTTCGTGAAGGCACGAACCAAGGCGGGGAGCCATCTTCATTCCACAAGGCTGTGGCGTCTTTAGCGCTATGCCGCCAATAAGTTCTATATAATACATCAAATAAGCACCGGCTTTGTGAGGAAAACGGTTGATGAAAATCAATCAAATGCAATCCTGACGAAATACTTAAAATATAAAAAGGCAGGTTTTCAACCCACCTTTTGTATTTTAAACGATGCATATCTTTTCACAACTTATCACATTACTGAACCGTATAGGTTGTGAATGAATAATATTAGGCCGGATAATAGCTGCCTTCTGAAACATCATCTGTATGGCCCGGATTATCTTTTTTCATGAATTTATCCCGTATATCTGCCGGCACATAATCATGAATTAGTTTTTTACCTTTCTCTTTTAATCCATCAAACATACTGCGCCTTTCTTCCGGAGTCATTTTAGAGTATTTGTAGTAAGCAAAGGCTGCTAAACCTGCTAACAGCAAAGAGCCGCCGGATCTTGTTCTATTTTGTAACATGTTGTTGAATTTTTAATTTGAAAAATATTTACTTATGTGTAATAAAATATCGTACCGTAATTGCTATTATCTTACATAATACAGTTGTAAATCAAAAAAATTAATGTAACATACTTCGTATTAGCTTTGCGCAGTAGTAAAAGATAATGGCAGAGACGGAGTTGTTCTCCGCCGGGGTTCCCGTCTTCAAGAACCTGCTGATTATTATCTTAGGAATTGTTATTGCCCGGGGAAATGTAGCATGTGGTTGCTGCCACCTGATTTATTATACATTTTTCCGGGTAAAGAATTTGTGATTGCTACTTTAATTAAATTTTTAAATTGAAGTAATTCCCTCCTCTGCAGTATCTCCCTTTATAGCTTATGTGCGCAGTGCTATGGAATATTGCGAGTGTTCATCATTAGCTTAGATAAAGGTTTGTGGAGATACGAGCCAAGCGGAAAGTAACTTCTTAGTTGTTTAGTATGTCTAAATAAATCATTGTTAAAGCTATCGTATCATACGCAGCATGCGAAACAATGGGATACCATAGGTTTCCATTGTATCTCCTAAGCAGATATGTCCAATACAAACCTCCAAGAGTGGCAGGAATAACACCAAAAATACCCTGCTGCCAATGATACAGCCCAAACAAAACACTTGTCAAAAGTCCGGCAAGCCAAAAGGAAGATTTATATTCTGCTAACCATTTTTGTATAGTTCTTTGAATAAACCCTCTAAAAACGATTTCTTCATAAAAACCTCCAACTACCCAAGCGGCAATGGTAATTATCATGAGGTTAATAATATTGTTTTTTATAAAATCATACTCAGTATAAGCGCTAATGTAATTCTTAAAGAAATAATTGATAAAGGGGAAGTAAACAAGTTTAATAAAAACCATCCAAAGAATTGCCGAAAAAACACCAATAATAAAAGTGTGGATAGATAAACCTTCGCGTTTAAGCCCGAGGTCGGCAAGTGTCTTATTTTGTCGTTTTAAATAAACGATAATTAACGCAAAGCAAATAATAGCATAAGAGTAAAAAGGTAAGGGAACAAAATGCGGAAATAAAATCAGGAGTGCAATGATACAAACATCTACTATCGCCTTTCTGTAACTTATTCCGTCCATGCAGTTAATTTATAATTATTGCCAACATTTCACCACTTGTCAAAGTAGCGGCGTTCAATGGTTCGTTAGCCCAAATATAGCTATATAGCTCAATATAAAATTGTGGCTGATTGGCCTGCGTTTGGCCGCTATGGCAGCAAACCACCTCCAATGTTTACAATTCAGTAAATTTATTACAGATAAGTAAAGAGATAATTGAAAGAGCAAGGGAGCGGAATAAGATGTTCAAACCAAATAGGCGTAATTGGAGTCTTACTAACATGATCATCACCGCGCTCCTTTATACCCGCCCAGGTTCGTATCTTCACGAGCCGATGATTGCCTTACCAGGCTGCCGCCTGCACTATTTACAATTTTGCTCTTAAAGATACATCGAATAAAGAAATACAGTCAAGAGGCTCATGAAAACACGAACCCCCGGCAGAGGAAGTGTATGCTTTGCCAGATATCGTGAAGAAAAGAATCTTAGCAAGCGCTATTTACTGCAACCCCTTGCAAATACTTATTTCCTCACCAAGTGCTGTCTATCGTCCTGATAGCCTTGGAGCAATCATCGACATTATTGTTCCAGACTTGCAAAAATTTACCCGATTTATACCAGTTCTTAACAATAAGGTTAGTTGAACAATTGAAATCGTTTAATTACATTTGAACGCAAAGAATTGCATCATTCAAATAATGCCTATATGAATAACAAAACACCGGAAAATGCTTCCAGGAGAAATTTTATCCGCAACGCTTCTTTAGCCAGTGCCGGCTTTTTTATTGTTCCCCGTCATGTGTTGGGAAGAGGGTTTGTAGCGCCAAGTGATAAGCTGAATATCGGGTCTATTGGCGCAGGTGGTAAAGGACAAAGCGACATTGCTAACTTTTACAAATCGGGCAACGCCAATATTGTAGCACTCTGCGATGTGGATGACCGCCAATCGAAAAAAACAAGGGAAAAGTTTCCTAAAGCCACTTATTACAAAGACTTCAGGGAAATGCTGGAAAAGGAAAAGAATAACATTGATGCAGTGTCGGTATCTATCCCCGATCATTGCCATGCAGTGCCTGCTTTAATGGCCATGCAAATGGGCAAGCACGTATATGTTCAAAAGCCATTAACGCACGATATTTATGAAGCGAGGGTGCTAACCGAAGCTGCCCGCCGTTATAAAGTAGTAACACAAATGGGCAACCAGGGCTCATCGGGCGATGGGGTACGGCAGATGCAGGACTGGTACAATGCAGGATTGATAGGCGATGCGCATACTATACGCTGCTGGACCAACCGCCCCGTTTGGCCACAAGGCAACGGGTATCCTACCACAAAAGATCAGATACCACCGGAACTGGACTGGAATTTATGGTTAGGGCCTACCCAATTTCACGAATACCATACTGCTTTTGTTCCTTTCAACTGGCGTGGTTACTGGGATTTTGGTACCGGCGCATTGGGCGATATGGGCTGCCACATTATTGACCCGCCTTTTAAAGTAGTTGGTTTGGGATACCCATCAGAAGTGGAGTGCAGTGTAGCTGATATTTATGAGGAAATGTGGACACCGGCTTACCATCCCGAAAGCTGCCCGCCGGCATCCTCCATTAAAATGAAATTCCCTGGTAAAAATGGCAAACCGGATGTAAAATTAACCTGGATGGATGGTAACATACGTCCGGAACGTCCCGAAGAATTAGGACCTGATGAACCAATGGGTAATTCGGATGGTGGTGCTATTATAGAGGGTACAAAAGGAAAAATGATGTGCGGCTGTTATGGTGCCGATCCTACCCTTTTGCCAACTTCCCGAACCAAAGAAGTTGGTGATGTAAAGCAAACAGTAGAAAGAGTACCTGGCGGACAGGAAGGGCACTATGCCCAATGGGTAAATGCCTGTATAGCCGGCTATGGCAATGGCAAAACCAGCTCTCATTTCGATTATGCAGGTCCGCTCACCGAAACCGTACTTTTTGCCAATCTGGCATTACGGAGCTGGAATTTAAAAGATGCAGCAGGCAAATCATTTCCCGGAAGGAAGAAACTATTATGGGATGCAACAAATATGAAGATCACCAACTTTGATGATGCCAATCAGTTTGTAAGAAGAGCATACAGGGATGGCTACTCGTTTAAGATTTAAAAAGAACGTACTGTAGAGTAGCTTTTCAGATAATAAAATAGAAAGCCGCTTCATTGATCAATGAAGCGGCTTTCTTAATAGAAGCAGAATAGCACATTACTGTATATTATACCATTTTCAAATGTAGTATTATATAAGCGTTATATACAAGCCTTAACCTTTATGCTTGCAGCGTATCGCCTACGGTTTGCAGCTTTTATATTTATTACAACCTAAAGGAATGGTATTAATTAAGTGTAATTAACATTAATAATAAGCAGCTTTTAATAGCGTACCATCACCCAAACTGGTAATGTACCAGGTACGTATATTTACTTGTTTTAATCCCACAGGTATATTAAGACCACCTGCAAGCTGGCGGATAGTTTTGCCATTTGCCCATACCAATGCGCCGCTATTCGGTTCAAAGCCTTTCAGCCCGAATGTGGCATGTTGAAGTACCAAATGCCCTAAAGAATGCCCCTCAGCAATATCCACCAGGGTGGTAAGACCATCCTGATAAACAGATACGCTGCCAGACATGGATATTTTATAAATAAGCGCACTGCCGGTGGGAAAAGGAAAGCCCGTTAACGTAGTTACCAAAAAATCACGCCCATCATACATAATCCCCGTAGGTACACATTGAATTTCCGGAGAACCTATGGGAGTAGGATTGGCTACGTTAGGCAATTCGGCAAGTACGGTGTACTGGTTTGCACCTTTGCGATGCAAAACGGCATTGGCACCAGCATCAGCAATGTACAAGTCACCCTCCGGCCCCTTTGTAAGATTGTACGGATGGGTATCGTGTGCATTATTTACAAAAGGGTAAGATAATACAAAGCTGCCTATATCTTCATACGGAAGTGTAGAAGCATCAATTGGTGTATCGCCCGGCTTAAAGTTAGAAACATTGATGTTGTACAAATAATTTCCGGCTAATACATGCAGCACTCCTTTGTCCAGCAGCAGGTGAGCAGGTCCTTCCACCTCTCCTGATACTGCATTATTAATGGAAGCCAGGTTCACAATAGCATCGTACACTTCGCCGCTTGGCGTAACCACTACTACTTTTCCATCATGGGCAGCAGTACCGGTTTCACAAATCCAGATGTTACCACCCGCATCTGTCTCGAGCCCCATAGGACTTACCAGACCTGAGGCTACAGTAGTAATGTGCAGTGTAGGAAGGTTATCGGGCACTTTATTGCACCCCAAGGAAAAAGACAGTAATGCAATACATGTTACATACAACCAGGGCAACTGTAGCCTGGAAGCACTCTGTAAAAAAGTCTTCATATGTTTTGGGATTTTATCTTATAAAAATAAGTTAAATGAAAATAATATTCAATACATAATTGTAAAGAAACGTGGCAAGCCGTAGACTTGCAGGAGGTTTTATTTGCCTTGATGTGCTTTCGCAGTACACTTCTAAAAAACGGGGCTTAAGTAAAAAGGTGCGCGCGAAAACACCTCGAAATACGCAGGGGAACATAAAGGATATTGGGGTTGCACGCACTGCGGATCACAAACATACTCCTCACACCGTGAGGTGTTGCCAGATCACGTCATACACATCTGTGGGAGTTACAACTGTTTTATCAATTTTATTATCTGTAATCAGCAGCGGGTGGAAGGCAGCATCTTTTACCACCCTGCCGTGCGAACCCTTTACCAAAGTGGCATCCAGCGGTATTACATCCATTACATATCTAAAACCGGCTTTCTTGCGTAGCAATTTGTAGCCAGCCCTCGCTTTAGAAGTCATAAATAACTCTACCGGGTCGTAGCCGGGCTTTTTATGAATATCCACCACCCGGGCGTAGTCCGGCGCCTTGGCATCATCCAGCCAGAAATAATAAGTAAACCAGCTTTTTTCATCTGCCATCAGCACCAAATCTCCCGCCCTTTCATGATCAATATGATATTGCTGTTGCTTTTCTTTATCCAATACCAGTTCAATACCGGGTATGCCCTCTGCAATTTTACGCACCTGTTGGCTCACAGCAGGGTCATTGATATATACATGCGCTATCTGATGGTCGGCAACTGCAAAGGCTTTGGAGGCGCCGGCATCCAGCAGTTCCAATCCGCGTTCTACTCTCACCGCTAATAGTCCCTGCTGCCGCAACAAGCGGTTAATATGAACAGGGTTACTTACATTGGTAATCCCATATTCTGATAACAGCAAGATGCGGGCACCTGTTGCAGTAAAATGAGTTACCAGTTGTTCTACTACTTTATCTATTTCGGATAAATCTTTACCAATCTTATTAAAATTCTGTCCCCACTTTTGCAAGCCATAATCCAGGTGTGGCAGGTAAATGAGCGTAAGGGTTGAACTGTATTTTTTATCGGTGTAAATAGCGGCATCGGCAATCCATTGGGTAGAGGTAATATCGGCACCAGGCCCCCAAAACTTGAATAAGGGAAACTGCCCTAAGGCTTGTTGCAATTCGTCCCTGAGGCTGGCAGGATGCGAGTAACAGTCAGGTATCTTTCTTCCGTCTGCCAGGTAATTGGGACGCGGCGTCACTGAATAGTCGGCGCTGGAATACATGTTGTACCACCAAAACATGTTGGCACAAGTGAAAGATGGATCTTCCTTTTTTGCCCGCTCCCATATTTTTTCTCCCTGCACCAGCTTGTTAGATTGCTTCCAGAACTTTACCTCACAATCGGTGCGGTCGTACCAGCCATTGCCTACAATGCCGTGCTCCGCCGGCCACTTGCCGGTAAGATACGTGGACTGTACAGAAGTAGTAACTGCAGGCAGCAGCGGAGATATATTGGTTAATTGTTTTGTTGCAATATACTGTTGTAAGAAAGGTGTATGCTCACCAATGAGCGAAGTGGTAAGTCCGACTATATCAATAACAACTGTTTTGTGCATGGTGTAGGTTAGATGTTTATTTTTCTTTGGTTAAATTAACACTGCCAGCTAAGTGCTTTCTGACGAGTATGGACATTGTAATTTTTAGAAAAGTAATTTTAGCATTTTAATTCGTATTTACTTTTTTCTCGCCGACTTGTCGGGACAGGCATTGAAAGAAAAAAGTAACCAAAAAGTTATGAATGTATTGATGTTTTTTCAATGGTATTCATGAGAACGCTTCGCTTAGTTACTTCGTGAATAATGTTTTTCTTTGGTCTCAGTGATACCGCTTCGCTTAGTTACTTCGTGAATAATGTTTTTCTTTGGTCTCAGTGATACCGCTATGCGGGTTCAAGGACGGCATGATCGCTCCGCGCGTTTGTCCGGGCTTGCTCCACCACTTACTCTAAAACGGATTTTAGTTTTTTGGATAAATGGTTTGGCTGATGTGACCAAAGCAACGACTGGCAAAACAAAATGATAATAATTTATATTCCCTCACTTACTTCTCTAATTCATCCTTCACCCATTCTAATTCCCTTACAATCGAATCAGTAAGTGGCAACTTCAGCTCTTCCGGTAGTACTTCCCAGGTATAGGTTTCTATCTCCAGGTGAGCGGAGAAAGGCTGCGCGCGGTGTAGCTGCAATACCTGTTGTATATCTTTTTGAGTGGATTGCAGAGCGCCATAATTTTCTATAAACAAAGGCACATGATAATGCGCCCGCCATTCCTGAACGCCAGATGCATTTGCTTCCTGTAATGCATCGGGCAAATCGGGATAGCGTTTAAGATTTCCATCTTTTTGCCTGGCTACTACCTGGTGTAAATAAACTGGTTCATTAAACTTTTTAAAAGCTTCTATGACGCTCTCTCTTTGTTCGGTTGCATTTGGCATCTCCGCCCTTAATGCAGCACTTATCTGTATTTTACCCACTTTAATATCCCGTGCTTTTAATTGCTGCAAAACGCCTGCATGATCTTCATAGCCTACTGCAAAATGGCAAATGTCGTAGCAAAGCTGCACATGCGCTTTGATGGCTGCTGTAGCTTTCTCCTTAGTGTAGTGCAAGCGTTCTCCTAAAAAAGAAACACCTATTGGCAGCAGATATTCCTGATACCATTGCATAAATTCCGGACCGGTTTCCATCAGTCCGTCAGGCTCTGGTTCTATATCGGTATGAATAGTTTTTCCGGTTTGCTCTTTTAATTGTATCAGGGCTTCTACTACATGTAAAAGATTGATAGTGGCTTGTTGAAAAACAGCATGTGTTTCCACATCCTTTTCATGCCAGTGCCGGTAAGTAAGCGGTGAAGTGGAGATACCTCCCTCCATGCCTTCCGGCAACAATGCTGCTAATATGTTGGCTAAACGAATCGTGTATTCCAACCGCTGTTCAGTTGTCCAATCCGGTGTATGCACATCCTCTTTTACTACTGTGTGATGAAAGCCGCCGTAAGGAAATCCATTCATGGTAAATACATAGCATTGCTGCTCTTGTAGCCATTGAATGAATTGTTGCAGGTTGTCTTCTTTAATCAGCTCTATACTGGCTACATTGGACAAGCGTAGCCCTATGCCAAAAGGATGGTTAGGAGAGAGTTGTTGCTTGATTGCAGGTACAGCTTGTTGTATAGCTTTAAAATGTTCCGGCCAGATTTCGCCGGCGTGTATATTGGTACAATACGTAAGATGACCAAATGGTGTTTGCATCAGATGCTGTGCTTTTGTTCGGTGAGGCAATATTGTTGCAGGTATTGGCTCGCTTTGCAAATTAAATCTATATTCATTTCGTGCACTTCCTCTCCTTTACCTATTGCTTTTAATAAGGTGATCGTTAGTTTTCCACCCAAGTGTTCTCTAAATTCATTCAACCCTGCAAGCAACGGATGACTTTTATCCCCAATCTCCATTAACGGATGGGTTATAGCCAAGCCTAAGTTTTCTAAGAGATGAAGAATCCGGAGTAAATCTTCTTCTGCTATTCTGCCTGATAAATAAGAATATGTGCTGTCTAATGCAATGCCCATAGCTACTGCCTCGCCATGACGAACAGCGAAATTGGAAAGCTGCTCCAATTTATGTGCGCTCCAATGTCCGAAGTCGAGCGGACGGGCAGAACCCATTTCGAAAGGATCGCCGGAGGCAATATGTTGCAAATGCAGTTCTGCACTACGTTTAATCTGGTATTGCATCGTTTGCATATCTCTGGTTGCCATGTCTGCTGCATGTTGCTCCAGCCAGCTAAAGAAGGCAGCATCTTTGATCAATGCAACTTTCACCGCTTCCGATATGCCGGAACTCCAGTCTCTTTCGCTCAGGGTGGTTAAGAAATGCGCATCATTGAATACGGCAACCGGCGGTGCAAACGTGCCGAGAAAGTTCTTTTTGCCAAAATAGTTGATGCTGTTTTTCACTCCTATACCCGAATCGTTTTGCGACAATACCGTAGTAGGAATGCGAATGTGTTTAACGCCCCGGTGCGCAATAGCACTGGCATAACCCACCATATCCAGTACCGAACCGCCACCAATAGCCGCTACATACGAATGACGGTCTATACCGTATTGGTTGATGGCGCTGAGCACCTGATGTACATACGTTTCGCTGTTTTTAACTTCTTCGCCACCGATAACTGTTAGTATGCCTGTGAGCAAAACAGCAGGGGTATTTTTGAAATACTGAATGATTTGCTGCTGAAGCTGCGGGTGATGTTCTGCTACTGCTGTATCTACTACAAATAGTATTTTCTTTTGTAAACCTTCTGTATGCTGCGTTTGTAAGAATTGTGCAAACGCAGTATTGGAAGGATGAAAAAGATGTTCTGTAAAGAATACTTTATATTGATAGCTAACAGTAAAAGATTGTTGTAAAAATTCCATAATTGTTATTGAAATAAAAGGCAACTATTATGATTATATGTATTTGAATGTTTATTTGTTTTGAATAGTGATACTAACGCAGATACTTGAAATTGCAACTTCGGGATTATAGTTCTTGTTTGTCACTTCTTCCTCCCGATATTATCGGGACAGGCATTGATGCAAAAAGTAACCAAAAAGATCAAGGACAACCCGATGGCTCCGCGCGTTTGTCCAGTCCAACGCCACCACTTACTCTAAGATGCATCTCCTATTTGAGTTTTATTTTGTGCAAAACCTATCAAAAACCGAAGCTAAACAACCCTTTTTTGACTGATCCCGTACCCCCTCACGTTACTGCAAATGCTTTTGCCATCCAGAGAGAAAGTGGTAGCAGCAGCACGATGAATAGTGCAAGGGAAAGTGTGCCAAAAGCAGCTGCCCATGCGGCATTCATTAAGATCAGCGCCAATACGCCTGCTTTTACTGCCTTTCCAATCAGCGCTCCTTTGGGATCTTGAATAGCTTTTTTCAAGGGCATAAAAATCATTATTCCAAACAATACTAAAAATGCCGAACTAAAGACAATGGTTTTATTAGTAAAGGAAACAAGCAGAATAGCAACAATTACCATTAAATAAAAAACGGCAGCCGCATACAAAGTTCTCTTTTTTCCACCGTGTACTTCGCCCCGGCTGATCATGGTGATGGCTGCAATGTACAACACAGGTATCAGGCTGATTGCCCAATATTGATACAAGGCTACAGGTATTATACTAATGCCCAGCAAGAGGTTTAATCCCCGGCAAATACCCATATTTAAAGGTCCTAATAGCGGATGGTGCTTTCCCCATTTATCATATGCCAATGCAGCGATGGCTATAGCAATGGCAATCAAACCGGAAGGTAATAAACCAGCGTGGACAAAAGCAGCAGCTACAATGCCTATTAACAACAATACGCCTCCCAGCAATGCTGCATTTTGTTTTAGGATTAAACCACTTGGAATAGGGCGCTCGGGCCGTTCTACTTTATCCAGTTCTGCATCAAACACATCATTAAATACCACACCGCCGCCATACAGTCCAATGGTTGATAAAACCAGTAATGTAACAGGTAATGGATATAAGCCACCCGGGTAACTGGCAAAATAACCAGCTATAGCAATTCCCGCCAATATATCCGATACTGCTGTTACAATGTTAGCAGGACGCATCAACCGCAGATACCCTCTAAGCTGTTGCCCCATTATTAGCGTATAATCAGTGAATTTTTATCTACCCTTGGCTGCTGACCGCCACGCAATACGGTATTGCCACTAAACTTTTGACTTTGATCAATATCCTTTACCGCTGCAAAGTCCTTTTCATCAATCTGCCCGCTTTGACCAAAAGCAGTAATGGCATTTTGATACGTTACAGTGCGGATAGCTTCGTCACTAATACCATACTCTTTCATCAGGGCTGCCGTTTTGGGCACGGCCAACGGATCGGAAATACCCCAGTCGGCAGCAGAATTAATCATGATTCGCTCAATGCCGTATTGCTTTACAATCTGTACCATGCGTTCGTTGCCCATTTTCGTGAACGGGTAAATGGTAAATGCCGCCCAAAAGCCACGGTCCAGTACTTCTTGTACAGTTTCTTCATTGTTATGATCTACAATCACCGTATAAGGATTGAGTCCATGCTCAATAGCTATATCCATGCTGCGGGTAGTACCTCGTTTTTTGTCGCGGTGCGGAGTGTGAATCTGCACCGGCAAGCCGGCTTCTTTTGCCAGATCTAACTGCAGGCGATAGTACTTTTCTTCGGCAGCAGTCTGATCATCAAAACCAATTTCGCCCACACCTACCACGCCTTCCTTATAAATAAATGAAGGCAGCAACTCCATTACTTCTTCTGCCAGCGCCTCGTTGTTGGCTTCTCTTGAATTTAAACCAATGGTGCAGTAATGCTTAATGCCAAACTGCGACGCACGAAACCGCTCCCAGCCAATAAGACTGCTGTAATAATCGCGAAACGAAGCTACCCCTGTGCGTGGCTGTCCCAGCCAGAAAGCAGGCTCAATAATCGCCACAATGCCGGCGTCTGCCATTGCCTGATAGTCGTCGGTAGTGCGGGAGGTCATATGTACATGCGGGTCGAAGAACTGCATACCTGCGATACGCTCTTTGAAAAACGGAAGATGACTTACCGGCTGAAGATCCCTTTCACTTAATCCATCTGTACCGGGTGTATATTGATTGCAACACATATCGGTTGTTTTATACTAAATAATAAAATTTGCACACTTTACAGTACAACAAATACTACTGAACGCCGCCGGCTTTCTGCGCAATTGCATCCCAGCTTAAGGTACTATCTTTTGCTGATGACTGTAAAGCGGAATGTTCATGTAATAATGCTTTCGCCGGCGGATAGCTACTTTGCCTGCATACCAGCACGGCTGCCATTTGATCTTCTTTATTTTCCGAAGCGGCGATTCGTTCAATATCCGGGAATATTTTTTCATCTATAAAAGGCCCAACGCAACGCCATAACAACGGATTTACGGTACGGTGCGCTGCCCAGCGTTCATGTGCATAATCGGATAAAATATGCGCCAGTTCTTCATTGGCTCTCCTATCCAAACCAATAATTTCATTGATCGGTTTTTCTGTAAAAAATGCTTTTAGCACCAATTGGTTCCAGGCTGCGGGCGGCAGTTGCTCGGCAGGATAAGGATTGTTGCACATAATGGCTTTCAGTACATCACCAATATTACTCCGTATGCCTTCGGCACAACGCTTTTGCCAGTGTTCAGGATAAGCCAGCACCGGCAATGCAGAATACAGTGCAACCTGCTCATTCATATCTGCAGTTATAAAAAGATTTTCTATTGTACGGATGTATGCCTCTTGGTTATCAGCATCTAAATGCATCAACAACCATACCCTGCAAAGCCGGTCTATTGTCCAGTTTTTAATAGATAATCCGCTTCGCAATTGTTGTACTGTTTTTATCTCCTCTTCATCAATCTTTATGCTGTTCTTCCCTACTTTACGTGGAATAGCCGCAAAGGCCAGATTGAATTGTGCTGCATTACCAATATTAGATACTTTTTCCTGCAGCCATTGCCAGCTTTCACCAGATACCTGTTGTTGTATGATCTGACCTAAATAATTTTTTAACGTCTCCATATAGTGAATAAAAACGTGTTGCTTGTAAAAGGGTTGCTTTCGTTAGCATAGCAGCAAGCGCGTAAATATAAACAGGAAGCTGTATTAAAAGTATGAAGGATAAAAACAGATTATAAAAAAACAGTTTTTATCAACTTGTATGATAAGATATTAGTAAATTTAAATGTTGCTTTAACAGAAGCAAATGGTAAAGAAACAAGGAGGAAGTAAGTGCCGAAGCAGATTATAAAAAATATATTACCATACAGCCCGTTCCTGCAACAAACAATTATGCATTAAAGCTTATCATCCACAACAACATTTTCTCTATCGGTTAATGGAATACACCTGTAAGATAATATTATTAAAATGGAGTATATTTATTAAGAAATAAATAATAGCTTTACAGTTACTAAGCCAAAGTCGTACTGCCAGCCCGGTTATCATCTCAGGTTATGTCAAAATGAGGGGTGCTATTTTATGATGATTAACTTCATTTATAAAGTGCTTAAGAGTCTTGTGTTGATGTATGTTTTAAAATATTTCCTTACGATAAAACAATAAAACATGAAACATCAATTATGCTTTTGCATGTTACTCAGTTTTGCTGTATGCCATATTTCCTTTGCTCAACTCCATGTAAAAGCGGAGAAAAAAGTTGGCGGCAGTGATAATGACAACTTTACCTGCATGGTAAAAACACCCGATGGCGGCGTGCTGATGGGCGGTTATTCATCATCTAATACATCTAGGCAAAAATCTGAAGATTGCAGGGGCGCAACGGACTACTGGATAGTAAAACTGGATAATACAGGTAAGTATGAATGGGATAAAACAATTGGGGGTAGTAGCTTCGACAAGCTTAGTGCAATCAGTTTAACCAGCGATGGCGGCTATATATTATGCGGCGACTCCAACTCACCGGCATCGGGCGAAAAGACTGAAGATAGCTATGGCTTTACCGACTACTGGATAGTAAAACTGGATGCCAACCGCAATGTACAATGGGATAAAACCATTGGTGGCGAGTATATTGATGATGCCACCAGCCTGATTACAACGACAGATGGCGGTTATTTAGCTGGAGGCTGGTCTACATCTGCTCCTTCCGGCAATAAAACTGCAGCTTTCTTTGGCAGCAACGATTACTGGATTGTAAAGCTGGACAATGCCGGCAATATACAATGGGATAAATCGTATGGCGGCTCTGAAAGCGACTTGTTGACTAATCTTATGCAAGCCAGTGACGGTGGCTATGTACTGGCTGGTTATTCTTATTCTTCCGTATCGGGCAATAAAACACAAATTAATCGCGGAGCCGATGATTATTGGGTAGTAAAAACAAATGCTTCGGGTATTATACAATGGAACACCACAGTTGGCGGAGACAGTTACGATGAAGTGGCAGATATTGTTGAAGGACAGAATGGAAGCATTATAGTGGGTGGTAGCTCAAAGTCTAATGCATCGGGCGATAAGACCCAGGACAACCACGATATTAACCAGAATAGCAATGACTACTGGGTAGTAAAACTGAATAGTAAAGGAAAAATGATGTATGATAGAACGATTGGCGGACCGGGTGAAGACAAATTAACAGGACTATATAAAAATACACATGGTACTGTTTTATATGGCTCCTCCAACTCGTGGGCTGGCGACAAAACAGACCCGGCGCCGGGTACGTGGGTAGTAGCGCTTGACAATAGCCAGCAAATACGCTGGGATGTAACACTCCTTATATATGAAGCGGTAAGTGCTGTAGCTATTAGTAATAACCGCTTTGCATTGGGCGGAAATTACCGGGTTAATCAAACATACGACTTCCAGATAACGGATGTGCGTTACAACAATACAGATAATGAGCTTACATCTCCCAGCGAAGCAAATATAAACGCAGCAAATAGTAAGAGGTCTTCTTTTACTTTCATTATTTACCCCAATCCGGCGAGCCAGGTAGTGCATATTCAAAGTACCGGCAAAGCAAAATTTGAACTCAGCGACCAGCATGGCAAGGTGCTTCTGACCAGGATAATTGAAGGCAATGAAGATATCCCTTTATATAACATTCCATCAGGAATGTATTTCCTTAGAAATACCACTACCAATGCCACTCAAAAGCTGATCATTGCTAAATAAAGGCAAAGTCTTGCGATCTGTTCTTTTTTATTTACAGCAATACTCAGCTTAACTCCGCTGCACTGTTCACTAACTTGCGCACAATAAGTTGTAGAAGGAGCCACATTGCGGGAAAGAGAGCAAATAACAAAGGGCGGGTTTTGGGAGACCTGCCCATTGTTATAAAAGCATCACTATCACTTCCAGTCCATTCGTGTTTTCACAAATGCGCTGACTATTATCCTAGGAGGTGCATTTCCCGGAGCGAAACCAGAGGCATTATATAGCATTGGATATTCATCTGGTAGTTACTATTTAAAACAAACAATGAAAGCAATCTGTACTTAGCTTTTAATCAATGTTGGTGGCTGTGCTTATCTTGCTGCGTCTGACAGATTAGTTTGCTTCATTCGAAATAACATAAAGCCCGGCAAGTTTATACCATCGCCGGGTTCTGTTTAAATTTCATATCTTATTCTTTCCTTAATCCAGTCCACCCCTCCTGTTTGCCTTCCTTTGCTCCGGCCATTTGTTACGTTCCCCGGTTTTTATATCAATAGGCAAGATGCTTTTGTCGCGCGAAGTGGTAGCAGGATCCTCACTTGCCATATAAGCGAGAATAGCGGTGAGGATTACATTATTTCGGAGGTCGTCCCATATAATTTTATCATACGTATCCCGGTTGGTATGCCAGGTATAAACGCCGTAATCCCAGCTTAAGGAACTTAAAGAAAATGCAGGCGCGCCCACTGCCACAAACGAAGCAAAGTCACTTCCGCCGCCACCCGGCATACCAGGAAAAGTAGTGGTAATGTTGTTGCGGATAGAATCGGGCACTTCCGTCAGCCAGCGGGAGACATATTCATACGCATTTAAAAAACCTTGCCCGGAGATGCTGGTTACCCTGCCGGTACCATTATCCTGATTGAATACGGCTTGTATATTTTGTACAATTTCGGGATGGTCTTCCACAAAGGCACGCGAACCATTTAATCCTTGTTCTTCGCTGCCCCAGTGCCCCACAAGAATGGTTCTTTTAGGATGCGGATATATTTTTTTAAGAATACGCAGGGCTTCCATCATCGTCAATGTTCCGGTACCATTGTCTGTTGCACCAGTAGCCCCATCCCACGAATCGAAATGCGCAGAAAGAATTACATATTCATCCGGCTTTTCGGTTCCTTTTAGCTCCGCAATCGTATTGAAGGTGGGCACTACGCCCAAGTCTTTCGAATCGGCATATACACTGATGCGCGGTTTATCACCTGCTTCTGCCATGCGATACAACAAATCATAATCTTCCAAAGCAATATCCACGCTCGGGCAGCGCTTTGTATAAGCGCCAAAAATTTTATCTACCCCAAAACCTTTCGACCAGGTACAACTTACTACGCCAGCAGCTCCCACGCTGTCCAATGCACGTGGCAAGGTGCGGGTAGTATAGCCGGTCTTTTTTATTCGCTCTGCCCATGCTGCTATTTGTACATCGCGTTCGGCTTTCATTCTCTCAAAAGAGGCTGGCGTTGCATATTCTTTCCAGTTGTCATCCGAGCGCCCGGTGGGCTGGTTCATGGATACCAACACAAACTTACCTTTTGCATTGGGCAGCCATTGCCTGAAGGCAACCGAATCTTGTACATCGGGCAGAATAATAACTTCGGCAGTTGCATTTTTTCCTTTGGTGGAAGGGCTCCATGCCAGTTGCGTTCCCTCCAGCGATTTTACTCTTGGATACACCATATCAATGTGCGAAATGCCCCGCTCCCAGCCTTTCCATTCGCCCCAGTTCTCTATTTTAGCATCTATACCCCAATCTTTATATTTAGCAATTGCCCAATCGGCAGCCTGCTTCATCTGCGGTGTGCCTACGAGCCTGGGGCCAATATCATCCAGCAACTCGTGTGCAAGCGGTTTTAGCTGCGAGTTGTTGGTGGCTTCGTTAATAATGTTTTGGATAATTACGGAATCACTGTTCTGTGCAATGCCCTGGCTAATAAATATAACAGATAATGCTGCTACTGTAAAGTGGCAAAAAATGTATTTTTTCATGGGGGCTAAAGTAAAGAAGAATCAGGAATGAAGAGCCTGGGCGAGCCGCTGCCCCGCATAATGTTTAATGCTTAAAGTAAGGTATAAAATTGCTATGATCACAAACCGGAGAAGATGCATCCGTACAATCAACTAAATTTTCATTTTATTCATTTACCAAATAAAAACTAAAAACCATAAATTTTCCCGGCAGCTTATTTGGTAATTAATGTAAAACATTTATCTTCGCGCCTCAAAAAATTACCTGAAGGGGGTATATTATACTATGCTGATAATTGATTCTAAAGACTGCGAAAACATAGACAAAGCGCTGAAGAAGTACAAAAAGAAATTTGAAAAAAGCAAAGCGCTGATTCAATTGAGAGAGCGCCAAAGCTTTACCAAACCATCGGTTAAGCGTCGCAATGAAGTGCTGAAAGCTATCTACAAGCAGAACCTTGCCAGCGGTAAAATAGAAAAATAAGTATTCGTAATATTTAGTTGAAAATAGCCATAAAGGAGTTTACCTTTATGGCTATTTTTTTATGACGATAGCCGAACAATATCCGCATCTGCAGCAATTTTTTCAGTATCTGCAGTTTGAGAAAAGATACTCACAGCATACGCTTGTTGCTTATCAGAACGATCTGGAACAATTTTGCATTTATCTCATTTCGTTTTATGATGCGCCACCTATGGAAGCGGTAAAACCGGCAATGGTGCGCTCGTGGCTGGCCACTATGAAAGCAGAGGAAGCGGTGGCAAACAAAACATTAAACCGGAAAATATCTACTTTAAAATCGTTCTTTAAATTTTTGATGAAGAACGGCGTACTGCAGCAAACGCCAATGGCTACTATTATTTCTCCGAAAGTAAGCAAGCGGCTGCCGGTGTTTGTGGAAGAAAATGATTTTAAAAACAACTTCAGCAAGCTACATTTTACTGATGATCATGCGGGCAAAACAGAACGCCTGGTGTTGCTGCTTTTTTATAATACCGGTATGCGGCTGAGCGAATTAATTAACCTGAAAGAAAGCGGAATTGACTGGAGCTACAGCCATATAAAAGTATTGGGCAAGGGCAACAAAGAACGCATTATACCCGTATCAAAAGAACTGCTGCAGGAGCTGCAAACATACATTGAAACAAAACCAGCAAGCGGTGAAGCGGAAGCATATGTATTTGTAAATGCGAAAGGCAAACGCCTGGTGGCAAAATCGGTTTATAATTTTATTAATAAGCAGCTAACATACATTACCACTATTTCGCAAAAAAGCCCGCACATACTCCGCCATACCTTTGCCACGCACCTGATGAATAATGGCGCCGATCTGAATGCAGTGAAGGAATTATTAGGTCATTCCAGCCTTGCAGCTACACAGGTTTACACGCATAATACCATTGAAAAACTGAAAGAAGTATATAAGCAGGCGCATCCAAAAGCATAAAAATGCTTACAAACGTTTATTAGCTTTAGAAAGTGGTGTATATCTTTCACGAAAGGAAATATTTTATTCATTCAACTGTAAAAAGAAGATTAAAATAGGCGGGAAATTTTATTTTATCAACACCTTGCTGTAACTTAACTTTTGCGTTAAGCCCAAAAGGCCAACCGCCAATATTCTTTCACCATTAAAAGCGATTTCTTATGAATGTAAACATTCGAGCCGTGCATTTTGACGCCGACACCAAACTTGTGGATTATGTAACGAAAAAAGCGCAAAAACTCACCAACTTTCACGACCGCATTGTAAAGGTGGATGTGTTTCTGAAGCTGGATAATATCGTACATAACATTAAGGATAAGATTGTGGAGATAAGAGTGCATGTGCCGAGGCAAAATGTGTTTGTAAAGTGTTCGTCTAAATCGTTTGAAGAATCTTTTGACTGCGCTTTAGATTCAGCTATTAACCAAATAAAGAGAAAAAAACAAAAATTAGCCGCTGCATAAAAAATTTAAAGCCCTGCAAAATAAAAAGCTCCTGCATATCAGGGGCTTTTTATTTATGTATTAATGATATATTTTTAAAATAAGCGACCACCAGGTCGCAGAGTAATCAAGTTACACAAAGTATTATTTATCTGCAGAGCACTATAAGTTCTCCTTTGTGCAACTTTGTGTCCTTCACGTCTTCGTGATTCAACCATTTATTTTAAAATAGTCTTTTAGATTCATTCTTTTATAAAAGCAACAAAACAACACTGCCACCTACCTTTAATGCTGCTTATGAACCTGAAATATTGCAGTTACCTGCTTCTTGCCCGTCTCCTTTTTTCTTGCTCTGAACCCGTTTCGCCTACACTTTTTAAGCGATGACTCTGATAGCATGTACATGGCACAAACATGGAGTGGCGTGATACATTCTTACCATCCCGGTTCCGATTTTTTATTGCATACCGACTACCTCTTATATGGCTACAATGCAAGTGGTTATCATGTAACAGATTATCTTACATTACCTCACTGTATTCCTGTTGTATCTTACAACTAAACAAAACTATTTTTTTAGTGATAAGCTACCGAAGTTTTGTGGCTGCAAGCAAGGTAACCAAAACCAGTGCACAGGCGCTTCAACAGTTGCAACACACCAACAGCATTTATTGCATCAATCTGCCAGGATAGTATAAGAGCGGATTTATCTTTAGAAATGGAATTGCAAACGCTGCTAATCTTTTTGCGCCTGCGGTAAAAAAGGTGTATATTATTTCACAAAAAGAGTTATTTCATTATCCCGAAATTTACAACCTTCATACTTATTCAATAAATAGTTTACCGGCGCACATAAAAACAGATAGCCTTACACCAAACAAAAACCGGGGTTGCCTTGTTGTTTGGACAGACAGTTTTTTGAATGTATATCAATGACAGGATAACTTTATGCTAAACAAGGATACAGTCGGATCAGGCACAAAACACATCACATACTGCCACTTTTATTGTTACACGAAAAAAACAAACAATCAACATAAAAAAAAACCTTCAGAATTTTGCCAAATAAAGTTTTCGCTTACCTTTGCCATCCCTAAAAAATGGGGCAGTTCTTTCAAACGCCACTTTAGCTCAGCTGGTAGAGCAACTGATTTGTAATCAGTAGGTCGTTGGTTCGATTCCGACAAGTGGCTCAGCACATGTACGATTTAAGATGTATGATGTAATGATGTTCGATAATGCTTTATTTTCGCCGCATCGTACATCCCAACATTAAATATTTAGCATATACGGGCAGGTTCCAGAGCGGCCAAATGGGGCGGACTGTAAATCCGCTGTCTTTCGACTTCAGTGGTTCGAATCCACTCCTGCCCACGTTCTTTTAAAAAGTTTACAAGTTTACTTGTTCACCAGTTTGCAAGTTGTTTTAATTTCCTCCAATTCGTAAACCTGTGAACTTTACAACGCTTGAAATATAAAATGCGGAAGTAGCTCAACTGGTAGAGCGATAGCCTTCCAAGCTATAGGTTGCGGGTTCGACCCTCGTCTTCCGCTCTCTTTTGAGATGATGGACTGAGAGATGACAGATGACAGTCGCAACTCACTGTCAACAAACAACGGTCATCTGTCTCGGATAAAAGCCGTTGTAGCTCAGGGGTAGAGCACTTCCTTGGTAGGGAAGAGGTCGTGAGTTCGATTCTCACTAACGGCTCTGTTTATTGATAATTTATGATTGTTAATTGTGGTATTTTGTAGAATTTCAATTAACCATTAGCGATATTCAGTTACCAATAATTTAAAGTATCGTTTGCAAGTAAATGCTTTACTTGCGGGCTTTTATAATTGTAAACACACAACTTAAAACCGATAAAATGTCTAAAGAGACTTTTAAGAGGGAAAAACCTCACGTAAACATTGGAACCATCGGTCACGTTGACCATGGTAAAACAACCTTGACAGCGGCTATTACTACCATTCTTGCAAGTAAGGGTATGGCCGAAGTAAGAAAGTATGATGAAATTGATGCTGCTCCTGAAGAAAAAGAGCGCGGTATTACCATCAATACGGCACACGTAGAATACCAGACAGCTAACCGTCACTATGCACACGTTGACTGCCCTGGTCACGCCGACTATGTAAAAAATATGATCACCGGTGCTGCGCAAATGGATGGCGCCATCCTCGTAGTAGCTGCTACCGATGGTCCTATGCCGCAAACAAGAGAGCACATCCTGCTGGCACGCCAGGTAGGTGTACCTCGTATGGTGGTATTCATGAATAAAGTGGATCTGGTGGATGATCCTGAACTGCTGGAACTGGTAGAAATGGAAATCCGCGAAATCCTTTCTAAAAATGGTTTCGATGGCGATAATACCCCGGTTATTCAGGGTTCTGCAACCGGCGCATTAGCTGGCGAAGCTAAATGGGTAAAAGCTGTAGAAGATTTGATGGATGCCGTTGATACTTATATTCCGCTGCCTCCACGCCCAATTGATCAGCCATTCCTGATGTCTGTTGAAGACGTATTCTCTATCACTGGTCGTGGTACTGTAGCTACCGGTCGTATCGAGCGTGGTATCATTAAAGTAGGTGAGCCTGTAGAAATCGTAGGTTTGATTCCTCAGCCGCTGACTTCGGTTGTAACCGGTGTTGAAATGTTCAAAAAATTATTGGATGAAGGCCAGGCTGGTGACAACGCAGGTTTATTGCTCCGGGGTATTGAAAAGAAAGATATCCGTCGTGGTATGGTTATCGTTAAACCTAAATCTATTACTCCGCACACTGAATTCAAATGCGAAGTGTATGTGCTGAGCAAAGATGAAGGTGGCCGCCACACTCCTTTCTTCAACAACTACCGTCCTCAGTTCTATTTCCGTACTACAGACGTTACTGGTGAAGTAACCCTGCCAGAAGGTACAGAAATGGTAATGCCGGGCGATAACGTAAGCCTTACTGTAAAACTGATCCAGCCAATTGCGATGGAAAAAGGTTTGAAATTCGCTATCCGCGAAGGTGGTCGTACAGTAGGTGCCGGTCAGGTTACTGAAATTATAAAATAAGAAAAGCTCCTATCCCCTAAACGGGAATTTGGGAAACTTTCAATACTTTTACAAAGTACTTAGGAAGCAATCCTGGGTACTTTGTTTTTAGAAGTTCTTTAAAAATACCCTGGCTTTCAAAAGGTAATATAAAATTACCCTTTAGGGGGCAGGGCTTATACGGGTATAGTTCAAAGGTAGAATAGAGGTCTCCAAAACCTTCGATCTGGGTTCGAATCCTAGTACCCGTGCAGTTATTTGTTTATTTCAATTATCCTTTTTACAAGTGAACAAAATATCCAACTATATTAGAGAGTCCTACCACGAGTTGCTCGAAAAAGTGACCTGGCCTACCTCAACACAGCTACAGCAATCTACTGTTATCGTGTTGGCTGCCACTGTTATCATCACTGCTATCGTGGCGCTCATGGACCTTGCAAGCAGTTATCTGCTTAAACTTATTTATTCGTTTTTTTAGCAAGTGAGGTGATTTATGGAAAATACAGCATCAGAAGTACAACAAGCCGAATCTAAGTGGTATGTGCTGAGGGTAGTGAGTGGAAAAGAAAGAAAGGTGAAAGAGTACCTTGATAAGGATATTTCGCGCAATGGCTGGACCAATATAGTAAAGCAGGTTTTCCTGCCAATGGAAAAAGTATATAAAGTACAGAATGGTAAAAAGGTAATGCGTGAAAAGAATTATTTTCCTGGCTATGTGATGATAGAAGTGGCAGATGGCAAACTCACCGATGATATGGTGCAGCACATCAGCAGCATTAGCAATGTAATGCACTTTTTGACTGATGGCAAAGGCAGCAAGGGCAATATTATTTCGTTGCGCAAAAGCGAAGTAAACAAAATGCTCGGTAAGGTAGATGAAATGAACGATCAGGGCGTAACACTGAGTGAACCATTTATCGTAGGTGAAACCATTAAAATAATTGAAGGTCCGTTTAATGATTTCAATGGTGTGATAGAAGAAGTGAACGATGAAAAAAAGAAGTTGAAAGTAACGGTGAAAATCTTCGGTCGCTCCACTCCTGTTGAGCTCAATTATGTTCAGGTAGAGAAAATGAGCTAATTACTTTTAGGTTGTATAATATATTAAAGCCGCAGTTTTTCTGCGGCTTTTCCATTTTAAATACGTCTCTCTATACCAACACGCAGTTCTGCAGAAATTTGGCATCTATTATCTACCCTTTCCTTTTTTATACGGCCTTTATTTTCAATCAAACAGGTACGCAGTATATACTTTTACCTCAAAGTCCTAAGCTTTCTGCCTGCCACTTATTTCTTAAGAACAGGCACTGCATTTACGTTTTGAGAATGTCATACTGTAATTAGTCATTTAAAAGGATGCTCCCCATTACTTTCTTAAATGAATCAGGCAATCCCTGATACTTCTTTGCCTCGGCAGATGAACAAATATCCGGAAAGAAGAAACTGGTAATTCATGCCAATAATTAGTAGGGTAATTATTAACTTGTGAGTGGCTTTCAACGTATATATCAAACAGATGTCTGCAACGATATTGTTTTAAATAACGAATATGTACAGAAGAATACTCCTCTGCCTGATACTGCTTTGCGTATGCGCAACTACGTATGCAAGGCATGGTAAAGGAGGTTATTTGATATATCAATATTTAGGCAAAGGCTCAACGCCAGGTACCTCTCAATACAAAATAACAGTACTGCATTACGTCAACTGCCTTGAGCTACAGTTTGAAACAGGCTTTGTATATATTGGTGTTTTTGATGCAGTAAGCAATGCTTATATGCAAACCATTACAATTAACAGCCCGGTAAGGCAGGAAGTAACCAAACAAACTTTTAATGCCTGTATTAATACGCCGCCACCCGTTTGCTTTTACCAATTCACCTATATTACCACAGTAGAGCTTAAAGATAATAATGCCGGTTATATACTGAGCGAACAGGAATGTTGCCGGGCACAAAGCATTGTCAACGTGCTCAATTCGGGGCTCACCGGCTCTACCAATACCAATACCATTCCGGGTGTAATAAATGGTGTGGAATATCGTAACAACAGCAGTCCCATACCAGCATTAAAAGACACAGCAGTTATTTGCCACAACTCCTATTTCCAGATAGATTTTGGCAGCACCGATCCCGACGGGGATGAACTTACATATACCTTCTGCGCTGCCGAAGGAGGTGCCACCATCCAAAACCGGCAACCCAACCCACCCGCCCCACCACCTTACCAATCTATTGATTATGCTCCAGGTTATTCGGGTAGCTCGCCTTTAGGCAGCGGGGTAACTATTGACAGCAAAACCGGGCTTATATCGGGCATTGCACCCGGCACTACAGGGCAGTATGTAATTGCTGTTTGTATTAATGAATTGCGGAACGGCGTGCAAATTGGCAATACGAAAAAAGAAGTATTGGTAACAGTGGCTGACTGCAACCTTACGGCAGCCAACCTTAAACCCGAATACATCAACTGCGACAGCTTTGCCATGCGCTTTGAAAACGAATCCCTTTCTTCCAACGTTGCTTCTTATGTATGGGATTTTGGTGTGCCCAACGAGACAAGCGATGTATCTGATTTGCCCACACCCACTTATATTTATAAACAGGCAGGCACTTATACAGTAAAACTAAAGGTAACCAATGAAGCCGGCTGCGCCGACTCTAGCAGCACGATCGTAAAGGTTTATCCTGGCTTTAAACCGGCTTTTGATGTTTCGGGTAGTTGCTATCAATCGCCATTTATATTTACCGATAAAACGTATGCAGCTTACGGTGTGGAGAATAGCTGGACCTGGAATTTTGATGATGCTTCTTCTACCAATAACATTTCATCGGCACAAAATCCTACACACTTATTTTCTGCTCCCAAAACGGCAACCATAACTTTTAATGTCACTACCAGCGTAGGATGCAGCGGCACAACAAGTAAAACGGTATTGGCAAGTGATAAACCTGAAATAAAATTACCTTTCACCGATACGCTGATCTGCAATGGTGATCGGCTGCCACTAAATGTAGAAGCTACTGGCGATACCTATACCTGGATACCGGCATATAATATATCCAACACCTCTATCGTTAACCCGGTAGTACACCCGGCAGATACAACAGTTTATACGATAACGGTTAAGGACCAATCGTGTATAGGCAGCGCCAATGTAAAAGTAAATGTGCTGGATTCTATAACCGTGCAATTACCGGCAGATACGGCTATCTGCACTACAGACAGTCTTACTTTTCATCCTGTTAGCGATGCACTTGCATATACCTGGACTGAATCGGGCAACAATCAAACATTAAACAGC
Organism: Ilyomonas limi; assembly: GCF_005233845.1. Lineage (GTDB taxonomy): Bacteria > Bacteroidota > Bacteroidia > Chitinophagales > Chitinophagaceae > Ilyomonas > Ilyomonas limi. Next base: position 46,102 of record NZ_SZQL01000007.1, read on the forward strand.
GCCAATATTAAAAACCCTTCTGCTGGTCCGCTGCAAAACACTACTTATTTTGTAACTGCCCGCCTTGGTCACTGCCAGGATAGAACGCAAACAAAAGTGCTGCTTTCGCCCTATCCTGCAGGCAATGCCGGCAGTGATACTACTATTTGCTTTGGCAGTATTGCACAGCTTCATGGGAGTACGACCGCTGCATATTTTACCTGGTTTCCCGCCGGTTCTCTATTAAATACAAATACACTCCAGCCAACAGCAGGACCAGAGACAACAACTGCTTATTTATTTACCGTAAAAGATACTTTTTACTGCCCAAAAAGTACTACAGATACAGTAATAGTAAATGTTATTGCGCCGGTACAGGTAAATGCAGGTAACGATACTAGTGTAGTAGTCAATCAACCCCTGCAATTACATGTTATCAGTAATGAAAACATTACAGCTTACACCTGGTCGCCCTCTACCTGGCTGAACAATGCTACTTCTCCCAGTCCTGTAGCTACTATGGTATCACCTTATACCGATGCAATTACCTATACGGTAACAGCCACTACTACACAAGGCTGCACCGGCACCGATTCGCTCAAAATATTTATTTATACCACCTTACCCGATTTGTATGTTCCCACAGCCTTTACTCCTAACAGCGATGGATTGAATGATATTTTCAAACCTTCATTAGCTGGTATAAAACAATTAAAATTTTTCAGAATATTTGACCGGCGCGGGCAATTGCTGTACGAAACACAACAGGCAGGTAACGGCTGGGATGGTACTTTCAAAGGAATGAAACAACCCGCCGGCACGTATGTATTTACTGCACGCGCCATGGATTATCTGGGCAAAACATTGGAGAAAAAAGGAACCGTAGTACTGATAAGATAGTCGATAGTAGGGTTCTTTTAATGCTGAATAATGCAAATGTATTCACTCAAAATATTGTGCTTATTTCACTTAAGTATTTCTACATCAATATTCCATCAAAAGTATTGCCTTTTCAGTTCCAATACCCTATTCACTATTTACAACATCCCTACTTTTCCTTTTGTCCCTCCAGAAATGCCAGCAAATTGGCAAGGTCTTGATTAGATATACTCTGATACAAACCTTCCGGCATCATTGATTCTTTCATTGCTGTCATTGCCAACACGTCCGATGTTTTAATTGGTTTGCTTATACCACCCGGCAATTTAAGGTTAATATCGGTTTCTGTTTTACTGGCAATAATACCCGAAAGCGTAGAGCCATCTTTCATTTTCAACTGCCATCCTTCATAGCCAAAGGAAATACCATCCGACGGATGAACAATGGCATCGAGCAAGCCTTCTTTAGGCAGCTTAGATCCTATCTCAGTTAGCTTAGGCCCAAAGTTGTTGCCCACATTGCCCACCTGATGGCAAACACCGCATGTGCTCGTAAATACTTTGCTGCCTTCGGCTGCATTGGGGTGTAGCGCCGCCAATTGCTGCATCGTTGGAGCAGGCTTCGCATTTTTACTTACACCGTGGTCTGGTAAATAGCCTGCAGCTTCGCTGCGCACTGAGCCGCGCCATGCGCCATCTACGCTGGCTACCACATCGGGTATCAGGGCAGCAGGAACTTTTTTACTTTTTAATATTTGCAATACCCGTTCTTCGCCATCCCAGCTGTTGCCAATTTTATGTGCGGCTTGTTTGCGCAGTGGCATGGCATACTTATCGGACAGAGCCACTGTTTGCAACATATCTATGGATGCTTTGCTGCCCACGCCTGCCAATGCAGCCAGCATATTATTTTGCTGTGCTGTATCTTTTCCGTTAATAACAGTCCACGCCAAAGCACTCCCATGCTGCTGCAATAGTAATCCGGCGGCTTCCTTACCCACCGGCTCGTGCGGTTTATGAAGTGCCAACAGCAACAGGTTGGGGTTTTGCGATTGTACTTCGTAGCGGCCTACTAACTCTATGTACTCTTCTGTGCCTTCTACTGATTTCAATACATCAGTTAATGCCTTTTGTGCAATGGACGATTGTCTTACTGTTTGTATATCCAAAGCGTGCAATACGAGTTTGTTAAGTGCTATATCGTTATCACTATTGTTTTCAATCATGCTGAGCAGCAGTTTTGATTTTTGCGGTGCGGTATTAAAATCAAAAGCCCTGAAATATTTCAGGCGCTGGTTTAGCGGCACTTGCTTATCAGAGGCAAGTGTAGCCAGGTAAGGCAAGGCAGCAGCAGTACGTGCACGCCATACAATATCGCGCGAAGCCGCAGTAGTCAGCGGGTCTTTTACTTTGACAGCGTAAGCTGCAAAAAAATTGTCCCACTGTTTATCTGCACCAATGCCCAATGCCTCAAGATACCAGCGGTCTTTACCATCGTATTGTGCAGCCAGTTGCGCCCATAAAGCAGCGGCATTCGGTGATTGTACATGATGTAACGCCAGCGCACACTCACGGCGCACCTGCGGATCTTTATCATTTACCAATGCGCTCACTATACCGGTTACATTATCCTTTAGTTCGCAGGCAGCACGCAGTCCGGTAATACGCAAATCGGGATTATTATCTTTAATAGCTTCCTGTATGTATTTGTTTGCATTGCCATTTGGCATTTTTACCAATACCCAAAATGCCCTTGCCCGCATTCTTGGTTCTGCATTAGCATTGCGCCATAGGCTTTCCAGTGCAGGCATGGCAGCTTGTCCCATTTGCTGCAAAGCAGTAAACGCATGATGACGTACCGATAAATTAGGATTTTGCAAAGCAGCCACAGCGCCTTGTGGCGTGCTGTAATCCTGCTTAGGAATAATGTATTTAGCTGCAGCAGTTGGCGGAGCCACGCGATAGATTCTGCCGCGCACCTGATCGCCTGCCTGATGACCGCCCACACCGGGGTCGTACCAATCGGCAACAATCAAAGAACCATCTGGCGCTATGCATACATCCGCCGGGCGAAACCATTGGTCTTTTTCTCCTTTTAGAATATTAATGATGCTTGCTTTGTATCCGGCACCATCTTTATTTACCGTATAACTGCGCACCACGTTTGGCCCGGCATCACTATGAATGAGCTGATTGTGAAATTCTTTTGGCAACAAATTCCCTTCGTACACCAAAATGCCGGTGGGCGAGCCTGCAAATGTCTGCAACATATTGGGCACTACGCCGGGATCGTTTAAATGCCAGTGACGCAGCGGAATAGAATCTTCAATATTAGTGCGGTTTGCCTGCCAGCCGGCGCCGGTCATTTCATCGGTGTAGCCATAGTTGCCGTATTGCATTACATAGTTGATGCGGGTACCACGGTTGCCATCATCGTCATTATCGCTTTGCCATAAAGTGCCATAGCTGTCCACAGCCACTTCGTACGGATTACGAAAGTTTTGCCCTAAGCATTCTACATTTGAGCCGTCGGGGTCGCAACGGAAAACCATGCCTTGCCGGTAGTCCTGCTGGTTGATGGGTTTGCCATCCTGGTCTAATACAAACCTGCCGTTTTTGTCTTTTAACTGCTTGCCTTCATTACCGCAATTAAAGTAGAGTTTTCCATCGGGGCCAAAGGTGAAAGCATGTACACCATGGTCGTGCTGCTCGCCGCTTAATCCTTCGAAAAGAATTTCTTTGCGGTCGGCTTTGTCATCGCCATTATCATCATAAAAAGCCCATATATACGGACTTTGAGAAACGATCACTCTATTACCCAATACACAAATACCCAGTGGTGCATCTAATTCAGGTCCCTGGTAAAATACTTTAGCAGTATCGGCTTTACCGTCGCCATTGGTGTCCTCGAGTATCATAATACGGTCGCCTAACGCATTGGTAGGATTGCCATTGATAGCCGGGCGATAATTGTAGGCTTCGTTTACCCAAACCCTGCCACGCTCGTCCACATCAATATTTGTTGGATTTTTAAGCATTGGCTCTGTGGCAAACGTATGCACCTCCAAATCGTTGGCTACCGTTAATCCTTTCAGTGCATTCTCGGGTAAGTGCCTTTGAGCATCTGTGAGGCTATCCTGCGTACCGGCAGTATTGGCGCGGCGGTTATCGGTGTTGTTGCAGGAGCAACTGATGATAATTATCAAACAAAATACAGTACAATATTGTACCAAAGCAGTAAAACAAACTTTCATTTTTCAGATGGCATTTTTAAGCGCATGAATATACAGAAACGAAAATAAATAACTGCAATGGCGAATATAATTCTATACACAATGGAGGATATGGGATATACGATGTAGTGGAATTGTGTGTAAAGTTGTAAAAAGGCAAGTATAAAGTGTCTGTTTTCTTCCACCTGTATGTAAGACAATTTATTTTTTTACTTACCTGCCTGCTTATGTGAGAGTTAAGCAAAATTTGGACGAGTTTTTGTTTTGATTAACATATTAATCACCAAAAAAATTTTGAACCATGAAACGCAACATTGCAATCCTCGCATTAACCCTGCTGACTTTATTTGCATCAATAAACACGTATGCAAGAAACGATAAAGACTACTGGAAAGATAAAATCGCTAACATGACTGAAGCCCAGAAAGAAGCTCGCGTCACAGAAATTAAGGCACGTGTGCAGGAAATTAAAGACATGGACAAATCGAAGTTGAGCAGTGAGGATCGCAAGGCATTGAGGCACGAGCTGCGCGATATGAACAAAGAAGCAAGAGCAATAGGAAACGGTGGTATTTACATATCCTTAGCCGGTATTTTAATCATTATCCTGGTTTTAATTTTGATTCTTTAGTTTGGAATGGTTGTTAAGTGAAGAGAAGCAAAGGCTGGTCTTAATGACCAGCCTTTGCTTTAATGGAATTGATACTTATATCTTGCTCCACTTGCATCTTGTCTCTGTTTTCCTTCATGCTTGTCTCTTTCCCTTGCAAGCTTCAAACCGTATCTTTGCGCCATGCGAAAATTGAGCATGGAAGAACTGGAACGTAAGACGGTGGAGGAGTTTAAACAATCGGAAAAAGCCACCGTAATTGTAGTATTAGAAAACGTACGCAGCGCTTATAACGTAGGCAGCGTACTACGTACCGCCGATGCCTTTTTGCTGCAAGCCGTTTACACCACCGGCTACACGGCACATCCGCCACACCGGCAAATACAAAAAACAGCTTTGGGTGCCGATGAAACAGTAACATCCAAACACTTTGCAAATGCAGCCGAGGCGATTGCGGAACTAAGGGCCGAAGGCTTTACAATCTATGCAATAGAACAGGCAGAAAACAGCGTTTCGCTGCAACATTTTCAAGCCGCACCAACTGATAAAATAGCAGTGGTATTTGGCAACGAAGTAACCGGCGTAGAGCAATCTACCATTTTGCTGTGCGATGGCTGCATAGAAATACCGCAGTTAGGTATGAAACATTCGCTGAATATTTCGGTAGCGGCGGGTATTGTATTGTGGAAATTGAGTGAACCGAGATTTGTTGGATTAAATGATTAACAGGATATTTATTTATGAGTACAATAAAGAATTATTTATCATTAGTTAAGTTCTCACATACCATTTTTGCGTTGCCTTTTGCATTGATAGGATTTGCTTTAGCAGCGTTAAAAAATCCTATGGAGGTTATTGCAGGACAATGGAACTTAAACAGTACCATTGGCTGGGGATGGGATGCTACTAATTTCGTTTGGTGGAAAAATATAGGTTTTAAATTTATTTTAGTGCTCATTTGTATGGTTACCGCACGTAGTGCTGCAATGGCTTTCAACCGTTATTTAGACAGGCATTTTGACGCAAAAAACCCGCGAACAGCAATAAGAGAAATTCCAAAAGGAATTATATCGGCAGATAGTGCATTACGATTTACGATTGTTTCCTGCATCTTGTTTCTTGCAGCATGTTTCTTTATCAACCGAATTTGCTTTTATCTTGCGCCGGTTGCCCTTTTTGTTATTCTTTTTTATAGTTATACCAAACGCTTTACAGCCTTGTGTCATTTAGTGTTGGGTTTGGGACTTTCACTGGCGCCTATCGGTGCGTATTTAGCAGTTACCGGCAGGTTCGATGTGTTACCGGTGCTGTTTTCGTTTGCTGTTATTTTTTGGGTAAGCGGCTTCGATATTATTTATGCTTTGCAAGACGTAGAGTTTGACCGCTCGCAACAGCTTCATTCTATTCCTGCTGCTTTGGGCAAAAAAAATGCGCTGCATGTATCGGAATTACTACATTTTTTAAGCGCCGCCTGCGTTATTGCTGCCGGAATATGTGGACATTTTCATTGGATATACTGGCTGGGGATAATAGTGTTTGCAGGCATGCTCATTTATCAGCATTCTATTGTAAAACCGGATGATTTAAGAAAGGTAAACCTTGCGTTTATGACGGCAAATGGTATTGCAAGTGTAGTGTTTGCCGTGTTAGTAATCACTGATTTGTTAGTTTATTAATCACAGATGTTACTGATAGCGTGCTGATATTGATAATGCATTTAACTCAATGCATGTCTTCACCTTATTGCAAAAAGTGCCGATAAATATTGCTATGCAAACAAAATCATATCAGCATCATCAGTAAAAAATCAGTGTAATCATTATCACGAAAAGAAAACATCAGTTTAATCCTTATTCCTATCTTACATGAGAATCATTTGCATAGATTATGGTGCTAAGCGTACCGGCATTGCCACTACCGACCCATTGAAAATTATTGCCACTGCTTTAGCTACCGTAGAAACAAAGGAGTTGTTCTCTTTCTTGAAAAAATACATTTCACAGGAGCCGGTAGAACTGATACTCATTGGTGCACCCGTAAATTTGGATGATTCTGCAACGCACGCTACGCCGCTGGTACAGCAGGCCATCAAGCGGCTGCAAAAAGAATTTCCGCTAATACCAATACAAACGGTGGATGAACGTTATACTTCCAAACTCGCTTCGCAGGCAATGGTGCAAATGGGTATGAAGAAAAAAGACCGGCAGCAAAAAGGCAATATAGATCAGATTGCCGCTACTATTATGTTGCAGGAATATTTGCAACATTTATAGATTTACGGTTAGAAACTTGCAATTGGATGAGTTATTTTTGTGTTTTGCATAAAAAAGCAATATAATTCATGATTTTACCAATAGTCGCTTATGGCGCACCTATACTTCGCAAAAAAGCGGTGGATATTACTCCCGATTATCCGCAGTTGGATAAGCTGATTGCCGATATGTGGGAAACCATGTATGCCAGCAGCGGCGTGGGTTTGGCTGCACCGCAAATTAACCGGGATATACGCTTGTTTGTGGTGGACAGCACTACCATTTTTGAAAACCTGGACGAAGAAGATAAAGGCAAATATCCCGATGAGCCCGGCGTAAAAAAAGTGTTTATTAATGCCCAAATTCTGGGCTTTAATGAGGAACAGTGGACTTACAACGAAGGCTGCCTCAGTATTCCCCGCATACGCGAAGATATTATTCGGCCTACAACTGTTACCATTCAATACCAGGATGAGCAGTTTCAAACGCACACCGATACCTTTAACGGCATTACCGGCCGCGTAATACAGCATGAATACGACCACATAGAAGGCAAGCTGTTTATTGATTATATGAAACCGCTTCGCAAAAAATTATTGCTTCGTAAATTAAACGACATTACTAAAGGGAAAATCAAAACCGATTACAAAATGTCTTTTGCCAAATAATGAAATTAACCGGTTTATTTTTTCTCTTACTGCTCGCACCATTTTGCCATGCACAGGATACTACGGTAATACTGGAAAATAAGGCATTCATGCTGCCCGAAGTGATTGTGCACAGCAATATGGATTATGCCAGCATCCTCAAACGTATTCAGGACGATACCACTTTTTACAAGGCCTTCCGCACGCTGCATACCATTGGCTTTAGTGCATACAACGATATAAGGATGCTGGATAAAAATGGCAATACCGAAGCCTCGTACAGCGGCAAAACCACGCAATACCGCAATAACGGCTGTCGCACTATGCAGGAAGAGGCTGTAAAAACCACCGGCGATTTTTACGATGCTTCCGGCAATTACAATTACATTACGGCTCAGTTGTATGCCAGTTTGTTTTTTACGCACGGCAAAGTATGCGGCGAAAACAATATTGTAGCGGGCATTAACTTCAACCCTTCCGATAAAAAAGGTATGGAAAAGCATAAAGAGCAATTAAAAATGCTCTTTTTCAACCCCGGCCGGAGAATTCCCGGTGTGCCCTTCATCGGCAATAAGCTCGACCTCTACGACGAAGAGGCACATGACCTATACGATTATCACTTAGACTATGTCCCCTACAAAGGCAGCTATGCGTATGTATTTGACATTACTCCCAAAAACGATCTTGGCTTTTTTCAAAAAGACAATATTGTTATAGACAAAATGACTACCTGGTTTGATGCCAGTACAATGGAAGTATTAGCCCGCAATTATCAGCTTAGCTACAAAGCCGGCGTGTACGATTTTAACGTAACAATGGAAATAGAAATGACTAAAGTAGATGACTTACTTGTGCCTGCAATGCTGCGCTACAAAGGTAGCTTCTATGCCATGTTCAAAGGTCGCGAGCGCGGCGAGTTTACAGCCACCCTGTTCGATTTTAAGAAGGAGAAATGATAGTTATAGTATAATAAGAGGAATGTATGTACTGTTTAAAGTTTGATATTCCGGATTGAATGTTGAAATTATTATTCTCCTGCATCGTATATCGTTACAACATACATTTAGTTATTAAAACCATTCCCAATGCCTCAGTTTATCATTATAGCCCGGGACTTTAAAGACAGCGAAGCACTCAACAGAAGATTGGCTGCAAGACCAACACATCTACAAAGAATGAAGGTGGAAAAAGAAAAGGGCAATTTTATAATGGGCGGCGCCAAGTTGAATGAACAGGGCAATATGTTTGGCTCCATGTTAATTGTTGATTTACCAGATAAAAGATTGGTTGAAGACTGGATAGCTGCGGATCCGTATATAACAGAAAAAGTGTGGGAAACGGTAGAAATCACACCGTTCAGAATAGCAGAAGTATAATCATCCCTTTTTACCGTGCAGCAAACATTTTTATTCATTACCGTATTGAAATTTTGCTGTCAGTACCGTTTTCTTATTTTTACATCCTAACGACTGTTTGTTATTATGAATAAAGTTTTTGCAACCCCTCAGGAAGCCATCCGCGATATTGACAATAATACAACCCTCATGGTTGGTGGTTTTGGCTTGTGCGGCATCCCCGAAAACAGCATTGCCGCCATCGTGCAAAAAGGTATTACCGGGCTTACCTGCATATCCAATAATGCCGGTGTGGATGATTTTGGCCTCGGTTTGTTATTAAAAACAAGGCAAATTAAAAAAATGATCAGCAGTTATGTAGGCGAAAATGCCGAGTTTGAGCGCCAATTGCTTCAGGGCGAACTGGAAGTGGATTTGGTACCGCAAGGCACATTGGCTACCCGTATTCAAATGGCGGCTATGGGCATCCCTGCCTTTTACACACCTGCGGGTTATGGTACCGAAATAGCTGAAGGCAAGGAAGTGCGCGAGTTTGATGGCAAAAAGTATTTAATGGAATATGCACTGCATGCCGACTTTGCCCTGGTAAAAGCCTGGAAAGGTGATACGATGGGCAATCTTGTTTTTCGCAAAACCACGCGCAACTTCTCGGTACCTATGGCAAAAGCAGCCAACATTACCATTGCCGAAGTGGAAGAACTGGTACAACCCGGCGAGTTGGATCCCAATCATATACACGTAGCTGGTGTGTATGTACGCCGCATTTATCAGGGAAAGGCTTACGAAAAACGCATAGAGCGAAGAACAGTGAGACTGTAAGTCAGTTACCCGAATAACTGCAACCGGACACTGGTAATGCTTACATCGTACATCTAACATCTAAAATTGTATATAATAATGGCACTCGATAAGTTTGGTATTGCTAAGCGCATAGCGCAGGAACTGCGGGATGGTATGTATGTAAATCTTGGTATTGGCATTCCTACTTTGGTGGCCAATTACATTCCGGAGGGAATGACGGTTATTCTGCAAAGCGAAAATGGTATTCTTGGCACGGGACCCTATCCAACACCAGAAGAGATAGATGCCGACCTGATCAATGCTGGTAAGGAAACCGTAACACTCATTCCCGGCGCTGCTTTTTTTGATAGTGCAGAAAGCTTTGGCATGATACGCGCCGGTAAAATAGACCTCACCGTATTGGGTGCTATGGAAGTAAGCGAAACAGGTGACATTGCCAACTGGAAAATACCCGGTAAAATGGTAAAAGGCATGGGCGGTGCTATGGACCTCGTGGCAAGCGCCCAAAACATTATTGTAGCCATGCAACACACTAACCCAAAAGGCGAGAGCAAGCTATTGCCTGCCTGTACGCTGCCGCTTACCGGCGTTGGTTGTGTAAAAAAAATCGTTACCGATTTAGCCGTTTTGCAGGTAACGGATGCGGGTTTCCTTCTATTAGAGCGTGCCCCTGGTGTAAGTATAGAAGAAATTAAAGCCAAAACTGCCGGCAAAATGGTTGTGCCCAACGAAGTACCAGAGATGAAGGTGTAAAAAGGAGAACAATTAAGCAAGAAACAGGTTTCAAGCTGCGAGGCACTTAACAATAAACGAGCAGACGTACAAAATGACGTCTGGTCTCGCCATTAAAATGATCAATTTCTTAGTTAAGGGCTTTAATTACGGGTAAAAAATAAACATCGGTTTTTAGTTAATTCCTGTTTGCATTCTCCTACACTTTTAAAGAATACATCTTGCTTAAGATGTGATATTGTAATTGCCTGCCACCGCTAATCCGCCTTATTAGCCACATAATATTCCTTCATCAATTCAAAAACCTTTTGTTTCAAAACCGGTACCGGCAAGCCATCGGGCAGTTGTGGCGGAAGAAAGTGCATTCTTATCACATGCGGCAATAAGAAAAAAGGTTTATCCGGTGGCAGTATTTTTTTAGTATTAAATATCAGAGTGGGAATAATGGGTACGCCGGTTTCTGCCGACAGCCGGAAAGCGCCGTCATGAAAAGGCTTCAGCGGTTCGTTGCTTCTGTTACGGGTACCCTCAGGGTAGATAACCATATCCAAACCTATCCTTAGTACTGCTTTCATTTTAGCATAACTCTGCTTGCGGCTCTGTTCGCTTTTGCGGTCTACCAAAATGGCACCCAATGAATATATCCAGCCAAAAAAAGGTATCGCGGCAAACTCTTTTTTGGCAATTGTTTTATTGGCATGGGGCATAAAAGGTGTTGTAACCGGCACATCCATAAAACTGCTATGGTTGCATACTACAATGTAGTTTTTTCCCCTCCTAAAATTTTCCTTACCTGTTACCTTTAAGGGGCAGCCAATACAAAATAAATAAAACCCCATCCATACACGCGATACCTGCCGGTGCCACCTGGCGCTGAGCGGCTCCTTCATCAGGTAGCAAAAAGCATAGAACAACATGGCAATAACCATGGTGATTATAAATAAGCATAAGCCCCACAATGCCCATATTCTTCCTGCAATTGCCGTTAAAATATTCGTCTTGCGCATTATTCCATTTTGTGCAAGGTAAAGGTTTGTTCAGGTATTCTTTACACCATAATAATCACCACTTTATTCACCAACTATCAACGGACTATTGCACACTGCAGGTATTTCGGCCTAAAGGATTATTTTTGATATATGGAGAAGGAAACAGCTAACAATGCAGCTAACGACACCATGCTTTCTTACGAGGCTTTTCGCGAAACGGTACTCAGCGATTACCGCAAGTGTATCCTCAGCCGCGAAGCCAGCCTGATGGGCAGGCGCGAGGTGCTGACCGGCAAAGCCAAATTCGGCGTCTTTAGCGATGGCAAAGAAGTAGCGCAAACCTGTATGGCAAAGTTCTTTCAGCCCGGCGATTTCAGGGCGGGCTACTACCGCGACCAAACGTTTATGCTATCTTCTGGTTTGGCAACATTAGAGCAGTTTTTTGCCGAATTATATGCCGATGCCAACCCGGAGCATGAGCCTTTTAGCAGCGGCAGGCAAATGGTTGGCCACTTTTCTACACCTAATACTGATAGCAATGGCGACTGGCTGCCGCTTGCCAGGCTAAAAAACATAACTGCAGATATGTCACCTACTGCAGGGCAAATGCCGCGTGCATTCGGGCTGGCTTTTACCTCCAAAGTATTCAGAAACAACCATTTATTACAGCACTTTTCGCACCTTTCCAACAACGGTAATGAGATATGCTTTTGCACTATTGGTGATGCTTCTACCTCCGAAGGCGTGTTTTGGGAAACTATCAATGCTGCCGGCGTAGAGCAAGTACCACTGGCTGTTTTTGTATGGGATGATGGTTACGGCATTTCGGTACCTACCAAATATCAAACTACCAAGGGCTCTATTTCTGCTGCGCTGAGAGGATTGCAAAAGAAAGAAGACACCAACGGCATTGATATTTACCGTGTAAAAGGCTGGGATTATGCCAGCTTATGCGAGGTATTTCAGAATGGTTTACAAAGGGTACGCGACACACATATTCCGGCAATATTTCATGTAGAAGAGCTAACGCAGCCACAAGGACATTCTACTTCCGGCAGCCACGAGCGGTACAAATCGGCTGCCCGCCTGGAGTGGGAGCGCGAATGGGATAACATAAAGAAAATGCGGGAGTGGATACTGGAAAATGGCATTGCCGAAGAGCAGGAACTGGAAGCCATGCAGACAGAAGCTAAAAAACGGGTGCGGCAGGCAAGGGACACTGCCTGGCAAAACTACCTGCAACCCATTAAGCAGGAAGTAACAAAAGCAGTGGAGCTTATACAGGCTGTACAGGCAAGTAACGATTTAACGGCGAAACTGCTACAGCAGATAGCTACCAATTTGCAGCGCAACCGCGAGCCGCTGCGCAAAGAGGTATTGTACGCCCTGGCACAGGCTATCGAGCTGATGCCCAACAAAGATGCTATACAGCCGCTAAAGCAATATTATAAAGAACTAAAAGAAGAAAATGCCAGGAGATATAATTCGTACCTGTACAACGAAGGTGCTAAAAATGCGTTACAAGTACCGGAAGAAAAAGCCATTATTCCTGCAGATGCACCCACCATTAACGGCTTCGAAATACTGAATAAGTACTTTGATGTTTTATTTAAAAGTAATCCTAAGGTGTTGGCTTTTGGGGAAGATGTAGGTAAAATAGGCGATGTAAACCAGGGTTTTGCAGGTTTGCAGGAGAAGTATAGCGAACGCCGCATTTTTGATACCGGTATCCGTGAAAATTCTATTATCGGGCAAGGTTATGGACTGGCTTTTCGTGGTTTGCGGCCTATTGCTGAAATCCAATACTTAGATTATCTGGTTTATACGCTTAACACGCTTACTGATGATATTGCCTGCCTGCACTACCGCACCGCAGGCAAGCAAAGTTGTCCCATTATTGTGCGTACCCGCGGTCATCGCCTCGAAGGTATTTGGCACAGCGGCTCGCCAATCGGGATGGTTATCAACTCGCTACGCGGCATGTATGTATGCGTACCGCGCAATATGACACAGGCTGCGGGCATGTACAATACATTGCTGCGCGGCAACGATCCTGGTTTAGTTATTGAACCGCTGAACGGCTATCGTTTAAAGGAAAAACTACCTTCCAACCTGCTTTCCTTTACCGTGCCGTTGGGCGTACCCGAAGTAATACGGGAAGGTGCTGATGTTACTATTGTAACGTATGGTGCCTGTGTGCGCATTGTACAGGATGCTGCTTCAAGATTGCAGGCATTAGGCGTAAGTGCAGAAATTGTAGATGTGCAAACCTTATTGCCTTTCGATATTCATCATCATATTCTGGAATCGCTTAAGAAGACAAGCCGCATTTTATTTGTGGATGAAGATGTACCCGGCGGTGCCAACGCGTATATGTATAACCAGGTGATGGAGCAGCAGGGTGGTTACCGCTGGCTGGATGTAGCGCCGCGTACTTTAAGTGCTAAAGCGCATCGTCCGGCATATGGCAGTGATGGCGATTATTTTAGTAAACCTAATACAGAAGAAATAATAGCCGTGGTAATGGAGATAATGGCAGAATAAAAGAAGCAAAGGGAACAAGAGGCAAGATTTAGGGTCCGGGTTCAAGAAGTAAAGCATAGTAATAATTTGCCTGTTTGGAAACTGCGAAGGTGGCAAGAGGCAAAGGTGTTTAAGGTATTAGTTACACTTAAAATCAACGGTTTACGAAAACTTAAAGGTTCGGGGTTTGCTGATTTTTTTCTTTGCGTTTTAAACGACTTCAATCACGTACTCGCATAAAAGCTCCATTTTATTCAGGTGTTGCAGTGAGTGATGACGATTGTAGCGCCACAGGCTACACCAACAGCTAAATAGCAGCACCGCAGCCCGCCCCATAAAAAAGAAAGAACACCGTCAAGTGTTTTTATCAAATTACCCTTCTTTATTAACAGTAAAAATCAGTACGAAGAACTGAAATACCGCGAACGGTTGATACGTAAATCGCGGAGCAAGCCCGACTTTGGATTGAGCACAATGCTGAATGAACGCGTAATACCGATAGGCGTTACATTGATAGATAGCTGCCAGCAGTGCATATCACGGGTAATATACATCGTGAGCATCCCTATCTGCAAGTTTTTGACATCAAACATAAAGTTGCCGCCAATTTTCCATTTGGGCGTAAGGCTAAAATCACCGTTTACATTCAGGCTGGAATTGAACTGGTTGACATAGGTAAAGTTGGAGCGCTGCAGGCGCGACAAGCTGGCGGCAAACGACAGTTGCAAGGTCCATGGTATATCAAAATCAGTAAATTCCGCAGGATTATCGCGCACATATTGCAACTCTGCCAACTGCTCGTCCATTGTCAGCGTTTCGTCTGCCTGTATCCGCTCTTGTTGTGTTTTACCATCTTTCGATTTGCTTTGCAGCGAAGTAGAAATATTGAAGCCCGCATTGGTAAGGCGTCCAAAACTACCGTGCTTCCACAACAAATCATTTATCTCGTTGCCGGTAACATCCACGCCATATGGACTAATCAAGGCATTACCGGTAACATTTACCTTATTATTCAACAATGTAGTGCGGAAATTGATAGAAATGTCGCTCCAGTTAAGGCTGTCTGCCAGCAGGTTGTAACCAGTATTAATGCTCAATCCATCAATCAGTTTTACTTTTTTGGTAGGCTCTTCCCCTGTAGTATCTTTCTTGTTTTTTACTTTCATTTCCAGCAGGTTGTCCAGTCCAAATGTAATGGTACCGGAACGTCCCGGGCTGTACATACTATAAACAGTATTACCTAAGTCGGAAACCAAGTTATAGTGTCCTCCTTGTACCGTATCAGTTTGTATCCGCTTGAAATGCTGGCCTACCAGGTCTGGTGTGTAACTAAAACCAATGGTTGGCTTTATCTCATGGCGGATAGCTACAATATTCTTTGATTTAGGGAAATTAACTGTACCAAAAATACGTGTATTAACACCCACACCGTAAGACATGCGGCTGGCAGTGTAAAAGCCTCTTTGCGTAACGGTATCTACCCTTTTAGCTGCATCATTCCAAAAAATATCATGCTTATCACCAAACCATAACTGACTGAAGGATATATTGGGCGAAACAATAAAAGGTCCCAATGCTGGCAAAGACAACGTAATGGGTATGGTGTGCTCGGCGCCAAAACGTGCGGTATCCAAGATGCGATTAATGCTGAATGCTGTATCGTAAAAAGAAAACTGGTTGCGCACGTTGCCACTGTACCCAACACCCAGTTTTTCGTACCATTTGGGCGTGCCGGTAGGCTCTTTTTGCTCAAACGGATAAATGGTATTTACCGTAAAGCTAACATTGGGCAAGCTGATATTTTGTAGCCGTAAATTACTGTTTTGATTGTGCGTAGCACTTACCGTCAGGTTGTACTTCCCATCCTGCGATGTTTTGGAATAGCTGATGGAAGACTGCAGCATGTTGTTGTAATTACGGATAGGATTGTTGGGAATGTTTTCGTTAAACTTGGTACTGCCGGCATTTACACTGGCCGAAAAAGTAGTACCCGGATGCGCCTTGGTATCCTGCGAATGGCTCCATGTAATATTAAACGTGCGGCTTTTGCTGAATTCATCTTTGGCAAAGCCGTAAGAATTAAGCGTTCGGGTATTTTGCAATTCCAGGTTAAGATTGCCCTGGTATTTATAACGTTTAAAGTATTTTGGATTGACGCTCAACGTCCATCCGCCATACGTATAAATATTACCACGCGCAGTTACATCCCAGTTGTCATTCATTACTTTATAAAAACCAATACCTTCTACACCCAATCCCTGGCTTTCGTTGGTAGTAAACTGAATGGGCAGCAAACCCGAATGCCGCCCGCGACTAAGCGGATAAATACCAAACGGGATTACAATAGGAATAGGCACGCCTTCAAATTCGGGATAAGCCGGACCGGACACCGCAATTTTGTTGTTAATAATTTTCATCTTTTTGGCACGTATGTCGAAGTGCGGCGTATCGAGATTACAGGTAGTAAAACGGGCACGGTAGGCAAAAGCGGCATCTTTTGTTATCTTTTTCACTTTATCGGCATTCACATACAATTCGCCCTCGTTGTAATACGAGTTTTTAGCAAGCGCGCGTTGTGTTTGCAAGTTAAATTCAATGGTATCGCTGATGGTGGTTTGTCCGCCCTGCACAATAGTGGGTTTGCTCAGCGGATTATTAGCAGTGTCAATGCCGCCAAAAGCTTTGATGACTTGTGTGGACTGGTCGTACTGGATATTATTTGCCGTTAAATCAATATCTCCATTTTTTGCATTTGCTTTTCCGTATAAATAAAACTGCCGTGTAGGGATGATCAGCACGCCCGAATCCTCTGCCGAATACTCAATAGGCGAACTGAGTGAGTCTTTGGAAATAATCATGGAATCTATTACCGGCACTTTGGCACTTGTATCTGCACCATTAAGGCTGTCGGCTACAAAAAAAGAGTCCGGTGCATTGATGACGGAAGAAGGCTTGGGCAATGTATCGTTTACCTTTTGCAGGGTATCGCCTGCCGGTTTTAACAAAGTATCTTTTATTGTTTTTTTAATCGTATCCAGTATAGTTGTGTCTGAATTGTTCGTTATTGTATCAAGATATTGCCATTCAATGTTACTTTTGGCACTCAGCCGGAACGTGATAAAAAAAAGCAAAAGCAGCAAACCTGTCAACACAGGCGTATAATTTCTACTAACTTTACTACGTTTGCTCATAAGGTGAAAACAAAAGTAATAGAAACGGTAAACCAACAGCTATATTTAACCTTAATGATACGTGAATATGTTTAAAAAATTTTTTCTTTCCTTTTGTTGGATAGTAGCAGTATTAATAAGCAGTGCTTTTACAACACCCTCCACCGATGTAACCAATATATCTGCGCAGCGGCCGGTTTTGCGTACCATTATTATAGACCCTGGTCATGGACTGCCCGACCCCGGCGCTGATGGAAAAAACGGTACTGAGTCGTATTACGCACTAAAAATTGCACTTAAGCTGGGCGAGCAGTTGAAACAAAATTTACCCGGTATCAATATTGTTTATACCCGTACCGACGAATATTTACCAGACCATTTAACCGATAAAGATGTTGCTAACAGGCGCCGTGCGCAAATTGCCAACGAAAACCATGGCGACCTATTTATCAGCATCCACCTCAACTCCGGTTCCGATAGCTACCGCAGGGAAGTGATTGGACACAAAACGCAGACATACTACACTTACAGCGGCAAAGGCAGCAAAAGAAAAAAGATTAAGCATACAAGATCAGTCCCAATATATAAGTCTTACAATTTGGGTACCAGTGCCATAGGAACTGAAACTTTTATTTGGGCTGTAGGTAAAAACGACTCGAAGAAGAGCTTTGTTGGCGCTGGTGAAGAAAGCGGCGAGCCGGATGATTCTACCAGCAATCTGATGTTTGATACACCAACAGAAAAAATTCTTGCTTCTCTCCGTACCAAAAAATATTTCAACTACAGCCGTATGCTGGCCGAATATGTACAGGAAGAGTTTGCCAAGCAAGGTCGTGTAGATCGCGGTGCCAAGCAGCGTGATAATAAAGGTATTTGGGTATTGCAGGCTACGGCTATGCCCAGCATACTGGTAGAAACCGGCTTTGTAAACAACCGTGAAGAAGAAGACTATCTTGATAGCGACAAAGGGCAAAGCGAAGTGGCTTATGCCATTATGCGGGCAGTGCTGCGCTATAAAGAAAGCCTTGAAAACGGTGCCATTCCTACTACTGCTCAAACCGATTCTACCCAGCAGCAGGTAAACGCTTTAAAGTAAAAAGGCAATGAGCAGCATGGCTGTTTGTTTATAAAAAATATAACAGTCATGCTGCTCATCACTTTCTCTTAAGTACCATTGCTATTTAAGCTCTATTTTTGCGCGGTTTAATGAAAGGTACTGTTTTAAATGCCAACACTAAGTGTTTGTTTGGCACGAATTTATAGAACAAAGAACAGCCCTGAATTACACCGTAAAATAATAGTAGCTGATGAAAATATCGAATGAGACCAAAATTGGCGCCCTAACTGTTATAGCTGTCGCCTTGCTGATACTTGGATTTAATTTTTTGAAAGGGAAAAGCTTTTTTAAATCCGGCAATTTTTTGTATGCTATTTATAAAGATACAAAAGCGCTTGCACCCTCTAATGCCGTATATATGAATGGCTACCAGATAGGCAGTGTATATGAAATAGAGCCCGCCAATAAAACAGTAACCCAACTGGTAGTAACTATCAAATTAAAAGAGTCCTTCGATATTCCAAAGAATTCTGTTGCTACGATCAATTCCAATCCATTGGGTTCGCCCAGTGTTGAAATAAATCCCGGCAATAGCTCTGCTTACTTTAAAAATGAAGACACCATCCGCACAGCGGAAGAAAGCGGTTTATTGGGTACCCTCACCAATAAAATGGGACCTGTAGTTGACCAGTTAACCTCCACGTTTCACTCGCTGGATTCAGTGCTCAAAAACTTTAATTCTATACTCGATCCGCGCGTAAAAGGCAACCTGCAATCTACCGTTGCCAATATCAACGATGCCACCGCAGCACTCGTTACAGCCTCTGCTTCGCTCAACAGACTGCTCGATACACAAACCGGCGCATTAGCCGGCACACTGGGCAACCTGCAATCATTCTCCAAAAATCTGGCAGAAAACAATAGTACACTTACACATACATTGCAAAATGTAGATAGCGTTACCAACAATCTGGCAAAGGCAGATATTCAGGGTGTAATGAACCAATTAAGTACTGCAAGCGCACGGCTGGATAGTGCAATGGCACAACTCAATTCGCCCAAAAGCTCCATTGGCGCCTTGCTGTACGACCGGCAGCTTTATAATAATTTAAACAATACCGCTATCAGTTTGCATACATTAATGGACGACCTTCGTGTTCATCCTAAACGGTATGTAAATATTTCTTTATTTGGTAAAAAAGATAAAGGAAATTATATAACCTCGCCGCTAAAGCAGGATACCGTTGTCATTATTCAACAGCCATAGCAGCATGAGTGGTTATTACGGCATCAAAGCCATTATTTTTTTTATCTTTTTATGGTGGTGCAATAGCATTATTGCCCAGCAGCCGGCGCCCAATAGCGGTAGCGACCGGCGCATTAATATTGTACATGCCGATAAGCTGAACTTTAAAAAGCTGAACGACAGTACCGACCTGCAGATTCTTGCGGGCAGTGTGGTGGTAAAGCAGCAAAACAACACTTTTTATTGCGACAGCGCCATCATTAACCAGCGCATTAATACGCTCGAAGCATTTGGCCATGTACATATTAATAATGCCGACAGCGTGCACACTTACGCCGATTACCTGCGCTACATTGGAAATGATAAAAGGGCTTTTCTTAAAAATAATGTGCGCCTCACCGATGGCAAAGGCGTGCTTACCACGCCCGAACTGGAGTATGATACGCAAAATAAAATAGGCACTTATTCGCAAGGTGGCAAACTGGTAAATGGCACCACTACGCTTACCAGCAAAGAAGGCTACTACTATGGACAAACGCGCGATGCATATTTCAAAAAAGATGTGCTGCTGGTCAATCCCGATTATAGAGTAACAACAGATACGCTGCTGTACAATACGTATACTACTATTACTACCTTTACCGTACCAACCATTATTACCTTCGGAACAAAAAAAATCAATACCACCAACGGTTATTACAATCTTACTTCCAAGGAATCTTATTTTGGACAAAGACCCATTATACAAGACAGCACTTCGTTATTGATAGCTGATGAAACAGCGGGCAACGACTCCACCGGCTTTGCTGAAGCAAGGGGTAATGTTATTTTTCGCGATACGGCGCAGGGTCTGGCAATGTTTGCCAACAATGTAAAAACCAATCGTGATGCAGGTTCGCTGCTGGCTACAGAGCATCCGGTGATGATGGTGAAGCAAAATAATGATTCTTTGTTTATAGCAGCCGATACCTTGTTTTCCGGCAAGCTTTCGATGTTAAAAGGCATTCGTAACGTGCCGGCAGTGCGCGACTCTATGCCGTCGCTCGACAGCATGACTTTTACCAAACAAGACAGCGCGCGCGACCGCTATTTTGAAGCATATTATAACGTGCGCATCTTCAGCGATTCGCTGCAGGCCACAGCCGATAGTTTATTTTATTCCAGCATGGACTCGGTTTTCCGACTGCTTACCAACCCGGTTATCTGGTCGAGCAACAGCCAGATAACCGGCGATACTATTTATTTATTTACCAAAAATAAAAAACCGGAACGGCTGTATGTATTTGAAAATGCGCTGGTAATAAGCGATGTGGACAGCAGTGCTTTTTTTAACCAGGTAAGCGGCAGAATTCTCAACAGCTATTTTGATAGCGGGCGTATTAATCACATTCATACGCAGGGTAATGCCGAAGCGGTGTACTACACGCAGGATGATAATAAAAAATTTGTAGGGGTAGATAAATCGAGCTGCGATATAATAGATACGTATTTCAGAGATCAGAAACCGTACAAAGTCATCAGGCGCAGCGATTTAAAAGGCACGTTTTATCCCATGCGGCAGGTAAATCATGAAGAATTAAAGCTGCGCGGTTTTAACTGGCAAATAGATAAGCGACCTAAGAGTAAAGATGAATTGTTTGGTACGTAAATCTTATTCTTTGCAGAAATAGGATTGTATTTGCGCTGCGCGGAAGTGTGAAGGTTATAAACATCCGGAATATCTTATCGCTTACTTTTTATACAATTTAAGGCTACAACCACTCTCAGCTTTTGCCATACTACGGTACGAAGCATCCGCGCCATGTTGTAAATCAAATTCAATGTAAAGGGCATTTTACTACTATCCTCAGATGCTTCCTTCGTTAGCATGACAAGCTCAAAGAGTAAGGCTTGAATGTAACTTGCAATAAAAAGCAAGGGAATTCAAATTTTGAACACTAATGGTTATCAAAGCTTCGCATAGCATGGAACTTCCTGTTTGCAGCTTATACAACTTTCCCCTATATAGCAATATGCCATTCACTTCTCCGCTATTTTGTAAGTTTGCCGCATAACATTGGCGTATGCGTTTCGGAATCATTGGCAGCGGAAGCTGGGCTACCGCACTAGCAAAAATATTGACCGACAACCAGCATCCTATTGCGTGGTGGATACGCAATGAGGCAACCATTCACCATATACAGCAGCGCAGGCACAACCCGCATTACCTGCATACGGCTTATTTTAATACTGCCTTATTAAACATGAGCCATCAGGTAGCAGCAGTAATACAACATGCCGATGTGATCATCATTGCTGTACCATCAGCTTTTGTAAAGCAAACGCTGGAAGGATTGCCTAAGAATGCCTTTAATAATAAAAAAATAATATCGGCGGTCAAAGGCATTTTGCCCGATTGTAATGAACTGGTGAATGATTTTTTGATACATCATTTCTCCATAGACCTGCGCAATTATTTCACCCTTCTTGGACCCTGCCATGCCGAAGAAGTAGCTGCCGAAAAACTGTCGTATCTTACTTTTTCGGGGTTAGATGAAGCAATGTGCACAGCAATTGCATCTTATTTTACCAACAGTTATTTAAACACCATCATCAACCACGATGTGATAGGTGTGCAATATGCTGCTGTACTGAAAAACATATATGCCTTAGGCGCCGGTATTGCGCATGGACTGGAATACGGCGATAATTTCTTAAGTGTTTACATTGCTAATTGTGCCAACGAGATGATTATTTTTTTAAAGAAATTGGTACAGGAACACGAAATACCTTGCAACCCGGAGATAATCAATTATACTTCATCGGTGTATTTGGGCGATCTGCTGGTAACCTGCTACTCGCTCTACAGCCGCAACAGAATGTTTGGCACCATGATTGGCAAAGGGTACTCCGTAAAAGCTGCACAACTGGAGCTGAACATGGTAGCCGAAGGCTATAATGCAAGCAAATGTATCCATCATACCAATATTCAGGTGCAAGCATCTATACCCATTATTAATGCAGTGTACAGTATTTTGTGGCAGCATGTTGCTCCACATACCGCTTTCAAAAAGCTGGAAGCGGAATTAATATAAAATATAATTGTATAAAAACCACCGGATTTTAACTATATCTATGCTCGAAGACATCATTGATTACTTACAACAATTGCCTCCTGTTTTATGGAACCTTGTACTGGTAGCAGCAGCTATTCTTTCCGGCTTATTGTTACGGTTTATCTTATCGCTTTTACTAAAGCAAAAAACTAAAGCGGAAGATTATTCTTTATACCGCTCGATTATTCGCAGGCTCGGGCCACCGTTCAATGTTTTTTTGCCCTTATTTATATTGAATATGCTGTCTCCATTTATGGTAATGCAAAGAAAACAAATGCTTACACTGAACAAAACGCTGGAGATTTTGCTCACCATTGCGGTTGCCGCCATCTTGATTGGTATTGTAAAAATTGCAGAAGATTATGTTTATTACCATTACAACTTAAAAAAGGCGGATAATCTGCGCGAACGTAAAGTGCGTACGCAATTGCAGTTTATCAGGCGGCTGGTAGTGGGCACTATTATTTTTATAACGCTTTGTATTATATTACTCAGCTTCGATAAACTGAAGGCATTAGGCACTGGCTTGCTTACCGGTGTTGGCGTGGGTGGTATAATAGTGGGTTTCGCCGCACAAAAATCCCTGTCCAATTTACTGGCAGGCTTTCAGATTGCCTTTACGCAGCCATTACGCCTCGATGATGTACTGGTAGTAGAAGGTGAATACGGAAGAGTAGAAGAAATAACGCTTACGTATGTAGTGCTGCTGCTTTGGGATCAGCGGCGGCTGATACTGCCTATTAATTACTTTATAGAAAAACCTTTTCAAAACTGGACGCGCACCGGCTCGGAAATAATGGGCACTGCCATGCTGTACTTAGATTACAATGTACCGGTAGAGGAAATACGTAAAGAATTTTTGCGCCTGGTACAAAATAGTGAATGGTGGGATAAGCGCGTGGCAGCACTGCAGGTAACTAACCTTACCGATACGGCTGTAGAGTTACGCTGCTTAATAAGCGCCAACAATGCCTCTCAATCCTTCGACCTGCGTTGCTTTTTGCGCGAAAATCTGCTTAACTATATTAAAACGCATTACCCGCAAAGCCTGCCGCAAACGAGGGTTATTGTTGCCTCCGAAAATAATAATGTACCTGCATAGAAAAGCCGCAGCACTTGTTTGCTGCGGCTTACTAAGTAGCGCTTGGCCCAACCTGATTAAAAATAATATTTACTAAGCGAGGTATCTACCGGCTGCTCGTTATTTTGTTGTCGCATATCCTTGTATTCCCGTACCATCTGGCGCAGCTTCTTCAACTGATCGCTGGTAAGGAAGGTCTTTAATTTTGCCACTTCTCTCTTCTTCTCTCTCTTCAAAGCTATTTGCTTGTTTTGATCGCTCATACCTTCATTATCTCTGATGCCTCTTATCTTAGTAAAATACCGCTTCAACAAAGCAGCAGTAGAGTCGGCTTTTGCTTCATCTACATTCAGCTCTTTTTTTATGCGCTCCTTCATTTTATCGTACTGCTTTTGGGTCTGGGCAAAAGCATGACCTGTAATGAAAAGAGCAGATATTACTAACCCAGATAAGATTAAACCCAAAACAATACGTTTCATATTTGGTATTTTATATGCCATGCAATTTCATTAACAGTTACTCGGTAGAGTCAGCATCCTGTTTCTGAGCCTTACGCTTTTCCATTTGCGCCGTGCGTAGCTGCTGCCATTTTGTTTTTTGTTCCGGCGTCAGCACCTCTTCCATAGCCTTCCGCTGGCTGTCGCGCAGGGCTTTTAGCTGTGTCATCTTTTCCTCATTGCCCAGGTTACCATTGCGAATGGAATCCATTTTCGCTTTTTGCTCATTATGCAGCTGTTGCATTTTCGCTTTTTGCTCATCGGTAAGATTGAGCTGCTGCATCATATCCATACGTTGCTGTTTTATAGCAGTGCCTCTGTCGTGTTTGTGATGGCGAATGGCAGTGGTGCTATCCTGTGCCTGAACAGCCATGGCCAAAGTAACTACACTAAATAACAGCAAAAAGAGTTTTTTCATAATAAAAAGTTTATAAATAAAAATAGGCAACAAAGACAGGTTTGTCTTGTTGCCGTTTAATGCTTTTATTTAAAGTGCTGTTAATTGAATATTCTGGATTATGCTTGCCGCTGTGGATGTATGAAAACCAAACTATACAAAGCAACGATGTGATATAATCCACTATATTAAAACAAGTGAATCAGGTTAGGCAATCACCTGGTCGGTGAGGTGCACCTTGGTCATTTGCAGGTATTGATTTTGCAGTTCGTGTATGTAATGCACCCGCGGGTTGTGCCTTCTATCTTCGCGGTACCACATCTCTAATTGAGAAAAATTATCAGGCTCGGGTATCTCCAGCCGAAAGGGACCTTTCTTATATTTTACGCTGCCATCTTCCTGTATCTCTTTCGTAAAATTCAGCCGCATCAGCTCTTCATCGTTGAGAGGTATAGGATATACGTGCGCGGGCTCGTACCAAAAGTCCTGCACTTCTGTTTCCACGCATATCTGTTTTTCATCGTGGTTAAGGTCGGTTACTACTCCCCGCCACATTTTACCTTCAAAATCAACCATTACATAATCGCCTTCTTTGAGTTCGCTGAATTTTATCATAACAATCGTTTTTGTTTAGAAGGACAAATTACAAAACCCATTCCAACCAAAAGAAAAATTTTGACTAACCTACTTATCAATTGCAACAATAACAGCTAATTTTTGTGGAAGATATATGTAGAAAACTTAAAACGACCTGGTTTTATACACGACCCGCAACAAAACAACAGGTTGCAGAAGCTCTACAATTTTAAATAGAAACTACAGATTGATATTTTAATGACATTTAAAAGAAGTGAGGGTACGGCTTAAAGGCACTTGGCTTTTTATTTGCTCACTTAAGTGTCTGATATTTGGAACAGGGAGATTTATTATACGCAGGAAACGTACTTAAAACAGCATGAATACGAAGGACAAAATACGACCGGAACTTTTACAAAACAAACACAATAAGCAAATACCTGCTGTAATAGAGCAAAATGTGCTTACTGCATTATCTTTTTATCCTGAATTAAAAAACACCATCATCCGGTTTGTTTTTAAAACAAACATCAAAACTTCTGTAATGCAGGCGCAGCCGGTGTTTACCACACTGCTGCTAAAGAGAAAAAACAGGCGTTACAGAATAAATATCAGTGCGCAGTTTAAGCTTATACATACGCAAATTCCTATCCAGCAAATTCCCGATGAGGTAATGATTGGATGGATAGGTCATGAGCTTGGACATATACTGGATTATGAACGCAGGAGCAATACCGGAATGGTTTCGTTTGGCCTCGGCTATTATTTTTCTGCTGATTATGTCAAAAGTGCAGAGCGGGTTGCTGATACGTATGCGGTTGAGCGCGGATTGGGCAAATATATTATTGCTACTAAACGGTTTATTTTAGACCATGCAGAACTGCCACAGGCATACAAGAATAAAATTGCAAGGCTATATCTCTCGCCCGATGTGATTGTAGAACAAATTAAAAAACTGGAAGAAAAGAGACTGGAAGGACAACAAAAACAGGCTTAATGTCTGCTTTGTTCAAAAAGGATACACAAAGTCACATTTGACTTTATGTATCCTGCTCTCAAAAACAACAACTATCTTAAGCTAATTGTAATACATAATTTCTAAACTCATTAAAGGCTTCTTCTTTCATTACGCGTGGAATTTTTGCCTGCCCGCCAAGCTTTTTAAATTCCTCGCTCCAGTTGTAGAACTGTTCTACAGGAACCACCTCTACCTCTACTCCTTTCAATGCTTTGGTGCGGGCTACTTTATAATTCTTGTTGTTACTGCACAGTTCTTCATCTATCAGTTGCGCTGCTTTTTCAGCATCAATTTCTTTGTCTGTTCCAATTACCCATTTCATTTTATATTGTTCATCTTCAAAAACAGTTGCAGCAACAAACTCCTTAATTTCCATCTCATACGCGTGTTCCAGCTTTTCTATAGCCATGTTCATTTTCTGAATGGAAAGTTGCTCGCCCACAACATTCAAATAATGTTTGGTACGTCCGCTTATTCTAATTTCGGATCTTTTTTTATCTGTAATCATCACTGTATCGCCAATCATATACCGCCAGGCGCCCGATACCGTAGAGATAAGCAACACATATTCTTTGTTTTCTTCTGCTTGCTCCAATGTAAGCACTTTTACACCCTGCTTTACCCGCCCGTCCTCGTCTATATTTTCCTCAAAAAAGGGAACGAATTCGAAAAAAATACCGTTATTAACGATCAGTGCCATCGCATTGGTGTCGGGTCTTTTTTGTGTTGCTAAATATCCTTCCGATGCAAGGTAAGTATCAATATAGATTAAAGGTTTGGCGAGTAGCTTTTCCATGCTCATGAGGTAAGGTTCAAAAGCAACGCCTCCCGAAGTGTACACCTGCAGGTTGGGCCAGATATCATGAATGGTAGTAAGATTGTTGTAGCTGATAATTTCTTTAAGCATTAATTCTACCCACGAAGGAATGCCCGATATGCTGCCCACGTCCCATTTAGGTGCTTCCTCCGCAATGCGCCTTACCTTCTCGTCCCAGTCTGGGATGGAGGCAATCTCCGCACCTGGTTTGTAAAATGTACTGAACCACGCCGGTATATTGGCAGCGCTTATCCCGCTGATCTCTCCTTCAAAATGGTCTTCCTGCTCGATGAGATTAGTGCTGCTGCCCAGCATTAAAATGTCCTTTTCAAAAAAATCGGTTGGTAAATCAAAGTTTTTGAGACTTAGTATTTGCTGAACACCTGACTTTCTGATAGCATTGATCATATCGGGCGTTACGGGAATGTATTTTTTATCACTGGTAGTACCGCTGCTCAGGGCAAAATATTTTTGACCACCTGGCCAGGTTACATTTTGGTGCCCTTCCAACAGATAATGCCACCATTCCTCATACATGGCATCGTAGTCATATACCGGCACACGTTGCTGAAAAGCACCAACCGGATCCTCACTATTCAAAATTTCGTTAAACTTATGTTTTAACCCAAAGGCAGTATGTTTTGCTTTATTCAGCAATTGTAAAAGAACAGCCTTCTGTGCTTTGTTCGGGTTAGGTTCACGATTGATTAACCCATTGAAATCTATTGCTTTTTTAATTACTCCACCAAGTAGCGCCATGCGAATTTTTTTGTTTTGCTATGGGTTGAGCAATATCTGTACCTGACGTTTTTGGAGGCGTTTCAATTAGACTTTTTGGGTACACTGCGCTGAATTTTTAAAGGACGATGGAATGTTCCAAAGCGGATATATTATCTTTACTTTACCACGGGATTAGTCAGCTTGCAGCAATTGCTCTATCTGTTCAAATGCACCTATAAACATTTTATACTTATTGTCTGTATGTGCCCAGGCTATATCGTTGTGTTCAAATAAATGTTGCAGTATTGTATTAGCCAGCTTACAGTCTTCTGTATCATAGAAACAGTTTTGCCACTCAGATGGCAGATCTTCAAATGCTTTCAGTGCAAATCCGTTACCATATATTTTGATAGGTGTTGGGGTACTTCTTACATCAATAGTAGCCATATCATTGTGAAGCGCCCATGTAAAGTAATCCTTCCAGAAATGACAATGATTTACTAAGCGCTCTTTTATCTGTGCTGGTGTTTCCTTATGTCTCGCAGGTACGCGCCATTGATTGTCTTTTAACGAGAATGGCTTTATCGCATCTGCCGAAAAAGAGTAAAGCTGCTTTTCAAAATTGCAGATGACCCCTGGCTCGGGGTTTAATCTCATATCTGTGCCACTTATATTATTTATAAGAAAATAGTACGGTTTGGAGGCATTTAGTACAAGGGTATCGCCCTTAGTTGTCCATTTACCGTATTGAAACTTACCAAAATCAAGTGTAAAACTTTTATCAGGATTTAGACACAAAAAGCTGGCAGGTGTAAGTTTAAAGCCAAATGAAGATTCTCCACTGCTGTATGTATAAAACCATAATCCCTCCTCCTTATTTTGAAAAAGAGACACGCAGGAATTAAAGCACATAACAATCAATGAAAGTAAAAAGATAACCCTTGTATTTAGCATGAGCAGTTAAGTAATAAAATATTGTTTTTCTTTTACTTTAAATTACCTAAATAGCAATCACAATAAAGTATGAGATAAGGATAAAGAAATATATACTCCTCCTACACCTCCTCCGGTTTCGGATGCTTCCATTCACCACGATATGGACGCTGCAATAACTGATTTGCCGCTTCATCCCCTACGATCATTCGTTTTTGCGGATCGTACACCAGCGGGCGACCTATTTTCATAGACAGATTAGCCATAATACAACTGGCAGTAGAAATATGCCCTTGCTCAATATCTGCTACCGGGCGACTCCCGCTTTCAATAGCACCCAAAAAGTTGAGCAGGTGCCGCCGCGTAGCCGGTGCGGTGTGTAGTTCTATGCGTGGCTCCGTTACGTCTTCAGGGTATTTCTCCTTCTCATACAACACATCGCCATGTATTTTATCACCTTTACCTTCCGGTATAAATTCGTACTTAAATACATCCGCTTTTAGCGTGCCTTTATCACCATATATCTTGAAAGACCACGGATACTCCGGATCGGCAGGTGTGCCCCAGGTACGGTGCTGCCATATACAATTCAAATCGTCATATTCAAACAAGGCAGATTGCGTATCGGAAATATTAGACTTGCCGCCTTTTTCTACATAAATACCACCGGTGGAACTAACGCGTTTTGGCCATCCCAAATCCAGCATCCAGCGAACGGCATCAAACATGTGGATGCACATATCGCCTACAATGCCATTGCCATATTCCATAAAGGCACGCCACCAGCCAACATGCGGCAATCCGTCGTACGGACGCAATGGCGCAGGGCCGGTCCACATTTCATAATCTAAAAAGTCGGGCACAGGTTGCACGGGCGGGTTGCTATTGTTGCGCATGTGATAATAACAACACATTTCCACATGCGCTACTTTACCCAGCAGGCCGGCATCTACTATTTTTTGCTTCGCTTCTATCAGGTGTGGAGTGCTACGGCGTTGCGTGCCTACTTGCACCACACGGTTATACTTGCGGGCTGCCGCCACCATTGCTTCGCCCTCTATCACATCTACACTTATTGGCTTTTGAACATATACATTTGCGCCGCTCTTCATGGCATCAATAGCTGTGAGCGCGTGCCAATGATCGGGTGTACCAATGAGCACAATATCCAGTTCATTTTCAGCAAGCATTTTCCGGTAATCGTTATAGAGGCGTGGCGCTTTATTGGTTTTCAATCGCTGGCTCACCATTTTGGCAGCTTCCGCCAACTGATGCTTATCCACATCGCACAGCGCCACTACATTTACAGGTGCTACCTGAATTAAACGGAACAAATCGTTTTTCCCATACCAACCTGTTCCTATTAAAGCCACCCGGTAAGTTTTGGATGGATAAAACATACCCATGCCCGAAGCATGGAGCGCAGCTAAAGCAAGAGAGGCAGTTGCACCTTTTAAAAGTGTGCGGCGACGAATGGAAAAATCGTTCATACAAGCATTTCGTTAAGTTGGTGATCAATATAGTGTTAGGCGTTGAAGATCGGAAAAATTTGTGAGTGGTGAATAGTGAATTGTCAATTGTGAATAGTATGCAGGTGAGTGTTGGATTGTCAGTTATGAATTTGATCTCCGCTCACTTTTCATTTCTCAGGTTATTATCACATTCACTATTCATCAATATCTCATGCCAGTCCGCTCGTCACTGCTTTCATCTTTGCTAATGCTGTTTTTGCAACAGTTAAGGCCTCCTGGCTGTAATAGTTTTTGTTGAATACTTCTGTTGAAATAATAAGTGGCTGATCTTGCTTGTGCAATATTCCTAAAATATGTTTCACAGGTGCTATGCCATCACCGGGGTATATCCGGTCTGCATCGGTAATATCCGCAGCAGATAAATTAGCAGGATAATCATTTACATGCAGTATATCAGTAGCCGAAGAACTCATCATATGAAGTGTGTCTAACGGAGTACCGCCTTTATACAAATGAAAAACATCGAGCAGTACTTTTGCCGATGGATGACCGGTTTGCATAGCCACATACAACACTTCGTTTGCGCGGCTTAAGTTTTTTGAAAAGCCCCACATTTCCAGTTGCGGTATAACGCCGGTAGTATCACCCAATTTCAGTATGGCATGATAACGTTCGGCCATTTTGTTTAAATCCAGCCCGGGTGTTTCGGTAGCACCCATCGGCGGAGCTGCCGTGCGTTTGCAACCTATTTGCGCCAGCATATCCATTTCCTTTTTCATCTGCTCTATACCTTTATTTCGCACTGTATCATCATCTACAATCCATTGAGCAAAGCCAATACAATTTTCTACCGTAATACCTAAATCGTTCAGGCGTTTTTTTGCATCAGTTAATGTGCCGCCATTGTTTAAATACGTTTGTAAAGAATCTATCCATATTTCTACAGCATGAAAGCCTGCTTTTGAAGCAGTTTCCAGTTCTTTTACAAAGCCGAGATTGTGCCCCCGGATGGTAGCCATATTTAAACAATAGGTAAAAGAAGAATGGGCTGGCGGTGCTGCCGTTGTTGCGCTTTTGCCTATACGCGGGAGCAATGCAATGCCTGCGGATGCTCCAAATAACTGTAAAGCTGTACGACGGGTAATTGGCTGGGACATAGCTGTAAAATAGATTCGTTCAAAATAAAACTATTTACAGCGTAAGAGAAAAAGAAGTTGAGAAAAATTTTGTGCGCATCAACTGTTTTTACCACCTTTTCATAGCTGGTAATATTCTAAAAACAATGTAGCCTTTTACTTTGAGATAATTTATCCAATCCATTCAGAAGAGTATATAAAGGTTTACTATCCGCTATATTGATGAAAACAAATATAATAATTCAACTTAAAATCCAACAGAAAGTAACAACTTATACCAGGTTGCTATCAAGATGACGGATGATAAATGAAAGCAAGAACTGGGGCTTACAGGAGTGTATAAAATAAGTATTTGAAATTTTACTGCGTGACCTATTCTGCCGGGAAAATCCTCGGCTTGCTAACCAGTCGGTATTATTTTGTTTAGCTCTAAACAACCAATTAGCAAAAAGCTAATCAGCAGCAAAGGCAATTCTGGATATGGAATTGCCGTTGCTGCTGATGCTGTTTATTTAAATTATTCTTAAAGAGAAAAACTCGTTTATAACTTATAAAAAAACTCCGTTTCGGTTTCGCTGTAAGTAACGGTGAGACACTCACGCCCGCCCTGGGTAGTAAAATTTACAGACGGGTAGGTTAAGATTCTGCCACCGCCGGTAGAAGGATTGTACAACTCATCGCCATGTAAGGGCCTGTTGGTGCCGCTGGTTGATATGTAAGTACCACTCATCGGATAAAAGTTCAGGTTACCGGCATCGTCCATTTCGTAATAGCCATTGTAAGAAATATCTACAGCCAGTTCGGTACCGGTGCCAATACTCGAATATACGTGTTGAAAGCAAGTTCCATTGCCGTTGGCATCTACTGTAAACTTTGTTGCAAACCCATAAGCTGCGCCATGATACACACCATTTTCGTCGTAATAAGCACCATCGCTGCCGCTGGTCCACATCCACTCTCCTACCAGTTGCGGATCAATATAATATGTACCATAGTTACCTCCATTATCTGGCTTAGCGCCCTCTTTTGAACAGCTTATTGTTGCAAAGGACATTAGCAGGCAGGCTGCAATTGCAAAGAAGAGTTTGTTAAGGGTTAGTTTTTTCATAATAAGTAGTTTGTGAATGTTGCAGGTTGTTTTGTTTTAACGGCACAAAAGTAAAATGCGGGTGAGTCACCGGAAATAGCATAAATATGCGAGAATTGCTTTACTAGCATCTTCCGGTAAATAAAAGAGAAGCAGGCAGCAAGTATAGGGTTTCTTGTGGCAGTGAAAATAACTGTATTTCACCACCTGTCTCCTTCAGCAACTTTTATATATACAGGCAGGAAACATAATGCATAGCAGTTATAGTGGACCGTCGTCACACTTCAGTTGTATAGGCGGCAACATCAAAATACATATCACTGCAGCAGTCCACGTATCTCCTTTTCAATTTGTATATATTTATCTTTCGCTTCATCAAGCGGCAAACCAACATTCATAAAAGGACGTTTGTGTCCCGCAGCCGTGAGCCATGCACCTTTCATTACACTTTGGCGTTGCGCTACCAGTTTCAAAATAGCTTCTCCCTGAGATGCAGCAGCTATGGCCGCATGTATATCGGGTGCTGCAGCTACTGCGTTCTCACCCAAATACAATAATATTTGTTTAGCCATTATCCAATGTCCGGCTTCGCCGGGATGTACACCATCTTTTGCCAGTGCAAAAGCAGCAATACCAAAGATACTATCAACTGCACGGTGTGCTTTGGTAAATTGCTTCATTGGATAATGGACATCTATCACTTTCCAGCCGGCACTTTTTTGTTGTTCCAGCACCCAATCAGCATATCTATCCAGCGTTGCTTCGTAGCCTTTGTTCCTGCCTTTTAATTCATCGTAATACGGTGGTGTGAGATGAATGATGTTTGCGCCGGTTTGTGCAATGCGGTTATGCACATCTATTAATCCATCTTTAAATTCTTGAAACCGGCTTTCATCAAAGGGCAGGTAAATACCATCATTCATACCATAGCAGATAAAAACAAGATCGGGCTTGGTGAGCAATAGCACTCTTGCTAATCGTTCGTGCAAATCGGGCCTCGGAAATTTACCATCAGCATGTCCCGGCTCCGACAAACCCGATACCGTTTCGCTGGGCAAGCCTACATTAATAAATTCATACGCCTTTTGCGGATAGTGCGTGATAAAATAAGCTTCTAAATCGGTGATGTAATTACCGGCATATGTAATGCTGTTGCCCAAAAAAACAATACGGTGAACACTATCTAATAATTTTGACTGCGCAGTGCAGCAAAACGAACACACTATACACAAAGCAATTAGCAAGGTTACTTTTGTTTTAAAGAAGCCAATAATCTTCATCTTACTATCTTAAAGTGTTTAAATGTACAAGACTGAATTATTGAAATTATAAAGGCAGCATTATAAAATTTATTCCTCATTTCACCTCCTGCATTTCAATCAATCTTTTATACAAACCTTCCTCTTGCAGCAGTTGATTGTGTGTGCCTCGTTGTACAATTTCGCCCCGCTGCAATACAATTATTTCATCGGCATGACGAATGGTAGAAAGCCGGTGCGCAATTACGATAGAGGTACGGTTTTGCATCATGTTGTTGATGGCATCCTGCACCAGCCGCTCACTTTCCGTATCGAGTGAAGAAGTGGCTTCATCTAAAATTAATATGGGTGGATTTTTCAAAACAGCACGTGCAATGGTCATGCGCTGTCTTTCGCCACCGCTCAGCTTGCCGCCTCTATCGCCAATGTTGGTTTTAAAGCGGTGTTCTTTTTGTTTGATAAAATTCAAAGCATTCGCCACCGCCGCCGCATGTTCTATCTCGCTATCGGTGGATGGTGTTTCTTTGCCCAGTGCAATGTTGGCTTCAATGGTATCATTAAACAAAATAGGCTCCTGCGTCACAATGCTTATCTGGCTACGCAGGCTTCGCAAAGTGTAGTCTTTAATATTTACACCATCTATCAGCAATTCGCCGCTTGTTACATCATGGAAGCGCGGCACCAGATCGGCTAATGTACTTTTACCCGCACCCGAAGAACCCACTAATGCTACGGTTTTGCCTTTTTCTATTTTTAAATTAATGTTCTTTAAAATGGTTACATCTTCATACGCAAAACTAACATTCCTGAACTCTATGCTGTTATTGAACTGCGTAAGCTGAATGCCGTCCGGCTTATCTTCTACCGTTATGTCTGCATTCAACACTTCTTCAATTCTTGTAATGGCGGCTTCACCTTTTCGCATATTACTGAATGAAGTAGAGAGTGATTTTGCTGGATTAATCACATTATAAAACAGGGCCAGATAACCAATGAAAGCAGCACCTTCCAGCGGAATTTTGCCACTCAAAATGCCGCTTCCGCCATACCACAAAATAGCAGCAAACACTATCACACCCAGCAATTCACTGGTAGGTGATGCAAGATCGCGGCGGTTATTAATTTTATTTTTTACAAATAACAGTTCATCATTTACCTTAAAAAATTTATTCCGGAGCACCGATTCAATATTAAATGCTTTAATCACACGCAAGCCGCCTAATGTTTCATCCAGAATAGAAACTGCTTCACCCTGTCGCAAGGCCGCTTCGCCGGATTTCTTTTTAAGTGATTTGGAGATTCTGCCAATTACAAAACCAATAAGCGGCAAAAACAAGAGCAGAAAAAGTGTAAGCTGCGGACTTAAATAAAACAAGAAAGCAAAGTTGCCCAGGATAGTTAACGGATCACGCACATACCCTTCTAAAGTGCCCACTACCGATGCTTCTACTTCTTGTATATCGTTGGTAATACGGCTGATCAAATCACCCTTTCTTTTTTCGGTAAAATAGCCAATGGGCAACTGCAATACTTTATTGTATAAATCGGAACGGAGATGATTAACGATACCATTCTTTACCGGATTGAGCACGTAAGAAGAAAGGTACACAAAAACATTTTTTAAGAAAATAAAGATTACAATCAATACACAGATGTATTGCAGCGTTTTTAATTTTCCATCCGGCTGGTTTACTGTTTTCATCAACTGTTCGCGTATGAAAGCAATTACCGGATTGCTGCTGTTGGTTGTCAATCCGCCAATGGCACTCTCTTTTCCGGCATTAAATATCAGTTCCAGAAAAGGCATCAGCATACCCAGCGAAACAATAGAAAAAACAATAGCCAAAAGCGTAAACAGAAAGTATAAAAAAATGTTGAGTTTATATTGTTTAAGGTAAAAAAAAACACGTGCGTATTGCTTCATCAAAATAGTAGTTTGTAATGCCGGAAGCAACAAAATGCGCAGCCTCCGTAAAATGATAGTAATTTTACAGCTCACAAAGGTAATGTTATGCAAGAAGGAAAACGTCAGCGACAGGTAGCAAGTGTAATACAGGAAGAGTTCAACGAGATTTTCAGGAGATTGGGATTGAACATGCTGAATGGCGGTATGGTGTCTATTTCATCGGTAAAAGTAACGCCCGACCTGCTGGAAGCCCGCATTTACCTAAGCTTTTATCAGGTAAATGATAAAAAAGCTACGCTTAAAAGAATAGAAAACAGCGCCTGGGAAATTAAGAAAGAATTTGCAGAACGCGCCAAGCACCAGCTACGCCGCATACCCGTGCTGCACTTTTATGAAGATGATACGCTGGAGCATGTGTTTAAGATGGAAGAATTGTTTAAACAAATACATCAAACGCCTCCATCCCCTGAAGGGGAGTAAGCAGCCCCCAATCCGCCAGCCGGCGGAGAGTTTTTAAACAGCAAAGAAGTCATTTTCCCAAAGAAAAAGAAGACATGCATCAACATGTTTTCGGACATATTACTTAATACAAACAACGAATATTAATATATTGCAAACATCCCATCAGACTACGAAGCTTAAAAACTCCCCTTCAGGGGATGGGGGATTTTCCCCTTCAGGAGCAGGCGGGCGTCCGCTCGGTTTCCTCCGTTGGCTGTTTGCGTGGCGGTATTTCCGTTCCAAAAAAACAACTAATGCAGTCAATGTTATTGCATGGATAAGTGTGTTGGCGATTGCCGTTGGCGCGGCAGCGCTCATTATTGTATTAAGTGTATTTAATGGTTTCGAAGACCTGGTAAAAGGCTTGTACGGCGACTTTTATGCAGATGTACGCATTGCGCCGTCAAAGGGTAAATTCATGACTATTTCGCCTGAGCAGATGAATGCCATTAATAAAGTAAATGGTATAAAAGCAGTGAGTTTTGTGGCAGAAGAAAAGGCACTATTGGTAAATGGCGATGCACAAACTATTATTTACCTCAAAGGTGTTGACAGCAATTACCTGAAAGTAAGCAGGCTGCAAAATCATATCATGCACGGCGAGTACAACATTGGCGATGCCGATAACCCGCTATTGATATTAGGCGTAGGTGTAGAAAGTGCTATTGCTACTGATGCCAGCGAAAGTGCAACGCCATTTGTTATTTACCTGCCCAACCGTAATGCAAAGCACTTCAATAGTCTCGATGCGATGAACTCGGCGAATATTAACGCCTCGGGTTCTTTTTTGGTTCAGCAGGAGTTTGATAATAAGTATGCATTTACTAATCTTCCTTTTGTACAATACATGCTCGACCTGCAACCCAACCAGTACAGCAGCATTGAATTAGCCTTAAAGCCGGATGTAAATGAAAATGAAGTACAGCAACAGTTACACGCCGCCCTGGGCAAGTCGTTCAATGTGCAAACGCGTTACCAGCAAAATGCCAGTTTATTTGGGGTGATGCAGTTGGAAAAGTGGGTTATTTATTGCATTCTTTGCCTGATCTTGTTAATTGCGGCTTTCAACATGATTGGTGCACTCACGATGCTGGTGTTGGAAAAACAAAAAGATATAGCTGTGCTGAAAGCGATGGGCGCTACTAATAAAATGGTGCAGGGTATTTTCTTAAATGAAGGATTGGTATTAGCAAGCGTTGGTGGTGGCGGCGGCATTATACTCGCTTTTCTAATATGTATTGCTCAACTCAAACTCAAAGTTATCAAGCTGGAAGGCGGTACTTTTTTGATAGATTATTATCCTGTAAAAATGCTGTTGAGTGATTTTATTTTGGTGACTGTTACCATAATTATTGTTGCCTTATTAGCGGCCTGGTTGCCATCGCGCAAAGCAGCGCAGCAGTTTTTTTCGTTGAAGAGTTGAGTGTAATAATGTAGAAAATGTAAGCAATTCGTCATTTCGCAAATGCGCCCGATACAAAGCTATTATTACTAACATTTTAAGGGCACTTTGTGTGGAATGACAGGCAGCCTCAACTATTTTTTAATCATCAAATTCAAGCTGAAACTACAATCGTAAACAACATTACCATCAACTGGCATTTCAATTGTTTAGCTATGGTATGCCATTAGATTATAACCATCTTACTCCATCAGAGGCAGTTGCCATACAAAAAGAATTACGCCAGCAATTGGATCTGTCACCACTGCAAAAAGAAATCACCACTATTGGCGGCGCCGATATTTCTTTTAATAAATATTCTACCACGGTATATGCAGGCATTGTGGTATTGCAGTTTCCCTCTTTGCAGGTAGTAGAGACCAAAGCAGTTGTAGATATTACCGAATTTCCGTACATACCTGGTTTATTGGCTTTTCGCGAAGTGCCAGCGCTAAGCAAAGCATGGGAAGCATTAACCACAAAACCCGATGTGCTGGTATTGGATGGACATGGCATTGCGCACCCGCGACGAATGGGCATTGCTACACACTTTGGTTTAGTAATGCAAACGCCTACGATTGGCTGCGCTAAAAGCGTACTCGCCGGTAAGTACACCGATCCACATAAGGAGCCTGGCAGTTATACCGATTTAATTCATCATAACGAAGTAATTGCTAAAGTGCTGCGCACGAAGCGCAATGTAAAGCCGGTGTTTGTATCGCCGGGCAATCTCATTTCTATGCAGCAAAGTTTAGATATCATTTTGCAATGCGTGCGTAAATACCGCATTCCCGAGCCCACACGATTTGCACACAATTTTGTAAATGAAGAACGGAGAAAGTATATGAGTGAAGTGGGAAAATGAGTAATCAGGGGCATTGCAAGTCTTATTAGTATTTCCTACCTCAGCATTTCCCTATACAAATCCAGAATTTCTTCTACCTGCTTGTGTAAGGAGAAATTTTGCTCAACAAACTGCCGCGATTTTTTACCTTCGCAAGCCCACTTATCTTTATCCAGATATTCTACAATCTGCATAGCAATACCTTTGGCATTGAAGGTGTGAAACTTATAGCCAAAACCATCAAAGTCCAACTGGCGAATACCACCTACATCGCTTACCACCGGCACACACCCGCAACTCATTGCCTCAAGCAAGGCAAGCGGCAACCCTTCAAAATCGCTGGTGAGCAAAAAGATGTCTATTTGCTTGTACTGGGCAAACGTATCGGTTTGCTGACCGGGCAATTGAATGTCTACATTCTCCTTTAGTCCAAGTTCCGCCATTCTTTCGCGCAGCAAATTATCGCTTGGTCCATCGCCAACCATAAGGAATGAAAATTTATCGGACAATTTTTTCACTTCCGCAGCTACTTCTGCCCATCTGTCCACACGCTTTTGCGGGCGAAAACGGGCCACCAGACCAACAGTTAGCTTATCATTTCGTTGTTCCAGTTTGTTGCTGTTATTAAACTTCTCCGTGTCTATTCCATTCAAAATGGTTACCGCTTTCTTTGTTTTGAAAAACCTGCCCTTTTGTTGTTCCTTAATCACCTCGCCTACTTCGTGCGATACATAAATCACCGCATCGAAATAACTATAAGTAAGCCCGCTGAGATTGTAGTTGTACTTAGAGTAATGCGTTACGAGGTTATGTTCGGAGTAAATGAACTTTGTTTTTTTGCCTGTAAACAATTTGGCTACAATCCCCATCCATCCTGCCACGGGTAGGTGCATGTGTACAATATCGTAATCACCTTTGGCAATGTGGCGGAGGAACTTAATATATTCCAGCAAAAACTTTACAGTAGTAATGCGGTAATAGTAGGCTTTGCGGATATTACCTTCTACCTGCGGCAGCAAGCCGAGTTTTTTATGGTCGAGTATAAATAAATCTGAGATGACCTGTTGCTGAAAAGTACGGGATGCAAATATCTCACGCAGTAATACTTCGGCGCCGCCATAGCTGAACACACGGATAACATGCGCGACTTTTATTTTATTATTTTCCACGAGCGGGGATATTGAAGATTGTGAATGGTGAATTGTCAACTGTGAATATGTGATTGGCGCATTGTCAGTTGTGAGAACAATGCAATATTGCAAAATTGTAGTTGCGGAGCGCGTGAGGGATAGTAGCGGAAAGCCTGGTGAAGCGCT
The DNA here is from genome assembly GCF_005233845.1 of Ilyomonas limi. Lineage (GTDB taxonomy): Bacteria > Bacteroidota > Bacteroidia > Chitinophagales > Chitinophagaceae > Ilyomonas > Ilyomonas limi. The sequence continues at coordinate 85,670 of NZ_SZQL01000007.1, forward strand.
TTGTGAAAAGGCTCCAGAGCCGGACTTGCAGCGGATAGCCCGACCGCGCGGCGGCAATAGCTTGAAATATAATCTTTAACATTGGGAGTTACCAAACCTTGAGCCGCCGCGGGGACACGCCCAATTGTTGTATTCCAACACTGCTTTTCTAAAAAAATGGAATCAGCAAAACGATTATACTGAAACAATTTCAAGGATACGCTTTTTAGTTTCGTCGGAAAATGGTGTTTTTTTGGAAGTACGCTCGTTGCGGTTAGCTACAAAAATATTTTGCATATACGCCTCTACGTGCCTCGATAGCGGCAACTGCATATACTCCATGAGCTTGTAAATGAACGTGTGCGGGTCTTTTACAAAATCTTCGTAGTGCGACTCGTACACCTGCAAGCCCAGCTTTTCTATTTCGTAAGCTGTAGTTTCCATCAGTTTACGGTATTGAAAAGCAGTGATGAGCGCCGGATCGTTTTTCAGCTTTTCTGCTTCCGCTTCTTCTTCGGATGAATAGGCGCCAACCCACCACAAACGGTTGATGCCTTTGGTTTGCCAAAAGCCAACTTCGAGCCATGAACGCACGGTGGCTATTGGCTCGCGCACAATATTTACAAAAATGGCATCAGGGAAAATAGAGTGTAAATATTCCAGTCTTGCCGGTCCGGTAAACTTCATAATCAGCCGCTTGCGTCCCTGGTATTTTACCTGTTTCGCCAAAAAAGAACGGATGTAGGTGCGCTCTTCTTCCGTAGCTTTTGTATCCAACAGGAAACCTCTTGAAAAGTCAATACGCGGTCCAGTGATTTTTTCCCAGAAATTATATCGTTCTATGGGATTGAAAATGGCGAGATTGATAAGTTGTTTACTCTTTTTTTGTCGCGTATTTTTACTTACCCCTACAAAATTCCAAAACTTCACCATGCGCCACCAGCTATTATCAAACAAGCGACGCAGAAAATTGATCTGCGGAAAGCGCGGAAATATTTCCTGGTAATTGGAATGCCACGCCAGATCTTCGTGCTGAAATAATATCTCGGAAATAATGGTAGTGCCCGAGCGGCCACTGCCAAACAGGATAATTGGTTTTTGTAAAAGTGCTTCGTACTTGATTGTTGCAGCCATAAGGGTATTAAGCAATTACATTGTTGTCACCTACAATTTCTAAAATTTTCCTCTTCTGCTCTTCGGTGAAGTAGCTTTTTCTTTCTTCGCTGTTTTTAGTATTGCGGATAGGCACCCGAGCCATATAATCCTCTACCAGTTTGGAAGGTTGAAGTTGCAGCTTTCCCATTAAATCGTGAATGAAAGCTTTTGGATTTTTGATGAAGTCTTCGTAGTGCACTTCATAAATCTCCGGCTTCATTTTTTCAATTTCATAAGCGGTGGTTTCGCTTAATTTTTTGTATTGAAAAGCGGTGATGAGTGCCGGCTCTGTAGCCAGCCTTTCTGCTTCCGCCTCTTCCTGGGGCGAGTAAGCGCCCGTCCACCACAACTGTGTTTTACCTTTGTCCTGCCAAAAATTTACTTCCAGCCACGAGCGCACGGTACCCAACGGTTCGCGCTGTACGTTTATAAATACGGCATCAGGAAAAATACTCATCATATACTCCATACGCGAAGGACCGGTAATCTTAAATGCCAGCCGCTTGCGCTTTTGATATTTTACCATTTTGGCAAAAAAGCCGCGCATATATTTTCTTTCTTTTTCTGTAGCTGTTGTATCGAGCAGGAAGCCGCGCGAAAAATCAATACGCGGACCAGTGATTTTTTCCCAGAAATTATATCGTTCTATAGGGCGAAAAGCTATCCAGTTCAATACACTTTTGTTGTTTTGCGTGTTCATGCCAATCTTTCGCCACCACTTATTATCAAATGCTCTTCTTAAGAGATTAACCGCTGGCGTCCAGGGAACTAATTCCTGAAAATTGTTGTGCCACGCCAAATCTTCATGCTGAAAAAGAATATCAGAAATGATAGTTGTGCCGGAACGTCCGGTGCCAAAAATGATAATGGGTTTGCGAAGCAGCTCTTCGTATTTCATCTTGGTTGCATTTGTGATGGGTGTAAAAATAGGTGAAAAAAGATTACTATAGCAAAAGTTGAACAATTACATTAATAAAAAATATAATTTTTAATCCTTCTGCACCGATGCACCCAACTATATTTTGTGGCTTTTATTATTAAAATTTCCTGTATTCACCTTAAAAGCTTTACAGGTAATAATATTGACATATAAGGATTTTATATTTGTTTGATGAAACCAATATCAAACGCCAAGTTCAACTATATTAATGCAGTACGTGGGATAGCCATTACGATGGTAGTACTACTGCATGTTGCACAAGCCGTTAACGGACTGCCCGATACGTTTACTTATCTCAGCAGCAAAGGCAGTTTTGGCGTACAATTGTTTTTCATTGCCAGTGCTTTTACACTCTTTCTTTCTTACTCCAAAAGAAGCACTAGCGACAGGCAATATACGGTACGCAACTTTTTTATCCGCCGGTTGTTCAGGATAAGCCCGATGTATTATTTAGCAGCGCTGGTGTATGGTATCATTTGTTATTACCTGCCGGAGTACAACGATGGTCATCCGCTAAAAGTAGGTAATATAATCATCAATATGCTCTATCTCAACACGTTTATCCCGGGCACTATTAATTATCTGCCGCCGGGTGGTTGGTCGGTAGGCGCCGAAATGGTGTTTTATTGTTTTGTACCTTTTTTATTTAGTAAAATAAAAGACCTGAAGACTGCAGTATGGTTGTTTGTGGTGTTGCTTGCAGGTTCTGTTGTTCTGCAATATGGCATCCGTTTTACACTCACCCACATGGGTATAGATTACCGCAACCCCGAAACCTGGTTTTTATATTATTGGTTTCCCAACCAGGCAGCCGTATTTATATTGGGCATTATATTGTTTTTTGCAGGGCAAAATTATGCCGTAGCCAGTAAGACCAAAGCTACCGTGCTGCTTGGTGCTACTATTGCATTACTGGTGCTCTTTGTATTCTTCGGTCGCTACATTGTACCAAATATGATAGTGCAGGAACATTTTGTGATTGCCATCTTTTTTACCGTTATCGTATTCTTTTTATCACAACATCACTTCATGTTTTTCGACAACAAGCTGATGCGCTTTTTGGGTGAAATCAGTTTTAGCTTATATCTCATTCATTTTGCTGTGTTGAAATTTTTTGAGCATCTTTTGCCTGCATCGTTTACCGGTTTTTCGAGATATGGCATGTTAGCACTAATGACATTTGCAGTAAGCAGTTTCCTCTCATGGATTACGTATCGCACCATCGAAAGCAAAGGCATTGAATGGGGGAATAAACTGATTAAGAAGTACAGTAAAAATGCAGCTGCAATGCCGGTACCTGCTGTTAAGCAGTTGGCGAAGACAAAAGAAAGTGTATTAGCTTAGCACCAATTATTGAGGAATGGGAATCGGCACACCTTCTTTTACCGGCACGCCAAAATTGGGGGTACCATCGGCATTCCAGGTAAAAGGCTGCATACGCGGTGAGCGCTTGTCGCTGCAACCTAAGCCCGGCGCATCGTTGGCGTGATATAAGATCCAATCCTGCGTGCCACCCGGCGATTTGAAAAAAGAATTATGCCCCGGCGCATATACGCTATTCTGTGGTGATTGTTTAAAAACCGGTTCCGGATTTTTTGTCCATGCCGTAGAATCCAGCAGGTCGCCTTGCCCGTTGAAAGTCAGCATTCCTAAGGCATAATAATCAGTCCAGCAGCCACTGGCAGAGTAAATAACAAACAGCTTATTATTGTGCGCTAAAAACTGCGGGCCCTCATTTACGCTTACATGCGGCGGGTTTACGGGATCGTTCAAGTCGCCATGCGTTTCCCAATCATACGTTGGCCTCGAAATGCGGACGCGGCCGCTGCTGATGGTCCACGGATTGCTCATTTTGGCAATGTAAATATCCTGTTCGCCGTTTACATCACTTTGCCAGCCGCTCCACACCATGTACAATTGATCATTGTATTCATATACATCACCATCAATTGCCCACTTATTTGCAGAATCGTTTACCTCTCCTTTAAAAGTCCAATCGCCCTCCATCGGGTCTGCCGATGCATTCTCCAATACATACATACGATGGTGATTGTTGTCGCCATCATCGGCGGCAAAATAAGCGTACCATTTACCTTTTAAAAACATTACTTCGGGCGCCCATAGATCTTTTGAATACATAGTGCCCGATGGCGGTGTGTAAATGGTTTTATATTGTGCATGTGGTAAATCTGCCAGGTTTTTTGTTTTCCACAAACCAATCTTATCCCCAAGCGAATTGGTGTAATAGTAATAGCCATCTTTATAAAAACTATATGGGTCGGCGCCGGATGGCAATAAAGGGTTGGTAAAAGTAGTAGTGGCAGGTGGATTGCTTTTTTGTACGCTGCACGAAAACTGGGTGCAGGTAATTATTAAAATAAAAAGGAAATAGAATGGTTTCATAGTTGGCAATAGTTATAGGCGTTTAAACATAAAGAATGCGGCAAATCAGGATAAATACAATTGCCGAAATATTCCGGCAAGTTAACTACTTCAGTAGGCCTTTTATTTCATTCAGTTTCATTAATGCTTCTACCGGTGTAAGGCGGTTAATATCTATAATTTCCAACATCTTTCTTATCTCATCGAATGTTTCGCTGTGCGCATCAAAAATAGAAAGTTGCATACGTGCAGCAGATAACTTTTTCATATTGGTTTCAGTCTTACTTACTCTCGGGTTTACAACTTTTTCCGCCTTTTCAGCCCCTTCATCCACATGCTTTTCTTCCAGTTGTTTTAGTATCTCATTAGCCCGGTCAATTAATGCCGGCGGCATACCAGCCATCTTAGCCACATGAATACCAAAACTGTGTGTGCTACCACCCGCAGCCAGCTTGCGCAGGAAGATAATTTTATTACCGATTTCTTTGTTGGTTATGTGATAATTTTTTACACGCGGCAACTTGTTTTCCAATTCGTTTAATTCATGGTAATGTGTTGCAAATAATGTTTTGGGTGCGCATGTTGAGGCATGCAAATATTCCACAATACTCCACGCAATAGAAATACCATCATAAGTAGAAGTACCACGGCCAATTTCATCCAGCAGTATCAAACTGCGCGGAGAAATATTATTGATGATGCTTGCCGTTTCATTCATCTCTACCATAAACGTGCTTTCGCCGCCACTTAAATTGTCGCTCGCTCCAACCCGTGTAAAAATTTTATCGGTTAAAGGAATGATAGCTGCATCCACCGGCACAAAACTACCGGCATGCGCCATCAACGTAATTAAAGCCGTTTGCCTCAAGAGCGCACTTTTACCACTCATATTGGGTCCGGTAAGAATAATAATCTGTTCTTTTTCGGGGTCGAGGGTTATATCATTCGCAATATATTGTTCGCCTGCTGCGAGATTACGTTCAATTACCGGATGGCGGCTTCCTTTTAAATCTAATATTAAACCTTCACCCACTTCCGGCTGTTTATAGTTGTATTGTACGGCATTATTCGCAAAACATAAGAGGCAATCCAGTGTTGCCAGCACATTACCATTTACCTGCACAGGCGCAATATAATCCTGCAGTTCTGTTAACAGTTTATCATACAATTCCAACTCAATAGCCAGCATCTTTTCTTCGGCGCCGGTGATGGTTTCTTCGTATTCTTTCAGTTCGGGCGTAATGAAGCGTTCTGCATTCGCAAGCGTTTGTTTGCGTATCCAGTCTGAAGGCACTTTGTTCTTCTGCGAATTGGTTACTTCCAAGTAATAGCCAAACACATTATTAAAACTGATTTTTAAAGAATTGATGCCCGTGCGCTCTGCCTCCCGCTGCTGAATATTGATTAAAAAATCTTTGCCTTTACTTGCAATGTTTCTCAATCTATCTAATTCTTCATGCACTCCTTTATTAATTGCATTGCCTTTGCTGGCAGCTACCGGCGGATCGGGCGCAATCTCGCGGTGAATTTTTTCTACTATGTAATGACAGCCGTTCAACCCATCTGCCAAACGCCGCAAATATTCATTGTTGGAAGTACTGCATAGCTGCTTTATCTGTTCAGTGATTTGCAGTCCGCGTGCAAGGTGCGCCACTTCGCGCGGGTTGATTTTTTTGGTTGGAATTTTACTTACCAACCGTTCTACATCACCGCACTGTTTAATGAGTGTTACCAAATGCTTACGTAAATCTACTTCTTTAATAAAATAAGCCACGGCATTCAGGCGCTCATTAATTTTTGTAAGATCTTTCAGCGGCAAGATAATCCAGCGTTTGAGCAGGCGCGCACCCATGGGGCTTACCGTATTATCCAATACTTTTAAGAGGCTATTACTGCCTTCGCCACCACTGCTTAAGATTTCCAAATTGCGAATGGTGAATTTATCCATCCACAAAAAATCATCTCTTTCTATACGCTGCACATTAGTAATATGCTGCAGATTGGGATGCTCTGTTTCTTTTAAATAATGCAGGATGGCGCCGGCAGCGATAATGCCATTGCGCATGTTTTCGATACCAAAGCCTTTGAGCGAATGGGTTTGAAAATGTTTGAGCAACATATCAGCGGTATAAGCTTCATCCCATATCCAACTTTCGAGGGTATAGGTATAAAATTTTACCCCGAACAACTCTTTAAAATGCTTCTGCAGATTGCGCTGAAAGATGACTTCGGAAGGACGTAAGCTTTGCAACAATTTATCGGCATATTCCGTATCGCCTTCAGCTACAAAAAACTCACCGGTAGAAATATCCAGGAAAGCCAGTCCAATATTGTTTTCATCAAAATGAACGGCCGCCAAAAAATTATTGCTGTTATTCTCCAGCAGTTTTTCATTAGTAGCGGTGCCTGGCGTTATCATTTCGGTTACACCTCGCTTTACTATGCCTTTGGCTTGCTTTGGATCTTCCAGTTGATCGCATACGGCTACACGATAGCCGGCTTTTACCAGCTTGTGCAAATACGTATCCAGCGCATGGTGCGGAAAACCCGCCAGCTCGCTGGAAGAAGCTGCGCCATTATTGCGCTTGGTAAGTGTAATGCCCAAGACCTGCGATGCAATAATGGCATCTTCGCCAAACGTCTCATAAAAATCGCCCACCCGAAACAATAATATCGCATCGGGATATCTTTGTTTGATGGCTTTGTGTTGCTGCATCAGCGGTGTTTCTGCACTGGCTTTGGACATGCGGCAAATATAGTTGATAGTACAAAAGTTGGCAGTTGAGAGATGGCAGTTGAGCGAAGAAAAACTGTAATATATTTATTGAACTTTCAGTTACCATTAAATAAGAAGACCGCAGTTTTGATAAACTGCGGTCTTCTTTTAAATTGCTTCAGGTTATAAGCTCATTAAAATGTATAAATTAATTTAGCTTTACCATTCGCGACTTCAAAGAATCAGTAACGTTGTTAACCGACACAATATTTAGTGCTGGCTGTGTTACTGCGGCTTTCCTGTCTGATGCATCGTATTTCTCGTAAAAGTCATCCTGCTCTATCTTCCACATAGCGCCTGTTGCCGGATCAACTACCAACATACCTATTGCGCCGCCAATTAAAATATTTCCAAAGTACCAGCCATTGATTTTGAAATTAATAGGCACTATTCTGTCTTCGTAACCGAGCCGTGAGAACTTAAGTGTATATTGTTCTTTGGAGAAGAATTTGGAGCCTGCTTTCAGCTTTACGGCACAAGGTGTTTTACCCTTAAAAACTTCTACATGCTCCCTGTTGGTAACTGTTACGGTGGTGCCTGCAGGAGAAGAGCCAAAGGTTACGGGATAAGAACTCTTACTTACAATAGTAGCACAGCTACTACATACTGCCATTAAAAAAAGCACAGAAAATAACTGAAAAACTTTATTCGTTTTCATTTAGACTTTGATAAAAATTTGAGACACAAAACAATAGAAAAGAGGAAATTCCTGCAATTAAGCCTTCATTAAATAATACAAAAAAATCATTTATCATTTAATGACTTTTAAAGTAATGGCATCGAAGTATGCGTATAATATAAGTATAAACAGCGATTACTTAAAAGCGCTTATAAAGTCATAAGCAGATGTTGCTGAATTAATAGCTAATAGGTTAGTAATTGTAAGTTGTTGGCTTTAAACCAACGTAAAAGATAACAGTAGCTATTTGTTGAGAATGAAGCATTAATTTTAGCATTATGCAGTACGAACAGCAAATCATACATGAATTGAAAGACTGGCGGCGCAAGATGCTGCGTAAGCCTTCATTAACCAGTAAAATGGCTGCTGCGGTGCAGGGTAAAATAAACAGCATTATACCGCAAAAAGTCCACAATGCCATTACAGCAGCTATCAAAAATATGATAAGGGCTGTGTTGTTTGGTGCAACTTATACCACCTCCAAACCGCTTGCAAATACCTCGCTGGAGGAGCGGGAGGCATTGGTGGATGTTAAAATAGAAAACTATAAGAAAACAGGGGCGGCAGAAGGCGGAATCACCGGCGCAGGCGGCTTTTTTACATCCCTTGCCGATTTTCCTATTTTACTCGGTATTAAAATAAAAATGCTGTTTGATATAGCTGCTTTGTATGGCTTTGATGTAAAAGATTACCGTGAGCGATTGTACATGTTGTATATTTTTCAACTGGCTTTTTCATCGGATGAAGAACGCAAAAAAGTGTATCTGCAAATAGAAGATTGGGACGAAAAACTGCATCAACTGCCAGCCGATATTCACGAGTTTGACTGGCAAACTTTTCAGCAGCAATACCGCGATTACATTGATATTGCCAAGCTGGCGCAACTGATTCCTTTTATTGGTGCTGCGGTTGGTGCTATTGCCAATTACAAACTGATACAAAAACTGGGCTTTACAGCAAAGCAGGCGTACAGAATGCGGTTTATTAATAAAGATATTTACAGGGTGAGTGCGGGCTGAACGTTTTAATCAGCTACTAAATATTACCCGACATTAAATAACGACACTGCGCAGATACTCATAATGTTTGTTCCCTACAATAGCATTTCCAATACACTCATTTTCGCAAAGAGGAACAAAATGATTTTTTCATAATCATATCAACATCAATTGACTAACTTTGTTCTTAATCATTTTTTAATCTTTAAAAACACTATTGATTATGGCATTTACATTACCGCCTTTGCCCTATGCATATGATGCGCTGGAACCTTATATTGATGCACAAACCATGACGATACACCACGATAAGCATCATCAGGCTTATGTGGATAACCTGAATAAAGCCATTGCAGGCACCGAACACGAAAATAAAAGTCTGGAAGAAATTATAAAAAATGCAGGCGCTATTTCGCCAGCCGTACGTAACAATGGCGGCGGACACTGGAATCATAGCTTCTTTTGGCCCATTATGGCAGCTCATGCAGGCGGCGGACCAAACGGAGAACTAGCAGAAGCTATCAACAGCGCTTTTGGATCCTTTGATGCATTCAAGGAAAAATTCAATACAGCGGCTGCTACCCGTTTTGGCAGTGGCTGGGCATGGCTGATTGTAAAAGACGGCAAGCTGGAAGTAACTTCTACCCCTAACCAGGACAACCCGCTGATGGACGTAGCCGAAGTAAAGGGCACTCCTATTTTGGGCGTGGATGTGTGGGAACATGCGTATTATCTTAAATATCAAAACCGCCGCCCTGAATACCTCAACAACTTCTGGAATGTTGTTAACTGGGCTAAAGTATCGGAGTTGTATGCCGAAGCAAAATAATTATCTCATTAAGTAATAGCCATCTTATCACCTAAGATGGCTATTTTTATTTTTTTATACTTATGAAAAAAATATGCTTTTTTATTCTAACTATACTGTTCGCAGCCTGTAGCGGCAATAACCTGAAAAGAGTACTGGTGATTTCGAAAGGGACGGCAACCATTGATAAAGAGGCTAAAACTATTACCGTAACCAGCGGCACCAGCAGCGAAGAACAAACCGTTGACTTTGATACAAAAGATAAGATAACGCTGCAAATTACCTCGCAGGCAGGGAAAGCAACTGTAGATTTGGATAGCCCGGGTTATTATGTATTGAATGCCAAGCCCGATACGATTGTGGGCAGTTATCAACGTTACGGTGCGCCGCCAACAGAAACCAAAGTGTACACGCAGGAATTTTTAAAACATCAGATAGATTCGTTGCAGCAACTGATAAAGGATAGTAATGTAAGTGCTGCTAACCGCAACTATTTCATCTTGCCCAACCATGCGGTAAAGGTTACCGACAATACGGATGCATTTATAGTTGGCCCATTTCACAAAATGACCTCTATACAACAGCAAGGTAATAAAGAGCCGGAAGTGTATCGCTTTTTTATGGTGAGCGAAATAAGGGAAACGATTGAACACCTGAAAAGTTTAACTACGGCGCCGCCATCACCAAATCAGTAGTAGTTGTTGAACAAAGGGAGGATGTAAGTAGAAATGTAGTTTACTATCTTACCATATTTCAAGGTACCGGATCGTAGCCGCTGCCGCCCCACGGGTGGCAGCGGCTTATCCTTTTTACCGTAAGCCAAAAGCCTTTAAATAATCCATACTTTTTAAATGCCTGTAAAGCATAGTTGGAACAGGTGGGTGTAAACCTGCATTTAGGTCCAATCAGCGGCGAGATGGCATACTGATATATTTTTATCAGCAGGATAAATGGATAGCTTAGTATTTTGAGAATCATTCTCATGCCCAGACCTTAAGGAGTTTGTGATTATTATACCATTTTCTGTTAGCAAACAGGTTATGCATTCTGCTCAAAGCCGGCAGTTGAATGCCTGAGCAGCTTATATACTTAACCCAATTGAAGCCTGTGTTAAATTATTTTGTTTGGCGCTGCCTCATCTGCCACTTGCCTTGCAAGTTCTTTCATCAGCTTTTCCAAAACTACAGGCATTTTATTTTGAATTATACTTTTTTGTGGCATTCCCTTATCTACATACAACAAAAAAACAATCAATTGCCGGTTGTGTGTTTCTAAAAACCGATGCAGCGGCTGTTTGTTCAGGCGGTATGCTTCGCGCAGTAAGCGCTTAATGCGATTACGCTGCACTGCTTTTTTGAAGTTGCGACTGCTGGCGCCAACACCTGCTTTTACAATATTATCAATTGGCACATCCGGCAGCATGTAGAACACCTTTACAGGAAAATGCAATAATGTATTGCCTTTACTGAACAAAGCTTCCAACTGCTTGCGACTTTTCAGCTTTTCTTTTTTGGTGTATGTAAATCTTTTTGTCAATGGTATTTATAAAATTTCTAACCATTAAGATGCGAAGTAAAGAAGTTTCACTAAGAGCGCCTGGTGTTTCTCTGAGCCTTGCTCTGTGGTTCAAATATGTCTTCACGCCTCCAAAATAAAAAGCCTCACAAAAGTGAGGCTGTAATGGACAACATTCGCTATATTTCTCCACTTAGGGTGGAGAGATGTGGGTAATTATTTCAGTTTTCTTTCGTCAGAAACTGTGAGTTTATGACGGCCTTTCGCCCGGCGGCTCGCCAATACTTTGCGGCCGTTAGCTGTTTGCATACGCTTGCGGAAACCATGTACCGATTTGCGGCGGCGATTATGCGGTTGAAATGTACGTTTCATAATGAATTATTTTTTCTTAGCCTTTTTACAAATAAATTTTTCAGCCTTCAGGCACAGTCACCATCACTGCAGCCCGGTGAAAGGTGCGCGAAAGTAGAAAAATTTTCTGAAAAGGAAAAGATAAGCGGTTAAAAATTTTGTTGTATTAGCCATAACGGCAGTAAAGTATAAAGTTTACTTTATTAAACAAAATGAGAGACTTCGTGCTTTTGCAGCTTAACAGCGTCTATAAATCAATGTGTTCCGAATGTACCGGCTCGCCAAAAAACGTTTCTGCCTGGCTGTCAAAATCAGCGGTATCGTCGGTAGTGTAAAAGCGGCGGTGCGCAAACTGAGCTAATTGTTGCTCTATTTCGGGGTGGCGCTCCAAATAATCAGCTAAGCTATTGGCCACAATTTCGCCCTGCGATAAAATAGTTACATCTACCGGCACATATTCTTCTATCTTTTTTTTGAGCAACGGATAATGCGTACAAGCCAGCAAAATAGTATCTATATCGCGGTCTTTTTTCAGCAATTCACTTACATTTTTTCTTATAAAATAATCAGCGCCGTGGCTTTCGTGCTCTTTATTTTCTACCAGCGGCACCCACATAGGGCAAGCCTCCTGCTCCACCTGCACGTGTGGAAAAAATTTATTGATTTCGATTACATAAGACTGCGATTGCACCGTGCCTTTGGTAGCCAAGATGCCCACCTTGTTGTTCTTGGTATATGTTCCAATAATCTCCGAAGTAGGGCGAATGACGCCCAGTACTCTTTTATTTGGAGCTATTTTGGGCAAATCGTTTTGCTGAATGGTGCGTAATGCCTTGGCTGAAGCGGTATTGCAAGCCAGTATTACCAGCGGGCATCCCTGATCAAACAGCCATTGCACGCACTGCAAAGTGTAGTGATACACCGTTTCAAAAGAGCGGTTGCCATACGGTGCACGGCTGTTATCGCCCAGATAGATGTAATTGTATTGCGGCAACTTTCGCACGATTTCCTTTAGCACGGTAAGGCCGCCATAGCCCGAATCGAACACGCCGATAGCGCCGGTATTTATTGGATTAGCAGATGAATAAATCAACATTTTGTATTTGGCTCAAAACTAAGGAATCCGGTAGTTCAACAATAAAAAAGCTGCCCTTGCGAAGGCAGCCTGTTAATAAAAAAAGACATCACCTATTGGTACTGTCTTTTGCCATCTTCCTTTTGCCTTTCATTGGCATTTTGCCCATCGTACCATCCATGTACACGCACTCGCCGTTTTTCAGCATCCGGGTAGCACCGTCAGTCGTTTTTACGGTGCCATCGGGCATCACAACGGTACCATTGGAGAGTGTCATTTGCTGGTTGAGCAACGTATGTTGTCCGCCTTTCATTACCATCGCTTTACCATTCATCATCATAATGCAATCGCGCATTTTACCGTGCATTCCTTTCATACCCTGCTGCATCATGCTGTCGTGCATCATGCGCAAGCCTGTAGTATCCTGCATCGTTGTATCGGTTTGAGCTAAAGCAGTAACGGCAATCAGCAGCACTGCTACAAAGCAAAATATCTTTTTCATAGATTGTGTATTTATGTAAAACGCATCAAAACACAAGCCACGAAAAGGGTTATTTTTTGTTGCTTTTGGCAGTACAGGATGGGCAAAAAATAAAGCAGGTTTTAATGTGGAATCACTTCATCGCATAGCTTCAAAAACATATTTGGCAGTACTCCAAAATTCATCCAAAGCCATAATGCGTGGTTTGAAAAAAGAGATGAGCTGTGGCCAATCGTCTTTCTTAAAAATACTTACATTTTCTATTTCGGTATAAATACGGCTGATGGTTTTTCCTTGTTCGTTCCTGGCATGCAGCAGCCAGGTCCATTTTCCCGGAAGTGCATTTTGCAGTAAGGACTTTAGCTGTTTGAATTGTTCAAAATACAATGCCTGAATGTCAGCGTCTTTATGGGTTAATTCTATCCCGATGGATGCTTTTTTGTTATCAGCATTCATGCGGAAATAAATGTCCTTTTCACCGGTCTTATAATTAATCCAATTAATTTTTTCGCCTTCGCCTGATAGCACAGGCGACATATATTGTCCGAAAGCCGTCCAGAATTCCTGCCGTAATTGTGAAGCTTCCTGTTTGGAGTACATGAAGGTAAAGATAGGGAGGGAAGCGGCTTGAAAACGTGGTTGCAGGTTTTAGAATTTGCAGGGTTGATTAGCTCTTAACTCCTATGCTGTCTCTCCCATCGCTAATTCAATGTACAGCATTACCGTTCACTTCTTATCCCGTAAATACAATTTTATATACTGCGTATGCTACTCATAGCAACAATGTTTTAAGTATTCCAATTTATGCTTCTCTATTTACAAGTTCAGCATCTGCCAACAAAAGCAATAATAAAACACAGCTATATATCTTTACTTTCAGTTGAATTAATTGTATTAAAGGCTGTATTATTGTTTGCAAAATTATTTGCTGATACAGCAATATATAATTTATGAACACACACAAGGCGTTTCCCACTTTTATTCGTTTCACGCTACTTTTTTTTCTGCTCCTTTTTTTTGGACTAATGTTGTTTTTAGCCTTATATAATCATCCGCACACAGATGATTATATTGCGATGAGCGATGTGCGTGATTATGGTTATTGGGGCTACGAAAAGCATATTTATCTCACCTGGGGCGGCAGATTTTTTTCGCAATACCTCACCAAAATAGAAGCCTACCAAAACTTTATGCTATCCCATTATTATGTACATACCTATGTACTGCTGGCACTTTATTTTATCAGCATTTTTTTTCTATTCTCTGCAATAAATAAATACATCATCAACTTCACTACGCATTACGCATCAATGGCATTGTATGCCTTGTGCTATCTGGCCGTACAAATTTCTTCGCTGCCCGAAGTATCATCGGCTTACTACTGGTTTAGCAGTGCCAGCAATTACCAGCCCAGCATTATACTCATACATCTCCAATTAGCTTGTCTTATTTTACTTTTCTTTTCCGGCAAAAAAATAACAACCATCACCTGTGCCATTACCATCCTGCTTTGTATAGTACTCATTAATGGCAACAACGAAACTTCAGCGCTTGTAAATGGGATAATACTCACCGGTATTTTTTTACTTGCGGGCAATTCCAGGCATCGTTTATTTATTGCCAGTGCAGCATTACTGTATGGAGCCTCGTTGTTATTTACAGTTACAGCGCCGGGCAATGCGGTAAGAAGTGCCGGCATACCTGCGGCTGGTTTTATAAAAGCAGGAGCTGTGGCAGCCGGCAGAACGGTGTATGCCTTTTGGATTGTTTTAAAAAATCCTCTCTTTTTAGCAGCAGCAATTGCTGTCTTTTTTGCAGGCAGTTATATTAAGCTTGAAAGGCCAGCCTTTCCTTTTAAAAAATGGATACCAATGTACAACTGGACAATTTTATTTATTTGCACCGTTATGGTATGGGTTGTTCTTTTCCCAATTATGTATGTGTCCAACGGCTCTTTTCCCGAACGGGCGGATAATGTGATAGTACAATTTATTGTATTATTACTATTATGTCTTTTGTTTTATGTTGGCAGCCATTATACTTTCACCTTTGCCAGACGTAATCTTTATCCCTTTTTTATGTGCCTGCTTACTGTAACCCTTTGCTGCAACAGGTTTTATGGCGAGTTGATTAAAAGTAGCATCTCTGGCAAATTGCACGATATTATTCTAACCAACAGAGAGCAAACACTACAGCAGGCAAGCCTTCATAAGCAGCAGGAAGTATCAATTTTAAGTTATGATATGTGTGCCGACAGCCTCATTAATTCAAGGTTCAGTACACAAAAAGAGCAGGTAAAAATGATTATGCAGCAAAAGCCATCTGTACTGTACCTGTACGATGATCTTGCCGACAGCAGCAGCATTGAGGTATTAAAAAGATTTTATGGATTGCAAAAAATAAATGTGCAGTATTGTAAATAACCTTAAAACAACAGAAAACCTACGGTTTAATAATACTAAATAATAAGCAGTTGATAGCATTACCTGAGATATTGCATCGGCAATAATTAATTTACAACCTTATTTTTTGCTCTTGTATTCTTAACAACATTCCCATTGGCTATCCCGCAAAGATGAATTATCTTTCGCATTTTGACGAGAGTTCATTATGACGCACGACGCAGAGAATACCCTATTTTTGCTGGCAGCCGATTTTATCAATTACAGCAATCGCTCCGTTTTTTTAACGGGCAAGGCGGGCACCGGCAAAACCACTTTTTTAAAATACATTCGCCAAAACACCAATAAGCAAACGGCAGTAGTAGCGCCCACCGGCGTAGCAGCCATTAATGCCGGCGGCGTTACCATTCACTCCTTATTTCAAATTCCATTTACACCATATATTCCTGCACCTCAAGGTTTTGAACGCAACAGCAACGTTATGGACCGGCACAGTTTGCTGGGACACATCCGCATGAACCGCGAGCGGCGCGAAATGCTGCAAAAGCTGGAGTTATTAATCATAGACGAAATAAGCATGGTACGGTGCGATGTGCTGGATGCGGTAGATGCCGTATTGCGCAGCGCCCGCAGCCGGCACAACGAGCCTTTTGGCGGCGTGCAGATGTTGTATATTGGCGATATGTTTCAGTTGCCACCGGTAGCCGGCGATAGCGAGTGGAACATTTTATCGGCATACTACCGCAGCCCTTATTTTTTTGATAGCCGTGTGGTAAGTGAGCAACCGCCGGTGTATATAGAACTGGATAAAATTTACCGCCAAAACGAACAGCAGTTTATTGATGTATTGAACAAAGTACGCAACAATGCTATGGATAAGGCAGGCTTCGATTTGCTGGAAAGCCGCTTTGACCCATGGTTTGAACAAGACCAGCACGATAAACACATTGTGCTCACTACGCACAACTACAAAGCCGATGCTATCAATGCCGAAGAAATGAGCAGGCTGAAAGGTGGTTCCAAAACCTACCAGGCTACCATTGACGGCGATTTTAATGATAAAAGTTATCCTGCCGATGCATTGTTGCAATTAAAAGAAGGTGCACAGGTAATGTTTATTAAAAACGACCCGGACAAAAGGTATTTTAATGGAAAAATTGGTCTTGTAACAAGGCTGGAAGATAACGCTGTGTATGTGCAATGCAAAGGGGAGCAAACTGAAATAGAAGTAAAACCAGAACGGTGGGACAATATTCGTTATACGCTTAACAATGAAGAAGTACACCAGGATGTGATTGGTTATTTTAAGCAGTTGCCTTTGCGGCTGGCCTGGGCGATAACCATACACAAAAGCCAGGGCCTTACTTTTGAGAAAGCCGTGATAGATGCAGGCGCTGCTTTTGCAGCCGGGCAAGTGTATGTAGCATTGAGCCGTTGTACAACATTGCAAGGTATTGTTTTAAAAAGTAAGCTAACGAATAGCGGCTTACGCAATGACGAACGCATTGTACAATTTGCACAGCAAAAAAGATCTATAGAGCATTTGGTTGAAGACCTGAAAGAAAGTAAAAATACATACCAGAAAGATGCGTTATTACAGCTCTTTAATTTTTCAGCTTTGCAGCAGCATGCAGAAAAAATAATGAAGCTGATTGATGACCATAAAACCTCTTTCAATGAAGAAACAAAGCCTTGGTTTGAAGACATACTTATTACTATAAAAGAACAAGCTGAAGTTGCCGCAAAATTTGATACTTTATTACAGATAAAATATAATCCTGCAAGCACTGATGCGCAGCAGGAAGCATTGGATCAAAGGATAGTAAAAGCGATGCGGCATTTTGATGATAAGCTGCAGTCTTTACTGCAACAGTTGCGTCAATCACCTGCTACTACCGATAGTAGACTCACAGCACTTACCTATAATACTGAGATGAAATCGTTATACATCAACTTATCACTAAAGCTGCACCTGTTTAATTATTGCGAATCGGGCTTTAACATTGAAGCCTATAATGCCGGTAAAAAAAGCTTTGTGCCGGTAGCTTTGCCGGTAAATGCGTATGCCGGTACACAAACAAAAAGAGTGGACAGTCCGCACCCGGAATTGTATAAACAATTGAGGCGTTTACGGGATAAGATTTGTTCCGAATTAGATGCACCTATTTACTTTATTGCCGGCTCAGCCACGTTGGATGAAATGGCGCGTTACCTGCCGCAAACTGTACATGAGCTAACACAAATTACCGGCTTTGGCAAAGTAAAGACACAACAGTTTGGCGATCGTTTTTTAGAGATCATCAATGCCTATTGCGAAGCCAATAGTTTAACTTCCAACATTACCGAAAAGAAGCCCAAACGCGAACGCAAAGAGAAAAAAGTAAAAGAAGAAACATCTACTGCTGCTGCAATCGAAGCAACACCGCCCCCCATTAACACTAAACAGGAAAGCTATAATTTATACAAACAAAATAAGACCATAGAAGAGATTGCGAAACTCCGCAATATGACCACACAAACAATAGAAGGACATTTAGCCCATTTTATTCAGCAAGGGCTTATATCTGTAGATGAATTGGTATCGCGTGAGAAATTGGTATTAATAGAACCTGTATTGAGTTCGTATGATGGTAAATCTTTAAAGCCGCTGAAAGAGCAGTTAGGCAATGCCGTGAGCTATGGCGATATACGTTTAGCTGTTGCCTGGAAAGCGTTTCAGGAGAGTAAGAGCGAAGATGAGCGTGATAATGAACAGTAAAGTTTTGAAGTATATCTTCATTGCGAGCGAACTGAAGCGATCTGTGCGTAGCTGCAAATCATTATGGATGGCTTATTTTGGTCTTTACACTTAAACTATACGTTATCCTTTTAAAGGCGCATTTTGATTGTACTACTATCCACAGATCGCATCGCTCGCAATGGCGGCTTCACTTACAACTTTTTTACTATAAAAGGTTTATCAATCTTTGTACTTCTTCATTCGTATTAAATGCGTGCAATACTATCCGCAATCGTTCTTTTCCCTTTGGCACTGTTGGATATAGAATTGGACGTACATCCAAACCTGATTGTTGCAGTTTATCAGCCAAGTTTTTTACAGCTTCGTTACCCGATACAATCACCACTTGTATAGGTGTATGAGAAACTAATTTTTCGTAACTGATTGTTGCTTGCTGAAACTGTTCTATCAGCATTTGCAATTGTTTTCTTTCATTCGTTAATGAAGGAAAAATATGATAACTGTTCTGGATAAACTGCACTGTATGTGCCGGTAATGCGGTAGAATAAATAAAGCTTCGTGCAAAGTTGACAAGATAATTTTTCAAATCTAAAGAACCCAGCACAGCCGCCCCGTGGCAACCACATGCTTTACCAAACGTATGCACCCGCGCAAACACTTTATTTTGTAATCCTGATTGCTGCACCAGCCCTTCGCCCCTTTTGCTAATTACACCAGTTGCATGCGCTTCATCAACTATTACATAAGCCCCATATTTTTCGCATAACACTACTATTTCGTTCAATAGACATACATCACCATCCATGCTAAAAACCGATTCGGTTACTACAAAAATATTTCCGGTAGCATGCTGCATTTTCTTTTCCAAATCATTCAAATCATTATGCAAAAAAGCATACGCCTTTGCAAAAGAAAGCCGGATGCCATCGCGTATGGAGGCGTGTGATAAACTGTCGTAAATAACCGTATCGCCTTTTTGCAGAACCGATGATAACAAACCTATATTGGCATCATAACCCGAATTAAAAATGAGCGCCGCTGCTGCATGGTGAAAGCTGGCTATTGTATGTTCTGTTGTTTCAATCAATTCGTAATTGCCGGCAAGCAAACGCGAACCGGTGGAACCAGATGAGCGTTGATGGTTGACAGATGACAGATCGTTTGACTTCAGATGTTCACTATTCACTATTGACAGTTCACTATTATCAATTGACAACAAGTTATTTTTTACTATTCCCAAATAATCATTAGAGCAAAAATCAACCATTCCGGGCTGTGGCAAACGCAACTGGCGATATGCATTCAGGGCTTTGCGTTCAGCTAGTTTATTTATTAAAGAAATCGGTGAGTTCATAAACGCTCAAAACTACTGTTTCTCTTTACCTTTCGGCAAAATTTATCATCATGCTTCAACGCCGCCGCTTTATACAAACTGCCTCATTGGGCTTAAGCACTTTATTTACACAAAATCTTTTTGCGAAAAACAATGCAGTAAAAAAACCAATTGTGATTTCTACCTGGAAGGAAGGCATCAATGCCAATAAAGCCGCCTGGAATGTACTTCGCAATAACGGTCGTGCCTTAGATGCAGTGGAACAAGGTGTAATGGTCACCGAAAATTCTATTAATTGTTGTGTAGGACTGGGCGCCAATCCCGACAGAGATGGCTACGTAACGCTGGACGCCTGCATTATGGATGAGACAGGTAATGCTGGCAGCGTGGCAGCAATAGAACGCATTAAACACCCTATTTCGGTGGCCAGAAAAGTAATGGAAAACACACCCCATGTAATGCTCGTGGGCGAAGGCGCACAACAGTTTGCGGTAGCACAAGGCTTTCCGATGGAACCGCAAATATTATCGGACAGCGCGAGAAAAGCGTATGAAGAATGGCTGAAGAAATCGGAGTATAAACCAAAGGTAAACATTGAAAACAGCGGTGCATTCGCCCCCAATAAACTAAGCAACGGCAATTGGAACCATGACACTATTGGCATGGTAGCAATGGATGCGGCAGGCAATCTGAGCGGCAGTTGCACTACCAGCGGTATGGCTTTCAAAATGCACGGCCGCGTGGGTGATTCGCCTATTATTGGTGCCGGCTTGTATGTGGATAATGAAATAGGTGCCGCCACTTCCACCGGTCTTGGAGAAGAAGTAATAAAGATCTGCGGTACACACCTGGTTGTGGAATTGATGCGCCAAGGATTATCACCCGAAGCAGCCTGTAAAGCAGCTTGTGAGCGTATTGTAAAACGCAATAAGGGTAATGTAAAAGATATGCAGGTAGGTTTTATAGCTATCAATAAACAAGGTGAATACGGTGGTTACTGCATTCAAAGCGGGTTCAACTTTGCCGTGTGTTATGGCGATGATCACAATGAGTTAATTGATGCAAAACATCTGATGCCCTAAATCCCTGAAGGGACTTTGAAAAGTCCTGAGAAATTTATTGTATTACTTTTATTTTGAATAATAACATGAAATCAAAGTTTATTTACTCCCCTTTAGGGGATGGGGGCACTGGTGGCGGTTTTCGCCTGGAAATTGCATGCTTTGATATTGCTTCTGCTATAAGAGCCTCCGCTGCCGGTGCAGACAGGATTGAACTGTGCGACAATGCTGCAGAAGGCGGAACTACACCCTCGTATGGTATTTTAAAGCGGATAAAAGAATTGCTGCATATTCCCGTGTTTCCTATCATCCGCCCGCGGGGTGGTGATTTTTTGTACAGCAACGAAGAATATAAAACAATGCTGTATGATGTGCAACTGTGCAACGATCTGGGTTTTGAAGGAGTGGTATTTGGTTTACTGACCAACATGGGCGCTGTTGATATAAAAAGAACCGAGCAACTGGTAAAAACAGCAGGCAATATGCAGGTAACATTTCACCGTGCTTTCGACAGGGCTGTTAATCCCTTTCATGCCCTGGAGTCGGCGATATATTGTGGTTGTAAGCGAATACTCACCAGCGGACAAGTACCCAATGCATATGACGGAAAAGAACTAATAAAGGAGTTGATAGAGCAAGCTGAAAATCGCATTATCATTATGCCAGGCAGTGGCGTACGTAGCAACAATATTGCGGAGCTTGTTACTGATACAGGTGCTGTGGAAATACATTCCAGCGCAAGAAAAATGCAACCTTCTGCTATGCTTTTTACAAAGAAAAATATGCAGGAAACATTGGATACGATAGGTGTGGACGAAGTGGAAATAAGAAAGATGAAAATGACGTTGCAGAACTTATCTGCTAATTAATAAAAGAGCCCCGCTTATCAGTAGCGGGGCACGTCCATCATGTACTTGTATCTGCTTACTGTTTTAAGAATTTGGTAGTTGCCACCACGTTATTGTTTTTATCCACCACCTGCAACAGATAAGTGCCGGCATTTAATGTCCCCACAGCTATGCGCTGGTTGAGCGAAGATACAGGTGCCTGCAAACGCCGGCTTCCATACACATCGCTGATGATGATTTGCGCAGCCTCTTCTGCTTCTATATGCACATTTATAAAACTGGCTGCCGGGTTGGGCGAAGCAGTAACCATTCCTTTGTTTAACCCTAAATAAACAACCGGTCTTGACACATCAAAACAAGTATATTTATCCCATACTTTCACACGGTAAATACCGCGCTTTTCAGCAGTGTATTTTTGCCCGGTAGCGCCTGGAATATCACGACCATTGAGGCTCCATTGATAGTTTTGTGCCTTGCCGGCAATAAAGGTATTGCCTTCGCGTGTAACGGTTGCCTTTAGCGAATCAAAAACAACCACCACTGCTAAATTCTGGCAGGCTGTAAAATCAGGGCAAACTTCAGGTGAACCGCACACGGTGTAAGAGCCGTTGCCGGTTACATGATACGATTGCTCATTAGCCCCTTTGATTGGCTCGTAATTATTATACCATTGCACATTGGTAGTATAAGGCTGCATAAAAGTGAACGTCAGCGAGTCTTTTGCACAATAATAACTGGTACCATAAAAATCCATGTACCTTGGCGGAATATTGGACATCATGGTTGGCGAAGCAAATGCCCAGCCATCTACCAGTACTTTTTCAGCAGTAGCTTTGCATTCATTTTTAGTAATTTCTACCGTAAAATAATAGCCGGCATCTTCATATTGGCTTACCTTCAGATAGCGGCTGTTGGCATCCTTAATCATTTTACCATCCTTATACCACTGGTACGTATCGTACTCCTCGGTGGTGTGCAACGAATCAGTTGCATTGGGACAAAGAATCAAATTGTCCGGTGCAATTACCGGCTGGAGATTGCATTGAGCTCTGGCATTAAAAACAATAAACATAGCAAGCATGCAACAAAAAAGCAGTAGTGTTTTTTGCATAGACAAGTTTAATTTTAATCGTTGAAAAAATTGGTTAGTTATTTTTCAATAGATACCTGCCTGTATTATCGCGCTGCCTGCAATTTTATATTTTTATAAACAAATAAGTTGCGTAAGCAGAAAGCAGCGGATGCTATTTAATTAAACTAATATTATCACCATTTCCTTTTAGCAGCATGCATTGTATTCTGCTCACAGCTTATGCATGGCAACCTCATTGAAAGCAGTATTAAAAGCAGTATTAAATGTATAACGTAATAGAACCAATGAATATCAGAGAAACGCTTTTGCAGGAAAAAATATATACCAAAAGTCAGGCAAATGCTTTTACCGCATATGCCTGTTTATCACCGGAACATTTTAAAGAATTAATGCAATGCTTTTTAGATAAAGAATATCGTATAGCACAATATGCAGCCTGAAGTATAAGCGATGCTGCGCAAAGAAAACCGACATTAATACAGCCATATTTAAAAGATATTGTGCAGCAACTGCAACGAACAGATGTGCATCCGGCAGTTGTGAGAAACAGCGTACGCATATTACAATTTATAAATATACCGGAAGCATTGCATGGCGAAGTAATGAATGCCTGTTTCAACTTTATTGAAAAACCGGCAACACCAGTAGCTATCAAAGCCTTTGCACTGACTACTTTATACAATCTCAGCAAGCATTACCCCGATATACAACAGGAGCTAAAAACGATAATTGAAGAGCGCATGGATAATGAAACGGCTGCCTTTGTAAGCCGTGGCAAAAAGATTTTGCAGCAATTACAAAAATGCAAAGCACCACGTGTATAACGCCAGTCCAATAAAGTAAGCCGTCATCAACGCCATCATGCCAGTGATGCCTGCCAGTAAACCAACAGCGCTGATAACACCAACAGCTATCAACACAATGGAATAAATTAATACCAGCTTTTTGCGGCGCACCAGGTGTAAGTATTCAAACCGGCTTACGGGCAATACAAGTGTAAGAAACACCAGCGCTGCCATGTATTGATTATCCTCTGCAATCGTTGGGATATAATCGCCCAGCAAAGCCGTAAATGCAGCTACAAACAAGAGGGAAGCAATGACTGCCGCAACCTGCTTTTCTGTTTTGGTAAGCACATATTTGCTTTCGCTGCTAAAGAGTAACACCATATTTGCCATAGAAGCGCCTACCCACGAAAAAATAACAAATAACAGGTATATGCCAATCAAAATATAAGCTACCACATCAGCTCCGCCGGCAGTAGATAAGCGCGAAAGCAACTGTACCGATGCCCAGATGGCAATGACGGTTATCCAACGTGTTTGCTTCGACTTGGAGGACAGCCACAGCGAAAACATCAGCATCCATTTGTAAGGCAACAATTTTGCTTTCAAAGATTCTTTGTACCCCTGTCTCGCGCGTGCATTGTTAGGATTGATGCGCAGCGCTTCGCGAAAATGCTGGCGCGAAGTTTTATGTTTGCCTTTTTCTAAATAATGCCAGCCTACATTGGTGTGCGTAAAATCGTCTTCGGGATTAATGGCTAATGCTTCCCTGATCGTTTCGTAAGCTTCTTCATTATTTTTCAGGCGAAATAAAGCTTGTGTGCGGGCATTCAGACAAGTGAGGTCTTCTGCATAAATTGCCAGGCCTTCATTCGCTTTTTCCAATGCTTCCCTATACCAGCGCATATCCAGCATAAGATAAGCATACAAGCCATAGTAAGCCGAGGCATAAGGATATAGCGCAATGGCCTTTTGAATATAAGATACCGCTTCGCCACGGTTATTCATGCGATAATGGCAAAACGCCAGCAGATAATAGTTGCGGTGGTAATCAGGCTCCAGCGCAATGCAGTTGTGCAGCAAACGGATGGCTTCATCATATTGCTTTTCATCTACCTTGCACTCTGCCAGCAGCAACAGGGCTTCTGCATCATCGGGGTTTTCGTGCAACGCAAAACCTATTTCTTTTTCCGCATCGCGCAGTCTGCCTTGCTGCAACAGCAGCCGTGCCCGTTGTATATGATTGTTTACTGCAAACATGTTTTATTAGTTTACAAGTTTACGGTTTCACGAGTTAAATTTAATGCCACCGACAAAAAACTTGTGAACCCGTAAATCTGTGAACTAGCGAACTTATTTCTTAATCTTTAAATATTTCAAAATATCATCGTACAAGCCGCTTTCGTTGGCATACAGTGCATAATTGCGTGCGGTACTAAACCACTCGCTGGTAGTTGCTTTGTGCTGTTTGGCAGCTTTGAGCAAATCTTTGGTGGTTATTTTTTCAATGCTGCCTTTTAGCAAGCTTTCTTCCAGCTTATCTTCTACTGCAAGGTCAACGATAGCTTTCAAATCGGCGCCTGAATACGCTGGTGTTACTCTGGCAATAGCCTGAACATCTATATTATCGGCAGGCTTGCCTAATAAATGTTGTTTTAAAACTTCTGCCCTGCCTTCTTCATCCGGTGGCGCTACAAATATCACGCGGTCAAATCTGCCCGGTCTTCTAAAGGCGCTATCCACACTCCACGGCGCATTAGTGGCAGCCAATATCAGTACGCCCTCATTCTTGCGCTCCACGCCGTCCATTTCTGCCAAAAACTGGTTGATAACATGGCGCATACTGCTTTGCTTTAAATCGCTGCGGCTGGCACCCAGTGCATCTACTTCATCAAAGAATAATACACAAGGCGTATTGTTGCGCGCCTGTTCAAAAATGGCATGTAAATTCTTTTCGCTGTTGCCCATCCACATGTCCAGAATATCGTGCAGTCCAATGTTGATAAACTTAGCGTCTATTTCGCCGGCAGTGGCTCTTGCCAAATAAGTTTTGCCGCAGCCTGGCGGACCATACAACAAAATACCGCCGCCTGCCTTTTTACCAAAAGCCTTGAATAAATCGGGATTCTTCAGCGGTTGAATAATTTTTAAAGCAATTTCCTTTTTTACGTCTTTCATGCCACCCACGTTCTCAAAACGCATGTCGGGCTTTTCCATAAAGAACTGTTGCTGTTTGGATTGCTGTGGTATTCCGAAAATATCCTCCTCTTCATTGCCGAATAAATTATTCAACTCCTCTTCTTCATTCATCATGCCACCGGCAGAAGGCATACGCAGCACCGTATCTATCTCATCATCTTTAAAAGAAGGATTTTGCTGTAATACTTTTTTATACACGTCCACTGCTTCGCCATACGATTCTTCTTTAATGAGGCAGCGTACAAACTGTACCATATCTTCCCAGTTCAATGCATTCTCTTTCAGTAATGCCTCGTACACTACAATAGCCGTAGAATATTTCTTTTGCCTGAAATACACGCTGGCTAAACCTTTGCGGGCTTTTATATTGCCATAATTACGTTTCAATATTTCGTTGTATTGCTCTGCCGCATTTGCAAAATCATTGCTATTCATCATCAGTTCTGCAAGGTGCAGGCGCAGCGGAATATTATCGGGAGATAGAGCCAACGCCTCTTTCAATTGCTCAATTGCTTCGCTCATGGTAGAAAATTGTTGAAGCAGCAAATATATTTGCTATATAGTAAAACTATATGTAAAAACGTACCACGCTGTAAAATTGTGCCGCTTTAGCAATATTTTAGAAGAAGCATTATTTTTAATGTTGGGTGCCGCACCTTTAATTTTAAGCGTACATCCGGCATTACATCTATTAGTTTACGCATTTGCACTAATGTATTTTTTAATCGTTATCCTGTTCACTAACCATAAAACAATCAATATTATAAACGCTGCAATGAAAGTAAACAGCGAAGGATAAGCGGATATAAAAATATGCTGACCTGATAAATATTGCTTTGCAAAAAACTGCAGTACCGCAATAATGAGTAAAACGATTACAACAATCAATATATTGACAGGGAAAAATTGTTTCATTAAGAATTGATACAACTGTTTTGGCGCTGCACCTAACGTAACTAATAAGGCAATGTCCTCTTTGCTCGAAGCAATGGTAAGCTGAATAAATAAAGTAAAAATGAGCAGTGCAAACAAGAACATTACAGCGCCAATTACACCCGAAACATTCACCACCATATTCACCACTTGCCGGTACTTGCTAAACCGCGTCTTATCCGCATCGGTACTTAAACTATGCTCTTTTAAATAACTGACCAGTCTCGGATTGCCAGGATCGTTTGTTCTGATAACTACGCGCGAAGGTTGCGCCTGTTGTGTAGTACCAAATTTAGCATTTGCCCAATCCATAAACTGCTGCGGCACCAATACCGATGTAATGCGGTCGCTAAAGCCCACCACTCTTGCATAATACTGCACTACGCCTTGCGGACCGGTAATGTTTACCTGTATCGGCAGGCTCATTACCAACTGCTGTGATAGCTGTGGTAAATCTTGCGAGGTTGCAAAGCCAAAGTTGTACATATCCAAAAAAGTATTGGGCACAATCATCGGTATAAACTGAGAGTTATCGTCCCATTTCCAGTCTTTACTTTGCACATCCAAAAAGTCGTTTGGCACACTTTCAAAAAACAATTCTGTATAAAAAGGGATATGTTGGCCGCCACTCGCCGATACTTTAAAACGGCTGGGTGTAAGCACGCCAACCGCTTCTACAAAAGGTTGTTGTTTTAGGTCATCAATTTCTTTATTGCTTAGTGTGGTGCTGCCTGTATTAGCAGCTGTTACTTGTTTATTAATAACGAGAAAATTGGCAATACTATCCTGGTTGGTTTTGCTGTGCAACAGTTCATCGTAATTTGCCTGCAACTGCACGGCAGAAAGTATCAAAGCCAATGCAATAGATAAGCCGGCAATCGCCATTACAAAGCGTATTCTGCCCGAGCCTGACTTAATTAATTTTTTAAGTAAATTATTCAGCATACAACATTATAACTGTAAATGTTTGGAATAATTAAAATGGTCGTCTTCATCTAAATCAGTCAAAATAAACCCTGCTTTTCTTGTGGCGCATTCTGCTGCAATCAACGAAGTTGCTCTTGCGGTATTCGCTTTATCCAAATGGCTGAAAGGCTCATCCATCAGGAGCCAGGTAAATGGCTGTACTAATGCGCGAATAATGGCAATGCGCTGCTGCTCGCCATAGCTGCACAAGCCCGCGCGCTGGTCAAGAATGTATTGTACATTCAGTAACTCTGCCATTTCATCTATCTTGTTGCTTTCATAAAAAGGCTGTTGCAGCACGCGGTTCAACTCTATGTTTTCGCGTGCAGTGAGATGGTCAAACAAGCGCAAATCCTGAAAGATAATACTTACTGATTGTTGCCGCAACTGCGCAAGCGATGCAGGTTGAATTCCCTTCAGGTTTTCATTACCCCAAAGCACAGCGCCTTCATAATCACTGCGTAGTTTGTAAAGAATATGTATCAGAGTAGTTTTGCCCGTACCGCTTGGCGCTTTTATTTTTATCCATTCGCCTTCGGCAAATGTTACATGGGCATTCCAGATATCGGATTGCCGTTGCGCAAACCTATCTCTTAGTGGAATGGGTACTACCTGCTGTAACTGTATGTGCATAAAGTTGCTAAAGTAGTGGTTTAGGATAAATGAGGGAGCGGGAAGATTTGTTAAAAGGAGACGGGGCTGGATAAAGTAGGCTTAAATGCTGACAAGGTTTTAAACCCTGTCAGCGTTTGTTGTTATTGCGAGGGGTAGCGAAGCAATGATGTGGTTGTGCCCCTTGCTCAAACATACACAGGTGTTGCAGTGAGTAACGCATCGAAAGCTTCATAGTAGTACTGTGGCTTGTTCTCAAATACAAAAGCTGTTGATACTTCAACAGCTTTCCATATTTTTTGATTCAAAACTATTGTTTCAAACTATCAATGACTACACTAAACTCATCGGCTATCAGGGATGCGCCACCTACTAAACCGCCATCTACATCAGGCTCAGCAAAAATCTCTTTGGCATTGTTTGCTTTTACGCTGCCGCCATATAAGATAGAAATGGAATCCGCTACTTCTTGTCCATATTTTTGCGCCAGTTGTCTGCGAATGAAAGCATGCATTTCTTCTGCCTGCTCCTTACTGGCAGTTTTGCCGGTACCAATAGCCCAGATGGGTTCGTAAGCAATAACTACTTTTTGCACTTGTTCGGTCGTTAAATGATACAGCGATTCTTCCAGTTGCTTGGCAACATACGCATTTTGTGTATTGGCTTCGCGTATCTGCAACGGTTCGCCGCAACAAAAAATGGGAATGATATTATACTCCAGCAATAAGTCTGTTTTTTCGGCTAACTGCTGGTTAGTTTCATTAAAATATTCACGCCGCTCCGAGTGCCCGATAATGCAATAAGGGATGCTCAGACTTTGCAGCATTTCTGCCGATACTTCACCGGTGTAGGCACCACTCTTTTTGTTGCTGCAATTTTGCGCAGCTACAAACACATTTTGCTTACCCTGCAGCTTTTGCTGTGCGAGGTGTAGATACGGAAAAGGCACGGCAAATACAGCGGTACGATTGGCTGTAAGCTGATACTCTTTAGCAAGAATAGCATCTAACAGGGCTTCCCCTTTTTGCCAGCTTAAATTCATTTTCCAGTTAGCGGCAGCTATTTGTTTTCTCATAGTTGATATGTATTAAAAGGCTTCAAAGATATGTTGCAGCACGGCTTTTTCTACATCCGTTGCTATTTGACCTTTCATTTTTTTCCATTGGTTAATGTGTGTATAAGCTTTTTGCAAATCATATTTTCCGCCGGTTGTACCCCAGCTAAAATTGGACAAAGTTTTAGGTAACAAGCCTTCACCAAGCACATTGCAACACACACCATATACACTGCCTGTATTGATAGCTGTATTAATGGCAACGCGGCTGTAATCGCCCATAATTACACCGCATTTATTACCGGCATTCACGTATGTCTGTGCGTAGTCATTCCACAACAAAATATCACCGGCGGTATTTTTCACATTGCTGTTGCTGCTGCCCGCGCCTAAATTGCACCACTGCCCTACTACAGAGTCGCCCAGATAACCATCGTGACCCTTATTGCTAAAAGATTGCACAATGGAGTTTTTTATCTCGCCGCCTGCCACGCAATGTGTGCCGATAGTTGTAGCACCATAAATTTTAGTGCCCATTTTTAATATTGCTTTTTCGCACAATGCTAATGCACCTCTTATCATGCAGCCCTCCATTATTACTGCATTTTTGCCAATATACACCGGACCATCTTTTGCATTAATAATAGCATATTCCACATTGGCTCCTTCTTCTGCAAAAACATTTTCGGGATGAATAATATGGTTAGTAGAAGATAACGATTGAGAAGTTTTGTTTTGAGTTAATAATTTAAAGTCGTACTCAATAAAATGCTTATTCCATTGTATCATTTGATGCGCATACTGTAGCCGTTGCACTTTATCCACAGCCGTGAAAATCATGGCGCCATTATCCATTGCCTGCCGCAGACTCTCGCCTGCCGCCTTGCAGGCAACAACACCGGCTTCATCTTCCAATACTTCACCTTGCTGCAAATTTTTAATGCTGTTTATCAAATCATCAGAAGGCATCACCTGCGCATCAATAAATGTGTGAATACCTGCTGGCACTTTGGTGTATAGGGCTTGTAGGTAAAGCGCTGTTTCTACGTACACTTCTTCATTTAATAAATACCGCCAGCGATCCTGTATAGTGCAAATGCCTGTGCGCATATCTGCTACTGCACGTGTGTAAGTAAGCGGATATAAACCGCTCCGCCTCTCCGTATCAAATAAAACAATAGCCATGTTGGGGTAAATGTAATGGATTTGGCAGGTTGGTGTAAAAATTAATTATGCAACTTACTGATAGGATAACTAAATTGTAGTTGAATATTTTTTATTAAAATATGCAAAGCAGGATTATTATTTTATTAATGATACTTTTACCCTGTTTTGCAGTTGCACAGCAAACGCCTTTTTCGTTCAGGAAATTGGGCATTAATGATGGTCTTTCGCAAAGCAGTGTTATAGATATTGCAACAGACAGCCTGGGCTTTGTATGGTTTGCCACACAGGATGGATTGAACCGCTTTGATGGTAAAGAAGTGGTTGTATATCGCAAAACATTTGATGATGTAACTACGCCTGTAAGCAGCCGGCTGGGAAAACTGGTTTGCGGAGAAGATCATATAATCTGGCTGATAAGTACCGGCGGCCGATTAGAAAAATTCAACTTAATAAGAGAACAATTTGAGGCCATTCATCGGCTGGGCAACGACAGCACTTTATTGCCCGCAGTTAATTGTATATACAACGATAAAGCACTGCTTCTGCTGGGCACTGCGCAAGGCATTTACTTATATCATCATCGTACAAAACAATTAAACCATATAACAGTCGATACGCTTGCAGAACCACATCTCAACAGCAATAATATTCAGGCAATTCACAAAGATCATTTTCAACATTACTGGCTGCTCACCGATAACGGCATTACTGTTTTAGATACCGCCGGAAAAATTATCCAGTCTTTTTTGTATAGCAATGATCCCGATAAAACAACATGGATTTCGTGCAGTGCAATGGCACAGGATAACGAGGGCAATTATTGGTTAGGCACTTACGGAAAAGGTGTTTTTTATAAAAGCAAAGAAGTCAACAGCTTTATTACGTTTAAAATAACGGGCAATAAACAGATACCGCAAAATACGGTTACTGAAGCCGTTTTGGCCGATGATAATGGCAATGTATGGATAGGCACTTACGGCGATGGCTTATATGTGCTAAATGCAGCAACTCATAAATTACAACATTACACCGCCGATTATAACAATCCTTTTTCGCTATCGTACAACGATATTTTAAGCATCAAAAAAGACAACTATGGCGGCATCTGGCTGGGCACCGATGGTGGCGGCGTGAACCACTACGACAAACGTTTCAACAATTTTGATTTACTGAATAAAAGCAATGTACCCGAAAACATTGCCATTCAACAGGTGAGAAGTGTAACTACCGATTCTTCGGGCGGTTTGTGGATTGGTACTTCCAACTTGGGACTTACCTATACCAATGCCGCACGCGACAGCTTTGTTACATTTCATTTTCCACCTTACCAGGCAGGGCTTAGCAATTACGACCGCATTGTTTCGCTGTTATGCGACAACGATGGTGATGTGTGGGTAGGCACGCAAGGCAATGGATTGCTTATTCTTAATCATCAGACCCAACAAATAAAAAACCGCTTTTATCCGGGCGCCGCTGCTGCCCTGCCCGATCATACAATTTGGTGTATGCTACCGCATAGTGCTACACAGGTGTGGATAGGCACCCGAAATGCTGGCTTGTGCCTGATGGATAAAAACAAAGGGGTTATAAAACAATTTACCAATACCGGAAATGAGGGTGAACGTTTGCCCGAAAACAATGTGCGTGCATTGGTACGGATGGATGATTCTACCGTTTGCATTGGCTTCGACAAAGCAGGTGTTCAACTGCTGAATACGCGTACATTTAAAATAATAAATCCAAATATTCCTTTCGGGCAACTGGCGGGCGAACAAGCTGTGCTGAAAACACTCTGTTATCAGCCACCTTATATTTGGATAGGCACCTTGGGCAGAGGATTGATTGCATGGAATGAAAAAACCAACAATACTTATTGGATAACAGAAAAACAAGGCTTACCCAACAATACTATTTACAGCATTATACCCGAAAAAAAAGGTATGCTTTGGATGAGTACCAACAATGGTTTGTGCAGTTTTTTACCGCCTGTCAACCTGCACCATACTACTGCTTCCAACTTTAGCCGCTACACTGCCGAAGACGGATTGCAAAGCAATGAGTTTAACACCGGCGCTCACTATATGTCTGGCGATAGTGTTTTTTATGTTGGTGGTATTAGCGGGTTATCTATGTTTAAGCCTTCAAAACTTCTCAATGCCTCGCTACCGGCAAAAGCCGCCATTACGCATATTCAAGTGAATAACCAACCGATGGAAAGCGATACGGCAGATGTGTATAAGAAAATATTGCACTTATCTTATCAGCAAAACTCTTTATCCTTTTCCTTTGCAGCGTTGGGCTTAGTTTCGCAAAGCAGAGTGCATTATTATTATCGCTTATTGAACTACGGTACCAAATGGATAGATGCCGGTAACCGCAATTATGCAGCTTATACCAATTTGCCGCCGGGCAGCTACACTATGCAGGTAAAAGCCACAAACAACGCAGGCAACACCAATGCACCCATTACCGAATTAAACATTATTATTCATCCGCCTTTCTGGCGTACATGGTGGTTTGCAGCTTTATGTACTTTTGCTGTAATAGGCTTGCTGTATGCTTTGTACAGGTATCGCATCAGCCAGTTATTACATGTGCAGCAAACGCGCAACCGCATTGCCTCCGATCTGCACGATGATATTGGCTCTACGCTTACCAACATCAGTTTGCTGGCTGAATTAAGCAGAAAAAAATTGCCCCCCGGCAACGAAGAAGCAACCCTTTTTTTAAAGCGCATTTCCGAAGAAGTGCAGCAGTTTAGCCAGGCACTGGATGATATTGTTTGGAGTATCAACACCAGCAACGATACGCTGGAGCAAACGGCAGCGAGGATGCGACGCTATGCAGGCGAAATATTTGAAGGCGCCAACATCAATTATTCGCTCTTTATGGATGAACCATTTGCGCAGCACAAGCTGAATATGGAGCAGCGCCGCGATTGCTTTTTGATGTATAAAGAAGTAATTAACAATATTTATAAACACGCCAATGCCACCGAAGTAAACATTCGTGTAACCATGAATAAAAATCACCTGAATATTATTATACAGGATAACGGGAACG
Organism: Ilyomonas limi; assembly: GCF_005233845.1. Taxonomy (GTDB): domain Bacteria; phylum Bacteroidota; class Bacteroidia; order Chitinophagales; family Chitinophagaceae; genus Ilyomonas; species Ilyomonas limi. The sequence continues at coordinate 119,065 of NZ_SZQL01000007.1, forward strand.
GATTTGATACAAATAGCATTACACACCGCAACGGCGTCAAAAATATTCGTCGCCGGGCAGCAAAATGGAACGGAACGGTGCTTATTGAATCTGTAAAAGGGAAAGGCACTACCGTGCAGATTAGTATGGTGGCGTAAAAACAATAATCACTCAAATGAGTTAGTTATGCTGTAGCTTAGAAACTTAATTTTATAAAATGCCTGCCTCTATCGTACTCTTTGAAGACAACGACCGCCTGCGCGAGTCGCTTACCTACCTGCTTAATATGAATGGTTATACTGTAATGGGCAGCTATGGGCAATGTAGTGAAGCCAGCCTTATAGCCAGAGTGTATAAGCCCGATGTAGTGCTGATGGACATAGACATGCCCGGTATCAGTGGCATTGCGGGTGTGCAGATGATAAAGGAATCCAACCCCGATACCGCCGTAATTATGTACACGGTATTTGAAGATGATGAAAAGTTGTTTCAATGCCTGTGCGCTGGTGCCAATGGTTATTTGCTGAAGAAAACGCCACCGGCAAAACTGTTTGATGCCATTAATGAAGTGCTCGAAGGCGGTGCGCCCATGTCGCCCATTATTGCTCAAAAGGTATTAAGCACTTTCAGGACAAAGCAGGAAGTAAATAAGTACAATTTATCGCTGCGCGAAAAAGAAGTATTGCAATGGTTAAGCAAAGGCTACAGCATCAAAATGATTGCAACCGAAATGGATATTGCTTTTGATACGGTGCGCTCGCACCTGAAAAATATTTATCAGAAACTACACGTCAACTGTGGTAAAGAAGCTATTGCCAAAGCGTTGAGTGAAAGAATTGTATAATTTTCTGAACCATAAAGCATAACAATACAACAGTTTAAGAGGCTTAAATAAGCTGTCTCTTATTTGAAATTTATCAGCAACAAATGCTCCTTAACGGCCGGTGGGGCAGGATACAATTTGGTTCAGCCCTACTACTCAAAATGGGGATTGGCGGCAGCTCTATTTTACTTCAAATTTGTTTTGCTTTTACAAAAGAATTTCAATCCTATTCCCCTAAAAATCACTTTTACTAAACAAAGAGTTCATTTCAAGCCTCAACCCATAAAAGATCTTTGTTCAAAAGCAGCAGTACGGCCAATGTGTTGGTTGTGGCGTAGATGTCGAAGCCTTTGTACCCTTGTTATGGAAACCAATATTCATCATAAATAATAAAGCGTTGCAATTATTTGCAATGCTTTTCTATTTAGTACATTCTAACATAACTATCTTTAGAACACAAACAAACTCCGGATGGTAATACCCCCTCTGATTGAAGACTACCGGTGGGCATACCAGCCGTTGATAGTAAATAATCGGACTGACAGTGTATTTAGTAAGATTATAAATGAGTGTAAAATAAGAGCGAGATACCTGGTTTAGCCATTCTGCTTTTCATATAGTCACCTATTAATCAGCTCCATGCTTTTCTTAAAAAACGCAGCCAGTTGCCGTACGATATATTGTCAATATCTTCTCCATTATAGCCTCGTTTAGCAAGCAATGTTGGTATTATTTGCAGGTCGGCAATGGTGTGCAAATCATAGGGGCATTGCTCGCGTCCGAAAGCACCATCCAAATCGCTGCCTATAGCCACATGCAACGTATTGCCTGCAAGCTGGCAAATATGGTCAATATGGTCAATTACGCTATCTAAACTGCATTGCATTCCTTCCGGTGTAGAAACGCCGCGCATCCAAGCCGGTACTATCATCCATGCATCCATCGCAACGCCAATCACAGCATCCCGCTCCATCAGTGCTTTTATCATATCATCACTAAACTGGCGATTGTGATTGACCAGTGCACGGCAGTTGTTATGGCTTGCCCATACATACCCCCTGAACAAATCCAATGCATCCCAAAAAGCATCATCGCACAAATGGGTTGCATCCAATATGATATTCATGCGCTCCATTGCTTTCAGCAATTCTTTGCCCTGCTCATTCAAGTGTCCGGTTGCATCAGTACCGTTGGCATATCTTCCCGGTCCGTAATGCGCAGGACCAACGGCTCTTAAACCATATTCATAAGCCCGCTCCAAATGTTGTATAGTAATGAGCGAATCGGCACCTTCCAAACTTAACATATAACCAATGGGGTTATTTTCATTCGGCTCATCATTCATCCACAAAGCAATATGCTCATTGAGTGCATGTATATCTTTAATCATCTTCATTTCACCCGCCTCCTCCATTGCTTTATACCATGCGAGCTGCCCCTGCGTTTGCGCCCATGCCTGTTGTGGCGAATGCCAGCCGGGCAGCGTATTTTCCGGCGCCACATACCGTGCAATTTGCGTAGCAACCACCAGCCCGGTATTACCCTTGCGAAGCGCCGGTAAGGATACTGTTGCCTTACCTCTGTCGGGCTTATCATTCATGCCTTTTTCGCGTTTATTAATAACATCGACAGGCAGGCGCAAATCCCTGTTCCACTCCAAAGCATTCATACTTAAATCGAGGTGTGCATCTATAATAAAGCGAGGCTTTTGTTGCATAGTCCTATATGTGGTTCTATATGTTGATGGAGCGGTTGCGGCTAATTACTTTCCAGCTATCAACCATACTGCTATTTTCAATTACATAAGCAGTATCGTACAAAGCTACTGTTGGACAAATGTGTACGGGCACACCATATAATACATCGCCGGGTTTGTATTGATTACCCGCAGGCACCTGTAGTACCAAATGTTCTTCACTTTGCGCAGTGGGAACCGCACCGGGTGCATTTAAAAAATGTACTCTCGGTAAAGGATTTTCGGCAGCCACCGATTTATGCCCCAGATCGGTGCAAATCGTTTGTTCATCTATAATTGATATAACTCTCGAAATGAGCAATGCTGCATATTCAAATGGTTCATCGGGAAGCGCATGTTTATACCCCCAATCCCAAAAAACAAAAGTGCCAGGACTACATTCTACGTGTGCACGATGCACATGCGTTGGAAAAGTGGGCGTGCCACCCATAACGATTTGTAATGAATGCTGCAATAATGTTGATGCTTGCTGCCAAAGCAGTTCTATACTTTTAAAAGCTTCATCAGACTTTGCCTGCCGCACCACAAGATCGCTGTCGCGAATATGCCCATCATAAGCTTGCAAACCTGCAATCTGAATACCTTTGTAACCTTTTATTGTTTGCAATAAATTCATCACTTTTTGCGGCACAATGCCAGTACGGTTCATGCCGGTATTTACATCAATAAAAATGGGCAACAACACACCATTCCGTTCGCATATATTGGATAGCTGCAATGCAGTTTCTTCGTTATCTATCAGGCAGGAAAAAGTGGTATTCGGATAAGCTTTTACCAGCTTGATTAACCGCTCTATTTTCGGTCCTACCGGCTGATAAGCGAGTAATATATCCTTTGCATCAATTTGCGCCAGCATCTCTGCTTCGGCAATAGTAGCGCACTTAAATTTGGTGATACCCGCATCCATCATCAGCTTGCATACTTCAGCTATTTTATTGGTTTTTACATGCGGTCTTAATTTGTTTGCATCACCAATCATTTGCAGTGCCAATGTAATGTTTTGCTTCACCCGTTCAGGATAAATGACCAATGCAGGAGAATCTATTTCATCAATATTTTTTATGGAATACCATTCATTCATGGAATATAAATTTTTATAGCCGCGAAGATGCCAAGGCGCAAAGATGTATCGAAAATATTTTCAGATACTCAGCGCCTTTGTGGTTTAAACTAATTCAAACAAAGCTTCAATTTCCACCGGTATATTATCGGGTAAAGAACCAAGGCCAACAGCGCTCCTGGTGCCAATACCATTGTCTTCACCCCATACAGCGGCAAACAATTCGCTGCAACCGTTGATGATATACGGATGCTTTAAAAAGCCGGGCGTGCAATTCACCATACCTAATACTTTTATCACCCTTTTTATCTTATCCAAACTGCCCAGGTGTGTGCGTATTGTAGATAACATGGTTAAACCCACCTGACGTGCAGCGGCTTTTCCGGCTTCCATATCTATATCGCTGCCAATACGCCCGATAATGAGTTTGCCATCGTCCTGCACCGGCCCGTGGCCAGATAAATACAAGTATTTTCCATCTACCAGATAAGGCTTGTAAACACCCAATGGCCTGGGTGCCGGCGGCAGCGCATAGCCCAATGCTGCAAAGTTTTCTTCAGCTTTTTTTGTTTGCATAAAAAGTACATTTTATAGCCACTAATAAGCGGTGGCTGGTGTTGTAAAATCGGTAGCTTTTTTTTTGAAAAAGGCAAGTGTACTGTTTTTTCTATAATTTGCCCACGTTTGTTTTAAAGCTAACGATAACACATTCATCATTGCTTCTTTATTATTCATAGCCATGAAAAAAATGAAAACACTTTTTGCAGTATGCTTTTCTTTGTCGTTGATTAGTATTGCAACCGCACAAACTTCCCCCAGCGGCTGGACTTCCCTGTTTGACGGTAAAACACTCAACGGCTGGAAGCAGGCAGTAGGCACCGCCACTTACACAGTAGATAACGGTATGATTGTGGGCGCCACCGTAGTAGGTTCGCCCAATTCTTTTTTAATAACAGATAAAGAATATGGCGATTTTATTTTAGAAGCCGATATAAAAGTAGAAGATACCACTTCCAATTCAGGCGTACAGTTCAGAAGTCATTACAATGCCCAAGGCAATGGAGGCAAAGGCAAAGTGTTTGGCTATCAATTTGAAATTGATCCATCGGCACGCGCCTGGAGCGGTGGTTTGTATGACGAAGGCAGAAGAGACTGGCTGTATCCTATGTCACTGCATCCCGAAGCGCAAAATGCTTTTAAGTTGGGGCAGTTTAACAAAGTGCATATTGAGTGCTTTGGCAACGAAATAAAAACCTGGCTCAACGATGTGCCGGCTGCTTTTGTGGTGGATACGGTAGATAAAAGCGGTTTTATTGGCTTGCAGGTGCATAGCATTGGCAATAATGCTCAGCTTGCCGGCGAGAAAATTTATTTCAAAAATATCCGCATCAAAACAACCGGCATCAAGCCTGCTCCATTTCCAAAGAATGTGTATGTAGTAAATAATATTCCTAATTCTTTGAGTAATTATGAAAAGAACAGCGGCTGGAAATTGTTGTTTGATGGGGTGGATAGCAAAGGCTGGCGTGGCGCTTACAAAGATGCTTTTCCAACCAGCGAATGGGTAATCAGAGATGGTACTATCACTGTGCTTTCGTCCGCAGGAAAAGAGGGCGGCAATGCGGGTGATATTGTTACCTTAGACCAGTACAGTGCGTTTGATTTATCTTTTCAATTTAAGCTCACGCCGGGTGCCAACAGCGGGGTAAAATACTTTGTAACCTTAACCGAAAACAACACCGGCTCTGCTATTGGCTTAGAATATCAGGTACTGGACGATTCGTTGCATCCCGATGCAAAACTGGGCAAAAATGGCGATAGAACGATGGCTTCTTTGTACGATTTAATTCCTGCAAACAAGCAAAAACGTTTTATACATCAGCCCGGCGAGTGGAATACCGGCCGCATTGTGGTGTACCCTAATAATCATGTAGAGCATTATCTAAATGGCGTTAAAGTGCTGGAGTATGAGAGAGGTTCGAAAGAATTTAGAGCATTGGTTGCAGAAAGCAAATACAAGATATGGCCAAACTTTGGCGAAGCCAAACAAGGACATATTTTATTGCAGGACCACGGCAACGAAGTGAGCTTTAGAAGCATTAAGATAAGAGTGATGAAGTAGCGTCTTTTTGAACCACAGAGAGCAGGGAGTGCCACACTGGAGGAGCAGAGAGAAAAGTTATTTGTGTAACCCCGTGAACAAATTCCTTTAACGCTGGGATTATTTAAAACTCACTGTTCAGAATTATATACTACATCTTGTATTTTACATTTTTAATTTTAATAAATGATTCGCAGACAATTCATAAAAGATGCTTCGCTGGCAGCTGCCGGTATTACCATATTAAACTTTCCGGTGTTTGGCAAAAATGCGCCGAGCAATAAAGTGGTGCTTGCTATTTCCGGCGTAAACAGCCGCGGCGCTTACTTAGCCCAATGCTACTCGCAACTCCCCAATGTGGAAGTGGCGTATATATGCGATGTGGAAGATGGCGCTATTGCCAATGGATTGAAAGCTTTGAAAGACGCACCGCGCAAACCTACGGTTGTAAAAGACATCCGCAAGTTGGTGGCGCAAAACGATTTTGATGCATTGGTCATTGCTATGCCCGATCATTGGCACACGCCGGCAGCCATCTTAGGCGCCGCTCATGGCAAGCATGTATATGTAGAAAAACCCTGCGGGCATAACCCGTATGAAGGCGAGTTGTTGCAAAAGGCTGTAAATAAATACAATAAATTAGTACAAATGGGCAACCAGCGCCGCTCGATGCCAACGCTGATACAGGCTGCCAAAGAAGTGCACGATGGTATTATTGGCAATGCTTATTTTGCCAAAGCATGGTATGCCAATAACCGTAAGTCTATTGGTCATGGCAAAGTAGTGCCGGTGCCACCTACACTCGATTTTGAGCTGTGGCAAGGTCCTGCCCCACGCAAAGAATATGTAGATAATTTAGTGCATTACAACTGGCACTGGCGCTGGAACTGGGGTACTGGCGAAGCCTGCAACAACGGCACGCACGAAATAGATTGTTGCCGCTGGTTTTTAGGAGTTGATTTTCCCACCAAAGTAACATCGGCAGGCGGGCGTTATGCGTTTAATGATGACTGGCAAACGCCGGATACTCAAGTGGCTGCATTTGAGTTTGGCGATAAAAAATCAATTACCTGGGAAAGCCGCAGTTGCAATCCGTTTCCGGTGGAAGGTGCGGGCAGAGGATTTATTATTTATGGCGATAAAGGAACACTGGTAAATGATGGCGGCGGTGAATATAAAATATTTGATGCTGATAATAAACTGGTAAAAGAAATAAAAAGCGATACCAAAGCAGATGCAAGCAATACGGTAAGCAGTACCGGCAACTTAGACTTCTACCATTTCCATAATTTTATTGACAGTATTCGTGGCGAAGCAACGTTGAATTCACCGATTAGCGAGGGAAGTAAGAGTGTATTACTTTGTCACCTGGCCAATATTGCGCAGCGTACCGGCACTGCCTTGCATTGCAATCCGCAGGATGGACATATTTTAAACAATGAAGCGGCAATGCAATTGTGGAAAAGAACATACGAAAAAGGCTGGGAGCCAATAGTGTAAAAGTGCGCTTTTTACAAGCAGCAATGGGTAAAGCTGCAAGCTTATTGCAGTCTTATATTGCGCAACATGTATTTCTCCTTTACAAAGCTAATGGCTTATAGCCTAAAGCTTTGTAAAGTACTTTTATACCTTTTCGGTTTTCATAATTATTTCTCTTAAACGCATATCCAAATCCTGCACCGAAGCAACCATCATTGGCCAACAGTTTATAAAAAATTCTTCCTCAGATATTAAGGGCTTTAACTGCATCAAACCCATAATACGCGTCAGCGGCTCGCGGATGTTGTGCGAGTTAAACTGTATAATATCTATCAACTGTTTATTAAGCTGGGTAAGCTCACGCGTACGCTCTTCAATTATCTTTTCCTGTCCTTTTACCAGCTCACTAATGGTGGCATTGCTCGCCTCCAGTTGCTTGTTGGTAAGCCTGAGGTCGGCTTCATTTTTTTGTATTGTTTGCAACAAATGAATAAGGCGCATTTTAGTAAACAGCATCTCGCTGATTGTTTTTACCATCGGTATATGCTTCCTCGAAAAAGGCCTTTCTTCATCAGCGAGTATCGTTATTAAAATGCCTGCTTCATCACCATAATTCATTTTCCAGCCCCACAGTTTATCTATCTTACCTTTATAAGGTATGTTTTGCAAAACTGCGCCGTGCTCAGTAGCGTTGAGGCGCAATGGCAGCCCTTCATAATAAAGCAACTTTTCCACATCCCACAACAGTTGATGTGTGCCGGTGATTACGGCGGGCATTTCGTTGGTAATGGTGTAACAAACAAAATTGTTTTGCTGAAAATAAGTAATGCGGCATACACAGCAGTTAAACAGGAGCTTTATATTGTTTTGCAGCATAAGTTGTATATCGGAAAGTGAATTTGCATTATTGAGTTCAATGGAAAAATGTGACAGGCTATCGTATAAAGCACGATATTCTAATTGGGTATCGGTAATCATCATGTTTAAAAATTTTGGTACTGCCTGTTACAGCAGTATTTATGCGTTGGATATAAGCGATATTGGCCATACACCTCCTGCTCAATAAGTTGGTATTGGCCGGCAGATGCCTGTTGTAAAGCTGTTAAAAGCTATTGCAAACAGCTTATCCAATTGGTTTTACATACCACATCTGCTTCAATGGTAGTGCATTCACCTCCGCAAAAGCATTGTTGTATGCAATAGCACTCAATATGATTGCTGATAAAGTTGTCATCTGATATTGGTTATAAGATATGGATTTTATAAAACAAACAGGATTCATTGCTTGTTCAAACCAAAGTAAAATAAAAAGCGGCTTTTAAGCTGTTCATTCAGTTTCTTTTAAGCAAGGTTTAATAACAATATGTGCCTGCAAGAAAAGCAGTATTGTATAATAAACCGTACATACAATTTTGAAAACTCTATTGATCCTTCTACAAGCAATAAAATAAAAAAACGGCCCGGTTCAGAGACGTTTTTAACTGGTTAAATACTATTTGCACCCTTTTTTGTGATATTATGGTCAGCACCGCCCGATTCATCCTTAGTATGCCTGGATAGCGTTTTTTTACTTACACCTGGTGCTCCTTTTTGACGGCTTTGCTGGCTTTCTCCTTTGTTTTTTGTAGTTGTGCCGTCGATGCCTTTGCTGCCACTATTTTGCTGATGTTTACTCATATTGTTTGTTTTTGATTAAAAGACAGATGTACTGAAAATGTATTAAAGAAATCATGTTTATTCCCAAACAAGAAAATGATTGTATTCATTTGTTTATTTGTTTAAAAGATTATACCATAATGCGCAGCATTTACTTTCATTTATAACAATACGATTGTTATAAAAAAGCACTAAGAACAGGGTAAAGTGTGGAATAAAAAGAAAGTGGGATATGGCATGATAATTTCGGCGCAGCCTACTGTAAGCGAGATTATAAAACACCAATAAAAGGAGGCTTTATGTGGATACAACAATATGATAGCGATGCAGTTCTTCCAATGGGCGATAATTTTAGCAACCCGCCAGCAGAAGTAAACGAAATGGAATGGGAAACTGGCTTATTTGAAATAGATGGAACCGGAAAACTGCAAATAACCAGTACCGGCGGCACCAGCGCTGCCGAAGGCGGTATGGGTAGTGGCAGTGAAAGCGAAAAAGAAAAAGGTGATTTGCAGGAACCTTCAAGTAGCGAAAAAGGAGGCAAACCAAATACCGATCCCAATACCGGTTTTGACCCGGTAAAAGAAAATATAGATGAAGCAACCGCTAAACGAAACAAGGAAGAATAAGCAGGTGTAGAATGGATTTGCTTAACAACCTACAAAAAAGCTTCTCTTTTGTTACTGCAACAAAAGAGAAGCATAAAAAATAATGGTACAAACGCCTTAGCTGTTACTTGCCAAAGATTTTTGCTCCGAAAATTAGCGTTAATACAAAAAGTACAATAAAAATAAAGAACAATACCTTGGCAATAGAAGCTGCACCTTCAGCAATACCGCCAAAACCAAATATTGCTGCGATAATTGAGATAACCAGGAAAATAGCTGCCCACTTTAGCATATAATATAGTTTTAAAGGTTCGTTAAATTATTAAGATAATTTTGTGCCAAAGTGTACAAAACAGCATAAAATAGTTTTATACCTTTTCTTTTTCAACATTTTATGCCATTAGATTTAGAGCAAAACAAAGCCCTGAGCCAAAGATCAGGGCTTATCTCAGAGTAAAAAGTAAAGCGCTGCAGTCTATTTCTTACGACAATACACGCTCTTCTATTCTTCCTGTAGTCTTGTTTTTTAATATTAATTTCTTAGCACCAAAGTGCGTCATCTCTTCTTTTATGAGGTAATGATCGGCATCGTAATCGGTGAGTGTGCTGGGTTTTGTTAAACCTTCTTTACCACGCCAGATGTCCAGTTGCACCGGCTCCCATTGTTTTGTTTTAGCACTTTTATAAGCCGCATCCAATATAGCATTTACCACATATCCATCATAGAATGTTTCTTTGGGCTCCCTGCCTTCTTCCATGCTTTTAAACATATCCATAAACATATGGTTGTAGCCCAACTCGTTTATCTCATCGCCTACCGGAAAAAGCCAGCCACTGTTGCTTTCTGCTTTTTCGGCTACATAATCGGCACCTTTGCCGGTAGTAAACATTTCAAAACCGGTACGCAAAAAGCTGTTTATCCAAATAGTGCCTTCAGTGCCCATTACTTCATCGCGCAGATCTAATCCGCCGCGAAATGTCCAGCTTACTTCAAACTGGGCGATAGAGCCGTTTTCATATTTAATTAAGCCAATGGCATGGTCTTCGGCATCAATGGGTTTCACCTGTGTATCTGCCCAGCACATTACTTCTACCGGCTTTATATCTTTACCAATATAGCTTCTTGTTATCTCCACGCAGTGGCAACCCAAATCGAGAATACAGCCACCGCCGGCCAGCTCTATATTCCAAAACCATTCGCTGTGCGGGCCAGGATGCGTTTCGCGCGATTTTGCCCATAATATTCTGCCCAAAGCGCCATTTTTTACACTCTCCATAGCTTTGATAAACTTGGGCGTATAAACCAAATCTTCCAAATACCCATTGAAGATGCCGGCTTGTTCTACTGCTTCCAACATACGTTTTGCTTCGGCGGCATTGCGACCCAAAGGCTTGGTGGTAATCACTGCCTTCTTGTGCTTGCAGCAAAGCATAACGGCTTCTTCGTGCAGGTTGTTGGGCAATGCAATACATACCACTTCCACATCGGGGTTAGAGATGGATTCTTCCATATTGGTAGTTACATGCGGCACGCCATAGTCGTCGGCAAACTTTTGAGCACTTTCCTGCCTGCGCGAATAAATGCTTACAATCTTATCGGCACTGCGGTTGCCATGCAGTGCATCGGCATAAAAGCGACCAATAAAGCCAGAGCCAAGCATCGCTATTTTTTTCATAGTTGGTTATCGTTTTTTATTTGAATATTAATTTTTTGCCACTAAGGCATGAAAGCAGCAATAATAAGTATAAAAATTTAAACACATTCATTTGCATATCTATACATCTTCAGGTGGAGTAAGCACATCGTACACCATACAACTAACATCGCACACATATGCTTACACCATTTCCACAGCCTCGGCACGCACGGCAGAACGTTGATTATCTCTGAAAAAAAGCAGGAAAAACACCAGCACAAAAACGGCAATTCCAGCGGGCACCATCCATGTATTTTTCCAGTTTACTATGTTGTCCGAAGTAAAGTAATCTTTTACATAACCTGATAGCAAAGTGCCTATCCACATGCCAATACCATAGGTGGCCATAGTAATCATGCCTTGCGCCTGACTTTGTATTTGTACACCAGCTTTACTATCGGTATAAATTTGCCCTGTTACAAAAAAGAAATCAAAGCATACGCCATGCAGTATAATGCCTACAAACAGCAGCCAAAGTAAATCATCGGCATTGCCATAACCAAAACACAGGAAACGCAGCCCCCAGGCAATCATGCCCAGCACAATCATCCATTTTACACCCAAACGTTTAAAGAAAAACGGAATTAGTAAGATAAAGAATGCCTCGGAAAATTGCCCGAAGGTCATATTGCTGGTTACATTGTTCATACCAGCCTCAGTAAGATACAGGTTGGTAAAACTGTAATAAAATGAAAGCGGAATGCAGATTAATACTGAAGCAATAAAAAAGATAACAAACGAGCGGTCTTTAAACAATACAAATGCATCGGCACCCAATATTTGAGCAAAAGTTGCTTTGGAGCCTTTTGCCTTAGGTGGCGTATTAGGCAAAAAGAAGCTTAACACACCCAACACCAGCGAAGCAACTGCTGCCATTTTAAATGTAAATCCCAATTCATCGGTACTTAATTTAAACACCTTGTCTATCATCCAGCCGGTAGCAATCCAGCCAATGGTGCCCAGTACGCGTATAGAAGCAAACTCTTTGCTCGTGTCTTTCATTTGCCTGAAGGCAACCGAATTGGCTAAAGCTAAAGTAGGTGCATAACACAAAGAATATAATAGCAATATCCAGTAAAAAGCGTCCGGCGATTGAATGGTAGTAAGATAATACAGCAAAGCAGCGCCAATAAGATGTAATATCCCAAGTACACGCTCAGCTGCAAAAAAACGGTCGGCAATCATACCTACAAAAAAGGGTGAAATGATAGTGGCAATCGCCATAGCACTATATGCAGCACCTACCTGCACACCATCGGCATGTAATACTTTATCTAAGTAAGTGCCCATCGTTACATACCAGGCACCCCATACAAAAAATTCCAGAAACATCATTAAGGAAAGCTGAACACGTGTAGTTGATTTCATTAAACAGTATTATTATTTAGTAAACAAAGCGTATTGCTCGGCTGATGTGCACTCGTTTATTTATACGCGGCAATATCGTTAAAATATTATTGCAACCCTTATTGAATAATGTTGTAACTTAATACTGGTTTTCCACGAAAAATGAGCAGTTTAAGAGATTACTAAAAGCACAATTCTCTGTGCAATCTCCATTTACTCATGTACTCCGCAGTGAAAACAGCTCCCGAAATAACGGTGAAAAAGTACGAAACAAAAATTTATTTATACTCGTATTCGCACATTATTTTGCACAACGGATGAAACGGACAGAAGATACATATCAGCACAAAGGCATGCGCCGGCAGCTTATCAACAGCCTGCGCGAAAAAGGCATACAGGACGAACGGGTATTGGAAGCAATGAACAATATTCCCCGTCATTGGTTTTTAGATTCAGCTTTTAATAAAATTGCTTACGAAGACCGGGCTTTTCCTATAGGCGAAGGACAAACTATTTCGCAACCTTACACCGTAGCGTACCAAACACAATTATTGTGTGTAAACCGCGGTGAAAAAATACTGGAAATCGGCACCGGCAGCGCTTATCAGGCAACAGTTTTAGCCGAAATGGGTGCGCGTGTTTTTACCATTGAACGGCAGAAAAAGTTGTACGACCACTTGCAACGCACTTATGTGTTCAAAGGCAAATATCCCAATCTCAAATTCTTTTATGGCGATGGCTTTGAAGGCTTGCCTTCATTTGCACCTTTTGATAAAGTGATCATCACGGCAGCAGCGCCTTTTTTACCACAAAAATTAATAGATCAAATGCGTGTGGGCGGCATTATGGTAGTACCGTTAGACGATCCTGAACACAAAAGTCAACGTATGTTGCGCATTACCAAAACACCCGATGGCATACAGGAAGAACGGTTTGATTTCTTCTCCTTTGTGCCAATGCTGAGTGGAAAGAATCATTAAGGAACTTGTGTAGACACAAAGGATTGTTATGCTATTTATTACATTGTCAATTAAATAATCTTAATCATCAACAAATGAGATGTTAGCTGATAGCTTTTTACCGGCGGGTATTTCATCATCCGGGAATGGGTGCTTATTTACTACTTTAAAATATAACAGCATACTTATACATCTTAGTGCCTTCGCGCCCTTGCGGCATAGTACTTCTCATAATTAGTTTTTTACAATCAATCCTTCACACTTTACTTTGCAGCATACAACTTGTTTATGCATTCATTTCAAGAACTGACAGCTGCATTCAAAAAACGTTTTGAGGTCAACCACTTTCCGGCAGAACCGGCTTCGCTATACGAGCCAGGCGCTTATTTTTTAAATATTGGTGGCAAACGCATTCGCCCGGTATTGTGTCTGATGGCCAATGAATTGTTTGACACCATTACGCCGGATGCATGGCACGTAGCAACGGCTATAGAACTGTTTCACAACTTTACGCTGATACATGACGATATGATGGACAAAGCGCCGCTCCGGCGCGGACTGCCTACCGTACATACCAAATTTGGCAACAGTACGGCGTTACTTACCGGCGATGTAATGCTGATTGTGGCGTATGAATACCTGAATAAAATTGCTCTCACTTATCTGCAACGCATTATTGGCATCTTTAATCAAACGGCAAAACAGGTGTGTGAAGGGCAGCAATTAGATATGGATTTTGAAAAGCAGGATAATGTGCAACCCGATAATTACCTGCACATGATAACCCTGAAAACATCGGTATTGCTGGCAGCGAGTTTAGAGATGGGCGCCATACTTGGTGGTGCCAGCGCACGCAATTGCCAGCATATGTATGAGTTTGGCAAAAACTTAGGTATTGCCTTTCAAATTCAGGATGATTATCTGGATGCATTTGGCGATCCCGAAAAGTTTGGTAAAGATGTGGGCGGCGATATAAGGCAGAATAAAAAAACTTTTTTATTGTTACATACGTTGCAAAACGCCAATGCAGCACAGCAGGCCGAACTGGAGCAACTGATGCAAAGCAATGCTACTGATAAAGTAGAAAAAGTATTGACTATTTACAGGGCTTGTAATGTAGATAGCTGGGCAAAAGACTTTAAAGAAAAATATGTAATTAAGGCGTTGCAGCATTTGGAAGATGTGGCAGTAGTTTCGGCCAGGAAAAAGAGTTTACTGGAATTAACGGATTATTTAATTAGCCGCGATTCATAACCTCGTCGTTGCGAGCGCCAGCAAAGCAATCTGTGGATATTGGTAGAATCAAAATAAGCCGTTAAGTGCATAATCCTACAGGTTAATGTTTTCTAACTAAACCATCAATAACAATTTACAGCAACGCACAGATTGCTTTGCTGGCGCTCGCAATGACGTTGCTTTACCACATAGTAAAAATTACAACTGCTATTCAATACACAACAGCATCGCTTTTATTTTTGAAACCATTTAGCAACAGTCATATTTTATCTATCTTCCACAACCAAAACCAATAGCGCATGGCTCATTCTCTTTTCAGGAAAAAGAACATCAATAAAATACTTACCGATGCTGCCACCAATGAAGAAGCAGCGCATGGTGGTGCCAGCGGATTGAAGCGGGTGCTTACATTGCGCGACCTGACCTTTTTTGGCATTGCTGCCATTATTGGTGCGGGCAGTTTTAGCAGCTTGGGCGAAGCTGTTTTTAAAGGTGGCCCGGGCGTGGTGTTCCTCTTTATTATGTGCGCGGTGGCTTGTGGTTTTACGGCATTGTGCTATGCCGAGTTTGCCAGCCGCATACCCGTTGCAGGCAGCGCTTACACGTATGCGTATGCTTCGTTTGGTGAGTTGTTTGCATGGATTATCGGCTGGGCGCTTATTATGGAATACTCTATTGGTAACATTTATGTAGCTTTTTCGTGGAGCGATTATTTTACTTCTTTTTTACACAAAATAAATATCCATATCCCCGATTACCTCACTTGCAGCTATATGGAAGCGAAAGAGGCATTTGCCAATAACTCTTCTAATGAAGAGTTGGTAAATGCATGGACAAGTGCCCCCTTATTAGGCTCCTTGAAAATTATTTTTGATTTGCCCGCATTGATTATCAACCTGCTTATTACAACATTGGTATATGTAGGTGTAAAAGAGTCGCGCAACTTTAGCAATGTGATGGTAGTGCTTAAACTGTGCGCTGTAGTGCTGGTGATTGCGGTGGGCGCTTATTATGTAGACCCTGCCAACTGGCATCCGGTGAATGATGCTGGTGTACGCTCTTTTTCGCCTAATGGGTTTGCAGGTATAATGAGCGCCGTAAGCGGCGTATTCTTTGCCTATATTGGCTTTGATGCGGTGAGTGTAATGGCAGAAGAAAGTAAAAACCCGCAGCGCGATTTACCGCGCAGTATGATTTTATCGCTGGTCATTTGCACGGTTGTGTACATATTACTTACACTGGTGCTTACCGGCGTGCTCAACTACCGCCAGTTTGAAGGCGTAGGCGACCCCTTAGCAAGAATATTTGAAGTAACCAATGTAGGCTGGATGCAGTTTTTAATATCCATCATTGCTGTAATAGCTATGACAAGTGTGTTGCTTGTTTTCCAGATGGGGCAGCCGCGTATATGGATGAGCATGAGCCGCGATGGACTGCTGCCACCTGTTTTTCAGAAAATCCACCCCAAGTTTCAAACACCTTCGTTTTCAACTATTATAACCGGCTTGCTGGTGGCTATTCCAATTATTTTTACAGATAAAACATTTGTGCTCGATTTTACCAGCATTGCTACGCTTTTTGCATTTGTGCTGGTGTGCGGCGGCGTACTGCTGATACCGCGCAAAGAGGGTGTTCCGGGCAGGTTTAATATACCTTATATCAATGGTAAATATCTGTTTCCGCTCATCATTATCGTAGCCATTGCTTTAATAGAATATTACAACCGTAATTATTTTATTGGCTTTTTCAATATCAACGAAGACAATGCTTCGTTCAACATTTCGAGTATTGTTTTCTGGCTGGTAATGATTGCTGTTGCTATTGCCGCTTTTATTAAAAGTTTCTCCTTAATACCCTTGTTGGGTTTGTCTTCCTGTATGTATTTACTCACGGGCATGACAGGTGAAAACTGGGCTTGGTTTGCATCGTGGCTGGCGCTGGGCTTAATTATTTATTTTTTGTATGGGTATAAAAAAAGTAAGCTGAATGAGATCATATAAGCATTGTATAATCATACACTTAATGCAGCTATAAAATCCGCTGGCTCGTTGGGTGTAACTACAATCTTTTTGTTGTAAGTAGTAGTTATCAAAACCGCCTTGTCTCTTCGTGTAGCATACCACGTCATGCTGCTCAGGGTATAATTGGCAAAACAGCCATAATATCCAAACACACCACCCACGCCAAAAGTTCTAATAGCACCATTTATTTCTTTTTTATCAACAATGGCTATGCTTTTGATGGTTGTGTGTTTTATACGCACATTGCGGATGAGGCGGCAAATAATCAGTGCGTCCGGCGTTACTTTGTAAGCTGTAGGATGAAATGCAAATGCCAAACCATAGAGCAAGAGAAAAATGACAGTAACACACAGCGGACGGACAATGTTGACATCGGAAGCAATAAGGTATTCCGTGGCAATGATGCAGGCAAACGATAACGTAAACAGCACTGTAATGGCGATTGCAGTTTTATCCAACGAAATTTTGAAAAGCATAATTCCTGTTTTATGGTGCAATACATATTTAAATTTTATGTAATATTGCAGCTAATTTTAGAAAATACAATGATATTGCAAAGTAAAAAATAAGTTTTTGCTACGTTATTTCGAAAACATTTTTTCCAATTTTGGAAATTCAGTCTAATTTTGGAACTGGAATTAACATTACTCCTGTTTTTGGAAAGCCATAGGCCATAGAACAAAAAGCTTTTCCCTCAATACTAAATAAACCGATCATTATGAAAAAAATGTACACGCAACCTGCTCGTTCTCTACGCTTGTTGCTCCCCGCAGCCGTATGTTTTTGTTATGCTTTGTCGCCGCACGCTTCGTACGGACAAACGTATTATTCCACTTTTGGTAATCCAACAGGCAAATTTTCCGTTACTGAGCCATCGGGAAACACTTGCAATGCGCCAGCCGTTCAGGATGCTGCTGCCTTTGCTGATGGCAACATCAACAACTTTACTTCCATCAAAGGCAGCATCAGCAGTCCGCTTACCTGCACCAATGGTGGCTATACTTTTACTACATTTTTAAACCTGCCGCCCGATTCGCCGTACGTGAGTGCCGGCTTGCAGGCGGGCTTCAGAATAAAAGTACCATCTGGTATTAATATCGCTCGTCTTACACAAAATATTTCTATACAAACCTTCCTGGGCACTACCATGCAGGAATCGTACAATGGCGATAGCATTCATCCGATTGACCTTGCAACCGATAGTAGCCGTTTTATTGTATATGTAAATACCAGGAAGAATTTTAACCGTTTACAATTGACGGTTAACAGCAATATTATTCCGCTGAATACCATTTTTGAATTCGATGTTATTTACGCTATAGCCTCCAATGCGCAGTTGTTACCCGTAACCATCAGCAGCTACAATGCCACGGCAGCCGGCAACAATGTAACGGTTTCGTGGCAGTCGCTCAACGAAGTAAACCTCAGTGGCTACCGCATAGAAAAAAGCAGCAATAACGGCACAAGCTATACGGCTGTAGCTATGTTGCCGGCAAAAGGCGGCAGCGGCGCTATCAGTTATAGCTATACCGACAAAGCAGTTGCTAATGGCAATTATCTGTATCGTATAGTAGCGATAGATAAAGATGGCTTTGCCAAAACTACCAATGCGGTATTGGTAACTATTGCCGGTAAAGCTTTCCTGAAACTGATGCCATCTATTGTAAAGGGAGGACAAGCTGTAATTGTAAACAGTGGCATAGCCGGTAATTACCAGCTTGCCGTATTTGACCTGCAAGGCAGAATGGTAAAACAACAGCAGGTAAACAGCAACGATAAAGTAATGATTAATACCAGTGGTTTGAGTGCCGGTACGTATGTGGTAAAAATTATGACTCCATCGGGCGGTATAATGCAGGCTAAGTTTATTGTGGATTAAGCACTGATATTTCGCTTTTTGCAAAAAGCGGAACAAAAAAGCTGAACGATTATAACAACCGTTCAGCTTTTTTGTTTAAGTGTCCATTGTTGCGGGTAATAGTAAAATAATCTGTGGATATAATTAAAATCAAATAAGGCATCCGAATGGATAACCTGTCAGGTTAATGCTTTCAAAATGTGCCATCAATATTTATTTACAGCATAGCACAGATTGCTTTGCCGGCACTCGCAATGACCGATTTGATTTGCTACACCGGGTCCACATCTGCCGTTATCATTACACTCCGGTATTGCGGGTTGCTTTGTATGATAATGGTTTGCTGTACAATCTGCTGTTTACAGTTATTAATAACAGCAGCTTCGCGCGGCAGCTTAATTAATATTTCCCACAAAAACATATTACGGATGCGGTTGACCACCGGCTCTGCCGGACCGGAAAGATATTGATCGAAAGAAGCACGCAAAGCAACTGCCATGAGGTTGGCAGCTTCCTCAGCAATATTAGAGAGTTTATGCTTGAAGGTTATCTGTATCAATCTTGCAAAAGGCGGATAAAAAAACTGCCGGCGGTTAGCAATTTCCATTTTATATAGTTCTTCATAATTATGCTCTTTTACCAACTGCAATACCGGATGGTTAGTATTAGCCACCTGTATCAATACTTCGCCTTCGGCATCCCGGCGCCCCGCCCGCCCGCTCACCTGCTCCATCAATTGAAAAGCGCGTTCATTCACCCGGAAGTCGGCAAAGTTGAGGATGCCATCGGCATCTAAAATGCCTACCAGATTTACATGCTCAAAATCTAGACCTTTTACCACCATTTGTGTGCCTACGAGTACATCTATACGCCGCTGCTCAAATAGTTTTATCAGCGAGTCGTGATCGTGCTTGCCTTTGATGCTGTCGTAATCCATACGCGCTACACGCACATCGGGCAGAGCCGCCGCAAGGGTTTCCTCTATTTTTTCTGTACCAAAATTGCGTTGATTGAACTGATGGCTGCCACAGGCTGCACAGGTGTACATTACCGGATAATCGGTGCCGCAATAATGGCAAACAAGTTTGTTTTTTGCCTTATGATACGTAAGCGTTACATCGCAGTTGCGGCAATGCGGTATCCAGCCACAGGCATTACAAATTAAGTACGGCGAGTAGCCACGCCTGTTTTGAAAAAGGATAACCTGCTTATTTTTTTTAACAGCATTTTCAATAGCATATTTGAGTTGTGGCGTAAGAATTATCTTTTCGCCCGGCTTGCTGATAACATGCTTGGTATCTACAAGTTCTATCGCCGGCAAAGCTGCATTATTAAAACGTTCGGTAAGCTTTACCAATGCATATTTACCCAGTTCGCAGTTATGATAACTTTCAATAGACGGCGTAGCACTGCCAAGCAACACTTTTGCCCCAAACAGTGAAGCATAATACACGGCTGCATCGCGGGCCTGATAACGTGGTGCAGGATCTTGTTGTTTGTAAGAAGGATCCTGTTCTTCATCAATAATAATCAATCCCAAATTGCGGAAAGGCAGAAACAAGGCAGACCTTGCGCCTAAGATAACTTTGGTTTCGCCACTGTTTATTTTATTCCAAATCTCCACTCTTTCATTTGCATTAAACTTGGAGTGATAGATGGTAATATGCCCGCCAAAATACTTTTGCAACCGGCGTATTATCTGCGCGGTTAGTGCAATCTCCGGCAGCATATATAATACCTGTTTGCCTTGCCTGATGTATTGCTCAATTAACCTTACGTACAATTGTGTTTTGCCGCTGGAAGTAACACCATGTAAGAGGCATACTTGCTTTTCGGTAAAGGCATGGATTACTTCTTTCAAAGCTTGTTGCTGTGCTGCCGATAAGGTAAAATCTATCACTACATCTTTGGGCAAAGATGGCAGGCGATCCATGCTGCGCTTGTGGGCAAATAAGATATTTTTATCTATCAAACCTTTTAACTGTGCCGGCGAAGCATTGCTCTTTTTTAATAGCTCCTGCTGCGTTACTTCCCCTTCGGTTTTCATGAGGTGCAGGTAAGCCAGCAGTAGCTCCATTTGCTTTGGTGCGCGGCTCCAGTTGTTCAGCAAATACTGCAGCTTTTCTTCATCGTGATAAACAGGATTTAATACAATAAACGTCTCGTATTTCTCTTTGTACTTTTCTTTCAATTCTTCCCATACATAACACACATTTTTTTCTATCAACCGCTTGATGACAGGATAGGCGTGGGTAGCATCCAATATCTGCTGCACTTCAGCAAGGCGGAGCTCTTTTTTGATGTGTAATGCTTCGGTAACTAAAAACTCCTCATCATTCAAGCTTCCAAAATCTTCATCCCATTCTTCATTCCACAACAAAATAGTTTCACTGGAGAGCTTTAAATTAGAAGGCACTGCTGCCTGCATCACTTCACCTTCGGTACACAGATAGTAATCGCTGATCCAATGCCATAATTGCAACTGTTCTTTGTGTAGTAATGGCTCGTTGTCCAGAATATTCAGAACGGGCTTAGGCTCAAAAGCAGCAGGTTTTTCAGTGAAAATCTTCTTTACAATGCCGGTGTATTTTTTATTGCGCAGCGATACTTCTGCCCGCTTGCCAACAGCTATTGCTTCGTGCAAATGCTGCGGTACGCTCCAGGTATAATTTTTTGGCAGGTACAGCGGAATAATAATTTCTGCATACAAGCCATCTTCTTTATACAAACTATTTGGCAACTGCGATACGTTCATCTTGCTTATACTTTTTTTGATACCGGAGCAAACCATCTACCATAATACTATGTACTTTTTCTCTCAACTCATTTACTTGCGCCATGGTATAATTATCCACCGGCACATCGGGCAAGTAAACGGTTCTGGTAATGCCCGGCGTAAGTTCCAAAAAGCCACGGTAGTGCATGCGCTGGTGTGTATCTAAAAATAGTAATGGCTTAATGGGTGTGCGGGTTTCTATCGCTATGCGAAAGGCGCCATCGTAAAAACTTTTCAGCGGTCCGCCGGTTTCGTTAAACGTGCCTTCGGGAAAAATAAAAATAGAGATATGCTGTGCCAGTGCGGCCTTCAATGCACGCACACTGCGTGCCCTGCCTTCGGCACTTGTTCTATCTACACTAATAGCAGCCAGGCGGTAGATAAGGCCAAAAATGGGATATTTTACCATTTCCTGCTTGCCCAAAATGCGTATAGGCTGATGGATGCTTAACACAGCAGCAGGTATATCCATGTAAGAGATGTGGTTGGCCACAAATATGTACTGTGCGCTTTTATCTACCGGCGCTTCATATATCTCTTTGTGCCACATACCAATGCAAAAACACCATACACGCGCCCAGCCATTCATTACTTTATACATTGCATTGCCGCCGCGTACTTTACCCAGCAGCGTACACAACAGCACGAGCACCAATACTACAAACATTAATACAACAAACAGGAGCAAAGCATATATGCAATAAACGATTTGCAGGGTACGTAATACAGCATTACGGGGCGGATATACTTTCTTTTCGCCTTCCCCGGTTCTTAAAGTAGTCTCTTTTGCAGCAGCAGTCATAACTATTTAGTAAAGCATTCAAATAATAAGTAATTGCCAAATATACACTTCAACTGTGTTAACAGCTATCGCAAAAACGTATTATTACGCTCAGTCGTTTAGCCGAATAGTAAAAAGGGGGTTAATATTTGTTAATTAACTTGTTAGCACTATACATCTGTTCTCATATTTGCAGTATGAACACGACAGCAGTGAATAGGTTCTATTGGTGCATGAGTGTCCTTTACACACTGTTTGCAATATCATCCTGCGCCGAACATAAAAGTCAGCAACAACAGTTTATGCCTGAAGAAAAATTAACCACCTCGTCTAATGCAAACACTGATACAGCTACGTTTGGCAACGGTTGTTTCTGGTGTTCCGAAGCCATTTTTCAGCGCCTCGACGGTGTGATAAAAGTCGTTAGCGGCTATAGTGGTGGCACCGTACCCAATCCATCGTACGAGCAGGTATGCACGGGCACCACCGGCCATGCCGAAGTAGTGAATGTGATATACGATCCTTCTAAACTCTCCTACGATGAACTGCTTTCTGTATTTTGGAAAACACATGATCCTACTACGCTTAACCGCCAGGGCAACGATGTAGGCACACAATACCGGAGCGTTATTTTTTATCATAATAGCGAGCAAAAAGAAAAAGCGGAAATGTACAAGGCTGCACTGGATACCAGCGGTGCCTGGAGCAAACCCATTGTAACGGCAATTGAACCATTGAAGAACTTTTATTCTGCTGAAGATTACCACCAGAATTACTTTAACAACAACACCCGGGCTATGTATTGCCAATATGTAATACGGCCTAAGCTGGAGAAGTTTGAAAAAATATTTAAAGATCAGTTGAAAGTAAAACAATAGATTATAAAAAGCGGTAAGTATTTGTACTTACCGCTTTTTTGTTTTGAGTATTAATATGGTGCTATTTAAATCTATTTATTTATTAATGGATATAAGCGTTAAAGGTATCGTAAGTATGATTTTCTACAATAAGTTTTTGTTTGTCGCTTTCTCTTGAAAAAAGTAACCAAAAAGTATGAATGAATTGATGTTTGTTCAATGGTATTCATGAAATCGCTTCGCTAGTTCAAGGACAACACGATTGCACTGCGCGTTTGTACGGATCAACGTCACCACTTACTTTAAGATGGATTATAGCTTTTAGGGTGAATAGCTCGGCTGACTGAGCGTTTATTGAAGAACTATAATGCTTTACCACCAGGGGTTTCGTGTTACACACATATGTATGTAAGTATGGTTAGCTTGCATATAACTTAACCAGATAAAAGCAAAACCAATAGTTAAAATACATTCGCCTGATATTAATCAGGTCTCTTATTTGTACAAATACATTTCTTTGCAGTGTTATGAAAAATGATATTCGCGATAAACAGGACATTATACAAATAGTAAATGCTTTTTATGATAAAGTGAAGCAGGATGCCACTATCGGTCACTTTTTTACGGAAGTAATAAAAGTGGACTGGGACAAGCATTTGCCTAAAATGTATAATTTTTGGGATAATGTTGTTTTTTATACCAATAATTTCTCTGGCAATCCCATGCAGGTGCACAAACATATACATGCCCTGCACGCCCTTACAGGAGCCGATTTTAAACAATGGTATCGTTTGTTTGCTCAAACGGTAAATGAACTGTACGAAGGAGATAATGCGGAATTAATTAAGCAGCGGGCGCTGTCTGTTGCTACCATTATGCAAATAAAAATTGTAGCGCCACAAGCAAATAATATCGCCCAAACTACGTAAGATCTTATCATATTGTTGGTTAAGGTTCGTGTTTTTACGAACCTTTTTTATTGACATTTTCCATGATGTTTGTTTAAGAATTGATATTGTTTATAGCAGGCTTATTATTTTGTTGATAGGTTTTGAGTTATAGTGTAATTTTTATAATTTATTCTCCATAATGCAACAAAGTTCGTGAAAGCACGAACCTGTGCAGAAGGTCTGCATAGGTGTTTTGCCAAAGCAATATCTTCCGCAGTTCGCCTTGGTCGCTAAGTATATCTACTGTTTTTCGAGATTCATTTTATCGATTGTCTTATGGTCCTCCAAAGAATGAATATCCCAAACTTCAAAGGAAGATTTAGTTGACTAAATTCTGAAATTCCAGATGTGGCGGGCATTCAGAATGTGATTGTAAAGTTTTATAGTCTTTTCGGAAAGCTTTTCAGGAAATGTTGAAAATACTCCGGCTATTTTCTGCTTGCTTCAGTGGTTATATTGAAATAATATTTTAAAAAATTCTTTCATTGTTGCCCTGCGATCATAAAGCAAACAAATAATAAAAAAGTGACAGTTTAAATCAATTTTTTATAGCGCTCGTAACTTATCAGGGTTACGTACAAAATAAATACGGCAGATATTCCCGTTATCAAATTCAAAAACCTGGCACACAGATAATTGTTGGTTCTTGTAAAGCAAGAGCCCAGGTTGATGGTTGATATTCGCTTTTTGTATCCGGGTGTCACTTGTGGAGTAAAACTTACGAAATATACCCACAAGGAATTTTGCAGCTAATGATTTACCGTAAAGGGGGCGCAATAGGGCCGATGCTTTACCACCACCATCAGATATTATTGAAATATCATCATGCAATAAGTTTTCCAGCTCTTCTACATCTCCATTATAGATAGCCTGCAGGTATTTTTCAACATATTCTTTGTAGTAAGCGGTGTTTACCACCGTTCCAGGATTTTTCAATTCCTGTTTTGCCCTGCTGAGCATTTTTCTTGAATTTTCTTCAGTGATATGAAGCACTTCTGAGATTTCTTTGTGGTCATATTCGAATGCTTCCTTTAAAATAAAGACTGCCCGTTGTTTTGGATTTAATTTGTCGAGAAGTACCAGCAGGGAATAAGAAAGAATGTCTTGTCTGACGATGTTTGTATCAGCTTTTTCTGTTGCAAGAGGTTCCGGCAGATACTCTCCGGGATATTGCGACAACAGTTTATTTTTCCGTTTCTTTAAGTTGATGGAAAGGTTAATAACCGTACGAACCAGATAGGATTTTTTATCTTCAATGCTACCATTATCATCTATGTTGTAAAATTTCAGGTAAGCATCCTGCACTATATCTTTTGCATCTTCGTAAGAGCCTAGGATGTTATAGGCATAAGTAGTAAGCAATTTCCTGATGTCTTCCATACAATTGAGCGAAATATGCAAAGGTATATTTTCCAATAATTTGATATAGTATTCAGATCGTTGGTAGGGAATTATGCTTACTGTTCACATCTGAGAATTGATTTTGCGCAGGGTTTATTCGTTTATCAATCTTATAAGGTTCAGGTAATATGATACACTTTACTTATAAATACTCCCTAAAAAAATTTATACTGCGTTGTTGCCACCCATCTTTACGCTTACTGCAAACAGTAGCGTTAACATTATTTAAGGTACTCGACGCTTCCTTGCGCTAATGGGAGGAAGCTGTAAAATGGAAAGTTTCTGTTTTCAGATAATTCATTCAAAAAATTTTAAAAGGCTGTCACATTTCCCGTTCCTTATTTGTTTTTTAACTGAATCAAACTTTTTTAAATTATGGAAAGAATTACTTTGAACGAAACCCCGCAAGGTATGAGAGAGGTGCTGCTAAACGTAGAACAATACATTGCCAAAAGCGGAATGGATAAGAAGTTACTAAACCTGGTGAAAATGAGGGCATCCCAAATTAATAGTTGCGCTTACTGCCTCGACATGCATTCTAAGGAAGCCAGGCATGCCGGTGAAACCGAACAAAGGCTATACGCTTTGCCTGCCTGGAGGGAAACACCTTATTATTCAGGGAAAGAAAGGGCTGCGCTAGCTTTTACCGAAATCTTGACAAGATTGCCCGAAGAACAAAGCAGTGATCACATACACGATGAGCTATCCAAGTATTTTTCTAAGGACGAAATTGCTTATCTCACTTTGTGCATTGCCCAAATTAATACCTGGAACCGTATTGTACGTTCCTTCGGTCCCGTGCCAGGCAGTTATATGGTAAAACAAAGAATAAGGGAAAACGAAGTCGTCTCATAGCAGAAAGGTTTTTATACAACGAGGTTGGTGTCCTAAATGCAGTATGCAACCAGTTGCACACCAACCTCGTTTTAAAATCTTTTATGATTAAGGTTGATTCATGTAAAAAAATTTGGATAACGCAGATTGATTTGGTTCGGATCGTTTAATAAAATGCATTTAATCACCTTACCCTTACAGATCTTTGCTCTTAAATTTTCGCAGGGAAAGAAATACAGGTATAACAATCCATAAAATCAGTACGGAAAAGGAGATTGTAATACCGGTTGCGGTGCCAAAAAAATCTTTAAAAACAGCACCGGTATAACCCATGAGTGCAGATACATCGAGTTGCAATAAAATAAGAATGCGGCTTAAATCAATAGGGTTGAGCGAGCTGATGCCCACCATTACTTTCTCCAAAGGATAATCTGCAAACTGGAACAGCAGGAATAAGACAAGCCCATCAAAAATAACAGCAAAATATAACCACAATAAAATAGCAATACCTATACCTTTCGCTTTATCTCTTGTTATCACCGAACTTAATAAAGCAATGGCAATAAAAATAACGGAAAGAAACAAGCCTGCAATAATCATCAGAAAGCCGGTGATATTGGGCTGATAAATGAGAATGGGAATGCCTGCACCCACAAAAAAAGCAACACCCAGTGAAACCGCTAAACCACCAAACAAACTCAGCCAGATGGATTTCCTTTTAATAGGCTGGCTCACCATCAACTCGATAAACTCTGAGCTGTTATAAAAGTAAATAGTAGAAAAAATAATGCTGATAAGTGGCACAATAAACAGAATAAGGTTGAGCAAACTCAACAAACCTTTTTCGGGGTTATCTTCCAGGTTAAAAATAGAAAAAGAAATAAGGAGCAGGAAAAGGGTATATGCAAGCACTATCCTGCTTCTTAAAATATCTACAACAACGTATTTCAATATCTTTTGCATGGCTTATTATTTACTCATGATGCTGGCAATGGCTTTTGACAATTTTTCTTCCCCCGTGTCTGTCCGCACTTTCTCAATGCTTTTGTGAAACTGCAGTTTGCCTTCGTTCATATAAATCACATGGGTTACCAGATCATCCAGTTCGCTTAAGATGTGTGAAGTGATAAGAACAAGTTTTCCTTTCTTCTTTTCGGCTATAATCTTGTCTTTTAAAATCTCAGAAGCAACCGGGTCGAGTCCGGCTGTAGGTTCATCCAAAATCAATACATCGGGGTTGAAAAGAAAAGCAAGCGAAGCACTTACTTTTTGCCTTGTACCGCCGGAGAGTGTACGCATTCTTTTTTGCATTAGTTTATCAAGATTGAATGCCTCTATCAGGTCGGTGTCTAAAACGGTGGTGCTGTTGTGACGAATGTCTTTCATCATATCAATTACTTGCCCGATGGTCATATTCTCCGGGTAGCGACCAATCTGCGGCATGTAACCAATATGCTGGCGATATACCCAGTCGTGAATAATATTTTTTCCGTTAAAGGTGATGAAGCCGCTATCGGGAACCACCATACCTAAAATACTTTTTATAAATGTAGTTTTACCGCTTCCGTTTGGACCAATCAAAGCAATACATTCACCTTTATTGCAGTTTACCGATATATTGTCCAGCACTTTCAATTTGCCAAACTGCTTTGAAACATTTGTTGCAATAATCATAATGATAATTGTTTCATGGATGGATAATTGTCTTTTAGATTTTCGGGGATGATGGCAGGAATCACTTTTTCTGTTTTATCGAGCAATGTAACAATGAAACTTCTGAACAACATCATTGCAGGCGGATTTTGCTCTACGATCATCGAATACAAGCTGATAGGCCGGTAAGGCACATCGCCAATGCCATCCCTGTTTAAATCGTAGCCTTCATATTTATCCCAGTAGTTATTTTTAAATTCATTCAACGATATAGAACCATTAGTACCTACATCAAAACTGTTTCCCAAAAAATTATTCAAATACAATTTATTGTCGGCACAGCTCGCCATTATTTTCATGGCATACCCATTTTTTTTAAACAGGTTTTTTACAAGGGCTATACGCGAAGTGCCCTCCATATAAATACCCATTGTATTTTCTAAAAAACGATTGTCTTGTATATAACTATCGCTGATTTCTTTTAGTAATAAACCATAAGAAGCAGCACCCCAGTTATTCTCAAAAACATTATTGATCATCTTTACGCCATGCGTAAACATTACCGCTACGCCAGCGCCATTGTTCCGGAAGGTATTACTTACATAAGTATCGTTGTGCGAAAACATAAAGTGCAAACCATAACGAATATTTTTTTCACTCAGGTTTCTGGAGATAATGGAATGGGTTACGAATTCAAAGTAAATACCATCACGAAAGCCGGTTGCAGTATTATTTTGAATGTGCATGCTGTCGCTCTTCCAGCAATGAATACCATTGCCACTCTCCTGTTCGCCTTTGTTATAAGCTGTTAAATAATTATTCCTGATGGTACAACTGGATGCATTATTAGCAAAAATGCCAAAGAAGCTATCATCCACAATATTGTTTTCGATGGTTACATAGCTGCTGCTGTAAATTTTTATGGCAGCAATATCGTTTAAAGAAGATTTGCCTGAATGTTGCACGCGGAAACCTTTTACCACTACATTGCTGGCAGCAACAGAGATCATTTCGTAAGCATGGTCACCATCAATCACCGGACGGTCAATACCAATCAAAGCAATGCTTTTGTTGATAAGAATATTCTTTTCATGATATTCTCCCGGATACACAAGAACCGTATCTCCATTATTTGCTTTATCTATCGCCTGGTGAATGGTTGCCACATCTTTTCCTTTTCCTACCGTAATAACAGCAGCAAGAGAAGTGTTGATGCATACAAGACTTGCAATAACTGATATGAGTATAAAAACTTTCATTTTACAATCAATTCAAGTACATACTTTTTTGTAGATGGTAAGCCAAGAGTGATGCGTATAAGCGTTTAAACCTGCAACGCACCATTCACTATTTACAATGTTTTATTGCTTCAGCAGCGTATCCCATTTTACTGCTTCGCCTTGCCATTGGGCTGAAGTTTTTTGCATATGGGCAGCAGTTGCAAAAGCAGCAATATTGCCGTTCATGGGGCTTTTTAATGCTTCGCTTTTGTATAAGAAAGCACTGGCTGCAGGAATGAGTTGATGACTATTAAAATCTACTACATACACCTCTTTAATATCGTTCTTTTTTACCACATCTCCGTGCAGGAAGGCAAGCAAACAATGCGGATCATCAAACTTATATACCTTTCCTTTTTGCGTTAATACTTCTCCGCCAAAGCGGGCATCGCTCACTGTCATTTTGCAAAAATAACAGGCATCTTTTCCTACTACAATTGGCTCCTGCTGTGCATTGCATGAGGTGATAACGGCAGAAAAAACAAATAGCAAAGCAACGAGTGCCGGTGTTTTTGCGAATTTTATAGTCCGGGTTTTGGCTGTTTTTAATTCAAAAAAAACGGCAGCAAAAAGCACTACGCCCACGGCAACAAATATCCAGCCGCCAATGTCGGGAATAGAATAAGCACCAAAATTAAGCAGTTGTTTATACCCAATTAATGGTGGCTGATAAGCCATGCCGGGAACTTTGATAGGCGCTTCGGGATTAAGATCGCGACCATAGCTGTACTCCCACCGCCAGAAGTCAACCATAGCAATAATACCAAATAGTACAAACAGGATAAAGCCGGTGTATAAAAAGCGCTTACGGTTGATGATGGCAATTAGTATAAAAAGGACTGAAAAGAAAATGATGATGTATGGTAGTATAGAGAACTCCACAAAGTCATTGGCATGCAGCGTTCTCATGCCAATGTAGTGATTCAATCCGTTCACAATATCTACGCTCCCTCCCAGCTTGCTTGCATAAATCAGTAATACCAGCCCTTCGGGATATTGTGGTGCATTCAATTGTATCTGCCAGATGGGAAAATATAATACTGCAAGCAGAGCGATGCCACATATTGCAGTTGCTGTTCTTACCCATACTTTTAATTTACTTTTCATAATCCATTTATTTAACCGATTGTGCAATTTGTTTTTTAGAGGGCTTAGCATTGAATGGTTGTAACATAGCCTGTTTTGCTGCGGCTTATTGGCTGCAGTACAAGCGAGATACACCTGTACTGCAGTGATATTTTAAAAAGCCAGTACAATATTGTTTATTTTACGCTTGCGGTAGTTTTTACCGAATCAGCAGGTTCGTTTTTACCAGTGCTGAAGCTAATGGGAACATTGCTGCCGGCAGGTGAAACTCTTACGTATCCCGACATCTCCTGGTGCAGTGCACTACAGAAGTCAGTACAATACATCGGATAAATGCCTACTTTGTCTGGTGTCCATTTAAGTGTTTGTGTTTCGCCCGGCATTATCAGCAACTCGCCATTATTGGCACCTTTTATGGCAAAGCCGTGCGGTATATCCCAGTCCTGCTCCAGGTTGGTGATATGGAAATACACCTCATCACCCAGCTTAACCCCTTCAATATTATCAGGCACAAAGTGTGAGCGGATAGCCGTTGCATATACATCTACCCTATTGCCGGTGCGCACCACTTTTGCAGTACTTTCGCCCTTACTTGCATAGGGATTGCCGTTTTGCTCAATGTTGAAAATCTTTACCGACTTATTTCTGATAAGATCGGCAGCTACGGCTTGTGCATAGTGCGGCTCACCAATAGTTGGGAAGTCTAATATCAGTTTCATTTTATCGCCCGTAATGTCAAACAACTGTGCGCTTTGTGCAAGTTCAGGACCAGTAGGCAGGTAACGGTCTTTGGTGATTTTGTTGTACACAATCACATATTTACCATTAGGTTTTTTGGTGTCGCCGCCGGGGATGCACAGGTGACCGGGAGAATAATAAGTAGGCTGGCGATCTATTATCTTTAAGTCTTTAATATTCCATTTTACAATTTCAGAAGAAACGAACATGGTAGTAATAGCATTGCCCCTTCCATCAAACTCGGTGTGCAATGGACCTAAACCCGGCTTCTGCACTTCACCATACAAGACAGATTCATATTTTAGCACTGGCAAATCTTGATACGTACCATCAAATTCCTTGTTTTCGATAGCTTTTATCATTTTGCTATAAGAGAAAACCGGAATCAAAGCAGCCAGCTTACCGCTACCTACAAAGTATTCGCCGGATGGGTCCACATCGCAGCCGTGTGGTGATTTAGGGCAGGGAATAAGATAACACAGTCCGGGCAGATCTTTTGAATCCAGCATAGTTACTTCGGTCATGGTCTCCGATTTGGAAGAGTGTGTTTTGTCGTCGTATTTATTATGCGCATATTTCACACTCACCTTTTTTCCTTTACCCGCTTTCAGGTATTCTTCTGCCTTTTTCCAGTTAACAGCCATAATGAAGTCTTTATCTTTTTGCGAAGCATTTACTTCGAGCAAGGTGTTGGCCTGTTCGCTGTTGTAGCAGGAGAAAAAGAACCAACCGTGAGAAGGACCTTTACCGGCATGGCTTAAATCAAAGTTTACACCGGGGCATAAGATCTGGAAAGCAATCTGCATATTGCCATCGTTTTTATCAACGCTTATAAAGCTTAAAGTGCCTTTAAAGTTTTGCTTGTAAGTATTGATGGGAACATCACCATTATCGTTATCCATGGGTACGCTAAACCTTGTTCCGGCTACTACATACTCTGTATTTTCGGTAATAAAAGGCGAAGAGTGGTTACCTGCGCTGTTGGGTATCTCCAAAATTTCGGCAGTGCGGAATGTGGTTAAATCAATACGTGCAATGCGTGGGGTATTGTTGGCATTTGCAAATAACCAACGGCCGTCTATCTCTCCGTTTGTCTGCGATAAATCCATGTGATGCAGGTCGTCCCAGGGGATAAAACCACGCGAAGTATTCAGCATTGGTTTTGTTTCTTCGCTGTAGCCCCAGCCTTTTTCGGGGTCAACAGAAAAAACAGGAACTACTTTCAGCAGTCTTCCCGAAGGCAAACCATATACACTCATTTGCCCGCTGAAACCACCACTTACAAAATTGTAAAACTCGTCGTACTTGCCCGGAGCCACATACGTTTTTACAGCAGCATCTTCGCTTACGGCACTGTTTACATTTTTTGGCTTACAACCGCTGGCATAGAGTAGTATGGCCGCGACTGCAATTGTCATCATTCTTATGTTATATATTTTCATAAAATACAGGTTTGGAACTGGATCAATTTTTTGGATTGTTTGTGTTATTATTGATAGTATTTATTGTACTCCATCATTTTTACGCATAAACTCCAGCACGCTGCGTGCATCATCATCGCTTAGGTTTTGGTTGGGCATACGTACCATACAAATCTCCAGCATAGCCTGTGCTTTGGGGTCTTTATCCAGCATTGCATCGGGATTAGTAACGAAGTTCATTATCCATTCCGGCTTGTGCCTGGTAGTAACGCCTTTCCAGCCCGGACCCACCAATTTTTCATCCGTAAGTTTGTGGCAGGCAGCACATTTTACCCCATATACTTTTTCCCCGGCATCGGCTATAGTAGTATTCAGCTTATCGCTTAGTTCTACATTCGAGAATTTTCCTTCACCACGTTCGGGGTCGTAAGAGGCAGCGGAATTATTTGCGGCAGCACTGCTATTATCCGCATTGCCGGATGATGTATTATCCCCACTGGCACCGTCGCAGGCGTATAACAGCACCGACATGGAAACACTAAAAAGAATCAAAAGCTTTCTCATATTGATTGTTTTAAATTGAAAGTGCAAGATTACTCACGGCAAAATCCGTGTTTTATGCGTTTAGTCATATTTGTAAACGCACCTTATTTTCTGTAGCAGCAGTGCAGTGATCGAAATGCGGGAAACTCAGGCCCAGTAAGCGTTTTGGCAGTTTTGTCAGCGGCAGTTTTGATAATATGATATTAATCATGCCGATAACTGTTTAACGTCATATTGCACAAAGTGTATTCCATATACTTTTACTATTATTTGTCTGGTAATACTCTTTAATATAATAGCAATGATTGATGCTGCAATTCTTACATCCTATGGCGCTTCTTACAAAAAGGTAGCCGCTGGTGAAGTTATTTTTCGCGAAGGTCAGCAAGCCCATTTTTATCATCAGTTGGAAAGTGGCCGTGTAAAATGGCTGACGATAAATGATGACGGCAGTGAGTTTATACATGATATTATAGAGCCGGTTGAAAGCTTTGGCGAGTTTCCGTTGTTTGATGGCGAGCCGTATGCTGCAACAGCCATAGCAGATAAAGACTGTGTAATTCTTCGCTTGCACGAGGCTTCCTTTCACCAGTTGTTAAAAGATCATCCGCACTACGGATTTGCTTTTACAAAGCTGATGGTGCAACGGCTTCGTTTTAAATTTCATTTCTCAAAAGAGATTGCCCGTCATAACCCCGAAAGTACCATCACCGCTTTGCTCGATCATTTTAAAAAAGAAAAACATTATATCTGTAGCTGTTGCTCAAAGGTTCAACTCACCCGCCAGCAAATAGCCGATATGACCGGATTGCGTGTAGAAACTGTTATCCGCACCATTCGTAATTTACACGACAAAGGCGCGCTGAAAGTAGATAGAGGAAAAGTGTATTGCTGATAGTTTATGCACAGCGTTCAGGTTTTAAAAACTATCAGAAAGATTCGTATCTCGTGAGCCTTTTTGATGAAAGTACTCGCACCATGTATTTATAATGTCAGTGAGGTATAACCTGATGCTTACGTAAGCACTCTTTTATAGTAAATAAAACAGGTCTTCCCGGCTATCTCCAGTATGATCTTCGCCTGGGCGGTGGAATATGTTTCATAAAAGGCTTTACCAGCAGCAATCCGGCAATAAAGCCACCTATATGCGCACCATACGCCACTCCGCCAATTTCTTCTCCACCCAATGTACCTAATCCACTCAATACCTGGAAAACAAACCAGAGCCCTACTACCAGGAACGCAGGAATAGTTATTATAAAAAGATAGAACCAAACATGTATCCCTCTGTATGGATGCAATACAATATATCCGCCTAATACACCCGAAATAGCACCCGATGCACCAAGGGAAGGAATAAGCAGATCTTGCCCCAGTACCAACGTGCTGAATACATGAATCAGCCCCGCGATTATACCACACAGCAGATAGAAAATAAGATAGCGGAAATGCCCCATTGAATCTTCTATATTATCGCCAAATATCCAAAGAAACACCATATTACCAAATAAGTGGGCGAACCCGCCATGCAAAAACTGCGAGGTAATAAGTGTAAGAAAAACGGGAATGGGAGTAGGCTGCAAGCCCGGCATTTCGAAGTAGCGACCAGTATAAGCATCAGTCAAAATCTGGCTTTGCGTAACAATGTCTGTACCTGTAAGAATTTCGCCCGGCACGGTGGCATAAGCTAAGCTTACGGAAACATTACTGCCCCATGCCTGCCACCAGACGAATACAAAAATATTAAGCGCTATCAACAAGTAATTTATATAAGGCGTAAGGCGCCTGTCTCTGTTATCATCACCGATGGGAATGGGCATACATTTTTCCATAGATGATGCAAATGTTATTCCTAATGTGAGAACGGATACCTTTTAAGTAGTGACCGGCTAAGCCCGTAGAAAGCCAACCGGAATAAATAAATAACCTGAATAAAAACAAGTTTAATATAGATATGTGTCAGCATATTTCCCATTGCAGAAGGGTTTAAATTGCTATAGCAGTTCGCGTGTTTTTAGGAGTTGTAGTCCTTACCCGTTTTAATAAGCTCTTTTTTTAGTATGTTTTTCGCTGCCCTTCTTTCAGCTTTCCAAAATTGTTTGTGAAGACCTTTCCTAAGGTGCTTTGCCCATTCGCGTGTAACGGTTAATTGTCCCTTCCTTTTGTGTGCCACTTATCGAGTTGTTTGATTGTTATTGTAGTACTGCTATAAAAATAATAAAAGAGCAGTTACAGGTTCTGCTATTCCTTATTCTTGTTTAAGATAAACTAAACAGCAATGCATAAACAGCTAACTTCATACAGCATTATTTATAAAACCAAGCAACCATGCAGAAATATATTGTTGTAACCACCATTGCAATATCCTGTTTTGCAGCAGGATTATTTGCTTCTTACAGTTTTGCAAAAAAGCAAAAAGAAACAGGCTATATATTGGAACACGAAAGCGATATTGGTAAAAATGAGCCTGCTCCGCACCATGGTAATGGATCAACTACGGCGTACAGCTTTTTTAATAGCGCAGCCGATAGTAAACTGGTGTTTCGCAAGAGAGTGCTACATCCCGGCTCCGAAATAGGTTACCACCTGCAGCAAGCAGATGAGATATATTATATTGTAAGTGGCAAAGGCGAAATGACAATGAACAATAAAGTGTTTACAGTACAGGCAGGTGATGCTATCCTTACTTTTCCGGGCAGTTCTCATGGATTAAAACAAACCGGAACAGAGGATCTGGTAATCATTATTAACTACGAAAAGAGTAACGGTTAAGTACCATTATCCTGCTTTGGCATAAGTGCCTGTTTGTAGCCTTATGTTGCTTTTTCAAAGTTTTGCACTGTGAAGAAGAACGCGAAGCAGTTGCTTCAATATCACCAACAATCTTCTGCAGTGGAACTCATTTTCACCAGGCTTTTCTCCAAACGCTTGCATAGCAGTAAAATTGCCTTTTATTGCCGCTTACTATCTGTGCAATAATGCTGTTGACATAATCATACACTTCTTTATCATGCACAAAATCTTTATCCATGATAGCAGTGGTAATAAAATCGGTACGGGAATCCTGGAATTCCTTGTATTTCTTTTGTGTTTCCTTACTTTGATATAGCTGTGGGCAGGACCAGTTTTTTTGCAGCGAATCTTTTTGCCTCAGGTAATAAATGTGCGAGAGGTCCTGATAGCTATACAGTTCTTTGGTTTGGCTTGTGTAGCAATACATGTAATAAGTAAAAGGGAAACGAAATAAAATGTAGGATATAAAAATGTGCTTTTTAAGTTATGGTTTGAGCAGTTCATAAATAATCCAACTACTTGCAAGCGCAAGATACATAACCTATTTAAATATGAAAAAAAACATTACAAGCGAAAGTTAATGAACATTAAAGAAACTTTTTACTAAAAATAAATATTTAGTACAGCAAGTGACGTAGTGTAAGTCCAAGATTCTACCTGTTCTATTCAATCGCTTTCGTGATGTGCGTATGGAAACTAACATTCTTTGCATTAAGGCAAGGGCATGTTTCGCGGATACACTATGTTAGTGTAGCACTTTTATCGCAGATGCCTTTGAAGTACAGTATAGCTGATGAAAATTTTGGCATAGCTTTATTCATTACTATAACATTGTCGTCCTCCCCTGCTTCCGCTCTTCCATTTTACTTGTCGCCATTTTACCCGTCCATACTATATTTATCGCATGAAGTACATTCTCTTGTTGTTAGCCTTTTTTACTTGCACCAGCATTATTTTTGCGCAGCAAACAAAGACCTTTACACACGCCGATACATTGCGTGGCAGCCTCAACGCCAACCGCACCTGGTGGGATGTACAGCGTTACGATTTGACCGTACAGCCTGATTATGAAAGCAAGACCATTACCGGCAAAACAGTTATTACTTATAAAGTGGTAAGCAAGAGCTATCCGGCTTTTAT
The DNA here is from genome assembly GCF_005233845.1 of Ilyomonas limi. Taxonomy (GTDB): domain Bacteria; phylum Bacteroidota; class Bacteroidia; order Chitinophagales; family Chitinophagaceae; genus Ilyomonas; species Ilyomonas limi. The sequence continues at coordinate 155,898 of NZ_SZQL01000007.1, forward strand.
GCAAATAGATCTGCAACAGCCTTTGATTATTGACAGTATCTCATTCAACAATCATCGTTCGCTCAACTTTAAACAGGAAGAAAATGTGTGTATAGTAAATGCGCCCAAGCAGGTATATAACAGCAGCGCAGCTATTACCATTTACTATCACGGCAAGCCCAAAGAAGCGATAAGACCACCTTGGGATGGCGGTTGGATTTGGACAAAAGATTCGCTTGACCGCCCATGGATGAGCGTTGCTTGTCAGGGGCTGGGTGCCAGTGTTTGGTATCCGTGCAAAGACTACCAGGGCGATGAGCCGGATAAAGGTGCCTCCATAACCATCATTGTTCCCGACAGCCTCATGGCAGTGGGCAATGGAAGATTGACAAACACGCAAAAAAAAGGCAATGGCACTACAAGTTATACATGGAGTATTGTAAACCCAATCAATAATTACAACATTATTCCGTATATCGGTTTTTATAAAAATAAAGCCGAAGTATATCCTGGGTTAAAAGGTAACCTGGATGTAAATTATTGGGTGCTGGATTATAATTATCCCAAAATAGAAACAAAGCTCGCGCCTGATGTAAACCGGATGCTGAAGGCATTTGAATATTGGTTTGGTCCGTACCCTTTTTATGAGGATGGCTACAAGCTGGTAGATGCGCCGCACCTCGGTATGGAGCATCAAAGTGCAGTAGCGTATGGCAATGGCTATCAAAATGGTTATCATGGCATTGATTTATCGGGCACAGGCTGGGGCATGAAATGGGATTTTATTATTGTGCATGAAAGCGGTCATGAGTGGTTTGCCAATAACATCACTACCAAAGATCTGGCTGATATGTGGGTGCACGAAGGCTTTACCAACTACAGCGAAACCTTATTTATAGATTATTATTATGGCAAGGATGCGGCTGATGAATACAATTACGGCGTTCGCAAAAGAATACAAAATGATAAGCCTATTATAGCACATTATGGTGTAAATGAAGAAGGCAGCGGCGATATGTATTATAAGGGTGGCAATATGTTGCATACCATTCGCCACAGCATGAATGATGATGCAAAATTCCGTAATGTGTTGCACGGATTAAATAAAATCTTTTACCACAAAACAGTAACTACACAACAGATAGAAAGCACCTTCAGTAAGCTGGCAGGCTTCGATTACAATAAAGTATTCGACCAGTATTTGCGCACCACACAAATACCAACTTTTGAATATTATTTCAATAACGACAGCAGCAAAGTGTATTATCGCTATGATAGTTGCGTGGCAGGTTTTAATTTGCCCATTGCCTTACATAACGATACTGCAAACATTAAAGTTTATCCAACCGATGAATGGAAAAATAGTGCAGTAAATAAACAGCAGGCAGGTTTATTTACAAAAGAAGGAATAGAAAAAATGTATTACCTGAATGTAAAAGCAATGAGCGCTGCTGCTCAATGAAATGATTGCTCGCAGATAAAGCGGATAAACACAGTTGAGGAATAATTAAAGAATATAAGAAAGTAATTCTATGTATCTTTTTGCACATTCGTGAGGAATAGCGTACATAATCAAGTTTTTATTTCTCATCCATGCCTATTCATTCATCTGTGAGCGCTAAAATCATCTACCCAAGGCAACCCCATTTTTCAATACTCTTCCGGCGCCTTTGAAACGCGGTCGCCAGTATATGTCATTCAGGTCGCTCACCATTACACCATTGCTGGTGGCAGCATGTACAAATTTATTGTTGGTAAGATAGATGCCCACATGCGATATATCGCGGCCAACTGTTTGAAAAAACACCAGGTCGCCTTCCTGTAAGTCTTCTACCGCAATACGGTCGCTGTTATCGTATTGCGCACGGGCAGTGCGTGGAATATCTACCTTATACACATCGCGCATCATAATTTGTGTAAAGGCACTGCAGTCAATACAATCTTCGGTAGAACCGCCCATGCAGTACTGCGTGCCATACCAATGATCAATATTTTGCAACAGTAACGTATCGGTGAGTTTCTCTACCGAAGCATCCAACATGATGGCATATTTAAACTGTAGTGCGGTAGCTTTTTCAATATTAAATCTGGTGAGCACAATGTCTGTTGGAGGCTTATAAATCACCTTTGGAGCCCTCTTTGCATTAGTATTACTTTTTGGAGCTGGTGCCTTGCCGGTGCTTACAGCAATATCATCAATAAATTCAATGTTACGCGCCTTTTTATTTGCAGCCGCTGTTTTACTCTTTGCCGAAGCGTCGCGTGCCGACAGGCGTTGCAGGCTTTTACAGCTCGTGAGCAGCATGCAGGCTACTACAGCCATCATACTTATCTGATGAATTTTAAACATTACACTGCAAAATAAAAGATACGCCGTTTACAGGCAGTACAGTGCAAAATTTCCAGCGCATTTTGCGCAAAAGCAGTTGCTTGTGGATAAATTGTTGGAGTAAAAAGTGTTATTTGCCTAAAAAATTACTCCTCCGGCTTTGTCTGTTGAGGCAAAACAGGAGGAGTATAATACAATGAACCAATACAAGCTGCTTATTGCTGATACGTCATTGGGCGGTAAGTACCACTGGCTATCACTACAGCTTCGTCTGTTTCAGTGGGCTGCGCCGATACTTCGTTTGCAACAGTATCTGCAATATTTCCCAAAGTGTTTTTAAGATCTTCCCCTTTTTGAGCAAACATTCTCCTCGTTTCTGCGCCGCTGCGGGGTGCAAACAAATACATAACAAAAGCGCCAAAAAGAGCTCCACGAATAAAAGATAACGGATGCATAATTATATGTTTTTAATGGATGAATAGTGTATATGTTATACCTAAAAGTTTGCCAGTTATTGTTTATGGAATAAATATCCCGCCAATCCTTCTAAAAGGAAAATGTACAGGCAAGTCACCGAAGGCATTACATAGTTGTAGTACCGAAATTGGATATGCGAATTGAACAACAGGCATACGTGCTGGTAGCGTATTTATCTGGCATAAAATTTAATACAAGGTTGCACATGGAAAACAAGCAAACTATTTTAGCCGGCCATTCCGACCAGGAAAAAGGTGCTTATTTGGGTGCCATTGCATCTATTGCCACTGCCGACCGGCAGGCAACAAAAGAAGAACTGGAAAGCCTTGCCGAACTGTGCGACGCCGCCCAAATAAATAAACAACAAAAAGAAGCGGTACTACATGCAGCCGGTACAATAACTGATGATGAACTGATAAAGTGCCTGGATATATTAAAGAATAGTGATCTAAGATACTCACTGGTAACCGATTTGATTGCTTTTGCAAAAGCCGACAGTGATTACAACGAAGCCGAACAACAGCAGGTACAAGAAATTGCGCAATATCTTGGTGTAAATCAGCAACAGTTTTCGTTGCTCGACCAGTTTACCAACAAAGCGGCCAATGCGCAGGTAACACCTGAGGAGGCAAAACAGCCGGGCTTTTTATCTACTTTAGGTTTGGATGATAAAATGAAAAATGCCGGCATTAATGGCAGTAGTTTGCTGCGCGGCTTGCTTACCATTGCTGCACCATTATTACTTACGCGAATGGTTACCAACAAATTGGGCAGGGGCAGCGGCGGTATGTTTGGCGGTAGCAGAAGGAGAGGCGGAGGAATGTTTGGCGGTGGAGGACCAGGTGGAAACATGGGCGGCGGTTTAGGCGGACTATTCGGCGGTGGCGGTTTGGGCTCCCTTATTGGTATGTTTAATGGCGGCCGTGGTTATGGTAATGCCGGTGGTATGTTTGACAGAATTTTAAGAAACCTGTAAACTGTTTTTATTACATGAGCTGGATATTACAATTAATAATTAATGCCGGTGTTTTATTGCTGCTCGCTTATATACATCCCGGCGTTAAAGTAAGAAGCTTTGGTACCGCTGTAGGTGTAGCCTTGGTGATTGGTATTTTAAATGCGACTATTGGTTTCCTGCTACGCTTTACCTTAAACTTAATGACGCTCTGGCTACTTTCCTTTCTCGTTCGCCTGTTTGTAACTGCCATTGTCATCTGGCTTACCGATAAACTATTCTCCGGCTTTCAACTTCGCTCGTTTGGTACTGCAGTGCTGGTAGCCTGTGTGCTGGCTATCGTAGGCACCTTATTGGCTTATTAAAAAGTAAGCCTTTTTATTACTAAATTTTAAAATCAACGTTATGAAAAATGTATCATTTAAATTATTGCTGGCGGCAGCTTCGCTTGTTGCAATGTCTTATTTACCTGCTTGTAAAAGCAAAACTGCCTCCGATGCGAATGCCGATTCTGCCGCGGCTCAATTACCCGATACCACAGTAATGACGGATCAGCCGGCTGCTACCGGCGGGCCGGTAACTATATCGCCTGACGACTCATTAACTAACAATTTAAAAGATGCCACCAAAGATTTTCCGGGTGTAACGGCAACAGTAAACAATGGAGAGGTAACGCTTACAGGCACGATCAGCAGGGATAAATTGCCGCAGCTCCTGCAAAACGTTAATGCACTGCACCCCAAAAAAGTAAATAATAACTTAACCATCCAATAAAATAACTATGACATTACAGGATAAATATAAAGAACTAATTGATGCAGCAAAAACTGCCGGTGTAAGCAACCTGCAGGTTCGCGAGCAAAACAATGTATTGTATATAGATGGCACTACTAACAGCGGCGCGGTAAAAGATAATCTCTGGAATATTTATAATAAAATAGATCCCGATTACCGCTCCGGCGATTTGGTGTTGAATATTGATGCCTCGGCAGCAGCAGGCACTAAGGCAAAGGTAACTACGCAGTCATCTAATCTCAACATCCGCAAAGGTCCTGGCACCGATCAGGAGATTGTAGGTAAAGCTGCACACGGCGAGGTTGTAAATGTAATAAGCAAAGCCGATGACCAGTGGAGTCTTATTCGCACTGATAGTGGCATAGAAGGCTATGCGTATTCGCAATATTTGACGCAGGCATAGAAACATAAAACGCTTACAGGATTCTGAATTCTGTAAGCGTTTTTAGTATAAAAGCAAATACACTAATGAAAACCGCTACTGTTCCATGCTATGGAGCAAACAGAAAAGCCAATAACCAATACAATGGCAAATGATAAAAGAAATGCCTGACCAAGTGTTCGGGTTTCTTTTGGGAAGACCATCCCTATACCTAATAAGAGTTGTATTATCAATCCAAAAAACCATACTACAAACATTTCCTGTACTGCAAAACACAACAGAATAAACAGCACATTGGCACCGGTAATGATTAAAGTATATTTCCAGAATTGATTCATAAAAAAGCAGTCTAAAGATTAATTTACAAACTCACTCTTTCCTGTTGCAATGCTTCAAGATACACCTGTTTTTCATCTCTGTAAAACAGATTCATCGTTTCAAACGGAATTATTCTTCCATCTTTATGCACAATATGAACGCAGCTCTTTTTAATCGCGCGTACATCAAAGTCATAAGCATCTATAAACCGCATAATGATAATACGGAATAAATTGTTGTAATCCAATCCTGGCGCATGTATCTGCGGCAGGCAGCACAACAGCTCTTTAAAATTGTTTTGCACTTTATCTACCGAAATACCGGTGCTAAATATCTTCAGCATTTGCTGGTGCAATTGCTCATCCTGTTCATACACAATGGTATTGCGGCTGTTGTTCAGCAAATGCGCCGGGTCCACATATCTGGTCATTGGAAAAACTTTGCCCGCCAGTTTCAGCGCGTAGCCCATTACCAATGCATCGGGGTTGCAGGGCACAGGTATTAAATCGTTGGGTTGAAAAACGGTGGTTTGTTCCAGTATTTTCTGCCGTACATCCGTCATGGTAATGCGATCTGTTGCCGGGTTGAAATTTTCGGTACGCCCGGCTATCTGTACCGGTTGAAAAGTAACACCGCGCACACAAGGCTGCTGCAATGCAAAGTCAATAATTTTTCCAATCTCATCATCATTTACACCTTTTTGCAGCGTAACTACCAGCGTAGTAGATACATTGAGCTTGTTTAAATGATCCAATGCTTTCCTGCGTATACCGGTTAAATCTTTACCGCGCATTGCCTGCAAAGCTGCTCCTTCAAAAGAATCAAACTGCAGGTATATTTCAAAATCGGGCATATAGCCAGCAAGCCGCTTTGCAAATTCCACATCTCTGGCAATGCGAATGCCATTGGTATTTACCATCAAATGCTTGATGGGCTTTCTTTTGGCAATGTCCAATATCTCAAAAAAGTTGGGATGAATAGTAGGCTCGCCGCCGCTTATTTGCACTACATCGGGCGCGCCTTCATTTGCAACCACAATATCCAGCATACGTTCTATCTCTTCAATGGTACGGTGCCTGCCATAGTGCGGCGAACTCATAGCATAACAGGCAGGACATGCAAGGTTGCAGCGGTCGGTAATTTCTACTACGGTAAGGCAACTGTGCTGCTCATGATCGGCACATAAACCACAATCGTAAGGGCAGCCATAATGTGCACGTGTGTTGAATTGTAGCGGCATTTCGGATGCTTTGTTGTAATTGCGGATGTTCTTGTAATATTCCACATCGGTTGCTATCAGCACTTTGCTAAAGCCGTGCTCTTTGCAGCTTTTTAGCATATATACCTTGTTGTTTTCAAACACAATCTTCGCATCAATTCTTTTTAAACAAACAGGGCACAGGCTGATTGTAAAATCGTAGTATGTATAAGGGCGTTCAGGCATATATTTTTATTAAAGGATAAGCCATTAATTTTTTAGGATGCAGCATATAACGATAATAATAAATCAATCCTGCTATGCAGGTAAGCTGTATGGTAGATAACCCAAATATTAATGTATAATGTGGTTTTATAAAATCGAGCATTAACCGGAACAAAAGATAAGCCATCATAAACAGCTTGAACAACGCACCGTTTTGCAACGGATAAGTATTATTTATCTTAATTAAAGCCAACCACAGCAACAGCAAAAAAACAATCTCATACAAGCTAACCGGATGCCGCAACAAACCGTCGCCCAGGTTCATTGCCCAAAATACATGTGTAGGCAAACCGTATGTTTCTTCGTACACGCCCATGCTAAAACAGCCGATGCGCCCGATGATTATTGCCAAAATAAGCGGGTACGTAAACAGGTCGCCGGAAGAAGTAGGCTCACCAATAATTTTCTTCATTAATTCTACGCCAAACAAACCGCCAAGCAGTCCGCCAACAATTGTTTTATTGGTATAAAAGTACAGCCATGTATTACCCGCATTCAACAGATCATGCACATTCTCCAACCCGCCAATAAACCGGCTGCCAATAACAGCGCCGAAAATGGCGCCGATAATTATCCAGATACGGTTAGGCGATTCAATTTTATCACCTTCTTTCTTTCTTAAGTATAAAAAATACCGGAAACCTGCAAACATGCCGAGCGACTCGGTAATTGTATGCAGATAGATGGCATTGCTGCCAACAGGTATTTGTACAGGAAAATGCAAATCTGCTGATTTAAAGTCAAATATATTCCTTTACTATCAGCGGAGGAACAGCTTATGCTATTTTCAAATAAGTTGTAAAAGTTGCACGCTGCAAGGAGAGAGCAAAACCTGCCCGTAACACTTCTTAATTGAAAGCTGTATAAAAACCTGTTTGAATAGCGTAAAGTAACAAGGCTCAACGAAGAGCAGGTTTGGATATATTTCTTGAAGATTTCAATAAGTAAGTAGTCTGATAATTTTAATAATCGAAGTCATCATTCCGCAATTGCTCCTGATAGCAGTCAGCCGTACTTTCAATCCTGTGGGCGCTTTGTGTGGAATCTGTGGATTGCCTTTACTTACAAGGAATTGATAGAAAGAATACCCGCCGTTATTTGCATCAGCGTTGATTTTACTACTGCCCACAAATTTTGCACAAAGCCCCGCAATGTATGATTGTAATTAAATCCTGCTGCCGGGGGCTTGCTCATGGCGTGACATAATAACGGGCAGCTTAGGTTTCTGTTCGCCTGTTTAAAAACTCCAACTGTTACTGTGTACGATTCACAAAAGAAAAGAGCAAGCTTTTCAGGAGATTATTTCTATTCATTTACCGCTTTCCATACTACATTAGGTACATCTAAAAGGTACTTAAAATCGCCACGCAGTGCCTTTAAAGCATACTTTTCCTTATCTATTTCCGTCTTGGTTCTAAAGCCTAATTTACGCAACAAAGGTACCGCTGGACTATTGCCTTGCAAAGCCTGGCCGGCAAGCAACGCACCGGCACCCAATGCCAGCAACAGCCACAAGCGGCTGCGTGTAAGGCCAAACGTCACACCTATCATTGCCCAGGCGGCAGCATTAAACTCCAGCATCCGTTCTATATCCCATTCTTCCTCTAAATCCATCAGCCGCTGGTCAATGGCGCCCCTGTTCTGATAATAATGATTTATACTCTTTAAAGTTTGTATATCACTTTCGTTGCTCGCTTCTAATGAAATCGGATCGCCTATTTGTTCGTTTGTTGTCATAAAAAGCTTTTCTTTTTCCATTCAGATTTCATACCAAGATAAGGAGCAACATGCAAGGATACAAGATTCAAGCTGTAAGTTGGGGGAGTTTGATTTAATACTTTCACTACAGAGAGCAAATGAACCAGTGTTTACGCAAAGTAGTTTTCCCTGCGAAGCCCGGCTTTCTTTACCCTCTGCGGTAAGAAAAATAAAAAAGCCACCTAAAAGGATGGCTTTTTTATTTATAAGTTACAGGCAAATGCTGTTTAAGAAGCTTTTCCCATTTCTTTTAAAAATGAAATGTGCGAAGCTACAGCCTGGTGCATACGGCGGTATTCTACATACACTACACCATGCTCCTTGCAAGCCTGCTTAATAATTTTGCTGATGGCAGGATAATGTATATGCGAAATTTTGGGGAATAAATGATGCTCTATCTGAAAGTTCAATCCACCCACATACCACGAAATAAATTTGTTGCGCGTAGCAAAATTGGCGGTTGTCTTCAACTGGTGGATAGCCCATTCGTCTTCCAGCTTGTGGGTAACAGCATCGGGCACCGGGAACTGCGTATGCTCTACCGTATGCGCCAACTGGAATACAATGGAAATAGTAAAACCTACACACACCGTGAAGACCGTGTAACCAATCAGCCAGTTCATAAAGCCAACCTGCCAGATAGGAATTACAATAAACAAACCATAATGCGCAATCTTGAAAGCCCAGAAAGCAATATGATCTTTTACGCTCATTTTCTTAAGTGGAATATCACCAATCTTTTTTGTAAAATACTTGCGGTAATCGCTCATCATGGTCCAGTACAGGTGCAGGAATGCATAAAACACCCAGAAGTATAAATGCTGAAAACGATGAATTTTATAGTGTTTTTGTGTAGGTGCCATACGCAAAATGGGCTTCGCATCAATATCATCATCAATGCCATCCACATTGGCATACGCGTGATGGATAACATTGTGTTTCATATTCCACATAAACTGGCTGGCACCAATGAATTCGGCTACATTTGATGCTGTTTTATTCAACCATTTATACTTGCTAAAACTACCGTGGCTGCCATCGTGCATAATATTGAACCCTATGGCTGCTGTAATAAAACCCAGCAAAGCACTATACAATAAAGCTAATGGCCAATTTGGCGTAAAAAATACTAAATGTACATAGATGTAAATAAGCGAGGTTACCAAAATCAGGGCTTTGGCAATCAATCGCCAGCCGCCGGTAGTTTCTTTGCCGGTAGCATCAAAATACTGGTTAATTCTTTTCTTCAGTTCTACGTGAAAAGACTGCTTGGGATTTGCAAACTTGGGTGTCATGCTAACTATCTGTTATACTGGTTCTTGGTAAGTGTTTATCTATTCTGTTATCATATCTCAGGTCACATTATTAATAATATTATCAAAGCTGGTAATGCCTATCATTTTTTGTGTAATGTAGCCTTCGGCAAAATTTACGCCAATACGTTTGCCAAACATCAGGGCGCGTGCGCGTATCACATCCATAAAGTCGGGATTAGAAATATACGTTGCCGGCTCGCTGGTATCTGTTGTATTAAACTGTGTGCCATAACAAAGTACAGCTTTCATCTTTTGCTCAAAATAAGGCGAGATGTCGTACACAAAATCCGGCTTTAAATAGCGGTCTTGTATGTAGTGAAATACCTGTGCCGGCCGCCAGCTTTCCTGTGGTTGTCCGTCTAATGTTGTTACTACTTTTCTTAAGCCCGATAAAAAAGCGGCATCCGAAATAAGTTTGGAGCTACGCCCGTGGTCGGGATGACGATCTTCGGGCGCACTGCAAATAACTATTTGAGGCTGGTACTTACGGATAGCAACAATAATCTTACAGAGATTAGCTTCGTTATGTTCAAAAAAACCATCTGCCATGCCTAAATTTTCGCGGGCATGAACGCCCAACACTTCAGCCGCGGCAGTGGCCTCTTTAGCACGGATTTCAGCAGAGCCGCGTGTGCCCAATTCGCCACGGGTAAGATCTATTACTGCTACTTTTTTGCCTTCGGCAATAGCTGCTATCAGCGTGCCACCGCAACCTAATTCCAAATCATCGGGGTGCACGCCAAAAGCCAGAATATCTGCTTTCATAAAGACGCAAAAGTACGGCGTATAAAAGCAACTTGCCGTTAAAGTTGGATATTATTTCAGTTTGATAGCGTGTAGTATAAAGAGCAAAAGTTACTTAGCCTCTCCGGTGTCCGTACATTCTTTCCACATCCACCACGATAGATTCCATAGGTTTATCTGTACCATTGGGGTCGTATTGCTGCCTGAGGTTGCTGCCAAACACTACAGCCACCGTTTGCCAAAAGCCTGCTGAAAAGCCGCCTTTGTATTCCTGTATTATTTCGTAGCAGTTATTGCCGGTTTGGCGGTAAATGAGTTTCATTAATACTTTGCCCTGATAAACAGATAACTGCGTGAGCTTATCTGCAAACTCTTTTTTCAATTCTTTTTCGTGTGCTTTTATAATGGCTTTGCGCTTCTTCTTATCCGTTACATTCGCCAGCTCGGCATTGATCTGATTCATTATCGCACTTGCTTTTATAGCATACGGATAAGTAACATACACCGCATTGCGCAGGCGCGTCCATTCGGCAGCCATGCGGCGGCTCTTCCTTGTTTCCCGGGTAACCGTAAGGTAAGGCGGCAGCCAACTGCAGGGGATGGTATCGCCATTGGCTTCTATACAGGCGCCCACGCGGATGGTATCGTAAGGACCAGTGCCATTTTGTGCTATAGTCATTGTATTCAGCAGCAGTAAAAAGGCTGAAACAAGAAGGGCTTGCATAATATGTTTTCGGGCAAAAAGCACGTATGTAAAATTAGGAATCCGTTTTTTATTTAATACTTTGGGCGTAGATAAAGTTGAGGGTTTCGGTGTTATGTTTTTTATAAAGTTTGTGGGGAATGGGATAATACTTTTACACTATGGCAGTAGAAGAATTAAATAAATATGAAGTATCAATTACTATTTTTGATAAAAGCTGGAACAATCAGCGTCCAGATTTATTTCATGAAAAACTGGCGAAGGATAAAGAGATATTAGGTGGAGGGAGGATTGTAAAAACAGATTCTTTTTATTTTTCTGGTGCTATACTTTTCTATAGAATATAGAAATTAACTGTGAACACTTTATAAACAAAAACCGCCGCTCTCATCACTGAAAGCGGCGATTATATTTTACATCTTAAAAGGATTTATTCAAACTTCAAATCCAAGCCCAAGCCTCTCAACTCATGAACCAATACATTGAATGATTCAGGAATACCAGCTCTTGGAATGTTTTCGCCTTTTACGATAGCTTCGTATGTCTTTGCACGGCCGATGATATCATCAGACTTAATGGTTAACAGTTCCTGCAAAATGTTGGAAGCACCATACGCTTCAAGTGCCCACACCTCCATTTCACCAAAACGCTGACCACCAAACTGCGCCTTACCACCCAGCGGCTGCTGTGTAATCAGGCTATATGGTCCGATAGAACGGGCGTGCATCTTATCATCCACCATGTGGTGCAGCTTAATCATATAAATGATACCCACTGTAGCTTTCTGGTGGAAGCGTTCGCCAGTTTCACCATCATACAGGTACGTGTGCCCCATAGAAGGAATACCAGCCTGCTCGCAATATTGTGCAATTTCTTCCGGCGTAGCACCATCAAAAATTGGGGTTGCGAACTTCACGCCCAGTTTCTTACCGGTCCAACCAAGAATGGTTTCATAAATCTGACCGAGATTCATACGGCTTGGTACACCCAATGGATTCAGCACAATATCAACCGGAGTGCCATCTTCCATAAACGGCATGTCCTCGGCACGTACAATCTTTGCTACAATACCTTTGTTACCGTGGCGACCAGCCATTTTATCACCTACTTTCAGCTTACGCTTAACAGCAAGATATACTTTGGCTAACTTTAACACACCAGCCGGTAATTCGTCACCAATAGAGATGTTGAATTTCTCACGCTTATAACGACCCAGCTCTTCGTTGTACTTGATATTAAAGTTGTGCAGCAACACGTTGATTTGATTATCAATCGTTGCATCACCAGTCCAGCCTAATGGATTTACATTCTGATAGTCAATAGAAGCCAAATTCTTTGGATTGAACTTAGATCCTTTTCCAATCAGCATTTCACCAAAATTGTTACTTACACCGGCAGAAGTTTTATCCTTCAATACTAATTGCAGTTTTTCCAGCAACAGATTTTTCAGGTCTTCTTCATTTTTGTCGTGTACTTTCTCTACTTTTTCAAGCTGTGCTTTTTCACGAATCTTGCCGTTTTTATCTTTTTTGGCGCGCTGAAATAATTTCTTGTCAATCACTACCCCTTCGGTACCGTTTGGTGCTTTTAAAGAAGCATCTTTGGCATCGCCGGCTTTATCGCCGAAGATAGCACGCAACAGCTTTTCTTCCGGTGTAGGATCACTTTCGCCTTTAGGGGTGATTTTACCAATCAGAATATCACCTTCACGCACCTGTGCACCTATGCGGATAATACCGTTTTCATCCAAATCTTTGGTAGCTTCTTCCGAAACGTTAGGAATATCAGAAGTCAATTCTTCTTCACCCAGCTTGGTATCGCGTACTTCCAGTTCATATTCTTCAATATGGATAGAGGTAAACAAATCTTCGCGAACTACTTTTTCGTTGATAACGATAGCATCCTCAAAGTTGTAACCTTTCCACGGCATAAATGCCACCTGCAGGTTGCGACCAAGTGCTAATTCACCATCTTTGGTTGCGTAGCCTTCGGTTAAAAAGTCGCCTTTTACCACCTTTTGCCCTTTCTTTACAGCCGGACGAAGGTTGATAGAAGTGGACTGGTTGGTTTTGATGAACTTTGTTAAGCGATAAACCACCAAATCATCTTCGAAGCTTACCAGACGGTCTGCATCGTTACGATTGTAGCGAACATGAATTTCTTTAGCATCTACAAATTCCACTACCCCATTTCCATCTGCATGTATCTGGATGCGTGCATCGCGGGCAGCTTTGCCTTCCAAACCAGTACCTACAATTGGCGCTTGTGGCAGAATCAACGGCACCGCCTGGCGTTGCATGTTAGAGCCCATCAGCGCACGGTTGGCATCATCATGTTCCAGGAACGGAATCAACGAAGCACTCAACCCTACAATCTGGTTAGGCGCCACATCCATGTATTGCACATCATTCTTTTCCAGAATAGGGAAGTCACCTGTTTCGCGGCTTACAATTCTATCTTCCACAAAATTGCCCTTTTCATCTAACTCAACATTAGATTGGGCGATTTTAGCGGTATCTTCTTCTTCGGCACTTAAAAATTTCAGTGAGTTTAATTCTACTTTACCGTCATGCACTTTATGATAAGGCGTTTCAATAAAGCCCATATCATTCACCTGGGCATGCACGCAAAGCGTAGAAATCAAACCAATGTTTGGACCTTCCGGTGTTTCAATGGTACACAAGCGGCCATAGTGACTATAGTGTACGTCACGCACTTCAAAGCCTGCACGTTCGCGGCTCAAACCTCCGGGTCCGAGTGCGGAAATACGGCGCTTGTGCGTAATTTCAGAAAGCGGATTGGTCTGGTCTAAGAACTGGCTTAACTGCGATGTACCAAAGAAGGAATTGATAACAGAAGACAATGTACGCGCGTTAATCAAATCAACCGGCGTAAATACTTCATTATCTCTTACGTTCATTCTTTCACGGATGGTACGCGCCATACGTGCCAGACCTACACCAAACTGAGCATATAACTGCTCGCCTACGGTACGTACCCGGCGGTTGCTCAGGTGATCAATATCATCAATTTCTGCTTTGCCATTGGTCAGACGCACCAGGTATTTGATGATTTCAATGATATCTTCTTTCGTTAATACTTTATTTTCCAGCTTTTGCGTAACGCCCAGTTTACGGTTGATTTTATAACGACCAACTTCGCCCAGATCGTAGCGTTTATCGCTGAAGAACAATTTATCAATAATACCACGGGCAGTTTCGTTGTCCGGAGCATCAGCACCGCGCAACTGGCGATAGATGTGCTGCACCGCTTCCAACTCACTGTTAGAGGTATCTTTATTTAAAGTGTTGTAGATGATTGCATAATCGCCGCCAACATCTTCACGCTGCACGAACACGCTTTTAGCCTCTACTTCAGCAATCAAAGAAATAGCTTCGTCATCCAAAATAGTATCACGTTCCAATACTACTTCGTTACGCTCGATAGATACTACTTCACCAGTGTCTTCATCCACAAAATCTTCTACCCATGTTCTTAAAACACGTGCTGCCAATTTTTTACCGGCATGTTTCTGCAACGATTTTTTATCGGCAGACACTTCCGTAGCCATACCAAACAGTTCCAGAATGTCCTTATCTGTTTCGTAGCCAATAGAACGCAGCAGGGTAGTTACCGGAAATTTCTTTTTACGGTCAATGTAAGCATACATTACATTGTTGATGTCGGTAGCAAACTCCATCCACGCACCTTTGAACGGAATTACTCTGGCTGAGTAAATCTTGGTTCCGTTGGGGTGAATAGATTGACCAAAGAATACACCGGGTGAACGGTGCAACTGGGAAACGACAACACGCTCAGCACCATTGATAACAAAAGTACCGCGTGGCGTCATGTACGGAATGTTTCCCAAAAACACATCCTGTACAATAGTTTGGAAGTCAACGTGTTCTTCATCGTTACAGCTCAGGCGAAGCTTTGCTTTTAACGGAACAGCATAAGTCAAACCGCGCTCCATACACTCTTCAATGGTGTAGCGCGGCGGATCAATAAAATAATCTAAAAATTCGAGCACGAAAATGTTTCTCGTGTCGGTAATGGGAAAGTTTTCCTTAAACACGCGGAACAAACCTTCTACGTTGCGTTTGTCTGGTGTGGTTTCTAATTGGAAAAACTCTCGGAAAGATTGTAACTGAATGTCTAATAAATCAGGGGTTTCAGCAAGGTGTTTTGTTTTACCGAAGCTGACCCTGTTTTGAACTTGTGTTGATGACATATCTGTATTTAACCGGTTTTTTGCTTAAAAAGTACCTTTCACATTCTGGCGAACGGAAAAGGCTCAATGCATTGAAAATAAGAGAAACAAAATTGGATGCGCATCTATGTTTCTCCCTTGTATAAATTAGCTCATAACAAAAGGAGGGCAAAATTAAGCAATATGGTGCAAATTAAAAACAAATTTATAAGGGATTTTGTTGGTTTAACAAAATTTGACAGAAGAATTATAGTAATTTTTTTAGAGAAAAAGTTTTAAAGGGGCTTACGACAATTGACCAATTACTCACAATATATATATAGTTGGTCATCCTTTGAAGTTATTCTGGCGCCACTTATCAATAATGGCATTGAAAAGCTTCGCACTTCTTTTTATTCCCTTAAATATACGTTTTAAACCTTGAAGCTGTCCATTTCGGTCAGGGTCAGGTAGGATACTTGTGTTAGTGCTTTAGTTTTGAAAATTGTATCAATCATTTTAATATCAGCAAAATAGGCGTACTTAATGGAATTTTTATCAGCATACCGCTCATCTATCCAATAATGAACAACTCTTTTGTTTTTGTAAAGAGGCTGCCAGTAACTTCCTTTTATAGTTTGCTGTAAATTTTATAATTCTTTCATCCGCATCTAATAATCCTAACTGCCTGCTCCTCACAGTATCTCTTTAGCTAGAATTTGTTTTGCATTTTTAGCGCAACTGCCTAAAACAAAAACAGGAAAAAGGGTGAAAGCGGGCTTCAAGATAGTTCATAATTTTATTATCTATTTTCCCCTCTCTGCCAGTGCTCCATCCACATTAGCTTTATCCATTTTACCAATCACCCACTCGCCTACCTTTTTACCTTGCTCCACACCTTCAGTAATAGCATCCATAAAATGAATGCCGCCGTAAAACCGCGAGATAGCGGCTTCTTCGGCCGCCTGGTTGAAAGAATTAAAATGTCGTGGTGGCAAACCGTAGCGTACTTCAACAGTATCGGTAAAACCAACATGCTCACCAAAATAATGCGAGAGTATGGTGGCCGAAGTAGTAGATATGCAGGAGTGCCCGCTCAGGTATTCGGGAAATGGTGGTGTTTGCAGCAAAGGTTTCCAACGCACATCTATCAACTGGCGGATAGCTGTTTCAGGACGAATACGGTTGCTGCGGTATTTTTCGTCCCAACAAGCCATAAAACTATCCATGAGCCCCATTGCTACTACGGTATGGATAAACAAGGTTTCTTCAAACGATTTGCCTGTTTGTCCACATACAATATTGGTAATGCCCAGCCAGTGTGCCCCGGGTGATATTTTCTTTAATCCAATCATCAAATGCCCCTGGTCTTGCACAGCAAATGGGTTGCAGTCCCAAAATGCTGCTATATGACGATTTTCTTCCGATAAGCTGTCTTCTGCCTGTTGATAATTGGCATACATCAACTTGTAAAAAGCGCTGTTTTTATCTTTGGAAAAAGGCGTTGGCGGCGCTACGCGAAACTGGCCGGCGGAGTCGAGCAAAAAAGGGCGCACCCTGCTAAAATAAGGCTCGATAGCTGCTATGTATGCAGGTGGTGTAGGATACCAGCAACCTTCTTTGTTAATGGGCGTATAGCGCGGCAGGTTGCTTAATTTATTGTAAGCGTCTGCCTTTGCATACTGCAATATAGACCTGCTGATCACCTGCGCATACCGGAGCGACTGCTCCACTGTTTCATCGTTAAAGCCAATGTTTTTGCAGGAGTCTAAAAATGTTTGCTCATACTTGTTCAGCAACGAGCCGGAAGGTTGCAGTTTTTTGGCAGTTTCTATCATTGCCAGCACCGCAGCCAACTGTGATGAATAGCCTTTGATGGAATCGGGCCTTGCGATAGCCGGATAATCACGCACAATGCCGTGCATGGATTTAAAAGCAGTATTATTTTCCGAAACAACTTCGTAACCAGCTAAACATGCATAACTAAAAAACCTTGCTGCCAGCGGCGGATTGGTAATGTCGTGGATCATTAGTTCGGTCATTTGGTTAATGACCTTACCAATGTCAGCGCTGGTTAATTGGGGAGCTCTTTTTTGTTGGCAACTGCTGTTTAGCAAGAGCACGACTACTGCAAAAACAAGAATCTTTTTCATGAAAAGCACTTTATCAATGCTGCAATAAATGTTTATTCTTTTTACCGCAAAGACACTGAAACGCGAAGAAATTTTGGTAGTGTTTTTAAATGTAAGATGGCTTAAAAGGAACCATAAATAAGGTGAACAGACATTCTTATTTTCTAAATTTATCAATACTATACAAATAAAAGCTATTTTAAATAGCATAGATCTTTAAAACCATCTTACATTCCGGAACACCACCGGAATTTTTTATTAGAACTAATTAAACATACAACCTTTTACGGTTGCTGCGCCTTTGCCGTTATATTTTTATCATTTTGTTTTTTAAACTGATACGCTTTCAACGGTGCCTGATTAATACCAAACAGCAAGGTATTATTGATAGAAAGTACGCTTCTTACATCGCCCCAGATATTAAAGCCCGACTGCCATTGCGGAATATATTCAAAGCTGCCTTTGCCATTGCCTTTTAGTAATACACCATAGTTTGCATCGTATTTACCAAAACGCAATCTTGCTCTGTTAATATTGCCGCATAGGAGTAAATCTTCTATACCATCGCTATTATAATCAAGCGGCGTAATGGTAAACACGGGCGACTCCTGTGCTTGTATGGGTAAAGGCTTGCTGATAAATTTTCCATTGGTGCCCATTTCAAAATACATAGTGCTTAAGCAATTTGCTGTTAAATGACCGGCATCTTTTAAATCATCGCTGCTAAAGACCTGCTGTATTGTTTGGTCTGCATAATCAGCATAGTTGGTATATTTTGTACGCATGGTGCTCATCTGGTCCAGCAGTTCATCGCGGGTTACATACGGATAACTTTTACCCTGAATATAAAAGCAAAGGATTGGATCTACCGAGCCATTGTCATCAAAGTCTTTGTAATACATCTCTGCCGGTTCTTTGTTGCTTACTTTACATTGCGTATTTAACCCCAAATTACCAATTACCAAGTCCGGCTTGCCATCACCATTCACATCATGTACTAATAGCTTGTTCCACCAGCCATTATACGATTTATCAAAATAATTACTTGTTTCATTTTGCAGCTTGCCATTTGCATTAATAAAAACAGATACGGGCATCCACTCGCCTACCACTATTAAGTCTTCTTTGTTATCACCATTTATATCCATCCATGCAGCATCGCTTACCATACCTGCACTTTGCAATACCGGTGCAATAGTTTTTATTTGATCGGTAAAATGCCCTTTGCCATCATTAATCAACAAAAAGCTTTGCGGTGTTTCGGGATAGTTGCCGGGAATCACACGGCTGCCTACAAATATATCGGGATGATTATCACCATTTATATCAGTTACCCGCACGCAGCCTTTGCTGGTAAGCATTTTAGGCAAGGCATCTGTACTTTTTGTGAAGTTTCCTTTGCCGTCATTCAGATATAAACGGTCTTGCAGCAACGGATCTTCCGGCTCAAAGTTGTGGTAGCCGCCACTGGCAACATACAAGTCGGTAAAACCATCGCCATTGGCATCAAAAAAAGCTGCATCAGCATCGGCACTCATTTTATCCGCATCCAAAGCCGGCTGCGCCATAGCTGCGAATGTGCCACTTTTTTGTTGTATAAAAATGGCTCCTGCCGTACCAGGCTCTCCGCCAATAAACACATCTTCCAATCCATCACCATTTACATCTCCTTTTATCATGCAGGGACCTGCAAAAGACATCGGATTTATCATTAATGGCTGGCGTTTAAAATCGTTGATATTATTGGAGGTTTGTTGAAATATAATGGGCGATTTTGTTTCGGTAAATAAAGTATTTGAAGGTGCATGGTAATGATAAGGCGCGGTGGCGTTTTTCTCTTCTAAAGTGAGCAGTTGGTTTGTTTTTATCTCCTTTAATAATTGCTGCTTGCCGCTAAGCCATACAATGCGCAGCGAATCAATCAGCACATTATTAGCCATCCCGAAGTGCACAATGGGCGATACCGAAGATTGATAACCACGTGCCGGCATTTGCTCTGCATACTGCACAGCACCTTTTGCATATACAAACACTTTGGCACCAATGCCCTGCGTATTCATGCCATCACCTTCCAGTTTTATTTGCAGATATTTATTACTGTTTTTTGTAGCAAGGTTATGATAAATAAATGCCGGTTTGTTGATGTTATTGACGATTAAATCGAGTGCGCCATCATTATCCAAATCAGCATATACACCACCATTGCTATTAGATGGAAGGCTAAAGCCCCAACTGTCGCTTACATTACTAAATGTGAGATTACCGTTGTTTTTAAACATGTAATTTACCACATCGCTCGATGTCATTTTTTGCACCAGGTCCAGTACATTTTGCCGCCGTATATCACCACTATTGTTTTGAATATAATCGTTCATGTATTTTAAAAAATCCATGTTGGTATAATCGCGGGTATAACCGTTAGTGATGAACATATCTTTCCAGCCATCGTTGTCGTAATCTGCCAGCAATGCAGCCCAGCTCCAATCGGTATTAGAGATGCCTGCCAATTGTCCCACTTCACTAAAAGTACCATTACCATTATTTACCTGCAGCATGTTGCGCATGTATTGGTAATAAAAACCGCTGGCAAGCATCAGATCATATTTCTCATAATTGTCGGGTGCCATCAGCATTTTCTGCCGGTGATTATCTTCGGGCAGCATATCGAGTGATAGAATGTCGGGCAGTCCATCATTATTTATATCACCTACATCGTTGCCCATTCCAAAGTGTGTGGTATGGCCTAAAGCCGTCTTTTTTACGTCGGTAAATGTGCCGTTTTTATTATTAATGTATAAATAATCCGGTACAGTATAATCATCGCAAATGTACATATCTGGCCAGCCATCATTATTGAGGTCTGCAATGCCTGCGCCCAGTCCATACGTCAATGAAGAACTGCTGATGCCGGAATCATCGGTTACATTCTTAAATACCTTTTTATCATTCCGGTATAGCTTGATGCCGATGTTTGGGTCTGCCTGTTGCAGTTCTGCTGCGGTGCTGGGAGCATCTAATACAGGTAATGAATTAGGGTTATGATTTAGTAACAACATATCCAAATCACCATCCCGGTCGTAATCGAAAAAATAGGCTTGTGTGCTGAAAGAAGAATCAGCGAGCCCATATTGCGCAGCCTGCTCCGCAAAATGCGGGATGCCACCTTTGTCGCTGCCTTGATTAATAAATAATTGATTGATCCTTTTTTCGGCACGTAGCTTACCACTGTAGCAAACATAAATGTCCAGCTTTCCATCGCCGTTTACATCGGCCATGGTTACACCGGTTTTCCAGGGACCAGGCCTGCCGGCAACACCGGACTGACCGGTAATGTCCTCAAATCTTAGTCCTCCTTTATTCAGGTACAATTTGTTATTAACCATGTTGCCCGAAAAATAAAGGTCCTGCAAGCCATCGCCATTTACATCGCCTGCAGCCACACCACCCCCATTATAAAAGTATTCATACATCAGCACATTGGTATTTAACCCTTCTTCCAGCACATTATTAAACGTAACACCGGTTTGCTCCGGTGGCAATAAGGCAAACATAGAATCTTTTTTGGTGGCTTTATTGTTTCCGGAAGGTGAAGAACAGGCAGTAAACAGCAAACTAATAAAAGCCAACAACAAGTTATAAGCAGCACTAAAAGTAAAGCGTGACAAAGCGGATAGAATTTATATGGAACAGAGATACTAAAAAAAATCAATGCCAGCGGTAAATGCCGGCATTGATTTTTAAAATAAAAGCTAAATAAATTATTATATCTTAATAACCCGGGTTCTGAATAAGCTTAGCATTCCTATTCATTTCATCGCGGCTGATAGGTCTAAAGTACATCTTATCTACCCATATCCTGTTTTCAAGCGAGTTGACTTCTGTAGGCGTATAAGTATAATCATAGATAGATTCATCTTTATGATATACGTCCTTCAATTCCTTACCTGGTTTAAATTTACCCACTACATTAATGTAAACTGTTTTTCTTCCCAGCGTTTCCGGAGCAATCATCCAGCGGCGGGCATCGTGATAGCGCTGCTCTTCGTAAGCCATTTCTATACGGCGCTCGTTACGGTATCGCTGCCGCAATGCATCGCCTGTTTCGGTAATTGCAGGCATACCAGCACGAAAACGAATTTTGTTCAGCCACGTCTTTGCTTCATCATCCAACCCCAATTCAATACAAGCTTCAGCATAGTTAAACACCGCTTCGGTATATCGGAAGAAAGGCCATGGAATGTATTGACGCGTTGTATTATCCACAATATTCGGATCAGGATCAATAAACTTTCTCATGTAATACCCTGTCCAGCTACCATTCCAGTTTTCAATTGAACTCTGGCGCGTATCTAATCCAGGAATGACCTTTAATTCATAGTTCCCTGTTTGTGCATTTTTAACCTTTAAATCATATTGTCCTACTTGTATTTGATTTACAGGATCTACATTGCCGGAGATTTTATCACGCGGTTTCCAGCCGGCACCATCATACAAAATGGAGGCATAAAAACGCGGATCTCTGTTATCGTAAGGATTTGCTTTTTCTGCAGGATTATTCCAGTCAAATTTAGTTCCGTCCATCATTTCATAATCATCTACCAGCTCTTGTATCGGCGAGTTGCCGGCCCAGTTGTGATAGCCATTGGGGCCATTTGCAAGACCTACATAGATGCCTGCATATTCATCTTTTTGAGGATCAAAATCTCTTTGGAACAACAATTCTACCGCTGCAGTTGCATCTACACCCGGCGCCTTGCTGCCACCACCCATTGATATAGAAATGTAATTTTGAATGGCTTCATCGCGGCTTGCCGGTGCAGCTAAATCGAGTTTATATCCGCCACCGCCCTGGTCCAACACTGCTTTGGCAGCATCTTTGGCAGCCTGCCAGCGGGCAGTACGGTCGCCACTTACATAACCTAAAAATTCAGGGTTGGGGTAAGCGGCAATAAGCGGAGATTTTGCTTTGGCAGTAGGAATATCGTGTAAATCGCTGGCAGCATACAGCAGCACTCTTGATTTCAATGCCAGGGCAGCTACTTTGGTTGCACGGCCTTTACCCAGTCCAGGCTTTCCATCCAGCAATAAAGCAGCACTATCACATTCGCTTATTATAAAATTCACACATTCTTCGTACGTATTACGGGGAACAGAATAATCTTCACCCAAACCATAGGTTTTAGTTATAATGGGAACTGCACCATAATAACGAAGCAATTGCTGATAATAATAACCTCGTAAAAAATGTGTTTCGCCACGTAAACGATCATTTAACTCCTGATTATCAAAAGTAGCTGTTGCAAGATTTTCCAGAGCGCTGTTAGCGGCTCTTATTTTCTTATACATCACATTCCAGTCGTAAGTATTACTAACCCATCCTGTATTTTCCGGGCTTAATAAGCCTTCATTAATAGTATTGATACCACGACCGGCATGTGTAAATACAGCTTCATCACTTAGCGAAGCCAGCATTTGCTCATCAAAACCGCCCATACCAAGACCTTGTGTATTTTGGTCGTTATATACGCCGTTTACAAAAGCTGTGGCCAGCGCTCCATCAGTCCAAACAAGATTGGAGGGCACCTGATCAAGTGGCTGCGTATCTAAGAAGTCCCGCTTGCAGGATGTAATTCCGCCTGCAAGCAGTAGTACGATAAAAAGAGAACCTGTTATTTTTTTCATGTCCATACGTATTTAAAAAGTGATTCTAACACCAGCATTCAGCACTCTCGATTGCGGATAATAATGACCATCGCTGCTGGTTGATTCAGGGTCATATATCTTCATTTTATCCCAGGTAACTAAATTAAATGCATTTACATACACTCTGAAGTTGCTGATGCCTGCTCTTTTGGTAAAGTCTGTAGGCACATTGTAGCCCAGTTCTATATTTTTCAGGCGTATATAATCGCTGCTTCTTAGCCAATAGGTATTATTTCCATAACCGCCGCCGGTATAATACGTATCTCCACGGTTAGCCAGGCGCGGATCTACACTGCTGGGGTTATCAACGCTCCAACGATGTGTCCAGGCATACTCTAAGTAGTTTCCTATATCGCCCGACTCGGTACCGATGTACAGCAAACCGCCCGCAGCGCCCTGGAACAAAGCAGAAAGGTCGAAGTTTTTGTAACGGAGATTAATGTTAAGACCACCTGTAAACCTGGGATCTCTGTTTTTATCAAGTCTTATCTGGTCGTCGCCATTAATTTTACCATCAGGTACCTTGGTTGGATTACCATTAGCATCGCGGCCGCCTATATCCTTAAACTTCATGTCGCCGGGACGAAGCTCATTGGTAACGCCACTGTAATCCAGTGTATTTTTATCAATATCTGCCTGATCTTTAAATACGCCATCGTATTCATAAGCAAGGAAGTTAGCACCATTTGTTCCAAAGCCGTGACCGGTAGCTCTCTGCCAGTAAGGAGCACCAGGAGCTTCATCATAGAACAGGATTTTATTTTTTGCATAACCGGCATTCACACTTACTGAATAAGAAAAGTCGTGCGAGGAGCCATTATAGCCTATGCTAAATTCCCAGCCTTTGTTTTCCACTTTACCAAAGTTTTCGGGAGGTAAAGTAATACCGGCACTGGCAGGGGTAGAACCACTTCTTTGCCACAGAATTTTAGTTCTTTTATTATAAAAATAATCGAATGTAAAATTGACTTTACCTTTAAACAAAGCACCTTCCAAACCTATATCAGAATTATTAGCTCTTTCCCAAGTAAAGTTCGGATTCACCAAATGTGTTTCATACAGAATTTTTTCAACCTGGTCATCTAAGACGTAAGTTGAGAAACCATTGGTATTAAGATATTGATATTCTTGTAAAGTACCATTATAATATACCTGGTCGTTGCCCATTTGTCCATAAGAAGCCCTTAGCTTCAGGTAATTCATGAAAGAAACATTATCCTTAAAAAAGTTTTCTTCCGAAATATTCCAGCCTGCAAGGATACCAGGGAAAAAGCCAAAACGGGAATCTTTTGGAAAGATGTAAGAACCATCATAGCGCCACAAGAACTCGGCTAAGTATTTTTCTTTGTAGTTATAAGCTACACGCCCAAAATAGCTTAAACGGGCCCGATCATAACCACTTCCTGTATTATCTTTTTGCTGATCACCACCAGCAAATAATTGGTCAACCAGCGGAGAAATAAAATACCTGCGGAAAGCATTAAAGTTATCGCTGCTCACCGTTTCACGCGTTACTGCAGCCAGCAGGTTGATAGTATGTGATCCTATTTTTTTGTCATAGTTCAGCATACCACCTAATAATATATTCAAATCATTTCTGTTGGAGAGCGTTAATCTCGGGTCTGTATAAGTTGACCGTACCGATTTGGTTAATACAGGTGTTACGCCATCATCTTCGTATGTAGAATGATCCCAGAAATACAGGTACCAGGGTGTCTGCCATAGTTTTCTGTTGTAGAAAGTTTTATCAACAGATGCAGTACCTGTCAGCTTCAATCCTTCTATACCCGGAATATTAATTTCTATTTTTCCATTCGTTTGAAAGTAATCGCGCTTATCATGGTCGTAACCGGTAGCATTTGTTGTAATCACTATTGGATTTTGACCGTTTTCGATGTCAGGACCGGGCAGACCATTAGGCCATACTTCAGGCTCTGTTGGCTTGCCACGCATCAGCATTCTGAATATAGAACCGGCACTTTCTGTAGGGAAGAAACGGTATTCTTCACGACCGCTTAATCCTAAAGAAACATTGATGAACTTGTTAACTTTTACATCCAGGTTTAAGCGGAGATCATATTGCTTGTAGCCGGTAGCTGAATTTTTATAAATACCATCCTGATCCGTATAGCCCAGAGAAGCAAGATACCTTACGTTCTCCGAACCACCACTTATCTGCACATTATGCTTGGATTGTGGTGCCCAGGTTTTAAGCGCATCGCCGTACCAATCGGTATTAGGGTGTCCCCAGGGATCGGAGCCGTCAGCATATTTTTGTATATCATCTGGCTGGTAGGCAGCATCTACAGTAGCACCGTTATCAGTACGGGTATAAGTACCGGTTGTTTTAAAAGCTTCCCAGGCTGCATTCCACTGGTCTGATGGTACGCTATTAAATAATACTAACTCATTATTAGCAGTGGCATATTGAACCGCATTCATCAGCTTTGGAATACGTGTGGGCTGTGCCCAACCCTGGTTGAAATCGTAAGACAAGATAGGCTTTCCGCTTTTACCACGTTTAGTAGTAATTAAAATAACGCCGTTAGCTGCTCTTGCGCCATAAATTGCGGCCGAGGCGTCTTTTAACACAGAAAAACTTTCTATATCTGCCGGGTTGATGCGATCCAGGCCACCTACACGATCAGGAATACCGTCTATTACAATTAATGCAGAACTGTTGCCCAAGGTATTGGTGCCTCTGATCTGAATGGCAGAACCATCATAGCCCGGCTCGCCGGTAGATTGTATGGTTGTTACGCCCGGTAAGCGACCAGCCAGTGAGTTGGAAAGGTTTACAACAGGCGATTTTTCCAGTTCAGCACCTTTTACCTGCGCCACTGCGCCGGTAACGGTTACTTTCTTTTGGGTACCATACCCCACTACCACTACTGCATCCAACTGGCCGGCCTCGGCAGCCTTCAGTACTACATTAATGGTAGATTGATTTCCTACGGGTACTTCCTGCGACTGGTAACCAATGGAAGAAAAAACAAGTGTGGAATTACTGTTGGGCACTGTAATTACAAAATTGCCATTGTCATCTGTGGTTACGCCGTTGCGGGTACCTTTTACAAGTACGGAAATGTTAGGAACAGCTTCACTTTTTTCGTTTGTTACTTTTCCTCTTACAGTAACAGACTGAGCTAGCGCAATTGCACTGATGCCTATGGTAAACAGCATACATGCAAATAGGTGCTTAGCTCTTCTAAGGAGAAAATAATGCATAAGTGTGGAATTAATTTAGGTTTGAAGTACAACGCAGCAATATCTGTAATGCAACAGGCATACAAAACACCCGCGGCAACACAGATACGATTTAATTAAAAAGAGCAATAAAAAACAAGCATCATTAAGTTTGTCTTGGTAGTAAAAGTAGCTTTTTCATAAGGAGTCAATTTTAGTTTAATTAAAAGTAATAGTCATTAAAAGCGATCTATGTTCAGAATATCTGTACCAATCTTGTACTAATCTTTTGAATAAGGATATCACAATAAAATAATCTTAATACGACATGTTAAAAGTAGTTAAAACCTTAGAATAAATGTTTTTTTAACATTTTTTATTTTAACCAATACTTTCTAAAAATAAACATCAAACTAATAATAATATTAAGCTGTTACTACATTGTTTAAATAAGGTAAGGTTTGATTAAAATACGGTTATGTTATTAAATTGTATAATAAACTAACATAACCAAAAGTGGCAGCAAATCTGCCTTTAAACTATTTGTTTTTCCAACTGAATAGCAAAAACTTTAGAGCATACTATTAATTTCTTATTGCCATTATATACGGAGACCCATAACCAGAGGTGTATTAGCTTCATTAAACTTATTATATCAAACAAAACCAGCCAGCATTAAACTTATTTTTTGCAAAACCATCTGTTAGAAAAAATAATACATGAAAAAGATTTTCTTCATCTGCCTGTTGGTGGTTACAGGCATGGGCGCAGAGGCGCAGGTATATGGAAGAATATTTATTGGTGGTCCGCGTTATGGATACCGGCGGCCGCCAGTTCGTATGCAAAGCCGGCCGCCGGCAAGAGCGCAATATGGACAGTACCGGCAGCGCCCACAGTTGCCCCCTTTTCAGCCGAGTGTCAACCTCAGTTTTGGTTACAGCTATCCCAACCTCGACTATATGCATTTTGCTGGTTTTTACAATATGTACAAAGGCAATGTGAGCACGCAAACCGGACCATTTACCGGCGCCATTGATTATCAGTTTAGCCGGTATATGAGTATAGGCATGCTGGGCACGTATGGCAAAGTAAGCCAGCCCTATTTTGCAATGGATAACAATACCAACATACCCGATATGACCGGCAATTATGAAAACTGGAGCCTCATGCTGAATGTGGTTAGTTATTTACCTACGCGTACCAGGGCCGTTTCGCCATACCTGCGCACAGCGGTAGGTGTTAACAAGTGGAAGCAGGATTATACCGATGCATCAGGAGCAAAAATGCCGGGCATTCCCGAGCCCTCTATGCTCGCCTATCAGGCAGCGCTGGGTGCCAAATTCAATCTATCGCCAAGAGCGGGCATCTTTATGGAGGCGGGTTATGGAAAATATATTGTAAACGGTGGGCTGGCGCTGAAGTTTTAATATAAAAAGACCTGTACTCTTTATTAGTTACAGGTCTTTTTATTTACAGTTGCTGGTAGTGGTTTAATTTATTCAATTCAAATATAGTGGTCTTACCATCTTCACTCTCGTGGTACATAGGTAAAAACTTAGCATTGTGTACAATCTCATCAAAGGTGTAAGAGGTGCGTCGCTGAACAGTATTCGCATACACTTCATCAAAGCCGCGTAATAATACATATATTTCCACATCAGCATTTTTCATATCATCTGGCGTGTAGCCATATAAAGGGCTGTCTTCATCCAACGGATGTACCACTGTCCAGTTCATCATCAGGCTATCCACACGATTTCTTTCGAGCGTTAAAGTATAAAATCTGGCAGTCAATTTCCCATCTTCTTCTATCTGCATAGCCATTGTTACCCGTATTTGCACATCGGTAAGAATATGCCCGTTTTTGTAGGGTGCCACCCTAAACATTAATCCCAACTTATCGTGGAATGGCGCTATCACTGCATGTTCGCTAAAAACAACATAAGCTCTTGGTTTTGCAAAACGCCCATATATTAAACCAGTTGCAATTGCAAAAGACAAAAAACCAAGCATTGCCTCAAAAGAAGCTACTAAATTTACACCATCGCCCACCGGGTTGATGCGCCCATAGCCAACTGTTGTAAAAGTTTCGGTGCTAAAAAAATACAGCTCTTTTATTTTACCCCATTCGGTGGTGGCCACAAAACCTGCAAAATTATCTGCGCCCATTGCCACATAAATACAGGTAAATAATATATTAATAAGTACAAAAAACAGTACAATAGCAAGTGCAAATTTCCGCCGCGGCATATTGAGCATGCTGTGATATACACTTAACCGTTGCGTGAAAGAAGCACCTTCGATCTTTACATTGAAGCTGCCATCTTTATTTACAAACCGACCGCCATACCCACTGGCATTGCTGCCAAAACCAGTATCATTATTACTGGCAAGCGCCTCTGTTCTTTTTCGCCTT
This sequence comes from Ilyomonas limi, assembly GCF_005233845.1. Taxonomy (GTDB): domain Bacteria; phylum Bacteroidota; class Bacteroidia; order Chitinophagales; family Chitinophagaceae; genus Ilyomonas; species Ilyomonas limi. The sequence goes on from NZ_SZQL01000007.1 coordinate 184,766, forward strand.
ATAGATGCCATAATACAAGGAATATTAGCAAAGGTTTATTAAGCAGTTAAAGCCGTCTTTTGTTTTTGAAATTGCATGTTGTGCAATTTTGAATAAAATCCGCCCAGTGCCAGCAGTTCTTCGTGCGTACCCATTTCTTTTATTTCCCCTTTATCCAGCACAATTATTTTGTCGGCTTTGCGGATGGTAGATAAGCGGTGTGCAATTACAATAGAGGTTCGTCCGGCTATCAATGTATCAATCGCGTGTTGTATCAGCAGCTCACTTTCGGTATCTATGCTCGAAGTAGCTTCGTCCAAAATGAGTATGGATGGATTGTATAATAAAGCCCTGATAAAAGACAATAATTGCCGTTGGCCAAGGCTCAACGTATTGCCCCGTTCCATCACATTAAAGTGATAGGCGCCGGGCAATTGCATAATGAAATCGTGCACACCAATCAGCTTAGCCGCTTGTATCACCTGCTCTTCGGTGATGGCAGGATTGCGCAGGGTAATGTTTTCCATTACCGAACCGGAGAATAAAAATACATCCTGCAACACTACACCAATTCTACTGCGCAAGGCATCCAGCTTGTAATCATCTATATTTACGCCATCCAGTAAAATGCTACCTTTTTGTATATGGTACAAACGGTTGAGCAGGCTAATAATAGATGTTTTACCGCTGCCGGTATGCCCAACCAAAGCCACGGTTTCACCGGGCTGTATAGAAAAGTTGATGTTTTTTAATACATAATGCTCATCATTATACGCAAACCATACATGATTAAAATCAATTTTACCGGTAACGGTTGCCGGTGCGTAAGTGCCTTGTTGTTTTACATAATCCGGATTATCCAGTACCGCAAACACTCTTTGCGAAGCAATCACGCCCATCTGTATCACGTTAAACTTATCGGCAATCACCCGCAACGGGCGGAAGATTTGATTTAAATATAAGATAAATGACACCAGCAAGCCTGCTTCCAGTTGCTTATCGGCAATCCACCACACCAAAATGCCAATGCTTACTGCCAATACAATTTCTACCACCGGAAAAAAAATGGAATATGCAAATATGGCTTTGATGTTGGCATTCCGGTGTTCCTTATTAATGGCATTAAACTTTTGATATTCTCTGTTCTCTGCTGCAAAAGCCTGCACAATTGCCATACCGGTGATGTGCTCCTGCACAAAAGCATTGAGCGCCGCTACTGCATTGCGCACCTGGATAAAACTCTTGTTTACACTTTCTTTAAAATAATAAGTAGCTAAAATGAGAATAGGAAAAGGAATCAAACTCACCAGCGTAAGTCGCCAGTCAATCCAAAACATGGTTGCAAGGGTAATAATTATAGAAAGCAAATCGGAGATGATAGGAATTAAACCATCTGAAAATATATCATTAATGCTTTCAATATCGTTAATGGTACGTGTGGTGAGTGTGCCGATAGGCGTTTTATCAAATTGCTTTAAATTCAGTCCTACAATTTTTTCATACACGGTAATGCGCATGTCTTTTACCACGCTTTGTCCCATCCAGGAAGTAACGAAGCCAAATAAAAACCGTACTGCCGTTTCTACAAAAATAAATATCACCTGAAAGACGGTAACAGCTACGATAAATTTTTCAGTTTGGGTAATACTGGTGTTAAATAAAAACCAGTTGAGCCAGCCAGGGACGTGCGATGCCTTGCTGGTTGCAGCATCCACGGTAAGCTGAATAAGATATGGGCGAACAGGTGCAAAAATGGCCAGTAACACCGCCATTACCAAACTGCTGTAAAACTGCATGCGATACGGCCGCACAAAAGTAAATACACGCTTTAGGGCAGTAACATTGAAAAACTTTTTTTTAGCTGCTTCACTCATGGTAAGTGTGCAAAGGTAAGCCCGAAGCGGCAATCGTTGAGGGCTACCAAAAGCGAATCATTTAAATAATTGTTAGACAATGGCTCACTCGCTGGCTTTGGTTACCCGTACATCGCGTATAAAACTCTCTTCGAGCGATATGAAAGTTTCGGTGCGCTCAATGCCTTTTATCTTTTGCAACTCATCGTGCAGTACAAAGCGCAACTGCTGAATGTTTTTGCAAATAATCTCGGCAAACATGCTGTAATTGCCGGTGGTATAGTTGAGACGTACAATCTCTGGTATCTTTTTTAGTTCTTTTGCCACGGTATCGTAGAGCGAACTTTTTTCGAGGAAAATACCAATGAAAGCAATTACGTCATAGCCTAATTGTTTAATGTCCACGTTGAGTTTGGTACCTCTTACAATACCGGCTTCTTCCAGTTTTTTAATGCGTACATGGATGGTACCGCCGGAAACAAACAATTTTTTGCCTAAATCGGCATACGAAATCTCAGCGTTTCCCATCATTTCCTGAATAATTTGGAAATCGAGTTTATCTAAGTTAACTTTAGTGCCTGTTTGACCTTGCATATTAAATATTTTCCAAGTGAAGTTGCAATTTATTAAATAGAATCTAAACTTTAAAAATTTATCTTGAATTTATTGCAATAATACAGGAGAATGTTTTAATATTGCACCCACAAACGAGTTCTTATATACTGTGGGGTGATGAAATCCTTTGGCAGACATGCCCTCTCGTCTCGGGGGTGAGGACAACAGGACAAACTAAGCATAGAGCCGACCAAACTCGCGTTCGGCCGACCGGGGTTGACCACCAAGCTTTTGTGTTTAGCTAACTGCCTCGTGTAGGTTCGAGTCCTACCCCTACAGCTATTAAAAGCCTTTAGTAAATTGATATTCAATTACTAAAGGCTTTTTTGTTTATGTATTGGAGACAATAAAGGATAATAATTCATTATTCTATTGTAATCCTTAATAGCAAATCTTTTTATAATAAAGCGCCTTAAAACTCATTGGCTTATAGTATTTAAATACGCAAGTAGTTTCTTCAGGTCTTCTTCTTTGGAGAAGTCTATCTTATTCTCATTTAAGTAAGCTGCTAAGCCTTTTCTCTTACTAAACATTTTCAGCACATTCCTTTTAGTAGCAGGTAAAAAGTGATAATATGGGTCACCGATGTAATAGAAAATGTGTGTTATAAAAATCAACTGCTTGTTCTCTGTCAGATGTAGTGTTCGTGCGCCAATGTTTAAGCTGCTGTAATTTTCAATACCGCCTGAAGATGTGTAATTCTCGAATCCTCCTCTTTTCTTTATATCTGCCAGCCTCATTTTTTCACTTTTTGCAAGCTTTGCACTTGTATTCCCTGCGATAAACTGGAGATATACATTGTCGTAATAGAATGTATCCTGGTTAATTGAAATGCTCCTAATAGTATTCTCGTTAGCTAAAGAAAGCGTGTCACCCTTTAGACTTACAAACTGCACCTCACCCAACAATAAGTTATAATTCAGAAAAGAGCTGCCTTTAGTACCATCTTTAAATGTAACGCGCCCGGAAGTAAAGGAAGAATATTTGTATTTAACAGAATCAGGTATGCTTGAATTAATATCATCGTTACCCTGTACAATCCACCTTTGATTTTGAGCGATTGTATGACAACAAAGCACAAGACAGATTAGGATAAATGAAACTTTAAGTTTCATGTTTGCTTTATATTTTAAAAGATAAAAATAAGAAACTTATTAGTAGCCTTGATCTATAATATGACTACTAGTTATAAGATCCTCACCGGGTTTATAAGCATGCTTAATAGTAGATGCAATTTAAAAAATATAGTAACTGCCCTATGTCTTTCTGTCCTTTTAAAAGTTAAGCAACAGCAATCAAAAAGTATTTTCTATTATTTATATACTATAAACCACGTTGGTGTATAGAATTATTTACTAAATTTTTTGGCAATACAGAGTACTATCCTACTTTTATACTTTAGATAGGTACATATAATTTCTTAATAGCACCAGAAGCAGCCACCAGGCATGTTCAGTAATGGCATGTTTAACCGCTTTTTTGTTTTTAGCTGCTAAAAAAGCAGATACTGTACAAGAGAAATTGTTACGAAGTGCCATCCGTGGCTCCTTTCACTTTAAAGCTGATAGCAAAAATAAATCACTCTTTCAAAAGATTCAAAGTAAGTAAAGCACTGCCTCATTTTACTTTCTTTCTTAATCTCCCCAGTTCTTTTGTTCTTCAAACAACAGCATTCCCGTTTATTTTTATTAAAAAGCAATTTCGTATTAAGTAAATAATTATTTTTCCTGTTCAAAAAAACCATTTACTTATGAGAAATTTAGTCTTAATTGCTACTGCTGCTGTAGCACTATTGTTGGTGCAATCCTGTTCAAAAAAAGAGATATCCAGCCCGGCAAGTACTAATGCAAGCTTGCAAACCAATGTAATGGAAACCAGTGCGCTTGCAGCAGCACGCACCTCACCTGCAGCGGGGAACTACACAGTAACCAAATTTGTTGATGACAGTATCCCTAGCACACGCATTTTCAAGGGATATGTATTTACTTTTAGGTCCACCGGCAGATTAGTTGCAAAAGTGGACGGCAGCACATATGTTGGCACCTGGGAAATGAAAGATAACAATACCAAACTTGAATTGGACATTGAAGGCACTGATGCACTGAAAGAAATTGACAGAGCCTGGGATGTAGTGACCATAACAAATACTAAGATTTCACTTAATCATGACGGTGCAGACGATATATTGGTATTCACCAAACAACAATAAAAACGGAGAAGCATACTTGTAAAACACTTTATTAAATCCTTCAGCAATAGAAAAGCTGGTCCTGGACCAGCTTTTCTATTGCTGGCTCATCTATTAAGATTGATATTAGATGTGCTATCTGCACCTTTGAAAAGGCATCATTTACAACATGCCTCACAAATACATGCATTTAAAAATGTAAAGACAAGCAAGCCCTGTTGCTTAGCATAGAGCAAGCAATAAAATTAAGCAACTAAAGCACTACCACTCCAAATAACTGTTTTACCCCCTTAGAAGCTGGCATTAATCTCTTTCCAGTATCTGAAACTTAAGATACCAGAGTTCATTCTTCAAGGCTTCTAAGCCAATATGTGGGCTCCCTTTCAGGATCGCTTTTACGAGCAAATCATCTGCTGCAATTATTGCCTCGTCCAACTCCCTTAATAACTCAGGTAAATTTTTGTTTTCCGCAATCTCATGCGTAATGGATTGGTACCTTGCTTTTGCTTTTTTTACGTTTTCAGAAAGTAGAGGTGTCACCATAGTGTACATTTTTGATTATAGCATAAAGTTAATTCATTTTTACACCCGTTGTACGGTTTATTATTTATATGTTTTTCAATTGGTTAGCCACCGGAAATAAAGAGTCTGGTTGCCAGTAATCAGGCAAAAATTACCGTAGTAAAAATTCTTGCAATGGCAAGCTGCAAAACACCCGGTTGCCCGCGGGTAAGCAGCCGGCATCTTTCTTATTTTTTAAATGTACACCTGTGGGCAATCAGATTGCCGCTAAATCGCCTTACATCACCTCTATTTTCTGCTTATTCCTTTTCTCAGTGATTAACAGTTGCAAACATTTTATTATCCCGGTTATTTACTACCGTATTAACATTTATGGCTCTATAGTACTTTTTTGATACAACCCTAACTAGTTGGAACTTCTTTTTTATTATAGGACTTATCTCCATTCATTAAACCTTTATCCCATAATGGGAAATAATAGTATTTAGATTTGTCACTAAATAATTGATATTCAGCAGTATTTTTTCTGGCACATCCTTCGCTTTATCTGCGCCGAATATTTGAGAGGAATAATTCATATATAAATGGCGAATACCCAATCCCTTTTGAGATTACTCCCACTCAGAAATCCAATTTATCAACCAAAACTTAACAGCCAAAACTTCAATCGGTATGCAAAAATTATTTACTCTTTTAGGCGCTGCTTTATTACTGGTATCTAATATATTATTTGCACAAAACTGCCCCACTGACCCAACTTACAAAAACCAAAACGGCAATTTTGATTTATCTACAGGGCGTTCGTTTGTGATCAATGATGGCAAAAGCTATACTGTTACCATACAAAATAATTTTTCTGCAACTTCTTCTATTTGTATAACTAATGGCTCTACGCTTAATCTTAAATTCAGTAATCTTAATTCTCCTGTGGCCGGAGGAAGTATTTACGTAGATGGCACTTCAAAGCTTAACCTCATTGGCAGTAATGTAAATAATTTTCCACTTACGATTATTAATTATGGAGCAATAACTCAAAGCACCATCTACAATTTTAAAAATGGTGCTATTATCAATAACTATGGAACATATACCGCTTCCAGCAATTTCAACTTTAACAGCGGTGCTATAACGCTGAACAACAGCGGTAATTTTACCTTTTCCAGTTTAGTACAATTCAATACCGGAACTTTCGCTATTAATAATCTTTCTACAGGTGTTATGACATTTAATAGTGCTGAAAATATTGCCACTGTTAATTTTTCTAACAAAGGCACTGCAAAATTTAATGGCTCGGTAGTAATACAAAATGATGCCCGTTTTTATAATAGTGGCTATATATACCTCAAGAATACAAGCGACTTAACTATTAATGATGGCAATATTACCAACTATGGAATTATTAATACGCAAGGATTCATTTCACTCAATAAAGATGGCGCACTGGTTAATTATTGCACTATAATTTGCGGACAAGATTTTAGCAATAATAATGGAACTGTAACTAATAATGGAAAGTTGCTCTTAACTACAACAGCTCCAGGGTATTTGTTTTTCAATCAGGGAGTATTTGTAAACGGACCAAATGGCTTTGTGCAAGGTTACGATTATCATAACACAAGCGGAAGCATTACTGGTGGCGGAAATTTCTATTTTACTAATACAACCAAAAACCAAACTTCCTTTAACGGCAGTGCAGCTAACCACATTAATTTTTACGATGCAACTCCCTGCTCTCTTGGCAACGGATGCTCTGTCAATGATATTTTTGACGTTCAAAATACAACTCCACTTTATACCACTAAAAATAAAATTACTCCCGTTACCGATGTTAACACCACAGCTTGCGGCGATCCTGCGTCGCCAGTCATTACTACACAGCCACAAACAGCCTATTTGTGCAACAGCAGTACTACATCAGCAACTTTTTATGTAGTTGCCAGCAGCCCTTATAGCAGCATCAGTTATCAGTGGAGCAAAAATGGTAATGAAATTACAGGCGCTACTGCCAGCAGTTATACAGCAACCAATCTTACACCGGACGATACAGCCAATGTATATAGCGTAGCACTTACAAACTCGTATGGCACTACTATTAGTAATGCAGCCGGTGTTAAATATATTATTCTAGTGCAACCCATTAATGCCAGGGTGGCCACTGGCAATGCAGTTTCGTTTACCATCCAAACCTCCGGTGAAACTACAATCCAATGGTATAAAAACAGTACCAGTATCCTTAACGCTAATTTGCTCTCTTACAACATACCGGAAGTTAACCTTGCCGATTCGGGAAAATACACCGCACTGGTCACTTATACTGGCGGCACCTGTGTAAGCAATTCGGCTGTACTTAAACCTGCTATCATTTTATATTCAAAAGCAAACGGCAATTTGAATGAAGTAACTACCTGGGGTATCAATACGAATGGTACTGGCAGTACACCAGTTAACTTTACGAGGGAAGAACACACCTTTGTGGTTGCCAACCGCACTGAGATTGAAACCGGCGATGATATAACGATGGCAGGCACGCTCGATCTGGCAAATGGCATTGTAAATATAACCCCGGGCAGTACCCTTAATGTTGGACGCATTATCCGCTCGGCTGATGCCGGCGCTTTCAGTGGCTCTGCTACTTCCAGCCTTACTGTTCACGGCATCAGCAACAGCAAATATGCCGGCGCATCCGACCTTTATTTTAAACCCGGTGCCAATGTATTGCAATATCTTACCACTGCCGCACATGTAGTAACGCTCCACCATGCGCTGAATATTACAGCGGGTAGCAATCCGGGCTGGCTACAGGTAAATAGCGGTACTTTCGAGACTTCCAATTTGCTTACGCTAAAAAGTGATGCACTTGGTACTGCTATTGTAGCAGAGTCGTACGGCACTATCAACGGCAAAGCGACTATTGAGAGATACATGCCTGCACGCCGTGCATGGCGCATTATGTGCGCCCCGGTTACAGCGGTAGATGCGCCTACCATCAATGCAGCCTGGCAGGAAGGTGCTACCAATAGCACCGATAACCCGCAACCCGGCTATGGCACACACATTACTTATGGCAGTATTGCAGACGGCTTTGATCAAAATCCACAAAAAACATTCAGCATGTATTACTTTAATACGGGCAAATGGTACGGCATACCGGCTACCAACAAAACGCCGGTTACTAACTACCCTGCTTACCTGTTTTTTGTACGTGGCGATAGGTCTTACGATATCACCAATACTACCAACACCACCACACCCAGCCCAACTATATTGCGTACTACCGGTTATCTCAACCAAGGGCAACAGGCAGATATAATAGTGAACAATACTGGTTTTACTTTAGTGCCAAACCCCTATGCAAGTCCTATTGATTTTGAAAAAATGTACAACAATGCTTCCAATGTAAAGCATACGATACGTGTGTGGGATCCTTCATTAGCAGGCAGCAAAGGCGTAGGTGCTTATGTAACGCTCGACTGGACAGGCAGCAGCTATAAAGCAACCCCAACATCTTCCATGACTAATATTATTCAACCTTATCAGGCGTTTTTTATACAAAGCAATACTACCGGCACTATCGGCAAAATCAGTATTAACGAAGAAGCTAAAAACATTAAAACAGTAACTAATCCATTTGGCCGAAGTGCAGCAGCACGCGAGACACAGGATGGAATGTTAGAAATCAACCTGAATGTTTTTAACGACGATAGTACAACCGGCATTGCCGATGGTGTTCTCTACCGCTTTAACGATGCATACAGCAACAGCGTAGATGAAGAAGATGTAGATAAGCTTAGCAATTTGTACGAAAACCTTGGTATTTTAAGCAATAATATGTTACTTACTATCGAAAGGCGTGTAATGCCTGTTGCAAACGATACGTTGCACCTGTATTTAACCGGCACCAAAACTACCAGTTACCAGTTGGAAATTATACCGCAGGCATTTGGTAAAAACGCTTTTCTGTATGATAGCTATGTAAAGCAATTCTATCCAATCAACCCGTCCGACACCAACCGCTTTACCATCAGCATAAACACGGCCGATGCACTTTCCAAAGCAGCCAACCGCTTTAGTATTGTACTGCAAAACAGTGTTGTACTGCCGGTTACTTTTAGCTCCGCTAAAGCGTATGCCAAAGGAAAAACAGTACAGGTAGAATGGAAAGTAGCCAATGAAACAGAGGTGCAGTATTACGAAATAGAAAAATCTGCCAATGGTACCTCTTTCACCAAAGCAGGTGAGGTAAAAGCTACCGGCGCCATCAGCTACAGTTTTAATGATGCTACACCGTTTGATGGAGATAGTTATTATCGCATTAAAAGTGTGGATAAATCCGGCAAAACAACGTACACTACTGTAATGCCTGTAACCATCAGCAATAATGCAGTAAGTAGTCTCCGTATTTATCCCAATCCGCTTAAAGGCAAATCATTCCAGATACAGTTTAGCAATAAAACAGCAGGCACCTACAGGCTTGAACTGGTAAGCAGCAGTGGTAAGCAACTGTTTACTCAAAACGTTCACTACAATGGCGGTACAGCAACGTTTACAGTACAACTGAAAAATGCACTGGCAAGTGGTCTTTACTTCGTCAAAGCTACTGCAGCAGATGGCACTACGGAAGTAATAAAAGCCATCGTTCAATAATGAGGTTTTAATCCTTTCTCTTATAACAAAAGAGTCCTGCTTGTGGCAGGACTCTTTTTATTTTCCTTCCTTATGAAACTAAACCTTACACTTTACGCACTTCTTTTTTAAACTTGATATCTTTTAACGGGATGGGCGATGGCACTATATTTTTTACGGGTGTGGTTGTTTTAAGATATGCATAAATGGATTTTAAATCTTCGTCATTCAACTTCCTGAAATTTTGCCATGGCATAGGCGGCAATAAAGTACGCGCTCCATCTAACCCTTTCGACTTGCCTTCGCGAATAGCTTTTATAAATTGCGCCTCTGTCCATTTGCCAATCCCTGTTTCGTCCGATGTAATATTTGCTGCAAAGCTTGCTCCCCAAGGGCCAATTGCTGCCGTAAGATCGGGACCAAACAATGCCCAGCCATTTTGTACAGTTTCATTATCGGCAGGTGGCAGCGGCCGTTGCGCCGGATAGCCCGAAAAGCGTAAAGCAGCATCTACTTCAGGTCCGTGCGGGCCCATTTTTTTGGGCGAATGACAATCATCACAGCCAATGGCATTCACCAGGTATTCGCCGCGCGCAATCAACTGCTTACTATAGCGGGCATCATCTTGCGCCACTGGCTTGCTGCTGGTAATATTACAACTGCTAAGCACATATATGATTGCCGAACATACAAAAAGAAGGAAAGTTATTGTTTTCATAGTAACAAGGTTTTGATGGTGGTAGTTTGTGATGGTGTTTAATGCGTTAGTTGAATAAATGGGAAATACTGTAAAACCAGAATAAAAGTATTTTCGTTCACGCGCCTTGTCAATGCAGCGGTGCATGAAATGGAAGAAAGGAATGATGAAATGTAAAAATTCGGGCAACGATTGAAGCCGGGGTGCAAGCAATTACCACCATTTTGTGCAAAGCATTATACAAAACAGTGTAAATGGGATAACTTTTATAAAAGTTCAGGGATAAAAAGTGAATGCAAAATAGCTCCTGTAAAGGCTGAAAATAGCTCGTATAAACAGAATGTAAATTGAAAAACGCTTTTTATGTAAATTATTTTACGGTAGTGTATAATTGCTTGGCGGCAGTTTTTACCACAACAGCATCATAAACACATAGAAGCAACCACATGGAAAAATTATGTAAAAACCTGTGTATTATTGTGCCTGCATCATATACAATGAAAAACAGGAGCCGATTTACAAATAAAAAAACAGTCTTATCAATTCAACATTTCATGCACCTAAATGATTGTATGTTCACAACAATATTATTTGATTCTAAAACGCCTCAAAGCAGTCATAATTTCGTTGATGAATAATTTTGCCGTCTTTAAAATCTATAAACATGGCAAAGTGCGCTTTCATTGTTTGCCCGGCATTCAGTGTGCCAATGTGCACGTTTAAAACGCCGCTCCAGTCCAGTTCCAGCACTACCGTATTATCCTGTACAATGGCATTCCTTATTTGATAGTCCTGGCTTTTTACAATCTTTTTCCCCTGCTCTGCCCGTTCCAGCAATGTATTTAAATCGCTCGTACTGCCATTGGGATTCAAGCGGTTAGGCATTTCTACCTGCTTCACATCTTCATGAAAAAAAATAGCTAAATCCTTACCGGTTTTACCTAGCTTCAGTGCTTTCAAATAATTTTTGGCAATAGTTAATATATCAACACTCATAATTTAAATACTTTAATTGGGCTGCAAATTTACAAAACAGAAAAAGGAAAGAACGTGAAGATATGGCAGTATCTTCTACGGCTGAGAACAGGGGTAAATGGAGTTTATGCAGAGAAATTTTTAAAATTTAAATGCCGGTGTTTTCTATTAAATACTCCGCGAAACCTCTTATTACTCCTGTGCTCCGTGGTGAAAGAAAAGCCGATGTAACTTAAATGTGGAAAAATTACGGCTTGCTAACGCTTTTAGTAAATAAACTGTTCGTAATATTGACTTACAAATACTTTCTTATGCCAACAGAAATCAAGTGCCCGGGATGCGGACATCAGTTTGAGCCAAACGATGTCATACGCGAGGAGGTGCAAAAAGAATTACTTACTAAAGCCAAAGAATGGCAAAAACGCAAAGACGAGGAGTTTAAACAAAAAGAAGCGGCGTTATTAAAACAACTGCAACAAAAACAGGAAGAAGCTGATAAGCGCATAGAAGAAGAAAAACAACGCATGCAGCAAACAATGGAAGCCACACTACGCAAAACCATTGCTTCCGATTTTGAAAACCAATTAAAACTATTGCAAGACTCCTGTAGCGAAGCCGAAGAGAAGCTGAAACTATCACGCAAGAAAGAATTAGAATATCTGCAAAAAGAACAGGAGCTAAAAAATAAAGAAGAAGAGTTGGAACTGCAACTGCAAAAACGCCTGATAGATGAGCGCAATAAACTGCAGGAGCAAATAAGAAGCATGGAAGAGCAACGCATAAGGCAAATGGAATTGGAGTTTACGCTTAAGCTGGCAGAAAAAGAAAAGCAACTGGAAGATCAGAAAAAGCTGGCAGAAGAAATGCGCCGAAAAGCCGAGCAGGGCAGCATGCAACTGCAAGGTGAAGTGCAGGAATTATTGCTGGAAGAAATATTACGTACTGCTTTTGTGTTTGATAAAATAGAGCCGGTAGGCAAAGGCGTGCGGGGCGCCGATTGCATTCAGATCATTTGCAATAATCACGGGCAGGAATGTGGCAAGATTATTTACGAAAGTAAGCGCACATTGGCTTTTTCTATCGACTGGATAGATAAGCTGAAAGCCGATATGCGCGCGCACGGTGCCGATGCTGCCATTATCGTTACACAAGTATTACCGAGAGATATGGAGCGTTTTGGCGAGCGCGAAGGTGTGTACATCTGCACGTTCTTAGAAGTAAGAAGTTTAGCAGCCATCCTGCGCACCGGCGTAATGAAAGTATTTGCAGCTACTAAAAGCCAGGAAAATAAAGGTGAAAAAATGCACATGCTCTACGATTATCTTACGAGTGTAGAGTTTAGTGAGCAATGGAAAGCCATCCGCGAAGGTTTTTTAAGTATGAAAATGAGTATTCAAAAAGAGCGCGATACGATGGAAAAACTGTGGAAAGCCCGCGAAAAACAATTGGAAAAGGTATTGCTGAATGCAGCGCATGTCAAAGGCTCGATAGAAGGTATTGCCGGCAGCGATGCGGTAAATTTGTCGTTGTTGGAAGAAGAAGTATTGATAGCTGTGGACTGATGTTTTTGTTTTGAATTACTAAGCCACTAAGTAAAGAAGTTATACAAAGAACTATTAAGAAGGCTGAGCACTTTATATAAAGTGCTCAGCCTTTTTGTTTGTAAAGTAAATAAGTGTTCACATTGCAAAAAGAAGTCTGTTTCTTTAAAAAACTTTGTGTTCCTCTTTGTCTTTTTGGCTCAAACATACCTTTGCGTCTTTGCACCTTTGCAGTAAAAAACTAACTTGCAACAATGCTTGATGTTGCCGGTGAAAATAAAGAACTCATTCGTCCTTCGCGTAAAAAGCCTATTTTTCCCGTTCAGGATATGTTGCGCCGCTATCTTGAAAGATACGGGCGCGAAACAGCCTTACCGACATCGTACCAGGATTTATATCGTTTTACTTATACCAAACCATTAATAGATAAAAATGGAAAAGATACCTATTGGGAAACAGTGATGTACGATATGCACCAATGGGACTACCTGCGCGAGAGTCTGGTAAAGATTTATGCCATTTTAAAAACGGAAGGCGACCTTAGCTTTACCGAGCACCTCGATGTGAGGCGTATTGATTTTTGTGCCTTTGGCAACAGCCAGCCTTTCAGGATAAGAATCGTTAATAAGTACAACGACAACTACGACCATTATTATATAAAGCAAGCCGATGCCAGCCGCATTTATGGTCTGGAGTTAGAGCATCTGTTGTCGCCCGACCGTATTACCTATCTTACTTCGAACAACACTTTAGTAGAAGAGCACATTCCTGGTGTGCCTGGCGACCTCTTTTTGCAGCAATATTTAGAAAATCCTACCACTAATAAAATTAGGCTTGCCAAAGAGTTTGTAAAATTCAATGAGCGTTGTTTTGTACGATTGCTTGGCGATATGCGCAGCTACAATTTTATTGTAAACATGACACCCGATATAGAAGACGTTCAATACCGCATTCGCGCCATAGACTTTGACCAGCAATGCTACGAAGGCAGAAAAAACCTGTACCTGCCACAGTTTTTTAAGGAGAATAATAAGTTTGTAGCGCTGGCGCAAAAACATCTGGATACCAATTCCATCAGGCAATACCAGGCAGAAGAGCGCACAATGATGACATTCCGGCTGGTATCTTCCCGCTATCGCGTAATGGAATTGCTGGATGCCATGAATAACGATGAAATATCGAAAGAGGAAAAGATTTTGCAACTAAAAACCGAGCTTGCAGAACATCACAATCAGTTAGCTTATTTTAAAGCCCAAACCATGGGGCAATTGTTGAAAACGCATCTAAAACAAACACTTCGGAAAAGCCTGTTACTGGTGCCTAAAACGCAAAGTAAGTTTAGCGATTAGCATTTATAGAAGCTGTTTATAATTGCTATTTATAATAATCATTTTACACCATTATTTCAACCAGCGGGAGAACGGCGAAGTCCTCACATTTGTAAACCTCTACCCTATCCTGACGATAATTACTTCTAAAGATGCCTCCTATCGCCGGCATGACGAAATCCCAATTACACCTTATACAGAAAATATAAAAACCCTAATCCAATTCATGAATAATTACTCCCTTCCTGCACATAAAAGCAACTTTTTTCATAACAGCACGTATTCACTTTTTAAACAAAGCACTATGAAAAAGTTTTTACTCTTAGCCTTCGCACTGCTTTCTATCAACCTGATTTATGCTACTACATACAATGTAGATGTCTCCAATTTCCAGTTTTCGCCGGCCACGGTAAATGCCAGTGTGGGCGATACTATACAATGGACGTGGGTAAGTGGTTTTCATACCACCACCTCTACCAGTGTGCCAGCCGGTGCAAATGCATGGGATGCACCAATGACTTCATCTGACCCAAGTTTTAAGTACAAACTTACAGTTGCAGGCACCTATTCCTATTTTTGCTCCGTCCATCCTAATATGATAGGCACCATCAATGTATCGTCGGTTTTGCCGGTAACCTTATCAGCCTTTAGCGTTACTGCTACCGGCAAAGATGCTAGTATCCTGTGGCGCACAGCCAACGAGCAAAATGTTGCTTTTTATACCATTAAAAGAAGTAATGATGGTACAAACTTTACCAATATAGGACAGGTGCAGGCAACAAATAGCAGCGACATTCATACCTACAGTTTTACAGATAAAACAGTTTCGCCGGGCGACAAGTATTTATATTATTATATTGATGTAGTAGATAAAGATGGTTCGCATACTTCATCGGCTATACAATCGTTTAAAAATATATTTGCCAAAACCGGTTTACTCCGTCAGGTAATGCCCAATCCGGTAAATGGCACCGACCATTTAATGCTGCAGTTTTATGCCGATAAGCCAGGCAAAATGCTTACGCAATTGTACGATGCTAAAGGCACTTTGATAAAACAATCCGAGATGGCAGCTACAACAGGCATCAATAATGCTCATTTTCACACAGGGGCATTGGCCGCCGGTACGTATGTGCTCCGGTGTACCATGGATGGCAAAAGAGAAACAAGGCAAATAGTAGTACAATAAAAATTGGATGGTTTAGGTTTCTATTGTAAGAGCATCCGGCTTTGCGATTCAGTGTCGTGCGCCGGATGTTTCGTTTTGCATGTATTCAAATAAAAAATCATTTATACAAGAATCAATGATATAAAGCAATCTTTAAGTCGGCCATAAAGCCTTATTTAAAAATAAAATGCTTCATTTCCATTTCACCGTTCTTTTTATTGATTAATTATTACTTTTGGCGCTTATAAACAGACAACCTAATCATTTATAAATTTTTTACGTTCTGCCTGAATTTTATTCAACGGGCTAATCAGATTTTTATAAAATGTCAAAGCAAATAACCAAAGTTGCAGTATTAACGTCAGGCGGCGATTCGCCGGGGATGAATGCAGCTATCAGGGCAGTGGTAAGAACAGGTATTTATTACGGGATGGAGATGTTTGGCATTATGCGCGGCTACAACGGGATGCTGGAAGATGATATTTTTCCAATGAACTCAAGGTCGGTTGCCAACATTATACAGCGTGGCGGCACCATCCTAAAAACAGCAAGAAGCAAAGAGTTTTTTACGTACGAAGGCCGGCAAAAAGCAGTAGCCAATCTGGAAAAAAGAGGTATTAACGGCGTAGTGGTGATAGGTGGCGACGGCAGTTTTACCGGCGCACTCAAACTGAGTACCGAATTTAATATTCCTTGTATCGGGCTGCCCGGCACTATTGATAAAGATTTATATGGCACCGATTTTACTATAGGTTTTGATACGGCAGTAAATACAGCCGTAGAAGCCATAGATAAAATAAGGGATACTGCTGATGCGCATGACCGCTTATTTATTGTAGAAGTAATGGGGCGGCATGCAGGTTATATTGCTTTGCATAGCGGTATATCTACCGGCGCCGAAAACATATTAATACCCGAAGCAGAAACAAATATTGAAGAAGTAATTGCTTCGCTAAGCGAAAAAGAAAAGCGCAAAAAGTTGGTCAACCTCATTGTGGTGGCCGAAGGAGATGAGTTTGGCGGTGCCAACCAGATAGCAAAAATTGTAAAAGAACGGTTGCCGCACCTCGATACCCGCGTTTCTATTTTAGGGCATATACAAAGAGGCGGCTCCCCCTCTGCTATGGACAGGTTGATCGCCAGCCGGATGGGATATCACGCTATAGAAAGCCTGATGGAAGGCAGACACAATGTAATGGTAGGCGTGCTCAACAACGAAATAGCCTATACACCGCTGGAAATAGCTATCCGGGAAAAACAATCCATCTCTTCCGACTGGCTGCGCATAGTAAAGATATTAGCCAGTTAAGCACTATTATTGCTCAAACAACACATACTTAACGAAATCATTGAATGATGTCAACGAATGTAGAAAAATACCTGCACAAAGAAATGGATAAACAGGCAGGCATAGAGCATACTTTTCACCGTACCAAGATTGTTGCTACGGTAGGCCCGGCCTGCGATACGTACGACAAAATGCTGGAACTGGTAAAAGCGGGTGTAAATGTATTCCGGCTCAACTTTTCGCATGGCACCCACGAAGATAAAGAACGCATCATCGGCTATATACGCGAGATGAATACCAAAGAGCCTTACAATGTGGCAATTTTAGCCGACCTGCAAGGTCCCAAATTGCGCGTGGGCGAAATGGAAAACGGAGGACTGGATATAGTACCGGGTGATATTCTCACCTTTACTTCTACCGAAAAAGTGGTGGGTAATAAAGATAAGATTTATGTCTCCTACCCCGACCTGCACAACGATGTAAAAGTGGGCGATAAGATACTGATAGATGACGGCAAGCTGGAAGTGATAGTAATAGAGGTAACTAAAGATGGTGATGTACGCGTAGCTGTATCTTATGGTGGCAGAATATTACCCAAAAAAGGTGTAAACCTGCCAGATACTGCTATATCACTGCCGGCAATGACCGAAAAAGACATCAACGATTTTGAATTTATAGTAAAACAAAATGTTGACTGGATTGCCCTGTCGTTTGTACGCAAAGCCGAAGATATTATAGATCTGAAACAACGCCTGGCAGAAAAAGACAGCACCATTAAGGTAATGGCAAAAATAGAAATGCCTTCTGCCATGGCCGACCTTAAAAACATTGTAAACCAAAGCGATGGGGTAATGGTAGCACGCGGCGACCTGGGTGTAGAACTGCCGGTAGAAAAAGTACCAATGGCACAACGCGAAATCGTGCGCAAGTGCATACACCGCGGCAAACCGGTAATTGTGGCTACGCAGATGATGGAAAGTATGATTGACCGTACCAAGCCCAACCGCAGCGAAATAACCGACGTTGCCAATGCAGTGCTGGAAGGCGCCGACGCTGTAATGCTGAGTGCTGAAACAGCTACCGGTAATTATCCTGTATTGGTGGTGGAAACCATGCGCAAAATAATATTGGAAGTAGAAAAAACGGAATATCGCTATAACCGTGAAGAAGACCTGAAGCCACAGCCGCACTCACCTTCTTTCCTCAGCGATGCTATTATTTATAATGCCTGCAAGCTGGCCCATGATGCTAATGCCAATGCCATTATCGGTATGACACAAAGTGGTTTTACAGCATTTGTATTAAGCAGCTATCGCCCACTGGCACCGCTATATATTTTTACTAAAAAACGCCATCTTGTCAACCAGCTTAGCCTTAGCTGGGGTGTACGGGCTTTTTATTACGATGAAGAAAACAGCCTCGATGACATTATTAATGACCAGATTGATATTTTGCAGGAAAGAGGCTTCTTAAAAACAGGTGATATTGTTGTTAATACTGGTAGCACGCCGGTACAACTGCATTTACCTACCAATTTGATTAAGATAACAAAGGTGAAGTAAAAAATTAGATTTCTGAAAAGCAAAAGCCCTGACGTGTGCAGATGTATGCCAGGGCTTTTGCTTTTCAAATTTGTACAATTACATTGATGGTGAATTTCCTTTAATCTTACCACATCTTATAGAAATTTTATGCGGCGCCATGGTATTGCCGCCAAAATGAGGGATAACCTGTGCAGGACTGGTGCGTAGCAGTGCAAAGCAACATTACACTATCCAACTAAAAATCATACATGTGATAGTTTACTATAAAGCCCCGGTTGCTTACCTTCGGCTGTATGGAGCTACCAATAAATAATCCATTATTAAAAAAGCTAACGGTTACACGTATTACAGAAGAAGCTCCTGGCTTTAAGACGTTTATATTTGAGGAAGATGCAGCCAATCGTATCCACTACCAGGCAGGTCAATACCTTACGTTCATTCACTACTTTAACGGTATAGAAACGCGGCGGTCTTATTCTATTACCTCATCCCCTGTGCTTAACGAGCCATTAGCTGTTGGTGTAAAAAGAATAGAAAATGGTCTGTTCTCCCGTTTTATGACTGATAAAGTACAGCCGGGCGATGTGCTGGAAACGATTGGTGCTGCAGGTTTATTTACATTACCCGAAAATATAAAAGACTATAAACAGGTTTTCTTTTTTGCAGCGGGCAGCGGCATTACGCCTATTTACTCGATTATCAAAACCATACTACATCAGCATTCGCATATTCATGCAGTACTTATTTACAGCAGTCATTCGCAGTTAAGTACCGCTTTTTTACACGAGCTACGACAAATACAACAACAATTTACAGACAGGTTAATCATTGAATTTTTATTTAGTACAGACAAAAATATCTATCGTGCTCACCTGCATAGAGACTTTATTTTCAGCCTGGTTAATCAATACAAGAAAGCTATTGTGCAGCAAGTACTAGCGTATGTATGCGGACCGGTAAACTACATGCGGATGTGCATTTATACATTACAAGAGTTAAATATTCCCACTGAAAATATTAAGAAAGAAAACTTTAATACGCAAAAAGTAAACACAGTAGCAGAACCGCCGGACAAACAACCATACAATGCAGATATTTATTTTGCCGGACAAGCTTATCGTGTTATTGTCAATTATCCTGATACAATTTTGAAAGCGGCTAAAAAAGAAGGCATTGCACTGCCTTATAGTTGCGAGGCCGGCAAGTGTGGCAACTGCACCATGCGCTGTACCAAAGGCGAAGTATGGATGTCGTACAATGAAGTATTAACACCAAAAGACATAGAGCAAGGTTTGGTGCTCACCTGTGTGGGACATCCAGTGTTTGGCGATGTGGAACTGCATGCGTGAGAATGGCTGATTTAAAATGATTGTCTTAAAAGCAAAGGGCTGTAAATGGTAAGGGCAATTTTGTGCTACTATTCATACTCGTATTACTTCACCGGTTTTTAGTTGTTTCTGAATAACGTTCTCAACAATACTGCTATGATAACAGCCAGACAAAACGTGTCCGCTTTTTCGGCAAATAGATATTATAGCTCTAAAACAGAAACAGTCATCCCTTTTTTACAAAGATGATGACTGTTTATCAATTCTGTTCAACTTAACCAGAGAATCGCTTTACAATTCAGTTTTACCTGCCTGTACAAACTACTCTTTATTGCTGTCATTGCAGGTTATATTGTTCTTGTGTATTTATTACATTATTAAGTTGCTGCTTTATTTTCTTTTGCTCCGGCGTAGGGTTTGTAATAGGATGCTCTTCCAGTGGATCATTAATTATATCATAGAAGTGATTGACATCAGTTTCATCATACTTTTTGTATTGCGCCTGCCTTGCAAATACTTTAAAGCGTTTATCACCCGCAGAAGATAATGGCTTATAATATATATACGTCCAATCTCTCGCTGTAAAAGGAAGGTCGTAAATAGCGCCATAAAAAGAAACGCCATCCAGATGTCCGAAGGTGGTAGGCTGCGGTATGCCTGCCAGATCTGCCATTGTTGGCATCAGATCGGTAAAATCAATAATGTTATTTTTAATACCGGGCTTAATGCCAGGTCCTGCCACTATAAAAGGCACGTGGGTGCCGTAAACATTGGTCAGGCCTTTTGCGCCATCAATACTTGTATTGTTCCAGGTAGAAGTAATGCTCTTTGGTGTACCATTATCGCTACAAAAAATAACAATGGTGTTATTTAGTAAATTTTTCGCCTTCAGCGTGTCCATCAGTTTACCCACTTCTTTGTCCATATACCTCACCATATCAGGGAAATATTTTTTACTAGATGCGCCGCCGGCAAAATCCCAGGTTGCATAATCCGGGTTGTCTGGTGTAGGTGAAAACGGCATGTGGCAAAGCGAAAAAGAATGATATACAAAGAAGGGTTTGGATGTGTTCCTGTTTACACTATCTATAAAACGGGATGTAAAATCTACAAACATATCATCGGCATATTTGCCCTGGGTTGCACTTTGAGGTAAGTAAGCTCCTTTTTGATACAAGGTAGGATCTTTATATCGCCCCTTATTTTCTTCAGATTCATCCCCGCCGTTATACGGTAAGAACACCAGATAATCGCTGAAGCCAAAACCTCTTATGGCTACATCGCCGCCATCCAATTGCCACTTGCCCGAAACGGCAGTAGCATAGCCATTAGACCTTAGCATATTGGCAATTGTCTTCTGGTCTCTCAACATAGTTCCCCAGGTAGTATAATTTTGATTGTTGTATTTACCGGTAAGGAAAGACTGGCGCGATGGCGAGCAGAGTGGAGTGCTGTTGGCATCTGAAAACTGCCGGCCAACCCGGGCTAAGCTGTCAATATTAGGTGTTTGATACGACTGGCCGCCCGTATAGGCAGGCACTTCGTAGCCAATATCATCAGCAACCAGCAATAAAATATTGGGTTTTCTACTACGCAGCGTCTGCGATTTAACAGCATCCTGCGCCACTCCGGCTGGCAGTTCTTTGTTATCAAACCCGGGTTTGTTGCAGGAAGATAAGCATAGCAGCAGCAATGCACAGGGGATTAGAGTTAGTTTCTTCATTTTTTCGCTATTTAGCTCGTTTAGTAAATGAGTAATAATATATGCTTCTATTAATTAATCTTATTACACAATAAAACAAGTTCTTGGTTGTTATACCTATATCACTTTTGCAATCTCCTCAAATCAGGTGCATTTAACCTACCACGATTTTACTAATTATATCAGCTCAAACTATTTTGTAATATATTGTTGGCAAACAAAAAACCATAAGCACTAAAACCGGGTTTCAGGTTAAACTTCTACAAAAAAATACGCGATAAAAGTACAAAAGGGTTAGCAATATATCCAAAAAATATTTAACATCTTTTTGGTCTTATAAGCCTTTCTATTTGCATCCCTCGCAAGCCTGTTGCTATACAGCAGCTTATTGGTTTATGTCCATCGTTGCGTCGCCAGGGTTTGAAAGCTTCAACAAATGGGTAAGACTTTATTTAAGTATAGTTTACAGCTTCGCAAAAAGCAAAGTGCAGGTGCCTGCTTTATTTTAAATTTTGGCAAGGCACAACCGGCAATTACAGGAATGCACCAGCTTTAATCCTATACTTTTTAGCAGTGCACAGAGAAAAGCAGAGAGCAGTTATTATGATGTTCTTTTATGAGGAACTTAAATAAGAATACAATCCTTTTTCAGCTAAATAATACAATTACAGTTAGCTAATAGCTCACAGTTCAATGCTTGCAACTTGTACAGCCGAAATAGCATCAAAAATCGCTTACTTCTTTAGCTGCCCATTTTTAAAATGTGCTGACGGGATTGAAGTTATCAAAATACAAAGACGCATAAACCTGTATAAAATACAAAGCTATGCCAATGCTGTTTTTTATTTCGTTTCGCCGGGGCATAAAGCGCTGCCACAGCGCCCACGTTGTGTTGTTTGCAAGAGACATTTCCATGCGTTTGCCAATACACGTTTCTCTGTTAGCTTTTCCATGCGTGGGGTCACGTCTGCAAAGCCATTCTTTTGCTCTCATTTATTGCGGCAGATCTTATAAGCACAGAAAATTTGTAAAGGCAAAATAAGCAGAACGCTTAAGAGTACATACCGGTATTAAACTCTTTCTTAAAGCTGTTTGCTTTACTAATTGTGTAAGCTATAAATACAATCCAGGTTGCAAATGCCAATAAAATAGAAGTACCACTTCCCATATACAAAAAAACTACTGTTAAGGCAATAGGTATCAGCCACGTTGGGCGGTACATTCTTCTTAGCGCACCAATATTAAAGAAGTTCTGATTGGTAGTATGATTAGTTGCTGCAATATAGTCACCAGCTTTTTTACCCTTTTGCACGGCCCATACAACCGTTACTTCGTTGCCCTCGCGGCAGGCTACATCAAAATCCTGGAGCTGAAAAGAATGTTCTTTACCGGTATTGTCCATCAAAAATATCTGGTCGTGCACGGTAGTTGTAGATCGCATATTTACCGGCGTGTTGCCACCGCCGGTTGCACTTACTGTGGTTGACAGGTTTTTGCTGGAAGATAGTACTTTGCCGGTGGTGTGATAGAGCGTGTATTCTTTACCGCTCGCCATTAACGTTTTCATATTGCAGAGGTTTTATTGTGCGTGGTTAAAAGGTGGGAGCTTTGGTGAAAATTTGACGATTGAGAACCAAATATATATAAATTATCCGTGTGATAATTTAAAATCCGGAGGAATAAAAAATTATAATTTTTATAGGGATTTATTATTAAAGCTATCCGGGTTATGGTGTGGCATACTCTTAAAATAGCGACTCCTGCTAAGATGAAATTGAAGTAGTCAATATATTAAAACCGGTATTAAGGGTAAGAAAACCTTCAATCAAAGATCATTCATTTTCTGTACTAATATCCGTTTATCCGTTGCTGTTTTTGCAAGCGGGATAGCTTTCTCAAAATAGTGTTTTGCCTTATTGTTATCAATGTTTGTGTACAATTCGCCAAGTAGTGTAAAATAATAGTGGTTATCGGTAAGTCTTAGCTTCTCGGCTTCTGCAATGGCAACTGCTTTACCGTTTGCTTTTGCAAGTGCAAAGGTTCTGTTGAGCGCGGCTATAGGAGAATATGCTATTTGCAGCAACTGGTTATAAAGTTGCAGAATATTTTCCCACTTATCACCTGTATCCTCTTTGATTGTATGCCAGTAAGCAATGCCTGCTTCCAGGTGATATCTGGAGATATAATTGCCCTGCGATGCGCTGTTTAAATAATATGCACCTGTAGCAATCAGTTCATAATTCCACAGTGCTTCATCTTGCTGCTCATACAGCACCATCTCTCCATTTCCATTTTTTCGCGCAGGAAAACGCGAAGCATGAAAACACATCAACGCATACAAAGCATTTACTTCAGGCAAATCTGTTTGTTTGTTATTCATTAATAGATACACCAGTCGCATCGCTTCTGTACACAGTTCTTCCCGAATGATGGCATCATCCGATTCGGAATAATAACCTTCATTAAATAATAAATACAGCGTTGTTAAAACAGCATTTACGCGTTTACCCATTTCATTAACGGCCGGCAGTTGTATTGCTATTTGTTCTGCACGCAATTTTTCTTTGGCTCTGAATAGCCGCTTGTTTATTGTTTCTTTATTGGTTAAGAACGCTGTTGCAATTTCATCAATACCAAAACCACATAAAATACGAAGCGACAAACCAATTTATGCTTCTACCGGAATGGCAGGATGACAAAGTGTAAAAAGCATCTGTAGTTGACTATCGGCAATGTTTTGTTCGGATAAATCAATGATGAAAGTATGGACAGGGGTATCGTTTTGTATTGCTTTTGCAACTTTTTCATCAAACTGATTATTGCGCTGAATATGATTCTTTGCTTTGTTTTTAGCAACCACATACAACCATGCAACCGGGTTTTGCGGAATGCCTTTGTAGCTCCATGTTTCCAGCGCCAGCAAAAAAGTTTCACTGGCAATATCTTCAGCTACTTCCAAATATTCAATACCAAAAAACCTTGTCAGGACAGCGCATATTTTACTATATTCCGTCCTGAACAAGTGCGGTATCAATTCCTGCGGCTGCATTAGTGAGCGTTTTCTTCCTTTGCTATTTTTCTTATTTCCATACTATTGCCTTCACCCTGCAAAACAGGGCAACCCTTTGCAAATTCCACTGCTTCTTCCACCGACTCGGCTTTTACAACAATAAAACCACCAATGGTTTCTTTAATGTCTCCAAAGGGTCCATTAGTAACAACCGGTTTACCGCTTTTGGTGGTGATTACTTTTGCATTGTCAAATGGCAAACCAGTGCCGCTTACAAATTTGTTTTGGGCAGCAATGCCGCCAATCCAATCCATGGTTTGTTTCATCCATTGCTGAATTTGCTCGGGCGAGGCTACTTTTCTGCCATCTTCATGCCTCATAATTAATGCATACTCTTCCATGTTGTTTTCAATTTAAATGGTTATTGAAATAAATTTTATACTTCAATAACAAATGAGCTTATTGTAAATTGGACAAAAAGGCGGAAATATTTTTTACCGGAATTCTTCTTAAAGAACCGTTGTGCTGTCATTTATGAATAAAATAATTTACTGAAAAGTATTCATCAGATCTAAACTTTTCTATTTTCATTTAAACCCATAATCATCCTTATCCTCATACACGCAACCACAGAAAAATATTATAAAAATGAACAAGTATTTAACCATACTATAAGCAATTGTTTGTATGCCCAAATATAAGCACACGTATCTGCAATGTGCATTACTTCAACATTGCAGCAGCTATTTGTTGTACTACTTTCACTGGCGCCCGGCACTCCTTTTTAAACCTTTTCCCACCTCAGCAATCTTCCTTACTTTTAGTTTTTAAAATTTGTTACTGTAAACCTCCTCCATGAAGCAATTGATTGGTATTGCCTGCTGTGTTCTTTTTCACCTGCCTCTTTTTGCGCAGCGCCAGCCCGACAAAATATATATGTCAAACATCCATACGGTGCAATTGTTTTTAACCGGCAACCAGTTTGGCTATCCTATTATTCAGCATGGCGCAATGGGTGCTACCGAACTGCATTTTGATGATTTGGATGGCACGGTAAAAAACTACAGCTACACCTACCAGCTTTGCAATGCCGACTGGCAGCCGGTAGATTTAAGTCCGTTTGATTACCTCGATGGCTTTACGCAAAACCGCATTACGCAATACCGTGCATCATCTATTGCCAGTGTAAAATACATTCATTACCAGGCATTGCTGCCCGAAAAGAATTGTATGCCCAAACTCACCGGCAACTATCTGCTTAAAGTTTTTCTTAATGGCGATACGGGCAAGCTGGCTTTTACAAAAAGATTACTTATTGTAAACAAACTTGTGCCTGTTGCTGCGCAAATACAACAGCCGTTTAATACCGAGTTGTTCAGAACGCACCAGAAAGTGCAGTTTAGTATTGATAAAACAAAGCTGAATGTACTGAACCCGTTACAGCAGATAAAAGTAGTGGTGTTGCAAAACTACAGGTGGGACAACGCGGTAATGAACGCGCAACCCGCTTTTATGCGGCAGAATGTGTTTGAATATAATGGAGAAAAAGATTTTCTGTTTCCCGCGGGAAAAGAATACCGCTGGATTGATTTGCGGAGTTTCAGGTTTTTGAGCGACCGTATTAAAAGTGCTAACCGCGAGGTAACGCCCACAGAAATTCAGGTAGCGCCCGATGGCGAGCGAAACAACCAGCGTTACATCTGGTATGAAGATTTGAATGGTTTTTACCAGGTTGGCGGCACCGATGTAAATAATCCTTTTTTGCAGGGCGATTATGCACGGGTACATTTCTTGTTCATCCCGCCCAACAACCAGCCTTACTCCGGTAAAAACCTGTATATTATGGGGCAAATGACCAACTACGAGTACAACGATAGCACTAAGCTACAGTTTAATGCCAACCTGGGTGTGTACGAAACTTCTTTACTGCTGAAGCAAGGCTATTATACCTATATGTTTGGCACCAAAGACGCAGGCAATTCAAAAGCGCCCATTAATATTGCCGCTACCGAAGGTAACTATTGGGAAACCGAAAACAACTACACCATCCTGGTATATTACCGTGCCTTTAGCGACCGTGCCGATGAACTCGTAGGCGCCTATACCATTAATTCGCGCGCATCGCGTACCGGATTGTAAAGATTATAAAATTGCATTTGTTTTTTATGGTGCAATACTTATTTTTGCGCGCGGCAGGTCTTATACGACCAGCTCCTGCTGAACCCTCCCAGGACCGGAAGGTAGCAAGAGTAAGCGGTTGTAGCGGTGCGATGTAAGTAGCCTGCCGTTTTTTATTTAATTGAACTACTGCTCATTAGCTTTCACGCATATAACTCCGCTCGCTTTTAAACAAAAATGAATTCTGCCTAATTGCGGTTCCGCATTAATAGTTTTACTTTGCTATTAGTACATTTGTGCCAGCGTTGAAACTGATCATTCAGTTTAACCCATTGACAATTAACAATTAAAAATCAACAATAATGAAGTTCTTCATTGACACAGCCAACCTTAATCAGATAAAAGAAGCCCATGATTTAGGCATTCTTGATGGTGTAACTACCAACCCATCGCTGATGGCGAAAGAAGGTATTACCGGCGAAGCCGCTATTACAAAACACTACGAGACCATTTGCAATATGGTGAACGGCGATATCAGCGCAGAAGTAGTATCTGTGAAATTTGATGATATTATTGCCGAAGGCAAAAAGCTGGCTGCCATACATCCTAATATTGTGGTAAAAGTACCAATGATAAAAGATGGCGTAAAAGCCATTAAATGGTTTACCGATAATGGTATTGCAACCAACTGTACCTTGTGTTTTTCTGCCGGGCAAGCCATATTAGCTGCTAAAGCCGGCGCCAAATATATTTCACCCTTTATAGGCCGTATAGATGATACCGGCTGGGACGGGGTGCAGCTGATAGAGCAGATTGTAAACATCTATGCTATTCAGGGTTTTGAAACACAGGTGCTCGCCGCTTCTATACGCAATTCTAACCACATTGTACAATGTGCCGAAGCAGGCGCGCATGTGGTTACTTCGCCGCTGGAGTCCATCCTCGGCTTACTCAAACATCCGCTTACCGATATTGGCCTTGCCAAGTTTTTGGAGGATGCCAAGAAAATGCATCCATGAGCTTTTATCTTTTAAATACATACAACCAGGCGCAAAAGCTTTGCTTTTGCGCCTGGTTCTTTTTGGTGACGAGCTGCGGTGCTGCTGTGGAGCTTTTGGTGTGTCACTCACTGCAACACCTGTGCATTATGCAACAAGGCTTACAGTCTTCAAACTAAAACGCTGACAGGGTTTTGAAACCTGTCAGCGTTTTCGGTCATTGCGAGCGTAGCGAAGCAATCTGCGGATGGTAACACAATCAAAACAAGCCATCAATATTGATTTTAAAACTTAGTACAAATTGTTTTGCCACAATGACAATCCAATTTAATTCCCTCTTTTTCTCCCCTTTTTTCCACTATTATTATCCCACTCCTTCATCAGTTCTTCTTCTGTCTTCAGGCGTTCACCAACTAAATTTCTCTTCATGTAAATAGTGACTGTCTTTTGTAAAGCAGTATTACCTTTCAACACAGCCGTTACTACTACCGAATCTTTATTGTAAGAAGAATCAATAATTAAATTGTTACCATCCCAGGTACCTGCATTAGACGAAAATTGTATTAATTTACTATTTAGCGGACGCCAATTGCCATCGCCCAACTTTCCATCTACATTAATATAGTTATGTACCCCTTTTTTAAGACTATCAGTGTACAGGTGAAACTCAATACTTTCTATCTGTTGCGCTTTGCCATGAATAACAAAACAAGTAACTAAAACCATCAAACCAACCAATCGCTTCATACAAAAAATTTACACTTTGATATTGAAAGATACAGAAAGTAAAAAAATGAAAAGCCAAAACCTCGCTGCTATCTGCTACCCACTAACAAGAAAAAGGAAAGCGGCTTAGCATTCGCAATGCCAAGCCGCTTTAAAAAAGTTATAAAAACAGGTCTTTTAAGCCTGCTCTTCCATTTCCATCAATTTTTCAAACAATGTTTCATATTCCTTAGTGGCAGTTGCCACTTTTTGCAGTGCATTTTTATAATCTGTTTCCAACTTTGTAAACTTGTTTTTATCTGCATACACTTCCGGATTTGCCATTGCTGCTTCTATACTGAGTTGCTGCTGCTTTAATTTTTCCAGTTCTTCTTCTGCCCTGCTAAATTGCTTTTGCAACCGCTGCAGTTCTTTTTGCTGCTCGCGGCTTTGTACAGCGCTGACCGCTGATGGCTGACGATTAACAGATGCAGCAGGCTGTTGTTGATTGTTAGCTTTATTTTTCTGTTCTTTATCTCTGCCATCTGTCATCTTACTACTGTCATCTTTGTTATTACTGTCCTCCTTCCTTCCTTGTTTTGCCATGCGTTCTTTCCACTCTACATACTCGGTATAAGTGCCTTTAAATTCCTTTATTTGATGGTCAACAATCTCCCATATTTTATTGGCTGCATTGGCAATAAAGTAACGGTCGTGGCTCACGAAAATAATGCTGCCCTCATACTTGTTCAATGCATCGGTGAGCAGCTCTACGCTGTGCATGTCTAAGTGGTTGGTAGGTTCGTCAAGCAGGAGAAAATTGGCTTTGCTTACAA
The DNA here is from genome assembly GCF_005233845.1 of Ilyomonas limi. Lineage (GTDB taxonomy): Bacteria > Bacteroidota > Bacteroidia > Chitinophagales > Chitinophagaceae > Ilyomonas > Ilyomonas limi. The sequence goes on from NZ_SZQL01000007.1 coordinate 213,784, forward strand.
TTACTTTTGCGAGGGCTACTCTTGCTTTTTCGCCGCCACTCAATACTTTTATCTTCTTCTCCACATCATCGCCGCTAAATAGAAAACAACCCAAAAGTGAACGTAATTCCATTTCGGTTTTGCCGCTGCCGCAAGCCTGTAATTCTTCCAGTACGGTATTGTTTAAATCCAGCGCTTCCAACTGGTGCTGTGCATAAAAGCTTTCTTCTACATTATGTCCCCAAATGCGCTCACCCTCAAAGTTTGGATCGGTGCCGGCAATGATGCGCAACAGCGTAGATTTACCTTTACCGTTGGCACCAATTAAAGCTATCTTATCGCCACGGTCAATTTCTGCACTGGTATGCTCTACAATGTTGAGGTTGCCAAAACTCTTGCTTACATCTTTCAGTGTAGTCAATACTTTTCCTGGCTGTTTGTCCACCTGGAAGTTGATGCGCAGGTTAGGACGTTCTATTTCTACATTCTCAATGCGCTCCAGTTTATCCAGACGCTTAATAGCACTTTGCGCAGCCGCAGCTTTGGTGGCTTTACTGCGAAAGCGTTCTATAAAACGTTCCTGCTGGCGAATATATTCCTGCTGGTTTTCAAAAGCACGCTGCTGCAACTCGATGCGCATTGCTTTTTCTTTTTCGTAAAATTCATAGTCGCCTGAATAAATGTGCAACTCCTGCTGGTAGAGTTCTACAATTTTTGTAACCATGCGGTTGAGGAAATACTTATCGTGGCTTACAATTACCACACTTCCCTTGTAATGTATCAGGTACTTTTCCAGCCATTCTATAGAAGGTAAATCTAAGTGGTTGGTAGGTTCATCTAATAATAATACATCAGGTTGCTGCAATATCATTTTTGCCAATAATACGCGCATACGCCAGCCACCGCTAAACTCTTTGTACGGACGATTTAATTGGCTATTTTCAAAGCCTAAACCTTGTAAAACCTCTTCGGTCTTATGATGAATATTATAACCGCCTAACACTTCCAGCTCGTGCAGTTTATCGGTGTATTGTTCCAACAGTTTTTCATCCGACGTTCTTTCCAACTCAATTCCCAAGGCTTCTATTTCCTTTTCCAGTTGTTTCACTTTTTCAAAAGCGCCCATTGCCACCTCGAGTATAGAATCATTAGTATCAAAGCTCAATAAATCCTGGTGCAAATAACCAATCGTAGTGCCGCGACCACGTTCAACCGTTCCCAATGATGGCTGGTATTCGCCCACCAACACCTTAAGCAAAGTAGATTTGCCGGTACCATTATACCCAATTAACCCAATCCGCTCGCCCGGATGTATGTGCCAGGTAGCTTCCTGCACAATCACGCGCGCACCAAACTCAAACGTAACGTTGTTTAAACCTATTAACATGTTGTAAAAAATTGCGGTGCAAAGCTAACGAGGATGAGGTATAAAACTGCATAATAAAAGTTTAATACCATTAGCATAAAATGAATGTAGTAGATGGAGTTTACTTTAACCTACAACTGAAGTATTGAGTTGTAAAGAAAACTGCAGTTGGATTGCTTTATTTTGTGGAATGAAAAAATTTGCAGTTATTGTTGCAGGCGGCGCTGGCACAAGAATGAAAAGCAGTACGCCAAAGCAATTCTTGCTGCTGCATGGCAAGCCCCTGCTGTGGTACACTATACAAGCTTTTTTGCAGGCTTACGACGATCTGCAAATTATACTGGTATTACCCGCAACATATATTGATACCGATGTCATTCAGTCTTTATTAAACGAAAGAATAACTACGATTGCCGGTGGCAAAACCCGTTTTCATTCGGTACAAAACGGATTGAAATTAGTGCCGGAAAACAGCCTTGTATTTGTGCACGATGGTGTACGTTGTTTGGTATCTCCAAACTTAATTCAACGCTGCGGCGAACAAGCTGCCATGTTGGGGAGCGCCATACCGGCTGTAACAGCAATAGATAGTTTGCGGATAGAAATGGAGGGGAAACATAAAGTGATTGACCGGCAAACAGTACGCCTGATACAAACGCCGCAAACATTCAGGAGCGAGCTGATTGTACCGGCTTTTAAGCAGCCGTTCAATGCGCATTTTACCGATGAGGCAACCGTGGTGGAAGCTTATGGCAAAGAAGTTTGTTTAATTGAAGGTGAATATGAAAACATCAAAGTGACCAGACCGGCGGACTTATGGTTTGCAGAAAAAATTATAAGTGAACGTTTAGCGCTTTAACCATTTAATGGGTATAGGCAGATGGTTATAATGCAAATGAAAATACGGCTCATTAACTGCACCAAACGATTCATAAAATGCTTTGATACCCCGCACATCCGAACCTTCAAAATCGAAGATAAACGGGTTGCCGGCAAACTCTTTTATCACATTATCTATTAAAAAGTGCATAGCCGAAAGCTTTCTGCCATTTGCTGTTGTAGAAGGCAATATGTTATAAATCCGGCTTTCATTTTTAAAGAATAAAGCTATTGTAAGTAAGTTGTTTTCTTTATCTGTTACGCTTCTTACAAAACAATATTGCTGGTTATACAACTGCCTTGCAACATGCATCAATCTCTGGTAATTATCTGCTGTTACAGATGGAAAACGTTGCGCATATAATTGCTGATAGGTATGTATAGCCAGTTCAATATCATCATTAATCAAGTATTGGAATAGTTGATTGGTCGCTTTCTTCAGTTTGTTCTTTAAATGAGTATGATAGCTTTTATTTATTTTTTCATACCCTGCATGTAATGGAATAATTAAATTAGTGGATGTTCTTGCCGATGGCAAAAAGTGCAGTACTGCATTCGTATGATTAAAATACAAATCGCCATATTTTATATACTTTATTGCAACCTCAACAGCTTGCTCTAACTCCTCTGCATTGTATGTACCAAACAACCCCAATTGTTGTATGAAAGGCGCATTATAAGCATAGCGGACACTCCATTTTTTTCGCCATACAACAGGCATTACAGCAGCATAATCATTCATCACCAAACCACTCCAGTTATCTGCCAAATGTTGCAGATACATATACCTTGCATATATGTTATTGGCTTTGCTATTGATAATGCAATTATCCCATTTAGCTGCATTAATATCATGCGATGGAATAATATCAAACTGCGCGTGCGCCATTGCTTACAAAGGTATATTGCGGTTAAGTTTATTGGGTTGCAACTGCTGCAGGTTGAAGGAGAAAGCAATGGTGTGGGCAACCCTTTTTTCAGGATAAAAAGTCTTATAATAATCGCGAAATACTTTGCTATAAACAAGTGGCAAATACACATTGAAAGTGGAGTGGATAATGGATATTTTTATGCCGGCATCAAACAAAAACCTGCCGCCGTTATTATCCTCGCTCCACGCATCGCTGTAGGTGCCAATATCTGCAAATAATTGCACCGGTAATTTAAAAGGTAATACTTTTAACGGGTTTATTTCATCTGGAATATCACCCCAAATATTTAATGCCATTAACCAGTTATCAGTCTTACCAACCGGAGTGTTGAGCAGGGGTGTTCCCACTTTAAAAAAGCCATCTCTTTGCATTATTTGCTGGCTCAGACCGCCCTCCTGCCCGTTGCGGCCAATAAAATAATCGCTGTAAGTAAAATCTTCATAACCATGTGGGCCAGTGAGCGTTAAAAGATAGCGGTCATTCTCGCCTTTAGATAATAATGTTTTTGGTTGCAGGTAAAAAAACTTGCCTGCAAATAATCTTGCATTAATGCCTTTGCCATCTTTTTTATAATTAAAAAAATAATTGCCGGTAAAGCCTGCACGCATAAAACTTTTCCCTGCATCAATAGTTAGTGAAGCATCATAAGGATACAATTTGCGGTTATCGCTTACACTGATATTTAATTGCGCGATATTAGTAGTTGTGCTTCTTTTATTAGCCACATAAAACGTATCTGTTGTGGTGGTTACCGTTTTAAAATCGCCAAAACTTTCTTCATTCAGAATATAAGATTTTAAAAGAAAAGTCCAACGCCGGGTAGCGCGTAAATCTTTATTATACAACCGGTATTTGACAGAAGGAACAATGCGGTTTAAGGTAAAGAACAGCTTATCGCCATTGTATTGCGTAAATGCATTGATGTTGTACCGCATACCGCTTACCGCAAACTCCAGCCATTTTCTTTCATCGAAGATGCTATAAGAAAAACGTGCAGCACCATTCCATTGCTTGCTTTGCGTGGCATATAAAGACGCCATCAAAAAGTTGAAATTGTTTAGTGGTAATTGATAATTGTGTATCAATCCGCCCACCATTACTCCATCGTAGTAGTTATAGCCACCAGCAGGCGTAAGTGAGATATAATTGTACTTATCCGTGTTTTTTAAATTGAATAAACCTGTTGTTTTTAACTGTCTTTTTGTTGCAGGATAAAGGGAGCAGGTGGTAAATAGTTGTTGATATAAGGTATCAATATTAATATTACTTGCAGCCTCGACGCTCTTTTTAAAATCTGCCGGATACGGATGTTTAAATTGCCATTCATTATAGTATTGATGCATGCTGCTGTCAAACAAAGCAGTACCTAATTTTTCTTCCAGTTGCTTCATCCACATGCCGCCTTTGCTATATACACTCAGCCCATAATTCATTTGCGTAAGGCTGTCTGATGTTATATCTACGGGCTGGTTTTTATGCAGTTTTATCAATGTATGAAGCAGCAATGTATCTTCATCATCGGGCAATTTTTTACTGATAAAACCTTTTCTCTCCGTTCGTACATATTTATTATTAATGTACCTGTTTTCGTAATAGGTGTTCATGCCTTCATCCATCCAGGCATGGTCGCGCTCATTATTGGCAAGAATGCCATACAGCCAGTTATGTCCCACTTCGTGCACAAGGGTGGCATCCAGTTCTTTACCTGCATCACTCATCTCCAAAAGTGTAATGGTTGGGTACTCCATACCACCTGCTTCTTTGCTGCTTTTTCCAAGTACCGCACTTACTACATCATACGGATATTCTCCTAATTTATCCGAATAAAAATGCACGCCGTCTTTTACATATTGCAGGCTATTTTTCCACCTTTCTTTATCCCAGGGATTGTAAAAAGTAAACGCATCTATTACCTGTTTGCCTAGCTGAACCGTATCGTATTGCACCAAAAACAATTTGGATGCAAACCACGCAAAATCGTGTGCGTTATTTAACCTATAGTGTAATGTTTTAAATGCCAATGCAGCAGGTGGCATTACTTCATCAAACGGCCTTCTTTCACGGATGGCCTGCATCCGCAACGATTGCTGCCATAACTTATAATTATCCTGTACCTCCGGACTTTGCGTACCGAGTGCTTTTAACTTTCTCAACGCCTCTTCATTCTGTAAATTACCCGAAGCAGCTATGATATAGTTTTGAGGCACTGTTATCGTTACATCAAAATCGCCAAACTCGCTGTAAAACTCTCCTTGATCCAAATAAGGCATCGGGTGCCAGCCTTTGCTATCGTACACCGCCGGTTTAGGATACCACTGCGTTATCTGAAAAGTTTCGCCTTCGTAGCCGCCGCGCGAAAAATTGTACGGCAGTTTTTCGTGGAAAGGTGTAGTAATAACAATGGTTTGCTTTGGTGCTAATGGCTGCGGCAACATCAATCTTGCAACGTCTGTACGCGTGCTGTCACTAATAAAATTTGCCGCTTCATCATTCACTTTAAAGTTGAGTTGATTGATGTATCCCCGCTGTGCTTCATCGGCAAAATAAAATGTGGTGTTGCCATTGCGGAGCAATTGCTCACTGAAAGCTGTTTGATCGTTTTTGTAAGCATTAGGCCATAAATGGAACCAAATAAACTTTAATGTATCCGGCGAATGGTTAGTATAATAAATAGTCTCCTCACCGGTGAGTGTCTTTGCTTTATCATCGAGCGATACATTTATTTTATAATCTACCCTTTGCTGCCAATCGCCTTGCTGCGCCTGTAGCTTGCAGCAATTCATTATACAAAATAATAAGAATAGTAGTAAGATTTTTGGTTGGTATTGCACGTGGTAAATGTATTTCAAAAAATGGTGTGCTTAAACAAGCCCTGCCTGCTATTTAAACAGATAATTTTTATGCATCGCCGGTACATATGCAAGTATTTAACAAAACAGTGGTAAAAAATACAAACCTTATTTTATGGAGATTATTCTTTTTTGCATCTGTACCAGAATGTGAAAAAAGTAAAAAAAAATTTAGTAACCCTTTTTATTCTCGTATGCAGTTGCTTACATTGCATCCGTAAATTATGTTAATTTGCTGCTTTACAGCAGTTTTGAACGTTGTTTGTTAATGAAGAATGATTATAAAGACCGGCGACAAAAAAGTTTCTCACAACTTAGAATGGTATATAATATTTCGATGGGAATATTAATACTGGCAATGGCAGTAGTTATGCTATTTAGCGATAAGCTGGGCATAGATGCTATAGACCAGTTTGTCAGTCCTATTGATCCGGTGTTGCGGTATCTCTTTGGTGGATTATGTTTACTGTACGGTTTTTTCCGCCTGTACAGAGGATTTAAAAAGGAATATTAATGGAGCACATAAAAAATAACATTGTATTAATATTATTGATTGTATTGTGCTGCTGGTGTATATCAGCCTGCAAAAGCAACAATTCCAAGTCTTACGATGAGGTGTACGACTCACCACAAAAGGGTACTATTCATATAAGTGTTGATGAAACATTTAAACCTGTTATTACCGAACAAATCAAAGTGTACGAATCTTCCTACCCCGGTACGCATATTATTGCCGAGTATAAATCAGAAGCCGATTGCTTCAGGGATTTGAACAGCGATAGCACACGGATGGTGATTGTAGCAAAATCACTTACGGCGGCGCAAATAGGAACAATGGAAGATAAGTTGTCTTATAGGCCAAAGCAGGATATTCTGGCGTATGATGCAGTAAGCGTAATTGTAAATAACGAAAGCAAAGACAGCTTATTTACGGTTGAACAATTGCAAAAATTGCTGACTGCCGATACTGCAACAATTCAGGTGGTGGTAGATGGCAACAATGCCACCAGTACCGTTCGCTACCTGCAGGATAGCATACTGCATGGCAAGCCATTTGGCAAAAATGTACGGGCGGTTGAAGGCGGAAGCCATGGCGTGATAGATTATATTGCACAAAACAAAAATGCAGTAGGCTTTGTAGGCTCGAGTTGGGTAGGAAATATGGACGATCCGCAGCAGGTAACTGACAGCAAAAAGATAAAATTTGCCCTGCTGGAGTGCAAGCCCTGCGACTCAAAGACTTATGCAAAACCTTCGCCCGAAAGTATTCAATATACGTGGTATCCTTTGGTGCGACCTTTGTATTATATTTTAAAAGAAAACTCATTGGGACTTGGTACAGGATTTGTCACTTTTATGTCCCTCGAGCGTGGACAACTTATCTTCAGACGGTCTTATCTTGTACCCGGAAAAATAGACTTGAACCTTAGAAAAAGTGATATATAAATAACATTTTATTGGAACATTCAATAACGAAAACGATTTTTAACCAGTATAAAAAAATGAGAAACATGAAGAAGACTTTGTTTTTAGTGTTGGGTTTGGCTTTGGCAACCGTTTGTACAAGAGCCCAGTCTATTGACGAGGGCATAAAGGATTTGTATTACGGCAAAACCCAAAGCGCCCGAACAGCCTTTCAAAAAGTAGTTGATAAAAATCCCAAAGATGGCCGCGCCATTTACTGGCTGGGACAGTCTATGCTTGTGCGCGGCTCCGAAGATGTAACAGGTGCTAAGCAATTGTATCAAAATGCATTAAACAGTGGCATCAACGATCCGTACGTGCTGGTGGGTATGGGACAAATAGACCTTATTAATGGCGATACCAGTGCAGCCAAGCAAAAGTTTGAGCAGGCTATTACCATGTCTAATGGTAAAAGAGGAAAGCAAAATCCCGATGTCCTGAATGCGATTGGCCGTGCCAACGCTTATGGTAGTGCCAAGATAGGCGATCCGGCTTATGCTATAGATAAACTAAAAGCAGCCGCCCAGATTGATCCTAAAAACCCGGATATATACATTAATATGGGTATCAACTACCTTAAGATGGGCAGCGACAAAGGTGGCGAGGCAGTACAGGCATTTCAAAATGCGGCTGCTATAGACCCCAATTATGCCGCAGCTTACGAGCGGATAGGTAATGTATATAAAAGCCAGGACAACAAGCCTTCTATGGAAGAATGGTACTCCAAAGCTGTAGCAGCCGACCAGACTTTTGCTCCGGTATATTTCGACTGGTTTGACTACTACAAAAACCGCGACGTAAATGCAGCACAAGAATACCTGAACAATTATGTAAAATATGCTGATCAGGATTGCAGAACTGCTTTCTTCAAAGCCGATTACCTGTTCCGCGCCGGCAAATATGAAGAATCCAAAGCCCAGGCAGATTCTATGGCTGCCGGTCAGTGTGCTACCTATCCTGGTCTCAACATCCTGTATGCTTATAACTACGACCGTTTGGGCGATTCTGCACAGGCAAAATCTTACTTAGATAAATACTTTGACAGTGCACGTATTAACGGTACCGACGTAGACCCCGATTATTACATGCTGGCTGGTAAAGTATATTCTAAGTTTCCCGGACTGGAAGATACAGCAGTAAACTATCTCACAAAAGCTATGCAGGCTGATACGGTAGCAAAAAACCAGCAAAAGTACATTGATACGATTGCCTCCATCTACAAAAAAGCAAACCGCCCTGTTGAAAGACTGGAATGGAGAAGGAAAAGCTTTGCTTTGAATAAAGAAGCATCCAGCAGAGACTATTACGATCTGACTGATGCAGCTATCATGGCAAATGATACCACTTTTGCCGATTCTATTATTAATGCCTACATGCAAGCTTATCCCGATCAGCCTTATGCTTATACGTTTGCTTTAAAAAATGCAAAGCTAAAAGATACTACAGGCGCCGCTGCTGTAGAGCCTACCGCTAAGTATATTGAATACTTGAAGCAGGATACAGCTAAAAATGCAGCTACCATTGCTTATTACTACGCTTTGCAGGGAACTTATTATGCCAATGTTGCTCAAAATTTAGACAGTGCTCTGGCTCAGTTCAGGCAGGCAGTACAGTATGCACCCGACAATACGCAATATCAAAATATTGTTCAGCAGCTGGAAAAAGCAGCAAATAAAGCGAAGGAACCTGCAGACAAACCTTCGGCTACCAAGCCAAAATCGGGCGGTAAGTAATCTATACAAGTTATAAATCATCAATGAAAACTCCTCTTCTTTACAAAAGAGGAGTTTTTTTATGTACGTCCAACACTTATTTTTGCACAACAACCGTATCTCATGCAGCTTATCAATGCACTTTTACAGGCTAATACTACAGCCGTCGCTACTGCCACCGGCACTGCCGCCGATTATTTCCCTATTGGCATACAACTGCTGTTTGCAATTGGTTTTGTGGCAGTAATGATTGGCGGCTCGCACCTGCTGGGACCCAAAAGAAGAACAGCCGATAAGCTCGAAAACTTCACCAGTGGTATCGAATCGCACGGCACGGCGCGTCAGCCTATGGCTATCAAGTATTTTTTAGTTGCCATCTTGTTTGTACTTTTCGATGTGGAAGTGATTTTCTTTTATCCCTATGCAGTCAATTTCCGCGATTTAGGCTGGCAGGGCTTTGGTGAAGTGTTGCTGTTTGTATCTTTCTTTCTCATTGGCTTCATTTACATCATCAAAAAAGGTGCACTTATTTGGGAGGATTAGCATCCTTTATACAATTACCCGCCAGTAATATCACCCGTTATCATTTTTCTGGTACGAGCTGTAGTGCTACCATGTAGCTATTGGTGTAGTCTGTGGCGCTAAAAGCGCCATCACTCACTTCAACAGTTGAATAACTATACGCTTTTATGCAAGTACGTTTTTTCACCACAGAGGCACCTGAGTTATGCACAGAGGATTTTTCCATTAGCCTCATCGCAAAATATCAGTTATAATCCCCATCTAAAAAATAGTAACTATCGCGACCTTTAGTCAAGTAATTTTGGCAAAAGTTTTTACCTATGCTCACCATAGACGCGCATCAGCATTTTTGGAAGTATAATCCCATACGCGATAGCTGGATGACCGATGAAATGTCTGCTATACGAAAAGATTTTTTGCCCAATCATTTGCATCATTTGCTAAAAGTCAATGGCATAGATGGCTGTGTGGCTGTACAAGCCGACCAGAGTGAAGAAGAAACAAAATTCCTGTTGCAAATCGCCAGCGAAAATACCTTCATCAAAGGTGTAGTAGGCTGGGTAAACCTGCAGGCAAGTAATATAGAAGAACGGCTCGAATATTTTTCGCAATTCAGGTTGGTAAAGGGCTTCCGGCATATTGTGCAAAGCGAGCCGGAAGATGACTTTATGTTGGGCACTAAATTTATGTATGGCATCTCGCTGCTGCACAAATACAACTTTACCTACGATATTCTTATTTATCCCCGACACCTGCCTTATGCCAAAAAGCTGGTTGCCTGTTTTCCGCAGCAACGTTTTGTAATAGACCATATTGCCAAGCCCAATATAAAGCTGCAGGATCTGTTGCACTGGAAAAAACACATGATAGAAATTGCAGCTTTTGGCAATGTGTATTGCAAAGTTTCGGGCATGGTTACCGAAGCAGGCTGGCACACGCATACTTACCAGGATTTTATACCTTACTTAGATGTGATTGTAGATGCCTTTGGGATGGATAGAATTATGTTTGGCTCCGACTGGCCGGTATGCCTTTTAGCTGCTTCGTACAAAGAGGTACTGAATATTGTACAAGCGTATTTTTCATCGTTCAGCACTGTAGAGCAACAACTGTTTTTCGGCGGCAATGCCATTTCCTTTTATAACCTTTCTGAAGATTAAAACCATTAAACCAATTATTTGCCTCACATTAAACGGCATAAAAAATGCAAAAAGTAAGAAGATAAAATATCACAAACATCAGGTAAGGCTTGTAAAATATACCCGGCACAAAGGGGTTACATTTGACAGAGAAAAAACGCAAGCTACGCTTTTAATGATGCAATATTATTTGCTTCCTATTCATGCCTGCATGTCATAAACCATCTTGAATGTAGCTATAAGCCTCTATTCCTTTTAAGTTGATATCCCATGAAACAACGTGTTATTCATATACACCCTAAAGACAATGTGCTGGTTGCACTAGACGATTTAAAGAAATATGAAATCATTGTTTTTAATGATGAAGAGTATTTTCTGCTGGAAGATATACCTGCCAAGCACAAATTTTTTATGCAAGACCTGCAGCCTGGCGATGAGATAATTATGTACGGTGTGCTCGTGGGAAAAGCAGTACAACCTGTACAAAGAGGCGCCCGCATGACTACCGAAAACACACACCATGCAGCAGGCGGTTATGCATACCGTGGTGTGCATTACCAATGGCAGCCCCCCGATGTATCGAAGTTTAGAAACCGTACTTTCAACGGCTATTACCGCAGCGATGGAAAGGTGGGCACGGCCAATTACTGGCTGTTTATCCCTACCGTCTTTTGCGAAAACCGTAACCTCGATGTGATCCGCGAAGCGCTCTACAACGAGCTCGGTTATGCGGTTACTTCCAAGTACAAAGCATTTACGCGGCAACTGGTAGAAGCGTATGAAGAAGGAGAAGCACTTTCGCCCGATATCGCATTCACCAACAATCATCACCAGGAGCGCTTTTTTAAGAATATAGATGGCATTAAATTTTTAAACCATCAGGGCGGTTGTGGCAGCACACGACAAGACTCGGAAGTGCTGGCAAAACTGCTGGCAGCCTACGCCAATCATCCCAATGTGGGTGGCATTACGGTACTGAGCCTGGGTTGCCAGCATTTGCAGATGCAGGAGTTATTGGTAGACGTAAAAGCGGCAAATCCTGCATTCGATAAACCTTTGCTCACCTTTGAGCAGCAGTCCATGCAGAGTGAAGAAACCATGATAAGGCAGGCTATCTATAAAACGTTTATTGGCTTAACAGAATTAAACAAGCAGGAGCGTAAACCCGCTTCTTTAGATAAATTGGTACTGGGTGTAAAATGTGGTGGCAGCGATGGCTTCAGTGGTATTTCTGCCAACCCGGCGGTAGGCTATTGTGCCGATATGGTTGTTGCTTTAGGCGGAAAAGTGCTGCTGGCCGAATTTCCTGAACTGTGCGGCGTAGAGCAAAGTATAGTGGATCGTTGTGTGAATGAAGCTGTTGCACAAAAGTTTATTCATTTAATGCAAACCTACGATAGTAAGGCACACGCAGCGGGCTCCGGCTTTTACATGAATCCTTCGCCCGGCAACATCAAAGACGGATTAATAACCGATGCGATAAAAAGCGCAGGTGCTGCCAAAAAGGGGGGAACCGCACCTGTGAGCGATGTACTCAATTATACCGAGCCGGCCACCAAATCCGGACTTAGTCTTGTGTGCACGCCCGGCAACGATGTGGAGGCTACTACGGGCAAAACGGCAGCCGGCGCCACACTTATTTTATTTACTACCGGCCTGGGCACGCCTACCGGCAACCCTATATGCCCGGTGATAAAAGTGGCAACCAACTCCAAACTTGCCCGACGGATGAGTGATATTATAGATATTAATGCCGGCAGCATTATAGAAGGCACCAAAACTATACAGGAAATGGGTGAAGAAATACTGGAATATTGCATAAAAGCGGCGAGCGGCGAAGTGATACCAAAAGCCGTTCAGTTGAACCAGGACGACTTTATTCCGTGGTTTAGAGGAGTGTCGTTGTAATGATCAGAAAATGAGCCTGGAAAATATTTTTAGCAATAAAACTTATTTTGGCTATAAGACGAATTAGCTAATAACTGGTTAGATTTTAGGCAATGAAAATATTGTTGGATGCTAACTGTGTCGGTGACTGAACCATACAGGTTACGTTTGCACCACTCAATCACTTCATTGTATCAGCTATACGCCGCAGGCAGCATATATGTATGCTATTAAGTAGCAGCCTTTACATAATTTCTGCCTGCGGCGTATGGCTCACAACTTGCAGCTTAATTTACCAACTGCTAAAACGTAAGCCCACTGCATAAGGATATTGTTTTAAATCGTGCCCGTGCAGCGGATTGATGCTGTACGAACCATATAATCGTACTGGTCCTATACCCAATTCGGCTACATAAGCAAAGCGCCATTTATTAAGGTCAAAATCGCCACGTGTTTTTTGTTTTCCGCGCTCATCACTTATTTGCTTCGTATGGCTGCCTACAAGATAGCCGGCACTTGCACCAAAGCTTATCGTAAGCCGTTTTTTATCTGGCCAAGGATTAATATTTATCATCAATGGAGCGGTAATATAGCCTGCATACAATTTATCCTTTGAAAATTCTACCGTATCGCGATATACATAAGCCGGCGTTTTATTGTAACTAATATCATTCTCATAGCGGAAGTTGAACATTTCTAATCCTAAACCATATTTCAGGTTTAAAGCATTCTTTGCAATATTCAACCGTTGCGTCACCACCCAAATATTTACGTTGGACGATTTGGTGCGCAGTTTAAAATCGCTTTTACCAAAAGGCTTTGCATCTCCGCTGGCTCTATGCAAATAGTCGCTGCTGTTGGCTTCCGCATAGTTGGTTTTATCATTTATATTGGCAAAGCCCAGATCAAATACCAGCCAGTTAGTGGTAAAAGTGTTGTGCCTGGAGTAATAATTAGAATCATAATCGTGCGGACTCGTAAGAACAACAATCATGCGATGTTTCCCGTTGGTTTCTTCACTATTGGCACCTCTGTTTCTACTTTGCTTTACAATTATAAAATTGCCCACCCGCAAAGTATCTGGGCCGCCCCTGCCGGTAGTATCAGCCACTGCATTATACGAGCTATCGGTGGTAGTTTGTGCAAAGGTGCCCGCAGCAAGCAGCATAGCTGCCAGCGCCATAAAAGTTCTCTTCATAATATGGTTGATTTGAAAAAATGTGTACAATGTATGTGTTGAATGTTGTAAAAATAACAGTCAACAACTATTCCTAAAGGTTCTGTTCTTTTGCTTTGCCGCCCAGCAGGTGCGTTGCTTTCTTTAATAAACCATTTACTTTATTTTTATTCAACTGCAACGAACCTACATACAATATCCGGTCATCTTCCTCTGTATTCAATTCTTTATACACAGCGGGTTTTGTTGTTGTATAATCGTTGGATGTATATGCCACGGTTGATGTAACCGCATTTTCATCTACCTCTTCCAACGGCTTCAATACAGTTGGTTGCTTTTGTTTAGGCGTGGTGCTGTTATTTGCAACCAATTCTTCCGGCGCAGGTGGTGCAGGTTGCTTTATAGGCAGCGGTTCAATCTGCGCAACTACTATTTGTTCCGTTTCCTGTTGTTTCGTATCGGGCAATACAGTTGATTTACCAGTGTTTACAGTTGATTTCGCCGGCGCACTTACACTTTGCTTTACTTCATTTTTTGCAACAACAATATTATTATCATTGCTTTTCTTTTCGGGCAAAACCACATTCGGTTCTTTTTCTAATGCTGTATTTTTTTCAACAGGTTGATGTTGAATAGGCTGCGTATTAACTGCCACCTGCGGCTGCGGATCGTTGTTTATCAAATAATTTCCTGTCAATATTATCACACCCATTATTGCTGCTGCAACTGCCATTCTTGTAATATACAGCGGAATAATCCTTTTAGCAGGTTGCTTATACAACCTATGCTTATCAGGACATGCTATAACTTCAGGCGTAAGCTTTGCCTGCTGCAGCAGTAAAAACGCTTCCTGCAATTGCGGATGCTGCAATACAAATTGCTCTACCACAGCTTCTTCATTTACAGATAATTCCTTATCGGTATGCAGTAAAAAATATTCTTCGTAATTACTACTATTTATACTGCTGCCTGTTGTTTTATATAAAGCGTTTTTATTACTATATACAATGGCATCTTCCAATGGCAACTTAGCTTCCCGCAACATATTCAGTTCTGCTGCAAGGTGCGGGTGCTGAAGCACAAAAGTTTCTACCGCTTCGCATTGTTCTTTGCTCAGTTCATTATCTATGTACAGTAGAAAATATTCTTCGTAATTGCTTAAGTTAATCATCGTGCTACCTCGTTTTATTGTTCTTACAGTACATGTTCTTTACTCACTAAATAACTTTTCAATATAAGCCTTGCCCGGTGCAGATACACCTTCACCTGGCTTTCGTTCAGGCTCATAATCTTTCCTATTTCTTCGTAACTATATCCTTCATAATCCTTCAGCATCACCAGGCTTCGCTGTGTTTCGCTCAATCTGTTCAATGCCTCATTCAATATTTTTTTTGTATCACTGCTTACCGGTTGATGCGTAGCCTGCGTATCGCCGCCAAAACTCTCCTTGTACTCCACCCGTTTGTTCTTGCGCAAATGATCAATCATCTGGTTGTATGCTACCGTAAATAAGTACGATTTACTTTTAGCATATTCCACCATATCCCTGTTTCGCCACAGCTTTTCGTATGCCGTTTGCACCACGTCTCTTGCATCTTCCTCGTGCCGCAGATTTTTTACAATAAACCGGTACACATTATCTGCATACAGGCTTACACATTCATTATATTCTTTGTCGGTCATAAACAGGTGTGGGTAGTACAGGTTTTAAAATAATACGTTTGATGGCATTTTTTGTTACAGCTTTATTCAAAATTTATTCAGGTTTTACTTTAAAATCACGAAGTGTTCTTTATAATTCCTTTGTAATCCTTTACTCACACAACAGTAGCTTAAAAAAACAAAATTATTCAATACAAGTATATAATGGCGGTATTTGGTACAGGCGAAACGACGTGCGGATAGCTGGCGTAATGCTGTTTTACTTACTAAAATAACAATATATTTTGGGCTGTTGTTCGTTAATTTGAGAATGGAATATTTTGTAAAAGAAAATTCTGTAGTACGCACCATTTGGGGCAGCAGCGATATTATTATGTTCATTTTTGCGGGAGCCGCTGCCGAGTTTGCCCTGAACAAGGCCGTGGACTGGCTCTATTTTACCGGACGCTTGCCAGCCGACCCATTGGGCAGGCTGTTTTCTACCGTGGCGTACGCAAAACTGATTGTTTTTTCGGAGAAAGAAAAAGCACATGCGGTAATAGATAAAATGGCATACATCCATTCTGCTGTAGAAGCCAGGCGCGAAATGAAAATTCCTGATTGGGCATACCGCGATGTATTGTTTATGCTGATAGATTATTCAATACGTGCTTTTGAGGTAATGCAGCGAAAATTAACCAACGAAGAAAAAGCTGAAATATTTGATACTTTTTACAGAGTGGGCGCACGCATGGGCGTAAAAGATTTGCCTGCAACCTTACCGGCCTGGCTCCTCATGCGCGAAGATCATTTAAACAATCATTTGGCTTACAGTCACTTCACTACAGATTTATTTAATCAATATAAAAAGCATTTGGGCTCATTTCGTTTTTTCTTGCTGAAAGAAGGGCAAGCTTTGGTAGTACCGCCGCAGGTAAAAAAGTTACTGCACCTGAAGAACTTTTCCTTGTTGTCGCCTATTGTAGCAATTTACAAGTTTTTCCGCCTGTTTAGGTTAGACTGGTTCTTAAAGAGCCTGGTGCTGCCGCCCGCTTATAAGGCGCAGATAAAAGCATTGGATGCAGCGAACTTGTGAATGGTGAACCTGCCCGTTGGCAGACAGGTTGTCAATTGTGAATAATAGTCCAAAGTGTTTTTATACTTGTAATTCCTTATTCCTAATTGTCCATTCACAACTGACTATTCTCAACAAAATATTGCGTTTCTTAGCAGCCGTATGCAGGTTGATTATATTATTCTCGGGCAAGGCATTAGCGGCACTTTTTTGAGTTATTATTTGCAGCAGCAGGGCAAAACCGTACTGGTGATAGATACGCCACAGTCCTATACTGCCAGTAAAATTGCCAGCGGCGTCATTAATCCGGTTACCGGCAGGCGTATCGTAAAAACATGGCTGATAGATGAACTGTTGCCTTTTTGCTGGAGTGCTTATACTGAAATTGGGAATCTGCTTGCCGTATCGCTTATCAGGCAGTGCAATGTATTAGATTTTCATGCCACGCCGCAAATGCAGGAGGCCTTTGCCAGCCGTATAGCAGAAGATGCTTCTTTATTATGCGTACGTGGTGATAAAGCGTATTGGCAGCAATACTTCCGTTTTAATTATGGTATTGGAGAAGTAAATCCTTGCTGGCTGGTAGATTTACAAACGTTATTACCGCATTGGCGGCAATATTTAATGGCACACAATGCCTTATTGGAAGATTATTTTGATTGGAAACAATGCGAAATAGCAGAAGAGAAAGTGCAGTATAAAAATATTACTGCTTCAAAAATTCTTTGCTGCGAAGGAGTTGGCGGCGCCCGTAATCCGTATTTTCAACTTTTACCTTTTGCGCTTAATAAAGGAGATGCAATTATTGCGCATATACCCAACTTACCTGCTACCAACATATACAAGCAGGGCATTAGCATTGTTCCCTGGAATGAAAAAGACGTCTTTTGGATTGGCTCTACTTACGATTGGAATTATGCCGATGTGCAGCCTACGGCGGCGTTTAAAAGCAAAGTAGAAGCCCAGCTTGATTATTGGTTGAAACTGCCATACACACTCACCGATCATTTTGCAGCAGAACGGCCGGCAAATGTAGAGCGCAGGCCATTTGTTGGTCTGCATCCCGTGCATTCTGCCGTTGGTATTTTAAATGGTATGGGTACCAAAGGCTGCTCACTGGCACCTTATTTTGCGCACCAGCTTACGGCTTATTTGGTGGATGGTTTGCCTATTGAACCGCTTGCCAATGTGCAACGTTTTACACAGGTGCTTAGCCGCTGATGCCTTATAACTTTCAATTTATAGTACACACCATTTTCTAATGAATAATATGATGTATGCTTAGCTCTAAGCTGGCAGCTCACGGCTTCAGCTTACAACTTATTACTTGAAGCTTGTAGCTTTTGTATAAACTAACCTGCTTAAGCCCAGTGTTTTCCTGTATCCATCCATTTTTATTCAACGCAAAGTTTTCCACATCGGTTTTGCTTGAATAAACCAGTAATTAAAGGCATTACATTTGCTAATATTTTTAGCATAAACCAACTACTATTTTATGGATGATATTACCTTGCGCAGTGCCGTGTACAAAGGCACCAAACAATTTCAGTTGCAGGATATCCCTACTGCAAAAGCTACCGGCTTCAACGCAGCTGCCGATGATTATATGGAGCGCGGCATTGACCTGAATGAACAGCTCATTAAAAACAAGCCTGCAACTTATTTTTTCCGCATGCACAGCGATGCCATGATTGATGCCGGTATTTATCCGGGCGATATACTTATTGTAGATCGCAGCCTGCCTACAACAAGCGGGAAGATAATTATAGCAGCCTTAGATGGGGAGTTGGTAGTTCGTCGCTATCAGCTGATAATGAACACTACTTCATTACTTGCCGAAAACAAACGCTACGGCGCTATTGAGATAAGTGAACTCACTAATTTTCGTACCTGGGGCGTAGTTACCTATGTTATTCATACAGTTAACTAAAACGAATGTCTCCGGCGTGTTAACCGGAGACATTCGTTTGAAATTATTGTGCTTCTTCTACCCTGAAAGTGATTGTTTGCTTTTGGCGGTAAATTACGTTGCGCCCGTTTTGCACGGCAGGTATCCACTGAGGTCCCTTTTTTATAGCTCTTACTGCTTCATCGGCCGTGCCATAGCCCGGGTTGTTCAGTGCCTGCACTTCCGACACATTGCCATCCTTATCTACTAAAAACGATACTACTACACTGTAGGTGCCGGCGGGTGCACCATTTTCGGCAGGCAAATCAACGCGCAAAGTGCGCTCTAAATATTTTATCCAGGCATTTGCACCTCCGGGAAACTGAGCTTCCTTTTGTACAAAAAACACTTCATTCTTAAGATCATCCACCTGTGGAGCAACGACATTCCCTATCCCTTTTTCTTCCACAGGTGGCGCTATCATGTCGGTATGTTCTCCGTTTGGATTATCAATTTTTCCAATAGCAATATTATCCATATCAATTTGCGCCGGCGGTGGTGTTTCTATATTTTCATTTGTAAGCACGGGGGTGGTAAACTTAATACTCGCAATTGGCTTTGGTTGTGATGGAGGAGGAGGCGGTGGTGGTGGAGGTGGAACTAGCGGCTGCTGAGGCTCTGTTTGCAAAGTGACATCACCATCTACTATAAGCGTAGCTGAATGATGATTTTCTTTTTTACCTGTAAATGCAGCTAAAAAAGCAAACAGGCAGCAGCCTATCATTACTAAAATGGAGGACTTTAACCGCTTGTTGTATGACTTGCGAAGCTCGTAAGCGCCATACATTTTGTTTCTGCCCTCGAAGATAATGTCGAGCACATCTGCCCGTAGAATTTGATTCGTTTCCATAGCTGAAGAATTTATTAATAAGATGCTTCAGCAATAGTTTTCCATATCTTTTTAAATAATAATTTTTACATTAATATCTATGAAAAGTAAACAATTATTCATACAAATAATTGCATATAAAAGCAAAAAAATCTCCGGCTGTAATAGCCGGAGATTTATAGTATAATACTTCAATAGTGTTTACTGTCCTTCTTCTACCCTGAAGGTGATAGCCTGCTTTTGGCGGTAAATAACATTACGCCCGTTTTGTACAGCAGGAATCCATTTTGGACCGCGGCTGATTACGCGTACTGCCTCGCCAGCAGTGCCATAACCAGGATCGTTTTCTGCTTTTACTTCCGAAATATTGCCATCTTTATCCACAAGGAACGAAACTACAACCGTGTAAGAGCCAGTAGGAGCACCGTTTTCGGTAGGTACATCACTTTGAAGGTTGCGTTGCAGGTATTTCATCCACGCATCCGGACCACCCGGAAACTTAGCTTGTATCTGCACCGTTTTAAATTCCTTATCATAATCTTCGGTTACTTTAGGTGCTTCTACTACCCCTGTACCTTTTTCTTCCACAGGCGGCGCTATCACATCGGTTTGAACACCTTCCTGATTAATAGTACCAATGGTAGTCTTTTCCAGTTCTTCCTGCTTGGGTGGGGGTTCTTTTACTTCCTCATCCTTTACAATTTTAGGTGGAGTAAACTGTTTAATTTCAATTTTGGGCGGCTCCACTTTTGGTGGTGGTGGCGGCGGTGGCGGCTCAGGCTTTTTCTCCTCCTGCACATTCTGCAGTTGTACATCCTGAATTACAATAGGTCCATTATCTTTCTCGGTTTTGTTGGAGGCTAAAACATTTAATAGAAAGGCAAGCACACATACGCCAATCATTACTGCAATAGCAATTGTGAATCGCCGGTTGTAAGTCTTACGGAGCTCATACGCACCGTATTCCTTATTTCTGCCCTCAAATAAAATGTCGAGAAAGTCGGCACTTAATATTTTATTTACGTCCATAACAATGACTTTTATATCAAAAACTGTTAATCGCTCTGTGATTTTTTACTTATTTGCCGGCTGCAGGTGTAGTAGCCGGAGCTTCGCCCTCAGTTGCTCTTACCAACTGGTTTTCTGCTTCCGATATATCTACCAATGCATAACGATCTACAACATTAATCTTCATTTCATCGAGAATATCTACAAAATCTTTGTAGGTACTTTCGTCAGATGGTTTTATCACCACCATAAAATCATCAGGATTGGTTCTTTGCTTTTTAGAAAGAATTACATCGCGGATTTCTTTAAAATTAGAAGATTTAAAGTTGGAGCCGTCTGGTGCTAACTCACCTTCGTAGTAAAAGACATTGCGGTCTTTCCCCAGCATAATAGTAAGTGCACCCGAAGCTTTTGTTTTTGTTTGCTCTTCCGGCTTGTCTGTGTCTTTGGGCAGGTTAAGCTTAAGCGCTGTGGGCTGGCTTAATGTGGTAGTAAAAATAAAGAATGTAATAAGCAAAAAACCGAGGTCAACCATGGGTGTAAGATCCACTCTGGTAGAAAGTTTCTTACTTTTTTTTACGCCTGGCCCTTTTTTATGACCACCTCCGCCGGAGGTATCCATTTCTGCCATGATGTTGTGTTTTAAAAGTTTAAAAATTATTCTGCTTCTCCGCCCTGCTTATACAGCACAGTACCTTCCGGTACATTTTCAGGTTCTGTAACCATCTGAAACTTCAGCAGATCATTTTTCTTGAATGCAGTTAACACATTTTTAAAGTACGGGTATTTTGCAAGGTTATCGCCTTTTAAAAGCAGGTTAACCTTGCCTCCGGTGTACACATCTACTACCCCCCGCATCCACTTGATAAGCTCATTGTTGGCGGTATCTTTTACCGGTATGCCAGGCAGGCTTTTCTCGTTTATCTGCTCCGGCTGTAATGTAGCCTGTTGTTTGAGATTAGCCAGTGGAACACCAATAATAGGCTGGTTAACAAGCTTTTTAATTTCGCCGCCTGTAAGCCCCAGATTATTAGCCTGATTTA
The DNA here is from genome assembly GCF_005233845.1 of Ilyomonas limi. GTDB lineage: Bacteria > Bacteroidota > Bacteroidia > Chitinophagales > Chitinophagaceae > Ilyomonas > Ilyomonas limi. The sequence continues at coordinate 235,234 of NZ_SZQL01000007.1, forward strand.
AACTATTAATAATAGATTCCATTTTGGCTTTGTCCTCTGCATTGTCGCCACCGTTTAAAAATACTTTCCCGTCTTTGGTGATGGTAACCATAATCATATTTTCCTCCGGCGCTTTCTTTGAGGAGACAGAACTTGGCGTTTGCACCGTTACTGCTGTAGAAGGCTTCGGCTTGGCTGTAAGAATAAAGAAGGATAATAAGAGAAAAGCCACATCACACATCGCGGTCATATCTACCGATGTACTTTTTCTTGCAATTTTCGGTCTTGCCATTATTTAATTTTTAGTATTTACAACTATAGATGCAAAAAGCATATTATTCCATAAAAGGAACTGCAAATTATTTATAGTTTGCAGCAAAGCTTTGAGTTAGCGTAAAGCCACTTTCGTCAATACCGTAAGTAATAGCGTCAATTCTTGTAGTAAATACGTTGTACATAATAATAGCAATGGCAGAAGTACCAATACCCAATGCTGTGTTGTACAAGGCTTCAGAAATACCTTCAGACAGCTTGGAAGAAGCTTCTGCACCGCCGGATTCGCCCAAGGCACTGAAGGAGCGTATCATACCCATTACTGTACCCAGCAAGCCAAGTAAGGTAGATACGGATGCCAGGGTAGAAAGAAACACTAAATTCTTTTCCAGCATAGGCAGTTCCAGGGCAGTTGCTTCTTCTACTTCTTTCTGTATGTTTAAGACCTTTTGTTCGGTGTCCAACTCGGTATTGCTAATCATTTCTTTGTACTTGCGCAGACCTGCTTTCATTACATTGCCCACAGAGCCTCTTTGACGGTCGCATTCAGCAACAGCTTTGTCCACATCGCGGTTAGCAAGGTGAAACTGTACTTTGCGCACAAACTCGGCAATGTTTCCTTTACCGGATGCTTTTGTAATGGTAAGCAATCTTTCCACAACGAAAGTAATTACTATTAAAAAACAGCCTATTAATACAGGTACAATGATACCCCCCTGATACATACGCGAAAAAACACCTTTTGGACCCTGATGACTTGGCCAAAAGCCACCAGCCGGGTCAGGATTGGTAAAATTGGAGTCGGCCCCAATTAAAAAACGCCAGATACAATATCCCAGAACGATACATAATACCGGGGCAATCCAGGAGATAGCATTTGAGGTTTTTTTTGGTTGAACAGAGGTAGTGGTTGTTCTTGGTGCTGCTGTTGTTGTAGCAGTAGGTTTAATCTCAGCCATGTTACAATTGATTTTTGAGGTTTTTTAAAAAGCTATTTGAAAATGATTAATGATTTGGCAATTCTAATGAAATCGTTTTAACAATAACAAGTTTTTATGCATTATTTTTTCAGCCCACAAAATAGAGATTTTATATAAAGCAGCAAATAAGAATTTTATTTAATAGGGTAATAATTTAGTTTTTCTTATAACGTCATTCTTATTTTATAGTATTTGGCAAAACACTCGTTTGTAACCTTTTATTCCTGTTCAGCATATATATACCGCAAACATTAGTTAGCTACCGACCGGAATTTCTACTTCAAACCAACTTTACATTTATTCCATAACAAAGTTAAGCGTTGTTACAAACAGCAGTTCAAAAAAATGTTTACATGTTACGTCTTTTTTACTGCAATTGTAATGCTAATCTCTCCCGAATTTTAAAATTATTGGCAAATCCATACTTGTAAATACTTATTGCTGTAATGCGTTTACTTATTTTTGCAGACATTGTACACATTTGAGCAACAATAGTATATCACACACTGCTGAACATTTGTGTAGCCTATACAAAACCTAACAATCTGGTAGCTTTAGCCATAAGCGCAAGATATAAAAGACGATATACAGCACGATGAAAAAACCTTCGAGATACCTGATAACAGCAGCACTGCCTTATGCCAACGGACTAAAGCATATTGGGCATCTTGCCGGTGCTTATCTGCCGGCCGATATTTATGTTCGTTACTTAAGAGTACAAAAAAAAGATGTGGTTTTTGTGTGTGGCAGCGATGAGCATGGCACCGCTATTCCTATACAAGCAGCAAAAGAAAGCACCACACCGCAGGCTATTATAGACAAATATCACCCTATCATCAAAGAGAATTTTGAAGACCTGGGTATTGCTTTCGATATCTATGCCCGCACCAGCGACCCGCTGCACCACGAAACAGCACAGGAGTTTTTTACTTATTTAAATAGTCGCGGCGATTTTGAAGTAAAGGAAACCGAGCAGTATTACGATGAAGAAGCCCAGACTTTTTTGGCAGACCGGTATATAAAAGGTACCTGCCCCAACTGTGGTTTTCCCAACGCTTTTGGCGATCAATGCGAAAGGTGCGGTATTTCTTTATCGCCCGAAATGCTAATAGACCCGGTGAGCACCCTGAGCGGCAAACCGCCGGTAAAAAGGCTTACCAAACAATGGTATCTCCCGCTGGATAAACACGAAGCCTGGCTGCGCAAATGGATACTGGGCGAGCATAAAGACGACTGGCGCAATAATGTATTAGGTCAATGCAAAAGCTGGCTCGATGGTGGCCTGCAGCCACGCGCCATCACGCGCGACCTGGACTGGGGCATAAAAGTGCCGCTGGCCGATGCACAAGGCAAAGTATTATATGTATGGTTTGATGCACCGATTGGCTACATAAGTGCTACCAAACAATGGGCTATCAATTGCAACAAAGACTGGAAGCCTTACTGGTATAGTGACGAAACCAAACTGGTACATTTTATAGGTAAAGACAATATTGTATTCCATTGCATTATATTCCCGGTAATGTTAAAGCTGCATGGCAATATTCTGCCAGCGAATGTGCCTGCCAACGAGTTTATGAACCTCGAAGGCGATAAGATGAGCACCAGCCGCAACTGGAAGCTGGAAATGCAGGATTATATTAATGACTTTGTTCGTAAGGAAAATGGTGGTCCGCAAATGGCGGATGTGCTGCGTTATTATTTAACCACCATTATGCCCGAAACAAAGGACAGTGAGTTTACATGGAAAGGCTTTCAGGACGCCAATAATAATGAACTCGTAAGCATATTGGGCAATTTTGTAAACCGTACGTTTGTGCTCATGCACAAGCTGTGCAATGGCAAAGTGCCGCCACTACATGCTACGGTACTCGACGCAGTGGACAATGTCATCATTAATGAGATAGAGGGAACGAAACTGAAAGTAGAAAATCTACTGGAAGAATTTAAGTTTAAGGAAGCTTTATCTGTAGTAATGGACCTTGCCCGCAAAGGCAATAAATACATGCAGGAAAAGGAACCCTGGAAAAAGGTACCGGCAAATAAAGAAGAACCCATCAGCGCTGATAATCAAAAACAAATAGATAATTGCATTCACCTCTGCCTGCAGCTTACGGCTAACCTTGCCATTTTCATTAATCCGTTTTTGCCGTTTACAGCTAAAAAGTTGTGCAAGATGATGAAAGTAGTAGATAAAATGCTGGAGTGGAAAAATGGCGGCAGATTGAAATTGCTAAGCGTGGGCTATACATTGAAAGCGCCGGAATTGCTGTTTAGAAAAATAGAGGATGAAGAAGTAAAAGCACAGGTGCAAAAGCTGGAGAAAGCGAGCCAAAGCAGTGCGGAACAACAGGCAATTGCGGCTAAAATACAGGAAACAGGCAGCAGCAAGGTACAAGAAGCAAGTAACAAGGTGCAAGAATCAGGTAATAAGCCACAGGATACTGCTACTCCAGCATTAGAAAGCAACGGCAAGTCGCAAATAACCATTGATGATTTTGCAAAAATAGAACTGCGCACCGGCATTATTACCGCTGCCGAAAAAGTAGAAAAAGCCGACAAGCTGCTAAAGCTGCAGATTGACCTTGGCTACGAAACGCGTACGATTTTATCGGGCATAGCTTTATATTTTAAGCCAGAAGAAATTATAGGCAGGCAGGTAACTGTTGTGGCAAACCTCGCACCGCGTAAAATGCGTGGTATAGAGAGCAACGGTATGATACTGATGGCAGAAGACAACACCGGCAAGCTGCACTTTGTGAGCCCCGACACATTGATAGAAGCGGGCAGCCGTGTATCATAGTACATATTATCATAAATAACAATACCTGTTCTTTAGAAAGCCGCGGTAAACAACCGCGGCTTTTTTATGCCTGCACTTCCTCTATTATCATTCCTTACAATTTTATTGTAATCAATAAATTGCTGAACAAGTATCCATTTCATTTTATCAAAAGCAGCCATCTACCGTTCATATAAAAAACTGATTAAAACAAAGCGGAAACTTTGATAACGAAAATAGTTTCCATAGTTTTGCGGCGCGATGGAAATGAAAGAAAGAATATTGACGAAAGCGGAAGAGCTGTTTTGCCGCTATGGGATTAAGAGTGTGACCATGGATGAAATAGCCAACCAGTTGGGCATTTCCAAAAAAACCATTTATCTCTCCTTTGCCGATAAGGATGAACTGGTACTCGAAGTGTTTACTGCTTACATGAACGAAAGCAAGCAGCATTGCCTGCACGACAGGCAGGAGGCAGAAAACGCAGTGCACGAAATTTTTTTAGCAATGGACATGACGGACGCCATGCTGAAGGCACTGAATGCCTCTATACTGTTTGATCTGGAAAAATATTATCCGGATACGTATAAAAAGTTCAAAGCCTATAAGTATGAATTTTTGTACAACGTCGTATCCGAAAACCTGAAGCGTGGCATACAGGAAGAATTGTTCAGGGCAGATTTAAACGTAGATATCATCACCCGTATGCGGCTGGGTACGGTTATGCTTTCGATGAACATTGAAATGTTTCCTCCGGGCAAATACAAACTGGTAGAAGTAGAGCAGGAAATTATAATGCATTATCTATATGGTATTGCTACCGCAAAAGGCATCAAACTCATTCAGAAATATAACTCACAACGACAAAAATCTAAACCATAACTTAATTATGCGTATTGTAAAACTGACGAAATATTTATGCTTATTATGGCTGCTTGGTATATCCATTGGCAGTCATGCACAAAAAAAATACGAACTCACGGTGCAGCAGGCAGTTGATATGGCTTTCAACAACCTGGCTGATGTAAAAAATGCGCAGCTTGACTACCGCATTCAGGAAGAGCAAAACAAAGGTATTGAAGGACAGCTATACCCACAACTAAGCGGCAGCGCCGGTGTGCAATATTACATTCAAACGCCCAAAATTTTATTTCCCGATGCATCGCAGGCTGGTATTTATGATGTACTGATTAAAGAACATTTACTACCCGATGGCACACAAATACCAACACCCAAATTGCAGGCGCTTTCTTTTTATCAACCCTGGAACAGTACATTCGGCGCAACACTTTCGCAGTTGCTGTTTCAGCCCGATGTGTTTGTAGGCCTGCAGGCACGCAAAGCATCGCTGCAGTATGCACAATCCAATATTGAACAGGTAAAAGAACAGGTAAAGGATTCGGCCTACAAAAAGTATTATGCCATACTCGTTGCCGGTAAGCAATTGTATTTTTTAAATGAAAGCATTAAACGCTTAGAAAAACTGTACCATGATGACAGCGCCTTGTATGCAAACGGCTTTGCCGAAAAGCTGGATTTGGATAAAGTGCAGGTGCAATTGACCAACCTCAAAACAACTGCCAGCGTGGTGCAAACCGGTCTTACTTTATCGTATGCAGCGCTTAAGTTTTCGATAGGTGTTTCGCAACAAGACACGGTTGTACTAAAAGATTCTTTAAGTATAGAAGAAGTAAAAAAAGACGTACTAAATGACAGTGTAAATTACAGTGACCGTCCTATTATCCGCACGCTTGATTACAGTAAAAAACTGAGCCAGCTGGATGTACGGCGATACAAACTGCAATACCTGCCTTCAGTAGCTGCACAAGCCAGCTATGCAATAAACAGTATGGGTAATAAATTTATTACCGATCCTACTACGGTTTGGCTCAAAACTTCTTACGTGGGCTTAAATGTGAGCATACCCATTTTTGATGGTTTTCAAAAACGCGCCAACATACGGCAGGCACAGCTGCGCCTTCAAAAACTAAATAATACCTACGAGCAGGTAAAACAGGGCATAGACCTCGAAGTGCTGGCAACCAAAGAATCCTTTACCAATTCATTGCTTCAGCTCGATATGCAGGAGCGCAACCGCGAGCTGGCGCAAAAAGTATATAATACTACCAAAATAAAATTTGAGCAAGGGCTTGGCAGTAGCTTCGAAGTATTGCAGGCCGATACAGAGTTTCAAACTGCTGAAGCTAATTATTTCAATGCTTTATACAACGCCATCGTAGCTAAAATCAGCTATCAGAAAGCAATAGGTAAATTACCATAAACTAACCTTTTTAACCCATCACAAATAATAAATTAGATATGCACAAGATTATAACTATTGTAGCACTTTTTGCTGTTGTTTTATTGGCAGCATGCGGCAATAACGGAGACAATACGCTGCAGGGAAAGAAGAAAAAGCTGGAAGATTTAAAAGCGCAACAAATAAAACTAAACGAAGACATCGCAAAGTTGCAGGCAGACATTGCAAAGCTTGATCCATCTGCTGCGCAGGAGGCAAAAGCTAAACTTGTTGCGATTACAACGGTACAGCCCGATACTTTTACGCACTACATAGACCTGCAAGGCAAAGTAGATGCGGAGAATATAGCTTATGTAACACCACAAAACCAGGGCGGGCAGGTGCAAGCCATTTATGTAAAGCAAGGTGATTATGTAAAAAAGGGGCAATTGCTGATGAAGCTGAACAATGAGGCTGCCACTACACAGTTAGGCCCGTTGCAGGTGCAGTTGAATAATGCCGAAGATATTCTCCGCCGCAGGCAAACACTGTGGCAGCAAGGCATTGGCACCGAAGTAGAACTTACCAATGCAAGAGCTACCGTAGAAGGCTTGCAAAAGCAAATTAATGCCATAAATGTGCAGCTTGGGCAGTACAATGTGTATGCGCCCATGAGTGGCGTTGCCGAAACAGTAAACATAAAAGTAGGCGAAACCTTTAGCCCGCAAACCGCCACCATAGCAGGCATTCAGATTGTGAATATCAGCAATTTGAAAGTAACGGCTAATGTTCCGGAGAATTATTTAGGTCAGGTAAAAGAAGGCTCTAACATCCGCATTTCTTTCCCCGACATTAATAAAACAATCAACGCCAAAGTGTCGCTCACGGGTAAAGTAATTGATCCCAATTCCAGGTCGTTTTACATTGAAGCACACTTGCCTTCTGATAATAGTTTTCACCCTAATCAGATAGCAGTGGTGCAAATCCAGGATTATTCAAATAAGGGTGCGATAACAGTACCAGTAAATACGTTGCAAACCGATGAGGAAGGGAAATTTGTGCTGGTAGCAGTAAACGAAAACGGCAAACTGATAGCCCGCAAGCGCACCGTAGCCATGGGAAAAATGTATGATGATACACTGGAAATCACCAGCGGTCTGCAACCCGGCGATCAGATTATCACGCAGGGTTATCAAGGCTTGTATGATGGACAGTTGATTACAACGAAGGCATGATAAGCCCAATGTATCATTCGCTCACTAAAACAGAACATTTGAGCATTTTATATTCTGTTCAGCAAGGTATGTAAGCTTTAAACTGATCAGTTAAAAATCATTAATACAACAGATTGTATGAGCACCATAAAAAATATAGGTGAGAATTTTAAGCACTTCCGCCCAACCACATGGAGTGTCACCAACAAAACAGCCATTTACCTTATCATCGTTTTCTTAAGCCTGGTGGGTATTTATACGTTTGTGAGCACGCCCAAAGAGCAATTTCCCGATGTGGTGTTTCCTCAAATTTATGTGCAAACCATTTATGTGGGCAACTCGCCCAAAGACATGGAAAACCTGGTAACGCGCCCGATAGAAAAGCAAATTAAAGGCATTACCGGTGCCAAAATTACCAAGTTTACCAGCACCTCGCAGCAGGATTATTCGGCTATTATTATAGAGTTTGATACTGATGTAAAAATTGAAATAGCCCTGCAAAAAGTAAAAGATGCGATAGACAAAGCCAAGCAGGATTTACCAACCGATTTGACGCAGGAACCTACAGCATTGGAAATCAGTGCAAGCGATTTTCCATCCATGTATGTAAACATCAGCGGTAACTACGACCAGCAACATTTGAAGAAGTTTGCCGATGACATGCAGGACCGGCTGGAAGATTTAGCAGAAATCAACCGTGTAGATGAAGTAGGTGCACCCGAAAGAGAGTTTCAGATAAACGTAGATAACTATCGTATGCAAAGTGCGGGTATTACATTTAATGATATTGCCAATGCCGTTGCTTACGAAAACATGGATATTTCCGGCGGTCAGTTGGATGTGGGCGACATGAAACGCAACCTGCAATTAAAAGGTCAGTTTCACACAGCCGAAGACATCAGCACGGTGGTGGTACGCAATGGCAAAGGCGACCCCATTTACCTGAAAGATATTGCCACTATTAAAGACACGACCAAAGAGCGCGACAGCTATGCACGACTGAATGGTAAAAACGTAATTACGCTCAACATCATTAAACGCAGCGGCGAAAACCTGATTGAAACATCGGAAAAAGTGCACCAGGCGGTAGAAGAAATGAAAGCTGGCTGGCCTAAAGATCTCTCGGTAACTGTAACCGGAGATTTAAGCACCAAAACAAAAACGTCTTTCAACGATTTAGTTAATTCTATTGTTATTGGCTTCATACTCGTATTAATCATTCTCATGTTTTTCATGGGGGTGGTGAATGCCTTTTTCGTAGCGCTTTCGGTACCGCTGAGTATGTTTGTGGCGTTTGTGTTTTTGCCTGCGGCGGAGCTCATTACCGGCAGTGCGGCTACGCTCAATTTTATTGTACTCTTTGCCTTACTTTTTGGTTTAGGCATTATTGTAGATGATGCCATTGTGGTAATAGAAAATACACACCGCATTTTTACGCAAGGCAAAGGGAAACTCAATCCAACCGTTTCGGCGCAAATGGCTGCCGGTGAAATATTTATACCAGTGCTGGCAGGCACGCTTACCACGTTGGCGCCGTTCTTCCCGCTATTGTTTTGGCCAGGCATCATTGGTAAATTCATGATTTACCTGCCTACGATGCTCATCTTTACGCTCACCGCATCCCTGATTGTGGCGTTTATTATGAATCCGGTGTTTGCGGTTGACTTTATGAGCCATGCCGAAGGGGAGCATAAAGAAAAGCCGTCTGCTATCTTTAAAAAGAAAGCTTTTTGGGTGGCAGTTGGCATAGCTACCTTATTTGATGTGATTGGCTTTGCCGTTTCCAAAGACCTTGCACCGGAAGCAACCAACATGTGGTTTTTCTGGGGTAATTTAATATTCCTGATTGTGTTGCTGGTTATTCTTAACCGCTATGTATTGGATAAGGTTATTCATAATTTCCAGAACAAGGTATTGCCATGGATAATGGGGCACTACGAAAATGGACTGCGCTGGGCATTGAAAGGCTGGCGGCCGGTGTGGCTTTTTATCGGCACCGTTGTTTTGTTTTTCCTTTCGCTGTTCATCTTCATCGGCTCGGTTTCTTCGGGTCACAACCAGGTCGTTTTCTTTCCTTCTGCCGATCCCAACCAGGTATATGTTTACCTGAAATTGCCGGTGGGCACCTCCGTTGAATATACAGACTCGCTCACCCGCCAGTTGGAAAACAAAGTATACAGTGTACTGGGCATGCAAAATGGCAGGCAAAACCCGGTGGTAGAAAGTGTAATTACCAACGTAGCCAAAGGTGCAGCAGACCCCATGAGCGGCGACCAAAGTACCCGCGGCGAACTGAGCCGGATACAGGTTTCTTTTGTAGATTTTGAAAAACGAAATGGGGTAAATACAACAGTATATTTAGATTCTATCCGTAAAGTGATCAAAGGTATTCCCGGTGCAGAAATTACGGTATCGCAGGAGCAAAACGGGCCGCCTACCGATCCGCCCGTTAACATAGAAGTGGCGAGCGAAGACTTTGATGATTTAATTAGAACAGCTTCTGCTTTAAAGAACTATCTCGATTCTATACAGGTGCCTGGTGTGGAAGAATTAAAGATGAATGTGGACCTCACCAATCCCGAAATTACACTTACCGTTGACCGCCAGCGTGCGTTGATAGAAGGCGTTTCTTCGGCACAAATCGGGCAGGAAATACGTACTGCATTGTTTGGCCGCGAAGTGTCTAAAATAAAAGAAGGTAAAGACGAATACAAGATACAACTCCGCAACAACGAGTTGCAGCGCCACAACCTGGTTGAGTTACTGAACATGCCCATTTATTTCAGGGATATGGCAACTGGCGGTTTCAAAAGCATACCCATCAGCAATTTGGTAAAGGTAGACCTTACCAGTACGCTGGGCAGTGTAAAACGTAAAAATCAGAAGCGACAAATAGCACTTGTTTCCAACGTACTGAGTGGTTATACGCCTCCGGGTGTTAATCAGGTGATAGCGCAACATTTAGCTAACTTTAAAGAAAAGCCGGATGATGTAACCATTAAGCAAACCGGGGAAGGCGAGCAACAGGCCGAAACCGTTTCGTTCCTTGGTAAAGCGTTCTTAATTGCTTTCGGTTTGATTCTGTTTGTATTGGTATTGCAATTCAATTCTATCAGCAAATCGGTAATCATTTTATCCGAAATTATCTTTAGTATCATTGGTGTGTTCATCGGCTACGTGCTTACCGGTATGACGGTTTCGGGCATCATGACAAGCCTTGGTATTGTAGGTTTGGCAGGTATTGTTATTAAAAATGGCATCCTTGTGATTGAGTTTACCGAAGAGCTGCGTGCACGTGGTTTACGCACACGCGAAGCGGCGATACAAGCCGGCAAAACGCGTATTGTTCCGGTGTTGCTCACTGCACTGGCAGTTATCTTAGGCTTGATACCATTAGCCATTGGGTTCAACATCAACTTTATCTCTATGTTCTCCGAACTCAACCCGCATATTTTCCTTGGTGGTGATAATGCGGCCTTCTGGAAGCCATTGTCGTGGACAATCATTTTCGGGGTAATGTTTGCCTTTTTTATGACGCTCTTTATTGTGCCCAGTATGTATCTTATTTCCGAGCGCCTCAAACGCCCGATGCGCCAGATGTATGGTGGCAAATGGATTTCTTTCATGGGCATTCCGCCGCTTACCATTATATTCCTGCTGCTCTTAGTGCCTGCAACGCTTATCAGGCATAGCATACAGGTAAGCCGGCGTAAAATGCGGCTTTCACCCAAAACTACGAATGAAGCGTTTTATGGTAGTTGGTTTTAGCCTCACTCCTATTCTTCTTAATAGGAAGAATATAATAAAAGCGGTAGTGCAATTACACTACCGCTTTTATTATATTTATATCAAATTCAATTACTCATCAACTTTAAATTTTACGTTTGTTTACGCATCTTTCTTTCGCAACAACTCTGAAACACTATAAGTAATCGGAAAGGGTATAGAAAAGAAAAGCAAAACCGCTAATCCATTAGAATAAAATTTATAAAGCAGATTTGCCAACGCATAATAGACAATACAGGTAATACAAAAACTGGTAATGATAATCAATAATTTATTCTTTAAAGAAAGAACATAATTACGGTTGAAAAACCGCGTTAAAAACACTACAATAATAATCCATAATACAATGGTGATAAACAAGTTAGTTGTTGATGCAGTATTCATGAAGCGTTCAGTATAGTACGTAAAAATAGCGGTTAAGAATCATACCGGCAATCGCCCCGCCTGTTTTTAATGGCAGTTTCGCCCTTCCATTTTCAAATCGCTATATTTGGCTTACCATTTTTCATTTGTATAAAACCACGCCAATGATAGAGCGCGAAGAAGCAACGATTCAGAATTTTGAAAAGCTGTTTGCCGATATAGAAAACCTGCGCGTAGCCGTTATTGGCGATGTAATACTTGACACTTACTGGTGGGGCGCGGTAGAACGTATATCACCCGAAGCGCCAGTGCCCGTTGTATCACTGCAAAAAAAAGAACACCGTATTGGTGGTGCGGGTAATGTGGCGCTCAATACCGTTTCGCTCGGCGCCGAAACAACGTTGTTTAGCATTGTAGGGGAAGATGAAGATGCAGAACTGCTCGTGAGCATGCTACAGGAAGAACATATTGATACTAAGTATATTATGCGTAGCAGCAAACGCATTACCACCAACAAAATACGCGTATTGGGGCACAACCATCAAATGATGCGTATAGATGCTGAAGTTACAAATGATATTTCTAAAGAGGAGGAGGAAGAATTGTTGAGTTCCTTTGAAAGTTTTGTAAAACGGTACGAGCCGGCAGTAATTATATTTGAAGACTACAACAAAGGCGTGCTTACCGAAAGCCTCATTGCGTCCATTATGAACATTTGCAAAGAGCATAAAATTATAACGGCTGCCGACCCGAAGCATAAAAACTTCTTTGCTTATAAAGGTGCTACTATTTTCAAGCCCGACTTAAAAGAAGCCCTGGAACACTCGTCTGCTCTAATGAGTAATGACGCTATTGAAGAACACCTGCAGCAATTGCATATACAATTGCACGAGCAGTTGCAACATAAAATTTCACTCATTACATTACCTTCTTTTAAATTATTTTTTCAAAAGGGCAGTTATGCTAAAACCATTGCATCGCACACACAAAATATTGCAGACGTAAGCGGCTGCGAAGACACTATTATTGCAGTAGCTGCGCTAGTGTACACAGCCGAAAAAAATATGCTGCTGGCAGCTTCATTAGCAAGTCTTGCTGCGGGTGTTGTATGTGCACATGTTGGTACAGTTGCCATTAATAAACAGCAGTTGCTGGCTGAATGTAGAAAATCGTTGAACTGATTATATAGTTATCCTATCGCAAATACTCGAAAAAGAGCATGAATACAATCACATTGGTAATACATGGCGGTGCCGGAACGATAGTAAAGGAGGATATGACACCCGAGCTGGAAGCCGCTTACCAGGCGGGACTAAAAGATGCTTTAAGTGCCGGTTTTGCCGTATTGGAAGAAGGTGGTTCTGCCGTAAATGCTATTAAGGCAGCAATTGTAGTTATGGAAGATAACGTGTTGTTTAACGCAGGCAGAGGCTCGGTTTTTACAAAGAAAGGTTTACAGGAAATGGATGCAGCTATTATGGATGGCAGCACGCTGGAAGCAGGTGCAGTTACCGGTGTACGGAACGTGCGCAACCCGATTGAACTGGCAATGGAAGTAATGCGTAACAGCAATCATGTTTTTTTGAGTGGCAAAGGCGCCTCCGATTTTGCCATTAAACAGGGCATTAAGCTGGAGCCGGACGAATACTTTTTTTCACAGTTCCGATACGACCAATGGAAGGCCATCCGCGATTCTGATAATTACTCGCTCGACCATACGCACCAGCGCATGGAAGAACTGATGCGCGATAAAAAGTTTGGCACTGTAGGCGCTACTGCCTGCGATGCACAGGGCAATATTGCCGCTGCCACCTCTACTGGCGGCATGACGAATAAAAAATACGGACGTATTGGCGATAGTCCCATTATTGGTTGTGGCACCTATGCAAATAACGCTACCTGCGCTATCAGTTGCACCGGTCATGGCGAAATGTTCATCCGCAGCGTAGCCGCTTATGATGTGAGCTGCCTTATGGAATACAAAGGCTTTACCCTGCAGCAAGCAATGGATAAAGTGGTAAATGAAAAACTGATAAAACTACAAGGCGAAGGCGGCATGATAGGCGTAGATGCAAAAGGCAATGCTGCCATGGTATTCAACAGTGCCGGCATGTACCGCGCTGCTAAGAATAATAAAGATTTGTTTGAAGTGGCGTTGTACAGGTAAAACACCCATGCTTGTAGTTTTTATTATGCCACTCTTTGGCTGCGGCCAATAGCAAAGTAGAGGATAACGCCTAAAAGTGGTAGAAATAAAACAACTAAAAGCCAAACAATTTTGTTAGTACTTTCACGAAAACTACTTTTTACTATATCAAGTATTGCCCATATAGAAAGTATAAAGGGAACTAAAACAATAGTAACTAATAGCAGTTCCTGAAATCCAGGATTTCCCATAATGGTTTATTTTTAAAGGTATATTGTTCTGCTAATATTACAGTTTTATACAGAATATTGAAGTAAATGCTTTAATAAAGATACTTGCACCTTGTATATTCTCCCTTACGATTTCATATTAATAAACTGCAGCGGCAAATGCAGATTAGACGCCTTTAGCTTTGCAATCACCTCCTGTAAATCGTCTATTTTTTTGCCGGTTACACGCACAACATCATCCATTATTTGCGCTTGTACTTTAAGGCTGGCGTCTTTTATAATTTTTACAACCTTTTTTGCATCATCCTGCTTCAGTCCATTGGTTACGGGCACTTCTTTTTTTACTACTTTACCGCTTGGATACGCATCTTTATCAAAGTTAAAAGCAGCAGCATCAATACCTTGCTTCATCGCGCGGCTGATGAGCACATCTATTACCTGCTTCATCTTCATATCGCTTTCCACTTCGAGGTGCACGATATAATCTTTTTTGTTTAAATCAATCACCACCGGCGAATCTTTAAAGTCGAAACGGTTGCTGATTTCTTTTTTTACCGTATTAATAGCGTTGTCCAACGTTTGCAAATCCACTTTGCTGGCAATATCAAAAGAAGGCATAGCTGTTAACTATTTTAAATTGAATATGAAATATTTACAAGAACAGGTTTTAAGTACAATATTACTCAAATTCAGATTATCGGGGGTGTCCCCATTGATAACCTTCTATAGGATGGTGTCTCGCCATTCGAAATGACAGTCTGTTCCGAACTTATTATGTTTAGTAAAGATAAACAATGCAAAAGATATAGGTAGCACTATCAAGAGCGGCAAAGGCAAAACTATACTACCAATTTGCAACATCTTTCGCAAACGATCTCCACAACCTTTTGCCAGGCATCGGTATTTGTATGCAGGTTTCTATGCCTGCCATGCCTCAAACACCTGCTGCGTATGATTGGCAGTATCGGGCTTATCTATCATCTTTTTGATAATTCCATTTTCATCAATTAAAAAAGTAGTGCGGATAATACCCATGTATTTCTTGCCAAACAGCTGCTTTTCGCCCCACACACCATATTCGTTTACAATGGTCTGGTCTTCATCTGCAATCAGCGGAAAAGGCAGGTTGAACTTTTTCTCAAATTTTTTATGGCTTTTTACATCATCGGCACTCACTCCAAGCACTACAAAGCCCGATTTAATTAAAGCCGTATAATTATCGCGCAGGTTGCAGGCTTGTGCAGTACAGCCCGGCGTATCATCTTTCGGATAAAAATAAAGGACTACCTTTTTGCCCCTGAAATTGTGCAGCGAAACCGTATTGCCATCCTGGTCTTTGCCGGTAAAATCGGGTGCCTGTTGCCCTTCGTGTAAGGTGGTTGCCATAGGAAGCTATTTTGAGCAAAAGTAGCCCCACAAATTTGTTTTTCAATTTTCGGTAGAACGTTCCTTTTTTAGGGTGCAATTGCTTATTTTTGCGCAAAATTTCAGGAATATATGGGCTTTAAAAGCTTGAAACTCTTTCTGGTAGCGGCTTTCAGCGTTTTTTTGGTACTTTTTTCTCATTTTGCCAATGCGCAGGAACCATTAGATACTAAAAAGACGGCAAAAGAAGGCGCGTTCGACCCCGCCAAGATAATATTGGAACACGTAATGGACGCTCACGAGTTTCACTTTTTCTCCTATAAAGGTAGTGACGGTGAAGAACATGAAATATCTATTCCGCTTCCTGTGATTTTATATTCTCCCCAACGCGGACTATCTGCATTTTCTTACGCACGCTTTCACGACCACGACAGCCACGGCATTTACAACGGCTACAAAAACGAAGAAGGTAAGATTGTAGCGGTGGATGCTAATGGCAATACAGACGAAACTGTAAAGGTGTACGACCTGAGCCTTACCCGCAATGTGGTGCAAATGTTTATTGCATTGATTCTCCTGGTTTGGATTTTGTTGACTGCCGCCAGCAAATACCGTAAGCATGGCACCAACGTAGCGCCTACCGGCATACAAAATCTGATTGAACCGGTAGTCACCTTTATCCGCGATGAAGTGGGTAGGCCCAACCTCGGCGTGAAATACGAAAAATACATGCCTTACCTGCTTACTGTTTTCTTTTTTATTCTGTTTAATACTTTAGTCGGCTTAATTCCGGGTACTGCCAATGTTACCGGTAATATCGCCTTTACGATGGTGTTGGCTGTTATTTCGCTGATAGTTATTGTATTCAGTACCAACCGGCATTTCTGGGGTCATATTTTCTGGCCTCCGGGCGTACCCATCCCTGTAAAACTTATTTTAATCCCTATCGAAGTAGTTAGTACACTTGTAATAAAGCCCGGCGCTTTGATGATACGTTTATTTGCAAATATGATTGCCGGTCACATTGTAATTACCTGCTTCATTTTGCTCATATTTATTTTTGGCGCTATGAATCAGGCAGTTGGCTGGGGCTTTATACCGGTGTCTGTTGCCTTCACTATTTTTCTATATTTTATTGAAATACTGGTAGCATTTATACAGGCGTTTATTTTCACCAATTTAACCGCCGTATTTATTGGTCAGGCATTTGAGGGGGAGCATCATGACGGGCACGATCATGCAGAAGATCCGGTGATCATTTAAATTTTTAATACAACTTTTCACTTAATAAAACACAATCATCATGTCATTAATGACCATTTTGTTGCAAGCAGGCGAAGCTGCTAATTTCTCTTTGTCTCACTTAGGTGGTGCAATTGGTGCAGGTTTGGCAGCCATCGGCGCCGGTATTGGTATCGGTCAGATTGGTAAAGGCGCGGTAGAAAGCATTGCCCGCCAGCCGGAAGCCTCCAACGACATTCGTGCAAACATGATCCTGACTGCTGCCTTCGTAGAGGGTGTTGCCCTTTTCGCAGTTATCGCAGGTATCCTTGCTGTATTGAAATAATATAGCAGCACACAATACATTATTGCACCTGATGCACAGGGCGGAGGGTGCAATAATCCTTAAGACAAAGCCCCAATCTTTGCAGTTAAGTAGAATGGGGAATGATTATTGAATTGAATCAAACTTTTAATTTAAATAATAAACAGTGCTTTAGCTCCCTTTAGGGCTGGGGCGACAACACAAATATGGCACTCTTACAACCTGGCTTAGGCTTGCTGATATGGACGCTCATTGCGTTTATTATTGTTTTAGTAATATTGAAAAAATTTGCCTGGGCCCCTATTCTCAAAGGATTGAAAGACCGGGAAACCAATATTGCTGATGCCATTGCTTCTGCCGAAAAAGTAAAGGCAGAAATGGCCGCTCTGAAAAGCGAAAATGAAGTGCTGATTGCCAAAGCACGCGAAGAAAGAGCAGCGATGATAAAAGAGGCAAAAGAAACTGCCGATAAAATGGTGGCTGATGCACAAGGCAAAGCGAAAAGCGAATACGACCGCATTGTAGCTGATGCACAAGCAGCTATAGACCAGCAAAAAAATGCTGCCTTGATAGATGTAAAAAATCAGGTGGGCAAGCTGGTGATAGAAGTAGCTGAAAAAGTATTGCGCAAGCAGCTTGATAATAAAGCCCAGCAGGAAGCTTACATCAGGCAACTGGCCGATGATGTACAATTGAGTTAAAAAGAAAGCAGAATCAAGAAAACAAGATACAAGTATACCAGCTTGTACTCTGTAACTTAAATACTTGTAAATTTTCATTAATGCCTAATCCACGATTAGCTACACGATATGCCAAAAGCCTCATTGGCCTAGCACAGGAGAGAGGAGAACTGGAAGCGGTATATAAAGACATGCAGTTTCTGCAAAGCATTTGTAAAAGCAACCGCGACTTTGTAAACCTGTTGCGCAGCCCGGTAGTACGGGCAGATAAGAAAGATGCTATTATTACCGCTATTACCAAAGATAGAATAAGCAAGCTCACGGCTACTTTTACCAAATTATTGACGGGTAAAGGCCGCGAAGAGGACTTACCGGAGATTATTAACGCGTTTATTAGTCAGTACAACGAGATAAAAGGCATAGAAAAAGTTAAGCTGACCACAGCAGTGCCTGTGAGCGATGATGTAAAAAATGCTATTCTTGCCAAAGTAAAAAAGAACACGGGCTTTGATCAGATAGAAATGGAAACCGTAGTGAATCCAAATCTCATCGGTGGTTTTATTTTGGAATATAATAACAATCTGGTAGATGCCAGTATATCACGTGATTTAAAAGACATCAGCAAGCAGTTCCAGGAGAATGTATATGTACATAATATCCGTTAAGAACTGCGTAAGCAATTTTTGTAACACAGTTTCAGATAGTTATATTACTTATTCAATATTAAATATTCAATAGATAATGGTAGATATAAAACCAGATGAAATTTCAGCCATACTCCGGCAACAGCTTAGCAACTTTAATGCAGGAGCTGAACTGGAAGAAATAGGCACCATATTACAGGCGGGTGATGGTATTGCCCGTGTATATGGGTTGAATAACGTTCGCTCCGGTGAACTGGTAGAGCTCGAAAACGGTACCAAAGCCATTGCTTTGAACCTGGAAGAAGATAATGTGGGTGTAGTATTGCTGGGTGAGCAGGGCGATGTAAAAGAAGGTGATAAAGTACGCCGTACCGGTCAGATTGCTTCTATTAAAGTAGGCGAAGGCTTGGTCGGCCGCGTAATCAATACATTGGGCGAACCTATTGATGGTAAAGGCCCAATTACCGGCGAATTGTACGAGATGCCGCTGGAGCGTAAAGCACCAGGCGTTATCTTTCGTGAGCCGGTAAAAGAACCGTTGCAAACCGGTATTAAAGCTATTGACGCAATGATTCCCATTGGTCGCGGACAACGTGAACTGGTAATCGGCGACCGCCAAACCGGTAAGTCTGCTATTTGTGTTGATACCATTATCAACCAAAAAGAGTTTTACGAGGCTGGCAAACCGGTTTACTGTATTTATGTAGCAATTGGTCAAAAAGCTTCTACCATTGCCGGTGTGATGAAAACATTGCAGGATAATGGTGCAATGGCTTACACTACTATTGTAGCCGCATCGGCCTCCGACCCTGCTCCGCAACAGTTCTACGCTCCTTTTGCAGGTGCTGCCATTGGCGAATTTTTCCGCGATACCGGCAGACCAGCATTGATTATTTATGATGATTTATCTAAACAGGCCGTTGCTTACCGTGAAGTATCCTTATTGTTGCGTCGCCCGCCCGGACGTGAAGCCTACCCCGGTGACGTATTTTACCTGCACAGCCGCTTGCTGGAACGTGCTGCAAAAATCATCGCAAATGACGATGTTGCTAAAAACATGAACGACCTGCCGGAAAGCATTAGACATCTGGTAAAAGGCGGTGGCAGCTTAACCGCTTTACCCATCATTGAAACACAGGCTGGCGACGTATCGGCATATATTCCAACAAACGTAATCTCTATTACCGACGGGCAGATCTTCCTGGAAGGTAACCTGTTTAACGCAGGCATTCGTCCGGCTATCAACGTTGGTATTTCTGTAAGCCGCGTGGGTGGTAATGCACAGATTAAGAGTATGAAAAAAGTGGCTGGCACGCTCAAGCTCGACCAGGCACTGTACCGCGAACTGGAAGCCTTCTCTAAATTTGGGGGAGACCTCGATGCGGCTACTAAATCGGTAATTGATAAAGGTGCCCGCAACGTGGAGATATTAAAGCAGCCACAGTTTACACCATTCCCGGTAGAAAAACAGGTAGCAATCATTTACCTGGGTACACAAGGCTTGCTGCGCGAAGTAGCAGTAAAAAATGTAAGAGCTTTTGAAGACCATTTTTTACTGGAAATGCAAAACAAATTGCCTAATGTACTGGCTGAGTTTAAGAAAGGGAATCTGCCTGACGATGGATTGAAGCAAATGGTAGAACTGGCCAAGGGCATTATGCCGCAGTATAAATAAGTTTCGGTTTACATGAAATAATAATGGCGCTGATTTGTTCAGCGCCATTTTGTTTTTGAGGAAAAATGAATCACAGAGCTTTGAGAGGAATGCACAGGGAAACTCAGAACAGGTCTTTGCCATGCTTCTGTATGTAACAATTCCTGTATCTCTCTGCGGTTGATAAATATGTATTTGCTTAGAAGTCAACGTTTATTCAACTGTTGAAAAATGTGATGTAAGAAACAATGTATGGTAGCAAAATAGCTCGTTCCACAAAAATGCTGGTGTTTGCTCATAAGAATACGCTTCTAAAAAGCACAGGCAACTATTTCTGCAAGCATTAAAAAGCAAAACAGCCCTGCGCTTTCCTCCCCGATGTTCTGCCAGATCCGGAACTTTTAGCCAGCCGAATGCCCAGTTTTATATTTACAGAATAATATGCATCTTTTTTAGTGCTGCCCCTAATGGAGCCGGGAGTACGGGTACCCTCTTCAGGTATGGCATAGCTCCGATCGGCAAGCCGCTTGGCAAGTATGGCATTATCGGGTGAAAGGTATTTATCAAACAAATTAGGATCAATATAAGTAGTACTTACGTCATCCAAATAATCGGTATTTAAAAAGCGGTACACGGCTTCGCCGCGCAGTACCAGCCGCTCCGAAATGTTGTATTGCAAGCCACCGCCCACCGGAAAGTTGATGCCCGACAGTTTGTAATTAGGCCTTCCGGTTTCGGGAAAACCCTCACCTTCAGTATGCAATGGCTGCAGGTATATCCATTGTCCGTCCAGCTTTGTTTTAGGATCAAAACCAAAATAACCAACACCGGCTAAGAGATAGGGCGAAAGCGCGGGTGTTGTATGTTCTTTAGAAAAAATGTTTAAAGGATGAACTTCGGCAAGTAAGCTTACTTCTTTTATAGTACTTGTAAAATCAAGATTGCGTTTTCTTATATTACGGGCACCGGGCCGCGCATCCGAAGCTGTAACCTGCCCTATCGTACCTTCGAGGCGCACCCCAGCCATTTGCCGGTACAACACTGCTGCATAAATTCCACCGCCGGGTCTAAAGCTTTTTACATCCACTGTTTGGCCACCAATATCGGTATTGCAGTTCATGGCATTGATCGAAAATCCTAGCTCTTTTGTCCATATTTTATTGTCAGAAAACTGGCTGCGGCTAACTACACTTACACAAAGTAGCAGCACTACGCTCATCAATTGCTTCATACATTTTTAAGTTGTAACGATCGTCACTGCGTTTTACTGGCTTTATCAACCTCTTGCCAGCGCAGGCAAAAGTACAGGCAACTTTCAGACCGTAAATTTCACATTGTATATTTTTCACAATACATACATATCTGCCTTGCAATACGAGCCATTGATGAGCGATATACACAAAGAATATTTGAGTATATATTAATAAGTTATAAAGGTGTTGGTTGGATTAAGAGAGCCAATATGGAGATGCGTTGAATAAAATAGTAGTATTGATAAGCAGCATCGGGCTATCTGCATAATTATTCATTAAAACCTATAACAACCGATAGCTTTTCTTACTCGCCTGTTGCTTATGTTGCTGCCTACTTTATCCAGTTTTATTCCCAACTTAAGGTTGATAGAATAATAGGCGTCTTTCTGCGGGTTTCCTCTTCTTTCACCTGCTTTACTAACTACATCCCCGGTAAGTTCTCCACTTCGGTCGGCAAGGCGCTTAGCAAGCTCGGCATCAGTTGGAGATAAGTATTTATCAAACAAAACAGGGCGAATATATTTTCTACTTACATCATCTAAATAATCGGTGTTTAACAAGCGATAGACCGCTTCGCCACGTAAAACAAAGCGCTCAGATAAATTATATTGCAAGCCGCCGCCCAAAGGAAGATTGATTTGAGACAATTTATAATTAGGTATGTCTGTTTCAGGAAAGCCTTGCCCCTCCGTATGCAGCGGCTGTAATGCTATCCATTTATTGTTGAGTGATGCCTGTGGGTTGAATGAGAAATAACCTACGCCCGCCAACAGATAAAACGATAATGCCGGCGTGTAAGCCTGTTTTAGCTTCAAAGGGTGAAACTCGGCAAGCAAACTAATTTCGGTAATGTTGGTTTTGAAGCTGAGATTGCGGTTTTTAAATACTTTTTTGGTTGCCTTTTTATCGGTAGCTGTTATGGTGCCGAATGTTGCTTCCAAACGCAAGCCCAGCAATTCCCTGTATAACAATCCGGCATAAACCCCAGCACTTGGTCTAAAGTTTCCCGGATCAGCTATTCTTCCTTCCACATCGGTTTTGCAGTTCATGGCATTGAGCGAAATACCAAACTCTTCTACCAGTTGTTTAGTATTCCCGTATTGGGCGCTTGCGGAAATGCCCGTTAAGAGTAACAGAAAAGTAGCAGTTAAGGTATTTTTCATAAAGGGTATTACTTATTATCATAACGCATTATCGGCAATAGTAGTATTTTTTAGGTGCTGCTGATAGTATTTACAGGCAGGCTTCAATCCGCAAATATCACATTTGGGATTTCGCGCAACACATACATACCTGCCATGCAATATGAGCCAGTGATGAGCAATATATACCAGGTCTTTCGGTATAAATTTAAGCAATTGCAATTCAGTAGCCAAAGGTGTTTTAGCATTTACCGTCAATCCAATGCGTGCTGCCACCCTAAAAACGTGTGTATCCACCGCCATATTGGGCTGCGCATCCACTACAGATGTAATCACATTGGCAGTTTTGCGCCCAACTCCCGGCAGCGTAATTAGTTCAGCTACGGTCATAGGTATATTACCGCCAAAATCGCTCATGACCTTTTGCGCCATCCCTACCAGATGTTTTGCCTTATTGTTTGGGTAAGAAATACTTTTGATATACACCAGCACTTCATCCTTATCGGCTCGTGCAAGCGATGGCATATCGGGGAAGCGCCGGAACAGCTCTGGGGTAGTCATATTTACGCGCTTATCGGTGCACTGCGCCGAGAGTATCACAGCTACCAGCAACTCGTAAGGATTGCTGTACAACAGCTCCGTTTCTGCATTGGGGTTGTGTTCCTGAAAATATTTAATGATAAAATCAAACCGCTCTTTTCGTGTCATAGTTAACAGCGAAAATAGTAAGTTCAGGTATTCAGAAATTTCGTTTTTGATGGATGAATTGTTAGGATAATATATAATGGCAAACAATTAGCGATAAATAAATACATACGGTAAAGATTTATACGTCCATCTAAACATTTTTCTGCTCAACCTATAAACACATGGCGCTTTTTTAAATAAACAGATACTTTGTACATTATGAATGAAAAAGTAAAAGTCACCAATACTACAATCTTATCTAACAATTGGTACACCCTTAAGAAAGTAACCTTTGATTATCTGAAGAAAAACGGGCAATGGCAAACACAACACCGCGAGGCTTATGACAGGGGCAATGGTGCTACTATTTTGCTGTACAATAAAAATTTAAAAACAGTAGTACTTACACGCCAGTTCCGGCTACCCACTTATCTCAATGGCAACGAAACCGGCATGCTGATAGAAGCCTGCGCGGGACTGCTTGACAGAGACAACCCCGAAGATTGCATCAGGCGCGAAACGGAAGAAGAAACCGGCTATAAAATATCACACGTGCAAAAAGTGTTTGAAGCATATATGTCGCCGGGCTCGGTAACTGAAATTTTATACTTTTTTGTAGCTGAATATACAAAAGACATGAAAATAATAGCAGGTGGTGGCTTGGAACACGACCAGGAAGATATAGAAGTAATGGAGTTGCCGTTTAATGAAGCGCTTAGTATGGTGGATAGCGGAACAATTAAAGATGCAAAGACTATTATGCTGCTACAGTACGCACAGCTACACAAACTGTTATAATGCCTATTGCTGGTTATTGGCCTCCCATTGCTGCGCAAAAGCGTACAAGGTGTCAAACCTTGCATCTATCAGTTCGTGCGGTAGTGCAATTTCGGGGTTGGTGGTGGCAATATATACGGTGAACATACCGGCATTGCGGCCAAACCGCATATCGCTCAATTTGTTGCCCACCATAATAGTTTTGCCAAAATCAATTTGCGGGTACAGTTCTTTTGCCTGCAAAGCCATACCAGGATTGGGCTTGCGGTCAGGGCTGTTATCATCCAAATCGGTACAGAAAAATATCTTATCTATTCTGCCACCGGCAGCGGTAATACCTTCCTGCATGTAGAGATGAACATCTTCCAGATCGGCTAACGTCATTAATTTTTTACCTACACCTTTTTGGTTAGTAACCATTACTATTATACCAAAAACTGTCGAGAGTATTTGCAGCGCCCGCGGCACATTTTCGTAGAAAATAAATTCGCCACGATGTAATACATAAGAGCCTTTTTTTTCTTCATTTATTACGCCGTCGCGGTCTAAAAAAAGTGTCCAGGTCTTGTCAACTTTTGTAAAATCCATTTTGTCAAAAAATGCTCAATAGTTAAAGTTTGTGAATTAATGTTGGAAGTTCGCGGATTCACAAGTTTACGGGTTCACACTTTGGGAAGATTGCATAATTGATGTTTGTAAAACTTGCACTTTCTTCTATCCCCGACTTTAAACCTTAAACTTGTGAACAAGTGAACCCGCAAACCGGTTATCTATTACACTTATAAACTATCAAATACTCAACTCCCGCTGTGCACGTTCGTAATCTTCAGGAATACCAATATCAATAAAATAGGCATCCTGCAAAATACCAATCATCGTACGTTTATGGTATAACGCTTCGAGATAATCCTTTTCAAAAGAAAACTTTTGGGGTAAATCTTCGTTCAAAAAACTTTGTACGTTCAACGCGTACAAGCCGCCGTTTATTAGACCCTCTTTATAAAACTGCTTTTCTTTAAAGCTTTTAACAGTATCATCTTCTTTCAATTCCACTACTCCATAACGGTCAAAATTGTGCATTGGTTTTAAGGTTAGTGTACAATCAGCGCGGTGTTGCAAATGTATTTTGGCAAGTACGTGTATATCTGCTTTAAACAGGGTATCGCCGTTTGCAACAATTACGTTATTACCGGCTGTTTTTTCACAACACAGTTTAATAGCACCTCCGGTTCCAAGCGGCTCTTCTTCTACCACCAGCTCTGCATTCAGCCTGGGAAAATGCATTGTTAGATATTGTGTGATCACTTCGTGCCTGTAGCCCAGCGAAAAAATAAAACGTTCAATACCATACGATTCCAGGTAAGCAATAATATAGGCAAGAAAAGGCTTGTTGTGCACCGGCGCCATACACTTGGGCACATCAGCCACCACGCTGCGCAGGCGTGTGCCCAAGCCACCAGCTAGTATAACACATTCTGTAATGGGTGATGTTAAAGTGTTGTATGCAGCCATTTATTATTTATAAATGATTTTTTGTTGCTGGTTCCTGTTAAAGGAATATCGTTGGCTTTCCTTCATTAATCATAGCATTCAACAATAATCCTTAAAACATTTCAAAAATACTACAGTATCATGCAAAAGGGCAGCACACGTTTGAAATGTGCTGCCCTTTTAAGAACAAAAATCATTCTAATGAATACAAGTAGCGGCTATTTACCACTTGCAGTACTATCATTTGTACCACCGTTATTTTTACTGAGCGAAAGTATATACCTCGCCATGTCCCGGGCTTCTGCTGTTGAAACATTGTTATGCGGTGGCATTACCACAGTGCCCCACCGGCCACTACCACCTTTGATTATTTTTAACGATAATTCATCGGCCATAGCCTCGCTATTACCATATTTATCAGCTATCATCTGGTAAGAAGGTCCAATATTTTTCCCCTCCGTATTATGGCAGGTTTTGCAATCATTACCGGCAATAAGCGATGCACCACGTCCGGTTACCGAACCTGTTGAATCGTATGCTTGTCCACTTGGCACTGCATTGACAAGGCTATCTTCAGCAGGTGGTAAACTACCCGATTGGTTATTTGCCTGAGTAGTATCATTCACCTGATTATTTTCATCTCCATTCTGATTGCCACAGCTTGCCACAAACAATCCTGAAGTAACAACTATAATAACAATGAATTTTTTCATAACATCCGGTTTAGCATTGCTTATTGCAATCCTAATACCAAACGGTTAAAGTTTTCATCGCTGCCGGTACCCGCAAAGTCATCAAAGGCTTTTTCCGTTACACGGATAATGTGATTTTTAATAAATATCGCACCTTCTCTTGCACCGTCCTCGGCATTCTTAAGGGCACACTCCCACTCTAGCACTGCCCAACCTTTAAAGTCGTACTGCGCCAGTTTACTAAATACACTTTTAAAGTCCACCTGTCCATCACCCAGCGAGCGGAAACGACCGGCACGGTTTACCCAGCTTTGATAACCGCCATATACGCCTTGCTTGCCGGTTGGATTAAATTCCGCATCTTTTACATGAAACATCTTAATGCGTTCATGATAGTAATCTATGTAAGTAAGATAATCGAGACATTGTAGTACAAAATGGGAAGGATCGTACAACAAACAGGCACGCGGATGATTGTTTACTTCTTTCAAAAACATTTCGTACGATACACCATCGTGCAGGTCTTCACCGGGGTGAATTTCATAACACAAATCCACTCCATTTTCATCAAATACATTCAGGATAGGCAACCAGCGGTTAGCTAATTCTTTAAAACCCGTTTCTACCAACCCTGCCGGACGTTGCGGCCAGGGATATACCGTATGCCACAGCAACGCGCCGCTAAAAGTAGCATGTGCATTCAAGCCCAGATTCTTAGAGGCCTGTGCGGCCCATTTCAACTGCTGTATTGCCCATTCGGTGCGGGCTTTAGGACTGTTACGGTATTGCTCCGGTGCAAAGCCATCAAACAAAGCATCATACGCCGGATGCACAGCTATCAACTGTCCTTGCAGGTGTGTAGATAATTCTGTTATCTGGACACCGGCTTCATTGGCAATACCGGTCAGTTCATCTGCATACGTTTTGCTTTCGGCTGCTTTTTGCAGGTCTATAAAACTGGTAACCCATGTAGGTATTTGCACACCTACGTATCCAAGACTTGCAGCCCATTCACAAATAGATTTTAGAGAATTGAACGGCGGCTGATCGCCGGCAAACTGTGCGAGAAATATTCCAGGTCCTTTAAGTGTTGTCATAAGTGAAAGCCCCCATTCCCCTGAAGGGGAGTTTTTGAAATGATAATTGACGTTGATTTGGTGAATTAATAAGTACGTTTCTCAACAGCCGGGGCTCGTGGAGACACGAACCTCAGTAAAATTTTATAATCAGGAAAATTTCTTCTACACTTTATTTTCCGTCCACTTTACATCACTTTGTCCTGAAGCCACCACATTATCTATAAACGCCATACCACGGATACCTTCTTCCACACGCGGAAAATCGAGTGCTTCTTTAGGTGGCTCCGTACCTTCTATTTTGGCAGATAACGTGAGTGCAAAATTGCGGTAGATATTAGCAAAAGCTTCCAGGTAGCCTTCGGGATGTCCGCCCGGTGTGCGCGCATTGAACCTGGCATAACTGCCCACCCACGGCGTTCCGGTGCGCAAAATCTCGGTGGGCTTATCCAGCCAGCGCACAATGAGTGTATTGGGCTCCTGCTGCGCCCATTCCAGTCCGCCTTTTTCGCCATACACGCGAATTTTTAAAGCATTTTCTTCGCCGGCGGCAACCTGGCTGGCCATCAGCACGCCATGCACGCCGTCTTCCATCTTCAGCAATACATTTCCGTCATCATCTAAGCGGCGGCCTTCTACCATTACATTCAGGTCGGCACAGAGATGCGTAATTTTTTTGCCGGTAATATATTCAGCAAGGTGTGCTGCGTGCGTACCAATATCGCCCATAGCGCCTGCCTTACCACTCTTGGTTGGGTCGGTACGCCAGGCAGCCTGCATATTGCCTTCGCGCTCCGTTAGCTTGCTCAGCCAGCCTTGCGGATATTCTACCCACACCTTTCTTATTTTGCCCAAAGCCCCTTCGGCAACCATTTGTTTTGCCTGTTTTACCATTGGGTAGCCGCTGTAAGTATGCGTAAGGCAAAGCAGCAGGCCGGTCTCATCCACCTTTTGTTTTAGCTGTTTGGCTTCGTCCAGGTTAAAGGTCATGGGCTTTTCTATCACTACATTAAACCCATGTTCCAGCGCCATCATAGCAGGTGCAAAATGCACGAAGTTGGGCGTTACAATACTTACAAAATCTATCCGCACATCTTCGGGCAGCTTACTTTCCTTTTCTATCATTTCCTCATAGGAAGTATAAGTACGGTCTTCAGGAAGAAATAACATCTTTCCCGATTCTATGGCTATATCATTTATCTCGCTGAGCGCCCCTGCAGATAATTCTATCAAGCCATCCATGTTGGCTGCCAGGCGGTGAACGGCACCAATAAAAGCACCTTTACCACCGCCTATCATGCCCATTCTAAGTTTTCTTTTCATATAGGTTTTTTGGTTTTTAGCTATAATACAAAGTTGCGTACAGCAATCTGTTTCGCTTATTTTATTCTTTTATAAATAAAAAGACTGCTATGGATGTAAACACGGCAGGCAATATATAATCATTTTTTCAACCCTCACCGGTTCCTCATTTGGAGCCACCGTATTTAAGTAAGAAGCGCTTAAAATTATAACATGTAAACAAACAGCTAAAAAAAATTATTCTGTTTTTGAATAAAAGGGGCACGAATAAAAATAATAATTACATTTATCCGCGATTATTTTATTCACTCTACCGATTTGTAATTATACTGTATGTCTTCTAACAGAAGGACCGCTATTAAAAACATGCTTGCCGGCTCAGCAGCGCTTGCCGCAGGCGACACTTTACTATCTTCTTTTTCTAAAAAAACAACTGTAAAAAAATTGAAACTGAAAGGCAACATTAATCACTCAGCATGCCGCTGGTGCTACAGCGATATTCCGCTGGACCAACTGTGCGCCGGCGCTAAAGAAATAGGATTGAAAGGTATAGACCTTGTAGGTCCTAAAGATTGGCCCACACTTAAGAAATACGGGCTTGACTCGCCTATGTGCAACGGCGCCGAAATAAGCCTTACCGAAGGTTTTAACGACCCGCAGTATCATTCCAAGCTGATTGACAACTATACCGAACACATTGGACTGGTGGCAGATGCAGGCTATAAAAACCTGATTTGTTTTAGCGGCAGCCGCCGTGGTATGGATGATGAGACCGGCCTGAAAAACTGCGAAGAAGGTATCAAAAAATTATTACCCTTAGCGGAGAAAAAAGGAGTAGTGCTGGTGATGGAACTGCTTAACAGCAAGGTGGACCATAAGGATTATATGTGTGATAACAGCAAGTGGGGCACTGAGTTGTGCCGGCGCATTGGCTCCGACAATTTTAAACTGCTCTATGATATTTATCACATGCAGATAGATGAAGGTGATGTAATAAGAACCATACGCGACAGGCATCAGTATTTTGCACACTATCATACCGGCGGCGTACCCGGCAGAAACGAAATAGACAGCTCGCAGGAACTTTTTTATCCGGCTGTAATGCGCGCCATAGTGGCTACCGGTTATAAAGGCTATGTGGCACAGGAGTTTATACCTACCGAAAAAGACAAGTTAGCAGCCCTCCGCAGGTGTGTGGAAATATGTGATGTATAATAAAGTAATACAGCAATCGTAAATTGTATAAAAAACAGCAATGTCTGTTGCATGATGCACCGAAAGAAAATAATAGGATAAGAATAATAAAGCAAACTGCCTGTCAACAGCAAGCATCCGTTACATTATTCTGTTTTCTCTTCACTGTTAATTATCATTGTTTCTTTATTCTCAAATACTGCTTTAGTAAAAAACGATACTTGTATTCTCATTTCTTTTAAAATAAAAAATCATGGCTGAAAATGTTTTTGATGCAATCGTAGTTGGCTCGGGCATCAGTGGCGGCTGGGCTGCCAAAGAGCTTACCGAAAAAGGATTAACGGTATTAATGCTGGAGCGCGGTCGCAATATTGAGCACATAAAAGGGTATGTAAATGCTAACAAAGCACCTTGGGAGTTTCCGCACCGTGGCAGCAAAACCCAGCAAATGATTAAAGACTACCCGGTACTCAACCGTGACTATCCGCTGAATGAAACAAACCTCGACTATTGGGTAAACGAAAAAGAAAGCCCTTATACTGAAGTACACCGCTTCGACTGGTTTCGTGGCTATCATGTAGGTGGCCGCTCGCTTATGTGGGGTCGCCAAAGCTACCGCTGGAGCGATCATGCCTTTGAAGCCAATGCCAAAGAAGGTATTGGTGTAGACTGGCCCATCCGCTACAAAGACATTGCGCCCTGGTACGATTACGTAGAAAAATTTATTGGCGTAAGCGGCTCTAAAGAAAATATACCACAACTACCCGATGGGCAATTTATGCCAGCCATGGAATTGAATGTAGTGGAGAAAGCATTGCAGCCAAGATTGAAGGAATATTATAAAGGACAGCGTGCTATGTTTATCGGCCGCACAGCCAATATTACTGAGCCATTGCCCGGACGTACCAATTGCCAATACCGCAATAAATGCTGGCTGGGCTGCCCATATGGAGCATACTTCAGCACGCAATCTTCTACCCTGCCTGCTGCTGTTAAGACCGGCAAATTAACGCTGCGCCCGTGGGCTATTGTAACCAAAGTGCTGTACGATAAAGATAAAAAACGCGCCACTGGTGTAGAAGTACTCGATGCACAAACAAACAAAACCTACGTATATAATTCCAAAATCGTATTCCTCAACGCCAGTGCACTCAACAGTGCCTGGATACTGATGAACTCTGCTACCGATGTATGGCCTGACGGTTTGGGCAGCAGTAGCGGCGAGTTGGGGCATAATGTAATGGACCACCACCTGAACGTAGGTGCCGGCGGCACAGTAGAAGGGTACGAAGACAAATATTATTATGGTCGCCGCGCCAATGGTGTGTATATACCACAGTTCCGCAACTTGTTTGGCGATAAAAGGGATTACCTGCGCGGTTTTGGCTACCAGGGGGGTGCTAGCCGGCAGGGCTGGAGCCGCCAAATACCGGAGATGCAAATTGGTGGTGAGTTCAAAGATGCATTGGCAGAACCAGGCTTATGGACAATGGGACTTGGAGGCTTTGGTGAAACCCTGCCTTATCACGACAACAAGGTAACGCTGGACAAGAATACAAAAGATAAGTGGAGCTTAAATGTACTTTCGATAGACGCAGTGCTGAGAGATAATGAGTTTAAGATGCGCAAAGACATACAGAACGATGCCATAGAAATGCTGACTGCAATGGGCGTAAAAGATGTAAAAGGTTACGACCATGACGCGGTATTAGGCCGTGGCATTCACGAAATGGGTACAGCACGCATGGGTAAAGATCCTAAAACATCGGTGCTCAATAGCAATAACCAGATATGGGATGCACCCAACGTATATGTAACAGATGGCGCCTTTATGACCAGCGCCAACTGTGTAAACCCATCACTCACCTATATGGCTATGACCGCAAGAGCTGCCGACCACGCAGTGAGTGAACTTAAAAAAATGAACCTCTAATATTTTTGAATCATTAATTGTTAATTGATTTGCTGCATAAAAGCAATTCCTCAATCAACAATTAATGATTTCCAATTGACAATAACATGGGCGATTCTTTGCAGGTGAATATTAATGCCGGCGGCGTAGCAAAAAACACGTTTGATGCTATCGTCATTGGTTCGGGTATTAGTGGTGGCTGGGCTGCTAAAGAATTGTGCGAATTGGGATTGAAAACCCTGGTGCTGGAGAGAGGCCGCGATGTACAACACATCAAAGATTATCCTACAGCCAACATGGCGCCCTGGGAGTTTAAGCACCGCGGGCAAATGCCCAAAAAGTTTATAGATGAAAACCCGCTCATTACTACCGCAGCAGGCTTTGGAGAAGATACAGCGCATTTTTTTATAAAAGATAAAGACCATCCTTATGTGCAGGACAAGCCATTCGACTGGATACGCGGCTATCAGGTAGGTGGCAAATCTATCATCTGGGGGAGAGCCACACAGCGCTGGAGCGATTTTGAATTTAAAAATCCTGCCCGTTTTGGCTATGGTATTGAGTGGCCGATTGATTATAAAGAAATAGCTCCGTGGTACTCGCACGTAGAAGAGTTTATCGGTATCTGTGGTAATAAAGACGGACTGGAAGCAATGCCCGATGGCGAATTTTTACCACCATTTGAGTTGAACGCAGTAGAGCAACATTTGAAGCAAAGCATTAAGCAGCACTATAACCGCGATTATGTGCATGCCCGGTGGGCACACATTACCGAACCAAAAGAAATACACAAACAACAAGGCCGGGTAAAGTGTATGGCGCGCAATATGTGTATGCGTGGCTGTCCTTTTGGCGGTTATTTTAGTTCGGTATCCAGCACGTTGCCCTGGGCAGCAAAGACGGGCAACTTAACCGTGCGGCCTTACTCGGTTGTACATTCCATTATCTATGATGAGCAGAAAGGTAAAGCGGCTGGTGTACGAATTATTGATACCAATACCAAACAAACAACAGATTATTTCGCCCGCATCCTGTTTGTAAATGCGGCTGCGATGAACAGCAATTTGATTCTGCTTAATTCAACATCCAACCGGTTTCCAAGTGGATTAGGCAATGATAATGGTTTGCTGGGCAAATATGTAGCTTTTCACAATTACCGCGGAAGCGTGCATGGTACGGTAGATGGTTTTCAGGATAAGTATATATATGGTCGCAACCCTACGGATGCTATACTGGTAAACTTTAGAAACCTGCAGCAACAAGAGAAGGATTTTGTAGGCGGCTATACTACGTTTATGAGTGCATACCGCGCAAAAGCTGATGGTGGCGAAAATGAAATTGCCTCATCAACCATTGGTGCCGCCTATAAAGAAGCGATCACTGAGCCACTGGGCTGGCGGGTATATATGTACAGCCAGGGCGAAACGATACCAAAAGAAACAAACTATGTAAAGCTGAGCGGTACTAAAAAAGATGAATGGGGCATTCCGCTGTTGGTAACTAATGTAGATTATGACAGCAATGACGAAGCCTTATTAAAAGATTTTTTGACCGAAGGTGCCGCTATGCTGGATAGCGCTGGTGTGAAAAATATTGTACAATATGATAATCATTGGCCACCGGGCAGAGATATACACGAGATGGGCGGCTGCCGCATGGGTAAAGACCCAAGGACTTCGTTGCTGAATGCGCACAATCAATTGCACCATTGCACCAATGTATTTGTAACTGACGGCGCCTGCATGACGAGTACGGGCAATCAAAGTCCGTCCATATTATATATGGCACTTACGGCACGAGCAGCCAACTATGCAGCCGGGGAAATGAAGAAAGGAAATCTGTAATGGAATTTGAGAGATAAGATGTATGATGTAACTGTAGCGAAATATTTAAGATGCAAGATGTAGATTATTTCCTTTCCTTGAAAGGGCTGGCACTCTAATCTCTTGGGGTTAGTTCCGCGAAGCTCTGCTTTGCCTTTGGTATTATCTTTATGTAGTGAGTGAATATATCCATAAGAGTCATAATGTATCAGTTTTATTGTATCATTATGTATGTCC
>NZ_SZQL01000070.1 GCF_005233845.1 Ilyomonas limi
GTTATAAATAAATGTTCCGGAATTCTGTAATTCAGTTCCAAGCCTAAAGTTTTTCCAAAAAAAGTCTTTCTCGCTAAGCATTAAGATTTGAAATGTAGGGTCTCTCTAAAATGACGCACAACGCCCACGCATTGGCGATGGGTGGGCAATTTATAACTTTCCGCCGGAACGTCTGCCCAGTAAACGAACAAAAAGCTGAGGTTTTTCTTCTGTTGCTCAATAGAGAATTTTCAGCGGAACTACTGCCCAATAGCGAACAAAAAGTTGATGAAATGCACGTCACGCCCAGCTATTGCCAATGCGATGTTAGCGGCTGTACGTTTTCTTCTTGGTAATTGTCCAATCTTTGTACGTGTATTTTATCGTAAAAGTTTTATCAGTAACATTTATCAACTCTATTCTATTGAGTTTTTCTGGTTCGTCAAATATTTCTTTCGGAAAAGGATAATCCTTCTGCTTCATTGTTCTTATATCGAACAAAGTCATCTTATCTGTTTCGTTTGGAACGTCATTTTTTGAGAATAATAATATCTGCTTTATTGTGTCTACACCAATCCACGCAACACCGTCTTTTAATAGATTGTCTCCGGTCTTTTTTTGAATTAGCTCAATATAATGTGGATTTCCTGAGCCAAATGAGTGAACTAAAACAAAGTAGCCATTAAAGTCTGCTCCGACATAACCTAAATTCTTATAAAGCATCCCTCTTGATGTTGATGCTAACTCAGTAATTATTTTGTTGCCTTTTTTAAGATATAAGTATTGTAAACTGTCGTCCGCTTGAAATGAAATTTTATAGCCGCCAATTAGTGTCGTGTCATAGTCATACGGTTCTAAGTCGTCAGAAGAATTGGTTTGTGCATTTGATGAAAAACCAATGATTAATGTTACTATGAAAATGTAGAGTGGTCGCATTATATAGCCGCTAACGTTCGCGCATTGCCGATGGTGGGGCAATTTTATTCATCAGCATAAATATAGTACAAAAGCCGGATTGAAAAACTGATGATGAGTTTTGTTCATCCGCCCCACTTTTGGCAATGCACTTGTT
>NZ_SZQL01000008.1 GCF_005233845.1 Ilyomonas limi
AGATGAAAATACCATTCAGCACTATGTCAAAGCGCAGGGAGCCGAAAAAGAATATAAAAGGATTCACCAACAGCAGCTAAGGCTGTTTTGATACCTCGTCAGCTTGCTGCGAGGTAGTTCATTAATATAAAAAATATTTGCCCGAAGGGCAGAAAAGATAGTTATTTTTAAACCTGAAAATTTCTTTACTTATGATGGATAGAAGAGAAGCCTTATCAGCCATTGCGCTACTGGTAGGCGGTACGCTGGTAGGCGCAGAAGCTTTTCTTACAGGCTGTAAAACAACCGGCAAAAAAGAGGGCTTGTTTTCGGCAGAAGATGTTGCCTTGCTGGACGAAGTAGGCGATACGATATTACCTACAACGGCTGCATCGCCGGGCGCAAAGGATGCCAAAATAGGCGAGTTTATGAAAGTAATTGTAACGGATTGTTATAACGACGATGATCAGAAAACATTTACGGCAGGCATTAATAAACTGAATGATGCCAGCAAAAAGAAGTTTGACAAAACGTTTATGGAACTTGCACCTAACCAACGGCACGACCTGCTGGTGGACCTTGACAAGGAAGCAAAAGATTACAATGCTAATCGTAAGGAAAAAGACCAGAATCACTACTTTAGCCTGATGAAACAGTTGACAGTGTGGGGCTATTTTACGAGCGAACAAGGTGCCACCAAAGCACTGCGCTACCTGCCTGTACCAGGTAAATATATCGGCGACTATCCCTACAAAAAGGGTGACAAAGCATGGGCACTCTAATAAATGTGCGTTAATAAATCTTTAAGCGTATTTTTATCAAGCACTGGTCTTATCCGCCGGTGCTTTTTTATTTTTGTCGCGGTTCATTACTGCATTAGAGATATAAAAATTGATTACCCGCATAACCTATCCGCTATGACGAAACTTTGTTTAGATGTTGATGAATTAACAGAAGATTTTTTTGATGACACTTGTTTGCTGGGCATTACTTCTACCATAAAAAGTTACCAGTTTTGCTGGAGTATCAATCAGGCTTTAAATTATCAATTCAGGCTCAACCGCGATATTGAGATTCAGTTGCGTCGCCGCGAGCGCAGCTATTATTTCCGGGTGTATGAGCATAAGGTACGTCATACACAATTGTCACATTACATCTATCATAATTATAACGATGGAGAATACCTGTTACCCGAGTTCAGGAACATGGATTTTTTGTGGCTGATGAAAGGAGATAACATAGAAACCAGTACCTGCCTCCAATTAATGCAGGTTATCAAATCGCTGAACGGTGTACAGTTAGTTGCCGAACTGACGAATGAAAAAATACGTAATAAGGGACATTTGATTTTTTGATATTCCATAGGTTTTTGTATGAGATACCCGCTGCGAAGCGGGTATTTTATTTAGTACCTGTCATTTTGGGTATTCTTAGATCTTCTGCGCTACGGCTTGTTTGATGAAGCATTTGTGCGCAACCAGGGCGATGAATTTAACTATCGCACGGTAGCAGGGCTTCCATATTTATCAATCACCGCGTATTAAAAGCTATTATCATCCGTGCAGAACATGTAAAGATGTATTCAGCCAGTATTTTCAATATGGCAACTACAAACCAATGGTATTATCAAAAATCAAATCAGGTATCGGATGGTCGCATCTGGTACCGGCAGCGTTTGTTTTGTATTTGATTGCATTACCACTCATTTTTTTTGTTGCACGTTTTTACAGCACTTCTACCGTTGGCATTGTATCTCCTGTGCAATATTTATTTTTCTTTAGTCGCCAGGCAACCGTTTATGCAAGCACTGTATATGAGTGCCGTGTATCCGCTACTGCATATTACATATGGTAATGGTTTCATTGCCGGAATACTCAGGCTATTAACGGATAAAACAAAAGGATAGCATTAGCGCAGTAGCTGTAGTGTAATTATGATTAATGATGCAGCCAGTTGATAACCAATCTGGGAAGTGCAAGCGATAGTTTATAAAAGTCTTGAAATACCTTATAGGTAGGCACTGTGTACTTATTTTTTACCCTGAAATTCTTAGAAATATAAATAGCTCTTTTATAATCGCTTTGCACAACAGATTGGCGATACCTGATGTCGAGGTATTCAAATATAACTCTGCATATAATAATTATTATAATGGCAATAAAAAACTCCATATATCAAGAGTCTTGGCTTGGATGTATATGTGGGGAAATGCAAGTGTAAGATACTACAATTTTTTAAGGCAAGGCTTAAATTTTAATACTGTTTTTGTTTTGATTATTAAGTACAAAAACAACTGCACCATACCTAAATTACAACAATATAACTTAGCGCTTTTATATTTACGCAACCATTTGCTACAGATACATTTTATTATCAGGGTAAAATTGCATTGGCAACAACCATCACTGATATTGTAAAGTAGTTTTTTACAAACAATAAAACCGCACAACCTATGAATGTATTTATCACCCGAAAACTACCCGATGAACTGTTACAGCCTTTGCGTGATGCAGGTATTAGCTATACAGAATGGACAGAACCCAACCGGCTGCCACAGGATGAACTGATACGGCAATGCAAGCAACACGATGCCATGCTAAGTGCAGGCAGAATTGATATGAATACTCATTTTTTAAATGAATGCAGCAATCTGAAACTAATAGCATTAATGTCTGTTGGCTATGATAATATTGATATTGCCACCGCAACCAGATTGGGCATTCCGGTTAGTAATACACCTGGGGTATTGAGCAAAGCCACTGCCGAAACTGCTTTTTTACTGATGATTGCAGCAGCACGCAAAGCCTTTTATTTACACCAAAGAATTATACAGGGAGAGTGGCACTCTTTTGATCCGTTCACCGACTTGGGTATTGATCTGCAAGGTGCAACATTAGGTATTTTTGGCTTGGGGAGCATCGGTTACGAAATGGCTAAGCGTTGCAAAGCGGCATACGATATGAATATTATTTATCATAACCGCAGTTCCAACAAAAAAGCTGAAGAAGAATTGCATGCTACAAAAGTTTCTTTTGAAACATTACTGCAGCAGAGCGATGTACTTTCGGTACATGCAGCGCTTACCACAGAAACAAGAAATAAGTTTGATAAAGCAGCTTTTAGTCAAATGAAAAAGAATACTATTTTTATCAATACCGCACGCGGTGCGCTGCACAGCGAGCAGGATTTGATAAAAGCAATTCAAACAGGCACTATCTGGGGCGCCGGTTTGGATGTAACCAATCCTGAACCAATGGATAAAAATAATCCGTTGCTATTTATGCCTACGGTTGCTGTATTGCCGCACATTGGCTCAGCCACCGTAAAAACAAGGTACGGTATGGCAAGGCTGGCAGTAGATAATGTTATTGCCGGCTTACGTGGAGAACAACTCCCACAAATTATAAACAAAGAAGTGTATAAACAGTAAACTAAAAAGAGGCTGTTTCTTACTTTGGAAACAGCCTCACCAATATTGTAAAAGATGATTGTAATTTAGTTTTGCGAAGCAACCATGCTGTGATTATAAATATCTGTGAGCGCGTTATACAACAGGCGGCAAGTGCTGGCACAGGCTTCGTATGCAATGGCTCTGTCTTCTGCAGATAAAACATTCATCTTTTCTTCAAGCAATGCAGGCTCCTCTATGTCGTTGGCATGAATGGTAAAATAAGTTTCATCTACGTTCCAATGGCTGTAATGTTCTTTCAACCCCCGCAATTTGGAAGTAGCGGTTGCCGGTTGCTGTGCTTCAAAAGCATACAATGCACCAAGCGCTCCTGCATACGTCTTATAATTTTCTTTGGTTGTACTTGTTAATTCGTCAACAGCAGGAAGAAAAGCAGCATTTACTTCTTTGTTGAGGCTGTTACCAAACTGCTGCCACAATTCGTAATGCTCCTGCTCTTCGGCAGCAATCGCTTCTTCGTTTACACACTGCCAGCCTTCACTGATAAGCTGGATAAATGAACCATACTGATTTGCATATAAACTTAGCTGACTGCAGGTAAGCCTGCCTTCATTCCATGCCTGGTAAAAAGGATGGTTCAGCAAATTGTATTCAAGAAAAACCTCTGAACAAACTTTCATAATAGTTGATTTAGAAAGCAATATTACAATTAGTTTTTACAACTCCTTCATTCTTAACGGTGAGATAGAATTTTACCTACATGCATTTAGCACAGAGATAAGCATCTTTACAGCAATAGGCTATTAGTCTGATATACTGCCAGCCGATGCTTCAAATCTTCCATCTCCTGCTGCATCTGCTTTATTTTATCCAGCAGGTTATTAATGGCATCTATGCCTGGCACATTAATGTCCATATCGTAGTACCAGCGTGTATAACATTCTAATTGCTGCAATTGTTCGTAATCAATAAAACGATCGTTATTCATTACTATAACGTTTAGCAAGCCACTTTTTTCCAGTGCTTCAATAAATGCAGGCTCTGCCTGATGATACGTGCAATAGGCTTCTATAGTAATCATTTGGTTTTCCATACAAATGGTTTATTAGTTTATTGTAGCTTGGATAACTCCCGAAATAATTCTTTCTGCTTCTCGGTAAGGTGAGTGGGAATTTGTATTGAAAAAGT
Source organism: Ilyomonas limi (assembly GCF_005233845.1). Lineage (GTDB taxonomy): Bacteria > Bacteroidota > Bacteroidia > Chitinophagales > Chitinophagaceae > Ilyomonas > Ilyomonas limi. The sequence goes on from NZ_SZQL01000008.1 coordinate 4,577, forward strand.
AACAAACAAATCGCCAAATTCGCCCTCTTTTTTATATACCGGAAAGCCCTTTCCTTTCAGGCGTACTTTAGTACCGTTTTGCGTGCCCGCATGTACCTTTACTTTTGCTTTTCCGGTAAATGTATTCACGGTTGTTTCGCCACCCAACACAGCGGTGTACAAATCCAGCGTTGCCGTAGTGTACAAGTCATTTCCAATACGTTTAAAGTCTGTATCGTCTGTAATTACAAAGGTAATGTACAAGTCGCCTGCAGGACCGCCATTAATACCCGGACCGCCACGCCCTTTCAATTTTATTTTTTGACCATTAGCTATACCCGCCGGAATAGTAATGCGCACATTTTCGCCGTTGATAGTAAACGTACGCTGATGTGTAGTATAAGCTTCACTCAACATAAGGTTTACTTCTGCATTGTAATCTTCGCCTCTGAATTTAGCCTGCTGCCTGCCGCTACGCCGGTTGCCAAACATTGAACCAAAAAAGTCGGAGAACATACCTTCATCAAAATCACCGGTATAGGCTTCCTGCCAGCGACCGCCATCTCCTCCGCCCGGCTGATATTGGTATTGCTGTTGCGATTGCTTTGCCCGTTCATATTCTTCGGCATGCTTCCAATGCTCGCCGTATTCATCATACTTCTTACGGTTTTCAGGGTTGCTTAGCACTTCGTTTGCCTCATTAATCTGCTGAAACTTCATCTTTGCATCTTTATCGTTCGGGTTAAGGTCGGGGTGATACTTGCGTGCCAGTTTGCGATAAGCTTTCTTTATATCTTCTTCCGATGCGTTTTTATCCACGCCAAGAATGGAGTAATAATCTATAAATGCCATGTTCCTTTTGTTTTTCTGTTTTTAAGCAAGAAAAGAGTATTCCAAATTTTTAATACTGCTAAATTATTAATTGTTGTGGGTAATACCTTTTCAAATAGATAATACTATGTAAGCTGCAAGCCTCAGGCTACAAGTATTGAACCTCGGGTTGTAAGCTTTGAGCTAAGCGCATGGTATGCTACTTAATTGAAAATGGTATAATCTCCCTAATGTAAGTAAAGTATGATTGCCAACATACTTATAAAAAAAGGCAGCTGATCCGCTATAGGATTAGCTGCCTTTCGGAGCTTTAAAAGCTCATCATTTTACAGGCAGGGAGCGGCTTCATTATTTTCTTCAGTAGTCCCTTTCTTTTTGGCATTGTACGCTTTTTTAGCGCCGTAGCCAATACCAGCTGCTACCAAAAGGCTTACACCACCATCAAAGGGAACATTGGTAGTGGTCTCACCATCTAACCCATCGCCTACTGCTTCTGGTCCTTGGGCATATACAGCAGTTACACTTAATAAGCAGGCAAATGCTACTACACCAACTGCCCTTATCATGTTGCTCTTTTTGTAATTATTTCTCTTTGGCATATTAAACTAGTTTAGTCAGATTTTTCTATGTTATTGCTTTACAAATTTTTGAGTGTAGCGTGTTCCATCAGCAAAATACAACTCGGCTATATAAGTGCCTGGCGCAAGGCTGGCAGTGGAGATATCTATAGAACCTGCTTTGCTATTGCCCTCTTTTGCTATGACCAGAGTACCTGCTGCTGACAATATCCTGAGCTGATACTGCACCACAGTAGAAGGAGGTATGCTTATATGCAACTGACTATGTACGGGATTGGGGTATAAGCCAAATTGTACCGGCGCACTTGTTTTATTTACCGGACTGCTTACATACTTAGCCGTACCGGTGCTAATAGCTGTGGTGCTGAACACTACCATAAACCGGTTATTACCCTTACTTAGTGTATCGGCAGTAATGCTGAACGGATAGCCGCCGGGCTGTTGCTTTACATCAGTAGTAAAATGCAGGTAACGGTCTATAAGATAAATAAACTTAGCCTTCGCAAACTGGCTGTATTCTGTAAAAGAGAGCCGGTAATTGCCAACCGCAGCATTCACAGCCAAATACACCGTATCCTTACCTATAAAATCGAGGCGCCTTGTTTGTATAGCCATCCTGCCACCCGCTTTAAGCGAAGCAATGGAAGAAGCTACTGTATTGATGCTTGTAGCATCTAAAGCACCATATTGCATATTGCTTACTTTTTTATCATTTTTAAAGCGAACAATAATATTATCCATTTCCTGCAGGTTATCTGCCTGTTTCATCAGGTGCAACCGTATATAGTTAGTCCATACAAATGGCGCTGCCTGCCGGCTATAAATACCATTACCCGAAGCATTTACAGTAGTTTTTTGAGTCTCCCTGAAACTAACACTACCCGTTGCCTTCGCCTCTACAAAGAAGGCTTCACCCGATGATACCACTATATCCGACAGTGCACCACTAGTAAATACTTTATTAGCAGCAGGTAAAAAGTCATTGGTCAACTGGCCATTGTTGTATACCGTATATACATCGCCTGTATTGCCGGTAGTGCCGCAGTAAAACCATGCACTAATATTGATGCGGCTGCTGTTGTCGGTGAAAAAAGAACTGAGGCTCAACTCGCTGGGATACGGATTACCAACCAGGGTGAATTTATTGTCGGCTGCAAAATTTAATGCTTTACTGGCGCTTGAAGTGTAAGCCCCTGTTACGCTAAGGGTTACTGCTCCCGCAGAAGGTGCACTGCCCGAGTAGTTGATCTGAGTAGCACAAGCCCCAGCCGTATTCCGGTCGCCACGTACATTTACCCGGTAGCCAGCGCCCGGCGTCAATTGCACACCAGTGTTGGCAATAGGCGTAAAATAACTGGTACTACCGGCAGCATAGCTTTGCTCGTAGGTAAATATGGTGGAGGGATCATTTTGTGTATCATCAAAGCCGTTGCTGTTGTACATATCAGTTGCACCACCATTGCCCGTAGTGCTGCCGCAAGGCGTACCACCCGTACCCGGACCCGTAACAAATAACTGCTGCTGCCAGCCATTGCGCACCGGTACGCTCACCGGGCTCGCCAGCAAGGTCCATTTACGTGCTGGTTTTGCAGGTATATATCGCTCTACGGTGATATTACCACTGATACTGCCGGTGGAGGCACCAATACGTGCAGTGCCATTAGCATCACTTTTTATAGTGAGATAACCATTAGTAGTTAAAATACCGTTGACGATAACCGTACCCGGATTATTACCCGCAGTAATATTAAGCGCATTGCCCAATGCAACGGATACGCCCGTACTGATAGTCAGATTATTGAGCGTATTAGCTGCAGGTGTAAAGTTGAGCGTACTGAGGTTATTACTAATGCCTCCTATAACTATATTAGAACTCGAAGATCCGGATAAAGTGCCTGTGCCTTTACTGCTTATATAACCATTAATCGTAAGGGTATTGCCGCCAATATTAACTGCACCTTTAGTAAGCTTTAAAGCATCGCTGACCGTTACATTGCCAGTCAGGGTTACGCCGCTCATATTGTTGATACTTAAATTTCTGTATGCTTTGGCAGCAACGTTTTGAATAGCGCTTCCACTATAAAGAACTGTACTATTGGTAGCCAGTACACCCAAAGTTGGCAGTGTTGTGTTGTCTAAATCAAGTGTAGCATTCGTAGCAACATCTATCGTTCCAATTACCGGAGAGGTAGAGGGTATTGTAAAGGTTACATCGCTACTCCAGTCGCCAACAACTATTTTAGAATTCGTTCCGGATACAGTCCATGAATTATCAATTGTTGCTGTGGCTCTGTTTTGAATATTAAATATTTGATTACTGGCGCTAAAACTGGCAGGAGCTGTCCCTGTGCCATCTATATTAGTTCCCCAGGTGGTTACATCATTCAATTTGCCTCTTGATTTCGGATAGAAGGTAACGCCGGTTGTACTATTAATGGTACCGGCTAAAGACAAGTCCGGATCAGTTGAACCCTCTTTATTATAAATATAAAAGGTGCCCGATGAAATAGTAGCGCCATACGGAACAATTCGAAAAGTAACGGTTGAACTGGCTGGCAAATTTTGTAATGCTGGTATGGCACTCAGGCTTGTACTGCCAATAGAAGCTCCTGTATTTGCCATACTTACAAATGCCACTGTAGTGATATCTGTAAATACACCATTATTTATGGAATATTGTACCAAACCATTTACTGGTCCACTATCTGACCGCCGGTAATCAAACGCATTAAGTGCAGCTAAAGACATGATGTATCCCGTATTTGCCCGAACTGTAAATGTGATATATGCGCCGGCAGATATTGCAGCAGCAGGTGTGGCATTATTCCATCCCGTTCCGCCCCAGCCACTTGCAGCAGCAGTTCCAGTAGTAGTTACAACACCACTTCCTCTGGTTAATCCGCCGATGGTGACATTCGAAGCTGTTAAAGAAGGAGTTAAAGGAGATACACCGTAAGCTGTTTGTGTACTTACATCATATCCCACTATTTGTCCCCATCCTACACTCCACCATGCCGTCATCAAAAAAGTCAATAACAAAGAAAGTACGGGCAATCGTTTGCCACTTGCAGTACGTAACACTGTATGCATATATTAGGGTTTGTTTACCTGGTTGTATGTTGATAGAGGATTTTGCCTGCTTAGGGAACTGATAATTTAAGCGGCAGCCACACCAGTATCGGGTCTACTTTAAAGCAATTATTTTGGTATTTGGTATCTTGTGCTTTACACTTTCTTTTTACCGGTATAAAGTATGGCTCAAATATATTTATATAAAAATAAAATCAATAATAAATTTATAATTTTCAGCGCCTATTATATTAAAATAAAATTAAAATCATTTTTAAATAATTTGAATACTGCATATCATTTATAACCAAAAAGACAACGCAGCCCGGCATGCTTACTGTTTATCCATAAAGACATACACATATATAAATAGGAAAATTGTAGTGGTACGAATGCATATTGTTTAACTAACACCAGCACCAGCACGTTCGGCAGCAGGCTGCCGGATGGCAATCTGCCAGTAGGGAAAAATAGAAAGTAATTCAATCGGCAGCGTGATGGTAGATACATCAGGCATTGAAAAAATAGCTCATTACCGTTTTCCTTTTTATGGCTACCTGCTCCACGGTCAGATTGATAGGGGCTAGCGTGTGATTAAAGTAGGTTTTCATTACTTCATCAATAGCCAGGTGCTGCCGGGCGTATGCCAATGCATTTGCCTGTACTGCTGCCATTGGCTGCGATAAAGCACAGGCAATACCTTGCTGCAAGGCAGGCGCATCTTCGGCAGGTACCAGCAAACCCATTTTATGCTTACTGATCAGCTTGTGCAATGTACTGTTGGCATTAGCAGTTACCAGCGCCAGGCCACCTACAGCAAGTATATTCGTCAGTTTGCTGGGCATTACCAGGTCGCTCGCATTTGCTTTCTGAATAATAAGATGCACATCGGCCATGTTCAAAAAATTGTTGAACTGGTCCAACGGTTGCAGCGGCATAAAAACAACGTTATCCAGCTTCCGGCAGACTGCCATTTGTTGCAGTTTTTCCTTATAAGGTCCCGAGCCGCATATCACAAACTTTACCGCAGGATTTTGCTCTTTGGCAGCAGCATCTAAGATAGCTTCCAGTCCCTGCTTTTCACCGACAGAGCCCGAATATAACACCACCTTATCGGTAGTTGCAAAGCCGAATGCCTGCTTAAGCGCGCCTTTATCAGATATAGGATAAAACTGGTGCAGGTCTGCCCAGTTGGGAAAAAATACCACCGGCTTAGTTGTCTTTTCCTGCATCTTTTCAATCATACCGTCTGAAATGGAGCTTACTATATCGGCATGGCGCAATATGTATTGCTCTATACGAAACAGGTTGCGGATGGTACGTTGCGATTGAATCATCTGCAGGTCACGCGCAGCTTCTATCTGCAGATCCTGTACATGATACAAAAAGGTAGCATTCCGCAATTTTTTGTACAGCACCGAAAGCAATCCTAAGGGCAGTGGTGGAATAACGGTAATCACATACTGAAACTTTTTGCCTGCCGCTAGTTTCAATACCTGAAAAAAAGCCGCCAGTGCAAACGAAAAATCCAGCATCATACGGCGTGCGCCTGTAGGCTTTTTTGGTACATAATGCGGACAGCGGTAAACAGTAATAACATTGCCATTAGCAGTAATCAGCCGCTCTTTGCTGTACCATTTGTGCCTGCGCGTATAAGGTGCCTGCAACTGCCAGTATGGATAATAGGGATAGGTGGAAATAACGGTTACTTCAAAGCCATTGTCAGCCATCCAGTCGGTCATTTCTTTGTTGTACTTGCCAATGCCGGTAGGCTCAGGGGAGTAATTACCACTGATGAGTAGTATGCTGCGTTTCATGAGCAGTTTCGTTTTGGTTCTTACTTTTTAATAAACAAGTATATTACCGGTAAGGCGGCAATTACGTTTTGGTTGCAGGTTTAGTGGTCTTATAGTTACCTGATTAGTGTGCCTTTCGTCAGTTTATGAACGTAAGGCTTAGCAGTTGTTATATCTAACAATCTATAAAGCAAATATAATTGGCCTTATGAATTTTACTAATTAAAATTTAATAAATATATCAAAATTATACAGTAGGCATGTTGCCGGTGTAAGTTGTAATCTGCATACTGCTTTGTATGTTGGATTTTAAGCTTCACACCTCCAACTTTGAATCTGACAAGTGAACCTTGTGTACTTGTGAATTGTAACCAGTGAACTTAACGTTTTCAACATTTCTCGCTTTCACCACTTTTGCCGGACTGCCCATGCACACCACGCCGGCAGGTAAAGACTTAAATACTGATGACCTTGCACCTATTACGGTACCTCTGCCTATTGTTACACCCGGTGCTATATATACATCGGTAGCCAGCCAGCACTGGTCTTCTATTACAACAGGTACATTATAAATAGGAAAAGCAGCGTGTGTATAATCGTGTGAGCCAGTGCATAAATAGCTTTTTTGCGATATCACCACATGGTTGCCAATGATGATTTCGCCTAAACTATACAGTACCACATCATCGCCTATCCAGCTATAATCGCCAATAGTTACCTTCCAGGGGAATTGCGTACGTACAGAAGATCGTATAATCACCCTTTTACCCACTTTGGCACCAAAGCTTCTTAGCAAAAACCGCCGCCAGCCATACATAAACTGCGGTGATGTATGAAACAATAATGCTTCTACTATCCACCAGAGTTGCGTGTACCAGCCGGGTTTGCCACGGAACCTATCCGGCATCTTGAATTTATTGAGTTGTTGAACTTCCATGAACTATAATTAATCTACTGTCGTAATAATAAAGGCTATAGTTGATCAGAGAATTATTGGTATAATACTTTTTGATACGCTATAACGTAATCATCAACTAATTTTTCAATTGAAAAATGACTTTTTATTATCTCTGGTCCCTCCGCAGCAATTCTTTTCCGCGCAGCAACATCATTTATAGCGGCTATAATAGTTTTAGTAATAGCAGCAGTGCTTAAACTGCTTACCCAGCCCATATGCTCGCTTTCTATAAATGCTGCTAACCCTACTTTATCTGACACCATTACCGGTGTCCCAACATGCAAGGATTCAATTACCACATTAGCAAAGTTTTCATTGTAGGAAGTAAGTACAAACAAATCTGCATTCATAAGTAAATCAAACTTGGATGCTCTGTCCTGCCATCCTAACCATTGAATTTTTGATTCAATATTTAACTCTTTAGCCTTCTGCTTAAGCTCTGTTATATATTCCTCTTCGCCACTCCCAGCAATTTTAAGAACAACAGGAAAGGGAATATTTGCTATGGTTTCAAATAGAAATTCAAGACCTTTCTTAGGATGTATTCTTGAAAGAAATTGCAGTGTAAAAACCTCATTCGCCTTTTTAACAAGAGGCAATGGTGGTAAGGTTAAAATATTCGGAACCATAAAGCCCTTCCAGCCTGGTATCAGATCTTTGCATTCATCATACTCTGCTTGTGAGGTTGCATGAAAAGCACTTTTTTTCAGGACTTTCTTACCAACTGATGAATGAATGACTTTTTTTATAAAGCTTTTAGAACTGGTAAAAATATACCCACTCAACATACCTCTCGGCGATATAACTACTTTGCTTTTTTTTGCATGACAAATTATTGTTGCTACAATTACCAGTATATTCCACCATGAATGAATATGTATCAGATCATACTTATTCCCTTCTTTAGCAAGTTGCTTCCATAAATCAAACGATATGTGGGTATGGTCTTTTGTAATCCTTTTAAAATAGGTAACACATACGCCATCAACATCCAATTCCTTACCGGCTTTTACTTCCAGTTCCGCTTCACCATTAGCCGTAGTTGTAAAAACTTTTACAGTATGCCCTACAGATGCCTGTGCTTCACATAGCTTTGAAACAGACTCTATAGGACCTCCATAAATATAGGCGGGTTTATAGGATGGAACTATATGTAAAATCTTCAACATTTCAATTTAAAATTATAGTCCCTTTCTAATAACATAGTAATACTGTCCCTATTTGGATGCTGTAATTTATCTTCAAATTCCATCACATTCACATCAACCAGCAGACGATACCAGTATCCTTGCATAAAGTGAAAAATAAAGCCCTTGTATCCATCCAAAAATCCAAACCTTACGACATATCTGTAAAGAAAATAACAGGTAGCACGTAAGCCAGGTGAAATATTTGAATACACTTTTTCCTTCAGAATTCTTTTCCGCTTGGCTTGGGAGCTTTCATTTTGCGTTAATCGTAAGTCAGTGTCTAAAAAATGATACTTTATATTGAGTAGATCAATCATTTCGCGAATAGCATAACTGTTATGTTTATTGACCCACCAATTGATGGAGTTAAGATTCTCATCAACAATATGTTCTTTAAGAATCGTGGTTTTTCCTTCACTTAAAACGATATGTTCATCCATCCATCTTTGCTCAATACTCCCTACACCTATGCGCCATATTCTCATTAATGTATGCGGATAAAACCCTCCATAGCGTATCCATTTCTTTTTAAAGATCACCTTCCGCCTTATATAAATGCCGGTAGTGTCTTCAGGCATTTTTGTAATGTTATGATTGATCTCTTCAATCAGCTTAGGCTCCAGGTACTCATCGGCATCCATTCTCATTATCCAGGGAGTTTGAATACTGCAGTTATCGAGTGCCCATTGGAACTGATCGGCATAGTTTATCCATTTTCTCTGGAAGATGCGGCAATTATAAGTTTCCGCAATCGCAAGCGTCTTATCCGTTGAGAAAGAATCAATGATATATACATCAGCAGCAATTTGAACTAAGCTTTTTAACAAACGCTCTAAATGCTTCTCTTCATTATAAGTTAAAACAATTACAGAAATACTTTTACTCATAAAATACTATCTTTTTCTGAAAAACTTCCAAACAATAATTCCAGATAATTTATTGATGTTATAAACATTCATACTACTATAATTATAATACTGGAATAAGCAGCAAATCTTATTAGAAATATCAATTGCCATTTGCAAGCACTTGCTGATATATACTTTCTATTTTGTCCAGAGCAGCAGCCGTGTTAAATCGTTGTACATTATCAAATCCGGCATGTACTACCTTATCTCTTTGTTTACTATCAAGGCTTAAGATTTTGTCAATTGTATTTGCGCACTGCTTTGCCCATCCAAGCACATCTCCTTCGTTAGCAGGACGGCGAGATATATAAACTGCAGCTTCTCCACCTACCTCATTCATAGGCGCTTCTCCTGTGGTAACAACCGGACAGCCTGTGGACATAGCTTCTGCAATAGGCCATCCAAAGCCTTCTGCCAACGATGGATATAAAAAAAGGCTAGCTCCTGAATAAGCCAGTTGCACAGCTTCATCATTCAAACAGCTGATGAAATAAATGTCCTCTTTATAAGAAGATAAATCTCTTGCTTTTTGTAGTACTTCAGAAGGAGAACTCCCTATCATTATCAATGGTAGTTTATGTTTATCATCTGCTCTCCATGTGGTATAAATCTCTATGACTCCCTTGCGGTTTTTATACCACTGATTACCTCCTACATGTAATATATAACCTGATGTCAGGTCTATTTTTAGTAGTCCACCTAATTGCTTTCTGGCTGTATGTATATCAGTTGTTTTTATCTGCTGGTTCATTCCATTATACACAACTTCCGAAATCCGGTGAGGAGATTTTAAAAACTTATGCAAGTCATTCTTTGTTTGTTGCGATACGGATATAAAATTCCTACCTTGCTGGTATCCTTTTCTTATATACTGCTGGTATTGCTTTCCTGTCCAGCCGGTTGGGTTCTCCGGTATTTCATCCTTTGCAGATCGTTGCGCCAGGAAATCATGACAATGAATTACATGCGGCCGATTAGCAAATAATGGCACCCATGGTCCCAAGGCATGATCGGTAAATACAAACAGAGTATCTTTCTGACAGATAGTAAGTCTTTCCTTTACCTGTTGAGGAAAAATAAGATACTGGTCAATATATCCCATCCACTTTTTTAAAGACGATATTACCGGTAAATTATAAAATTGGGGATGTGGCGCCCAGGTTTCAACGGAATGTCCTCTCTCAGCCATACCCTTAGTAAGCATTGCAGTAAAGCGGGGCATGCTTTGCGATGCTAAAAAGGATGGATGTGTAAAGAAAACAATGTTCATAATTGATATTACGATTAAAACAACCTACTTCTTTAATGTTTCTACTTCCTGTAAAACTTGGCGACATATATCCTCATTCCCTACCCTAAGTGCTCCCACTTTTCGCATTCCCCCTATTCTAATAGATTCTCTTAAATTATCATCTGCCAATAGTTTTTTACAAACTTGTATACACTCTTCCGTATCAGACCAGAAAACGGCTTCTTCACCCTCATTATACATATCCAAATGTTCTGAAGTCCTTTCTGCACAAAGCAATCCACCTGCATAAGGCACTTCCAGCGAACGTGTTGTGTGTAAATCCCTGTTCCCTTTCGAAAGTAAGCCCAGCACTATTTTAGCGCCTTGTATAGCACCTACATAATCTCTCCCGCCTAAGGCATGGCCTCTGTAATGTGGTGCAAGCCTGTTCCAAAGTGGTGATTTTTGCCAGCGGTCGCCCCATATACTAACAGGAATACCAGCTTCGATAAGTTTTAATAAAAATGTATCTCTTTTTTCATGGCGCATCCAGGTACCAATAAAGGCCACTTCTGAACGAAGTTTTGGTGGAATTTCTACAGTGTGCTCGAAGGGATGATGCGCTACTTCATCATAAGACATAGTTGCACGCAGTACTTTTTTTGCGCCCAATTTTTCATACTCATTTTTATTAACACCTCTCATTACAATACATAAATCATAAAATGGAACAGCTTTAATAAGTGTAGAAAATCGCCTACCATCCCTTCCGCCTGTCGGATCATCATTGTTGTATAATATAATAGGACATTTGTAAGTTGCATGTAATAACTTAATCACATGTTTACCAATCAACTCTCCACTATTCATCCAGACTAAATCATAATTTTCCTGATTAGCTGTGACCACTTCTTTTATCCATTCTTCAATTTTCTTTTGAAGAAATCTGTAGCCAGTACGATAATGAATATGCCTTGAAATAATTCTTCTTAAATTTACTTCCATTGCTTTATATGGATCTTGCATGCATACAGTGTAGCCCAAGCGCTTTAAAGCTTCAAACCTTTGAAAAGAAGTTGTGAATCCACTGCTGTTACCTATATAAAGAATACGTCTGATCATGTTACCTTTTATAATAGAAAGGTTTAGGATAGTTACTTTTTTTAATGAAATAGTTATAGCTCTTATAAAGTATAGCCCAAAAAAGGAAGGAACGTAAAGCAACAAACCATGCAATAGTTGAACCTTCGCCAATATTCAATAAAAAGCTTTGGAAGAAAATAGAAACACAAATTATTAGACTTATTCCCTGAATATTCCAACTTTTTAATAACGAGAGAACTAATCTCCAAAGGACTACCAATAAAATAGGATATATAAGAAATCCAAACCATGAAAACTCAGTATAGGAGCTGAGATATAGAGAATCAGCTGTATCCTCCAAATCGCCACGACTAATTGCGAAATGAGCATACAGTAAATCTTCCTGAACAGGAAACTCCCTTTTATTTGAAATAATCGGTCCAGGTATAGACCACACGAAAGAGTTTATTAAATTTTCTCCTAAAGTAAATGTCTTCTTCTCAACCGGATACTGCAAACAAAGAGCAAGTGGCGTTGCTACAAGCGGTCTTTCAGAAAGATTTTCCGTTGTATTCTCTTCTTCTTCCTCTATAAAGCCTTCAGATGAATTAAACTTTTCCCATGCTTCAGGCACCAGTTCAACTGCACTTACTGGCTGTGCACCTGTGATGCCATTAGCACTTCTGATAAAATTATTAAATAATAAAGCTTTAGATAGAAAGGGGTAAATTATAGCTATGATTAGAGCAACTTTAAAAACTTTAATTCCTTTACCTGAAAAGAAGTAAAACCAAAATCCAATTCCAAAAACTGAAAATATAAAGCTTCTTCTATCTTTAGTAAAAAAGATAAACAGGAGAACAAGCGTTGAAAATAATAGGATGCCCCAGTTTATTTTACTCTTTTTACTATTAATCAAATTCCAGAGAAAGAGCCCACATAACAGAACCTGTGCTGGCAATAAAGATTCATAAAGAACTATCCAAAAAGCTCTCTCACCATTTTCATAACCTTCTATTATAGTTGAACGCTGTCCTATAACGCCTGTGATAATCAAAAGAATATTAATAAGGCTAAATCCTACTAATAAGAGTCTTAATTTTACGAAGGGGTATTTTTTTAAAATCAATATTGCTTTTGTAATTGAATTTTCCAGAAGAAAAATCTTCTTTTTATATCCAAGAAACGATATAGCTATTGAAAAAGCAGTGATATAAAAAATAGCGAGGGCATAAGATTGAAACGTTAAGCCACCGCTCATAGAATGATATAATGTTTCTTCGATAGACTCATCTAAATAAAATTTATGTATAAATGATGCCATTATCCAGGATATATTTTGTATTGCACATAATACTGCAGCAGTAATACGTACAAACCGGATCATTTCAAATGGCCTCCCAACTTGCTTTCCAATCCAAAGTACAACTATAAAACTTGCCCATATAGAATTTAGATCTGCAATAGCGATACTATTAAAGATTGAAGCTAAAAGCCAACCAGGTGCTGTAGTTATTAATATAAATGTGAGATCGCTCTTTTTGGAGAGTGTAGTATAGGATATTGATGATTCCATACTCTTCAAACTTGTTCGCATTGATATATTCAAGGGCATCATAAACTTATTCGACTAATAGTGTTTGGAAATGACTTGATTACTTTTACACTAGTTATAATGATTGAATAACTTTTATAAAACTTTTTCCATAACTATCCCAACCGCCCAAGGATTGCACTTTTTTAATGGCAGCTTCTGACATTTTTATTCGTAGCAATCTATCATTAGCCAGCAATTGCAACTTTTCAGCGATAGCTTCGACAGAACGGATAGGAACAATAAAACCTTCAACTCCATCTGTAAACAAATCTTCACCACCAGTGTGATTGGTTGCTATCACAGGACAGCCACATGCCAAAGCTTCGCCTTGCACCATTGCTAATCCTTCCTGAACGCTCGAGAGAATAAACACATGAGCAGAACTGTAGATTTTAGGCAGTTCGTGATTGGCAACCGTACCCTTAAATATAACGTTAGTTAGATTGTCTGAATGTAATAATCCTTTTACCTCTGAAGTTACATGACCTATAACAACAAACTCTTTTTTAGGATGCCTTACTTTCTGGAAAGCCCTTAAAGCATACATAAAACCCTTTTGAATACTTACCGCGCCTACCCAAAGTACTCTAAAGATATCTTTTGAAGGCTCAGCAACTTTTTTAAACCGCTCTAGTCTTGCACCATAAATTACTTTGCAAATTTTATTGGCACTTACACCCATTTCTATAAAAGACTTTCTGGCAAATTCAGAAGGCACTGTTATAATATCAGATGCTTCATACTCCGTCTCCTCCTTATTAATAACTCTCGGGTCAATTGGTTGATATTGTAAACCCCATTTCTCATGCTCTTCTTTTAGAATCTCATCCTGGAAACGAATATGGGCAGAACCTCGATCACATATGTAATACCCTCCAATCTTTTTAGCTTTAATTCCGGCGTGTAAACCACAGCCAGAGAGGGCCATTAAAATGGTAGGTGTATTTATGTGTTTAGATACATGGCTGTCTAACGTTTGGTTGGAAAGCCAAGCCCATTGATGTTTTAGCCAATGCCACTGTGTTATTCCAAAACGGGCACCGGCCATATAGGGTGTATGCAACCAGGGATAGGTCTTAATTTTCTTTTGATCTATTCCTGTCTCATCGCGTAAGTTGTATTTTCTATAACCGGTCCAGATACTGTCAAGAAGCTGATGCCGTTCCAGCTGTCGTGCTAAATGAAAATGATGGAAGCGCCCTATTGAGATTTGCGTAACGTTCATACAATAATTAGTTTTAGTGCACTGCTAACTTTAGCTTTTTTAAAAAAAACAATCTTGCTGATATAGATGCTACCTTGTCCTTCGCAATACGTGGCATGTTTTTCCAATAACGTCTTACATTCCAGAATAAAGTAACCACCGTTAGTATCAATACGACATATTTTATTGCAGGTAGGTATATCATAAGGAGCATCCCACTGGCTGATACCCAAACAGAAATACTTGCTATTTTCGCCGGTTCTGATGGCCAATAGAGTGAATTTTGCTCCAACCACTTTTTAGCATACTTCCTAAATCCTGCTGCTGCTATAATTTCAGCTATCAAAAGTCCTATGCCTGCTCCGAGCATGTTTAACAGTGGAACTAATATTAGTAAACTACATAGCACAGTAAGAGAAGAGGCTATAGATACAATCATCTGCGATTTCAATAAGTTATTACCTACAACGACTGCTATGGCTGGTTGCGCTAAAGCATATACCAAAACACCGAGTGACAATGACGCAAATAAGAGTGGATTGAAGTCAATTTGCCCCTTTGTCCATATAGTAAATAAGGGGGGTGCAATAGCTTGCAGCAGCACAACGGCAGGAGCAAGACCTCCTACAAGCACTAACCATACGGTGCCGAATGCTGCCTCTGTTTTTTGTTGCGCTTTCTGGTTTAGAAATCGCATTAGTTCAGGCATTAACGGATTTGTTATAGTTGTCAATCCTTGCAGTGCAACATTGGCGCCGGTTCGCATAGTAGCAAAGCTGGCCAATCCTGCAGCGCCTGATAAAGGAGCTAAAATGAGCCGAACGCCTTGTTGCCTAAAGTTTTCTAAAAAGTACCTGCCCGATAAGGCTAAAGATTTAATATAATTCTGCATACCTATTTTTAATCGTCCTTTGGTATTAGGTATGCATTCCTTTTTAAGTAATTTGTAGATATCAAAATATTGCGGCACTGTTATTATAATCATTCCCATAGTAGCCCAAATACCTGCAGTAAGCAAACTGGCACCGTTAATGACTGCGAGAACCGGAGCTACAGATGCTACAGTAGAAACTGCAACATTCCACCAACTAAGCCGCGGAAAGTATCCGAATGCCGACAAAGCTCTGAAAAAGAGTCCGGTAATATTATAGCAAAAGAACCAGCTTATGCATTGCATTACTAGCACATATCCAGCCTGTGTCCATAACTCCTGACTTTCACTTTTTCCTTCGTTTAAAAACGAGATTAAAATAGGAGAGAGTGAAAATGCTGTAATTACAAGCATCTCAATAATTCCTGCTATTAAAATCACCAGTAGCCCAGACCATAAATAATCTCCCGTTTCTTTTCTATTGTTTGTTCCTATTTTCAGAAATTCATATTCTAAATAATCCAAAAATCCCCTATCTAACGTCGTCAATATATTTACTAATGCCTGAATAGCTATCCAGACGCCATATAACTCCACCGACCAGTGTGACAAATACACAGGCACCAATGCTAACTGCGTTACCATTGTTACTGCTATTCTCACCCAGGAAGCTGCACTGCCAGATATCAATCTCTTAACTGTTGACATTACTTATATTGATCATTTACTTCTTAGTTCCAAATATTATTAAATACTACTTGTAGTATTCGATCCAGTTATTTATTAACTAATAATGCCATTCTTTATGTAGTCCTTGTAAAGTGTCTCTCAATAAAGAAACTGACTAAATATGCAAATAATGTGATCGCTAAATATAAACCCATACATACAAAGAGTTTGAGGTAACTAATCATGCGATAAATTCAAAATGATTGCATTTACTAAATCCAGGATACTCTAACTCGCAAGTTTTAGTAAGAATCCTTCGGGGTTTATAATATAAAATAATATCTGCACACAATCACCTATTTGCCTTTAACTGCCAATTGAAAAACCTTCTTCTTTCCCTTCACTTCCGACGAATACTCATATCCGTAACCATATCTATATCCATAGCCATATCTGTCGGATGTCTTCAAACGAACATCATTAAAAACAACATACGGAGATGGCAACTTTGAATCAACAAGTGATTCGTTTAAAATGTGTAAACTGTTTATCCGCGTAACATTCTGCCGCACTATGTACATGGAAACATCGGCATATTTTCCAAGAATGACTGCATCAGTAACAGCACCTATGGGCGCAGTATCTATCAGAATAACATCAAAATTGTTTTTAAGCTCTGCCATTATTTCGTCCATGCGACCCGATAGTAACAGCTCTGCCGGATTTGGAGGAATAGGCCCGCTTGGCAGCAAATACATGGTATTGTGCTGCACAGCAATGGGCACCAATAATTCTGATACCGGCTTGTCGGAAGTAATCAAATTAGTAAAGCCTTCAGCGGAGGATAAATTCAACATTTTGCTCAGCTTAGGCTTTCGCAGGTCCATTTCCATAATCAGCACTTTTTTACCCGCAATAGCATATATCTGACCCAGGTTGGCTACGATAAAAGATTTCCCTTCACCACTTACACTGGAAGTAAACAGCACGGTAGAAGTTTTTTTACCGGGATTAGTAAATTCCAAATTGGTACGGAATACTCTGAACTGTTCTGCAATGAGCGACCTGCCTTCCTCTTGCAAAGAGATAAAACCTGAAGACTTGCTATGCCCGATTTCTGCAATCACCGTAACCGGACTTACAGCAGCTACATCATCTCTATTCTGAATTTTGTTGTTTACATAAGACTTCAATATAATAAAGCCGGTTGGCAACGCAAGACCAATTAAAACACCTAATAAAAGGGTAGTTGATTTTTGCGGAAAATAAGGTAATACATCCGCCCTGGCAGATTGAATAATAGTGGCATTGGATACATTCGAAGCTTTAGCAATAGCAGTTTCTTCCTTCTTTTGCAACAAGAAAGAATACAACGCCTGCTTCACATCCTGCTGCCTTGAGATATCGAGAAATTGCCGTTCTTTCTGCGGTACACTGCTGATTAAATTGTCTACCTGGCTGTTTTGTACCTTTAATTGTTTATTGGCAATGAGTAAGGATTCCTGCTGGTTTTGCAGGCTTTTAAGCATATCCAACCGTAAATTCTGAATTTGGGTATCCAGATTTGCAATAACAGGATTGGTCTCTTTTACAGAAAGCAGTAGTCGGTCGCGCTGTATTTGCAAGGTGTTATACTTATCTACCAATGCAAGAAAAGTAGGATCGTTGGATATTAAAGAAGGTACCGGGCGCCGGTTATTCGTCTCCTGTTTAATATAGTCAATCATGGTTTGTACCACTTGCATCTTTACCTGTAAGTCGTTTCCCTGTTGAAGATAAGCACTGCTGTTCTGTATTAATTGTTGCGACTGTGCCGAGAAATCAGCTATTCTGTTCCTCTGTTTAAATTGTTGTATATCCGTTTCAATACCACTCAAATCGGTACCTACCAAGGCAATTCTGTTGTTGATAAACTGCAATGTGCTGTCAGAAATCTTATTCTTTTCATTCAAATCCCGCTGGATATAAGCATTCATCACATTGCTCAGCACTTCTACTCCTTTGTCGGGGATGTTGGTGTTATAGCTTAAGTTGATAACAGTAGCTTTAACATCCATAAGTTTGGCAGAAAGATTACTGGCTAAACCTGCTGTAGTGTAATCAGGATTATTGATGGATACAATATAAGTATCACTATAATTGAAAGGGTTTGCAGTACGCGTAAGGAAATAAACTTTTTTACCAATGCGCAGCGAATCATTAAAATGTCCGGCTACCGTACTGTCGCCAAAATGGAGAATAAACCCGTTATCTTTTTGAAAATTAATGGTAAAAGAAGATGGATTGAAGGTATTATCAACTGACCGGTAATACACATTAACAGGACTGGAGTTATACAGTTCTACTTCCCTTACATTCCCTTTATGGTAATAAGAGATATTTAAGCTCATCTCATCTACTACCTTCTTGTACAAATCTAACGTTTGCAAAATAGCCAGTTCATTGTACACGTTGCTTTTCATATTAAAAAGCGAGCTGAAAGCCATTCCATCGGCACTTCCGGCCAAGCCCTGCGTAGCACCGTTTTTATCGTCTTTTATCAGCACTTGTGCATTTACCCGGTACATAGGCGTAGCATAATGTACTTTAAGCCAGGCCACCGCTACGGCGATGGAAATGCATATAACAAACAAGTACCAATAATCAATAACTTGCCCGATAAACTTTTTACTGTTAAAAGAGGTTTCGCGTTGGTCTTCTGTATAAGATTGCTGATCCATTTACTCACTAAAAATTAATGCGTGAAACAATAATGACTGCGAATGAAAGCACGGAGGTTAAAATTGTTATGTTTCTTGTTCTCACTGCATCTACACTCGCGATTTTGTATTTACTTGGCTCTACGTAAATAATATCGTTTGGTTTTAAGTAGAAATAAGGCGAGCTAACAATGCCTTTAGAGTTAAGGTTAAGTCTTACCATTTCCCGGTTATCAGTGGAAGAACTATCTCTAAGCAGCAGCACATTTTCTCTTTTGCCAAAAATGGTAAGGTCGCCAGCCATGCCCAACGCATCAAAAATGGTTACCTTTTCATTCGGCATTACATAAGAAGACGGGCGGGCTACTTCGCCCAATACGGTAATTTTAAAATTGGCATACCGCACATTTACTACGGGGTTATTAAAATATTTATCCACTTCTGCCCTTATCTTATCCTGTGCCTGCGCAGTAGTCAGACCACCAACCTTTACTTTACCTACAAAAGACAGTTCTACATAGCCGTCCTTATCTACCAGATAGCCGTTGATTGCCTGCTGTCCCAATCCGCCAATGCCTACTGTTGTAGCACTAACCGGTACTGCAGCCGTTACACCATTTACCGTATTGGCACTGTTCAGCAGGGCAGACACATTATTGTCTATGGTTTGTATGGTAATAGTCAGCACATCATCGGGTTGTATCACGGGGTTTTTAAAAGGCATTGTTTTGGCTAAAGTAGGACGTGCGGTATCCGGCAAATCGTGAAAATAGGGCACGCTCCTGTAAGTAGTACAGGAAGATAAAGATAAAATACATATAGCCGGCAGTAGCAGCAAACCAAGGGCTCGTACAAATAAACTAGGCATCAGTTATGTTTTCAATTGGGTAATTAAATGTATTCGATAAACGAGGCGTGATATTATTTCAAATACAATGAGTAACTTAAAATGTAATGAAAATTAATTGGATTTTATGTTAACTATTAATATATAATGAATATTGTTATTTAATAATGTAAATGCTGCTATTTTTTATCTGCCTTCTTTATAGAAGGGTATTTTAAATTTATATAAAAGCCAGCCCATCTCCGGTTTCAGGCAATAATCGCCTGCGTTTGCTGCTTGTTATTTGACCTGATAAAATAATACAGTAAAATAAAAACAACGATATACGCACAGATATTAAAACAGGTATGATGGTCAAATGGTAAAATGGATATATAATGGTTGTGGGTAGCTAAGCTTACCAAGGCAATACGCATCATATTTAAAAGAACAATTGCAGCAACTCCCCCCGCCATCCATTTCATTTTATACCATGCCGCGGCAGTATGTGCAGTTACAAAAGCTATCCAAAATGCCATTATTTGCACACCCAGGCAAGAGTAGCCAATAGACACTCCGCCACCGCCGGTGGCAAATGAAAGCCGTGCAGGATAGGTATATTTAACAGCATAACCCAAAAGAGTAAGCAGCGCACCTGCCCCATGTGCCAGCAATGCGGCAAACCAGCTAACCACATCAAAATAATGCGCTAATACCGGGAAATAAATCTTTCCGCCCGGCACTGTTACTCCTATGTATGCATAGAAAGCAAAAGAGAGCAGCGCAAAAACGGCGAGGAACTGAATGGTATTGAAGTTTCCTTTACCAAAAATATCGAGTGGCCTTATTGTCAACGAAATTGGATTTATGGTACAAAAATAAGCATACCCGTTAATGGCTGTCTTTAAAAAGCCTTTAAAATACTGGCATACAGGCGGCCAAAAGATTAAATATAGCTGTTAAACAGTTAATCTGTAAGCCTGCGACATCTTTAGCACCATAGTCGCAACAGCAAGGCTGGTTCGAGGCCCCGCGATTCCGGCCGCATGGTGTAAAGCGTACTTCATTTTAAATTAAGTACATTGTTTATCAACCCTGCTTAGCATAAAGCACCCCATTCCGGATGCTGCAATATCATCCAAAATGGGGTGGTACCGGCGGGTTCCCGCAGAAATCAGAAGATAATTTAGCCGGCTGTATAATTATTATATCATTTTCAAATTGAGTTCGGCAGATTAATAAGATTATGCAACTGATTTATCTCTACCGGTTAACCGGACTATCTACCTCGAAATGGTATAAGTAACATACCTGCTCTCTAAACCATAGCTCGTAGTGTAATGCCTGCAACTTATACTAAACCCGGCATTAATATCCCTGGTTTTGCTGTAATGCCGGATTGGCTGTGATAACAGTAAATGGTATCGGGAATAATTCATAATGTTTATCAGGATCCTGTTCTTTTGCCCACCATGCGTCCTGAAACTTTCCAAAACGAATTAAATCTTCCCGGCGGAACATCTCATACGCAAATTCGCGACCACGCTCATTCAGTAGTTCATCCAGTGTTAAGGAAGCAGTGGTATATTTTTCTTTATCGAAATCGCTTGCAGAAAAATTTCTTTTTCTAACCTGGTTAACCAAATCAACAGCTTCCTGTGTAGCAGCGCCACCGTTTAACCGCATTAAACATTCTGCCTTCATGTACAAAATATCAGCATATCTGAAAACAACCATATCGTTGTTCATATTTACAAATCCATTGACACCATAGTTGCCAAAATTCTGTTCAATCTCATATTTTATATTCATTACACCCTCGTTATCATTTGCATCCATCAGATCACCAATTTCCGGTGTTATCACCATTTCCTCATCACTCCAGTTGTAAATGGGCTGCGTATCGCCGTTTTCATCCACATACGTTTGCGGACCAACTATCCATTGATTGATACGCGCGTCTTTTTTTGAATACAGGTTGTAGAAAGATGCTTCTGTACTGATTTTGCGCCAGCCATACCATACCGAATGATCTTCAGAATACCTGGCATTGATAATATTCTCATGAATGTTCTGTTCAATAAAATTGAAATTTTGTGCATTGTTTGCATCAAAAGGAACAACATAAATATTTTCATTGCTGTTTTCGTTATGCACACGAAAAGGATCATTCCAATGTGCATCCAGTTCGTACTTGTTGGAGCTGATAATATAATTACAAGCATCCAAACAATCCTGGTAATGGTCTTCACCTGTCACCGATTGTGCATTCAAATAGAGTTTGGCGAGTAATGCATATGCTGCTGTTTTAGTAAAATGCCCATACCAGTTGTCATCGCCTTTTTCACTTAAAGCAGGAATACTTTCCTTAATTTCCTTTTCTATAAATTTAAATACATCTGCTGCTGTATTGTTGGTAGGATTGGCACCGCCCACATGCTCAACAATTGGGATGTTGCCAAAGTCGCTCCATGCCCAATAATAATGTAGTGCCCGTACCATTCTTGCTTCGGCAATCATCTGCTCTTTGCTCACCGGCAGGCTCATAGTACTTACATCTACATTCTGTATGTTATCAATAAAGTTGTTACAGTAGCCAATTGCCTGAAACATGTTCTGCCATTCTGCAAGTATCCATGCGTCCTGTGCAGCCCATGTATGCTTGTGCAGCCGTATCCATTGACCTTCCTGATCAATATAACCAAACAACACCGGTACACAAGCCTCATCGGTTGTAAATTCTGTTACCTGAAAATGCACCTGGTAAATATGTGTCTGCAAAAAGCTGTATGGCAATACATAAGCAGCTACCACCTGGTTGGCAGTCTGATAAAAATTACCGGGCGTGTTTTCGCTATATACTTTCTCTGTTAATTTCTTTGTGCAATTATTAAAACACAAAATCACTGCAATAAGCAAGAGGAATATAGATGTATGAGACAGTATCTTTTTCATAGTATTCGTTTAAAAACTAAAAATTAATATCTACACCAAATGTGTAATTACGCGTGTTGGGGTAGTAGCTGTAATTTGATTCTAACCCAGGTCCATTGTCTGTTTCTGAATTGGGATCGGCAGGATAATAGTTTACCTGCAACTCAGGATCGGTACCCGAAAAGCCGGTAATGGTAAACAGGTTGGATGCAGTAAAATAAAAATGAACATTCTGAATGTAAGTAGAACGTTTTATGGGAAGTGTATAACCTAAGCTCACATTTTCAGCCTTCAGGTATGCACCGTTTTCAATGTAATAACTTGAAAATAAAGGCGCATCGTTAAGCTTTGTATTAAGTACAGAAGTAAACAGGTTGTTCCTGGAGTAAAAGGTCGCATTTTCGTGAAATATTCTTTTAGCATTTACTGCTTTAAAGCCTGCAGCGCCTTTCAGTAATATAGATAAATCAAATCCTGCGAGGCCAAAATTGTTGGTAAGACCATAGGTATATTTTGGTATGCTGTTTCCAAGATAAGCATAATCATCCGGCCCAAGGTCATCCTGCGAAATGGTTTTACCTTCTTTATCTAAAAACTGCCATTTACCTTCGTCTGTTAATCCGCCAAATACTGGTCCGTAAAAAACAGCTACCGGCTGCCCCGGCGCCAATCTTTGTATAGCAATCCCCTCGGCTACCCGAGTAATATCAATGGCTGACCCAAAGAATTGGTTGCTACTTACAGAAAGTATTTTATTTTTATTATAAGCAGCCGTTGCAGTAAGATTCCAGTTAAACTTCTTGGTATTGATGAGTTTTGCATTCAATAAAACTTCAATTCCTTTATTACTCATCGTACCTGCATTGGCATAAATATTTGGAATAATATACGGAGGTAGTTGCGCGCTGTAGTTGCCTATCAGGTGCTTTATTTTTCTGTCGTAAACATCTATTGAGCCACTCAGCCAGTTGTCTTTAAACAAGCCGAAATCAACACCTATGTTTACTTCGGCTTTTGTTTCCCATTCCAACAATGGGTTGGCATTGGTAGCTGGTCCATACGGCAAAACCCATGTACCGCCATCTGGCGTGCCGATATAGCCATTTTGCGTACCTGTAAAAAAAGGAAGTATAGTTTGCAACGACTGGTAAGGCACCAACGCACCCTGGTTGCCAGTTATACCATATCCGGCACGCAGTTTAAGGAACTTAATGGCAGCCGAATTGGCTAAGAAGTTTTCTCTGCTTAACACCCAACCGGCAGAAACACCGGGAAAATTGCCCCATTTTTGATTGGCGCCCAACACCGATGCACCTTCTCTTCTTATACTAACGTTCAACAAATATTTCTGCTTATAATCGTATATGGCTCTGCCAAAAAAAGCGAGGATTGTTCTTTCATTTCCATAACTACCTACGGCAAGACCGCTCCTGTTGAAGTTGGGATCAAGCGCACTTAAGGCACCACCTGATCCAAGATTGTAATAGGAAGTAGCATTGGAGATAAAACTATTGTTTCCTGCATTGAAACCTTCATTGAAGATGTCCTGGTAAGAATAGCCAGCTATTACATTCAGGTGATGATCGCCAAAAGTGTTATCATAACCAAGCGTTGCTTCCAACACATTATTCGTCTCGTTATTTTCAGACCGGGAAGCTTGCCCGTTGGTGCCATTAATGATTTGGAAAAATTCATCTACATCTGAAAATGAGCCACTCAAAGTAGCATTCTCGATTAACGAATAAGTAACTGATGCAGTTAATGAGGGAAGAATATGATAAGCAGCATTAGCCGTTCCTAAAAAATTACGCTCTTTGGTGTTAAACGAATTCTGATAAATGTTTGCTACCGGGTTCCACTGCAAATGAAAAGGCACATCGTTTTGAAAATAAGTGCCATTCTCATTGTATATTGGATAGGTAGGATTCATATTGAGCGATTGTGCAATAGCACCATAGTTGGCAAAATCTCTTTTGCTAAAAGAGTTTACTACGGTCAATCCAAAGTCAAGCTTGTCATTCAACGCTTTTGTGTTCAACCGGAAAGTAGCATTTACAAAATCCCTATTAGATCTTAGGTCAATGCCCTGAATGTTGCGGTAATTGACCGCAGCATAGTAGTTGGTTTTTTCATTGCCACCACTTACAGACACATTGTGCGAGTGGCTAACCGGTGTTCTGGTTACGGCATCAAACCAATCCGTATTGCCGCCCTGGTCATCTATATCAGCCCCAATTTGCGCTCCGAAGGCTTTATATTGTGCTGCATTGAGCACATCGTATTTTTTAGCGATAGACGATGTGGTAACATAACCACTGTAGTTCACCTTTACAGTACCAGGCCTGCCCCTTTTGGTAGTAATAATAATAACACCTGCCGTTGCACGAGACCCATAAATAGAAGCTGCCGATCCATCTTTCAATATGTCAATGGAAGCAATGTCGTTGGGGGCGATCGTTTGCAAATTTCCACCTGGTACACCATCAATTACCACTAATGGCTGCGCATTATTACCTGTAATTGTTGCCGGCCCGCGTAAAGAAAAATCAATGCCGGCATTCGGGTCGGCTCTGTTGGTATTACTTAAAGACAAACCAGCCACTTTACCGGCAATTAACGTAAGCGGATCATTAATCAACCCACTGTTGAAATCCTTTGCGGTAACGGTGGAAATGGCACCTGTAACCGTTTCGCGCTTTTGTGTGCCATAACCAATCACTACCACCTGATCGAGTACATTACTGTTTGCCGCCATCTTTACAAGCAAAGAGTTGTTACCGGATTTTACAGTAAATGTGTTCACCACATTTGTTTCGTAACCTACATACGAAGAGGTGATAGAATACGTGCTGCCCACCTTCAACCGCTGGAAGGTAAACACGCCTTGTGTATTGGTAATGGTAGTAAATCGTTCGCCGCCCGAGGCGCTGGCAGCCAATACAGAAACGCCGGGCAGAGGGTCGCCTTTTTCATTAAGTACCGTTCCGGTAAGCGTTGCAGTACCTTCCTGCGCCAGTACCGGAAGCTGCAATAATAGTAGCAGTACAATTTGCAACCATCTTAATTGTTGGGTCACTTGTGTGTTGGCTTTTTTCATAAAGCAAGGTGTTTCGTTGTATAAATGTGTAGCATTAGTTTTTTACTATTTAGCCGTATTAAGGGTGTCTAAAAAAGTATCGATTTTCTGATCCGAAGCAATGTTTTTCCGGGTGAAAACATAAGCGTGCTGATATGAAAATGAATGGGCTTGTTTGGAAGCATTTCTCATAGCAGGATAATTAGGACAATGCAATTATTATTGGCAATCGTGGCGTACATAACAAATCTAACTATAAGTTTTGAAAGTAGCAATAACTCCTGCAGGTAGATGTACAGCAAGAAACAGCTACCAAATTGCTTCAATATTCTTCACTTTCCACACCTGTTTTAGCCAGGTAAAGCATTGTATTTATTTGTTTTGAAAGCACCGTTTTATACCACTTTTACTTAGGTTTACATATACAATGTTATAGCTTATGAGCTTTGCGTAAAACACACTGTTTGTTACGCTGTTTAAATAGTATTGCACCATCTTTTAAGGAGGCGCGAACAGCAAATTATGCTAACACAAAAAATTAGTTCTTTTTATCTAAAATTGAATTATTTTTATATCAACCTTTAAAACATCAGATGCCTCATGAAAGCTGCACTGATTATAACTGCTGTTTAAACATTCGTACACCATTTATTATCATTCATAATGGAAAAGTCAGTTAAGATTATTTTGTTTGTTATACTGGGCATTGTCCTTATCAATTTCATTGTAATGCTATTCGGCAACAGCAGCATGAAAGACATCAGGAATGATCTACAGCAGGCAAAGCGCGGCACCGATTCGGCGCTTAATGAATTGCAGTATTCACAAAGCAAGCTCGATTCCATTAAGTCGGATATGATTAATCTACAATCTCACCTCACCCAAATACAAGCTCAGGTGGCAGTGAATGATGCCGCTAAAAGAGTGGAAGAAGCAAGAAATGAAAGCAGGGCAGCCGAACTGAAGAATAAAATAAAACAAAGCAAACCACGGCTCTCAACAGACAGCCTCCCCGGTATTGACGTAATAGTATTAAAAAACAGATAATGATGCTTACCAATAAATTGCTGCTTCTGATAGGACTGTTTTTCGTTAGCATGTTGCAGTACTCCGTATGTTTTTCCCAGCACAACATCATTCAAATAACCGATTCTACCGGACTGCACTCGTATGCGGTATTAAGGGGTGATACACTATTTATAAACTACGATACAGCATACATCCTGAATGGCAGAACATTTAAGCTGCTGCAAAACAATTATAAAAGCGTTCAAAGTGGCAATCCCGAACTGAGCAGCCTTTTGGCAAATTATAGTGCTTTGATTGACCTGCAGGACAGTATGCTGCAATCAAAAGAAATGTATTATCAACAGTTAAGAGGCAGCTTCGACAGCCTGGTGGGCAATACGACCAGCTTTGTTAAAAGAACCGACACGAATATCAATATCATTAACCAATCCTTATCCAGCGCTACGAGTGAGCTGAACAATGTAAAAGCATTATTAAACGATTCGTTGAGCAAATTAAAACAGGAAAACCGGCAGAAATTTAAAATAGCTATTGGTGCTTTCACCGTCGGGATTGGTGCAGCAGCACTGGTTTTTCTGATTGCCAAATAAGACTAAACCTGTTTTCTTTGTAGCCGCTTAACATGAATAACCATCCTTTAAACTTAGGACTCCGCTTTGTATTAGAAATTATCCTGCTCATTATTTTTGCTTACTGGGGCTTAAGCAGGTTTATGGGCATCAGCAAGTATGTTATCGGTATAGGATTGCCGTTGGTAATTGCTGCTATTTGGGGCGTTTGCAGGGTAGAAGGAGATCCTGGTAAAGCAATGGTAGCTATACCAGGCTGGCTCAGGTTGTTGTACGAGGCATTGCTTTTTGTTTCGGCAGCTTATCTGCTTTTTCAATTACAAATGGATACATGGGCATACCTGTTCATCATTGTTTCCATCCTTCATTATCTTTGTTTCGGCAGCTTATCTGCTTTTTCAATTACAAATGGATACATGGGCATACCTGTTCATCATTGTTTCCATCCTTCATTATCTTATTTCTTACGACCGCATTAGCTGGTTGTTGAAACAGTGATGTTACAGTAGTTGACACAAGGTGTAGTAAATTCTTATTGATTAAGTGTTGCAGCCAAAACAGTTTGTATTATTTTGCCACTTTCAATCCTTACTTTATACACCTTGTCATTTGCGTAACGACACTCTTCAGTTATGTATTTTCAAAACAAAGACAAGCCCGGTCATACGTATGTTTTCTTAGAGTTAAATTACACAGTGCAGATGGGTGCATAAGGCACATATTGCATCTTTTGTTACAATTTTGAAATTGCATTTTCGTATAACAATTTTTACATGAAAAAATAAATGATGGATACCGATGCTTTACTCACCGAAATAACTGTATTTGCCGATACAGCGCATGGCAATCAAATGCGCAAATACACGCCCGAGCGATACATTGTTCATCCGGTACGGGTGATGCGAACCTGTAAAGATTACACCCAGGATATAGCAGTATTAGCGGCAGCACTTTTGCACGATGTGTTGGAAGATACACCGGTTACGAAAGAAGAATTAAAAGCATTTTTATTACAACGCATGACCGGGGAAGAAGCAATCAAAACCGTACAACTGGTAGAAGAATTGACCGATGTGTATATAAAAGAAAACTACCCAACATGGAACCGTAAAAAGCGCAAACGAAAAGAAGCAGAGCGGCTGGAAAAAGTGAGTGCAGAAGCACAAACGATCAAGTATGCTGATATTATAGATAATGCACCGGAGATAACCCAAAAAGATCCTGATTTTGCAAAAAGGTTCATTCCTGAATACCGTGCCTTATTACATAAAATAACCAAAGGAAATCCGGCTTTATACCAAAAAGCACAACAGGTAATAAACAATTGTATGCTGCAACTTTAGCTCCCGTCATTGCGAGGCACGAAGCAATCTGTGGGTAGCCTTAAATCAATACTGATAGCTTGGTTGAACTTTATGATAACCGAACCTGCCAGGTGAAACAACTTAAATAGCATATCTTGATTGTACTACCATCCACAGACTGCTTCGTTCACGCTCGTAATGACGTTTATATCATACTTCCAAACATCCAACGCATTACAAACATTATACTACTATACCGGCACAATTACTACTCTTTCCTCTCTCCCTTCAACGTAACTATTGCACCGGGTGCATTGGTATTAAAACTGGGCTTCAGGTCAACGGTTATCGCCTTGCCATCAAAATGACAAGTTATCGTTTCTGTATGCGGACTTTCAATATAGCGCATTACCAGTTTCAATGTATTATCATCCATCCACGTATAATCATCCGCAATCTTGAAGGCTGGCAATCCGGCAAGACTATGATTGCCATTTACTAAATAAGGCCCACGCATAGTGGTTTCGCCCTTTTCCCATTTACCTGCACCAAAACTTAAGTTGTACGTGGCAGTATCTGTTTTCACTGTTAGCAGGCACTTGTTGTTCTTAAAATCAAACGACAGGGTTTGTATGTGTTTATCATTAGGCATTATGTTAAACGTTTTTCCGTTGATATTTTTTAATGTCGCCGAAGTAAGATGATTTTCCGGAACAGGCAGTGCCAGCGATGCCAGCTTTTGTTGCAATACGGCATCTGCCTCCTTATCGGCAGGCAATTTACCTTTATGCATTGCCGGCAGCAAAATATTCCAGATGAGGTTCAGTTCGCCCTGCATATCTGCAGTTTCCGAGGTAATAGCAATTACCGCATCTTCTTCGGGCATTACAATGGCATATTGCCCAAAAGCACCATCGCCACGATAGGCATTGTGGCGGCAGCGCCACATTTGATAACAGTACCCCTGCTCCCAATCGCTCGAATCCCTTTTAGCCTGTGGCAAATCGGGATGTTGAATAATCTTAGCCGTACTCGCTTCTTCTACCCAGCCCTGCGGCAAAATTCGTTTACCATTCCATATACCTTTTTGCAAAAACAACTGCGCAAACTTCGCTATGTCTTCTGTTTTCAACCGCAGTCCCCAGCCACCTGTATTGATGCCTTTCGGACTGGTTTCCCAGTCTATGCCTGTAATCTCTAATGGTTCAAATAACCTTGGCTTTAAATAATCCATTACTTTCTCGCCGGTTACTTTTTGCACAATAGCAGATAGCATAAACGTAGCCATCGAATTGTACAAAAAGGTAGTGCCCGGCTGGTGCGCAATGGGCAGGGCTAAAAAACGACGTACCCAATTCGTATCCGGCACAATAGCGCCCGTAGGGTCCGGCTCCTGCCCTACCGACATGGTGAGTAAATCCTTTACCGTTAGTTGCGATAAATAAGGACTTACTGTATCGGGCAGTTGATCGGGGAAAAAGGAAACGATTGTATCATCTAAGGAAAGCTTGCCTTCTGCTTTTGCAAAACCCACTGCTGTAGCCGTAAAACTTTTACTTAAGGAATACAATGTGTGCTTCAGATCGGCACGATAAGGATTCCACCAACCCTCGGCTATCACCTTGCCATGCCGCAGCAACATAAAGCTGTGAAACTCGTGTTTGCTATTTGCCACCGAATCTAAAAAAGTGGTAATACCCCGTGCCGAAACACCTTCCGCTTCGGGTGTGCTGTGTGGTAATGAAGTTTTTGTTTGCGAAAAAAGTGGCGCCTGCAGCAACAGGAGTGCTGCTAAAAAGAAGACTGATTGTTTCATAAGCATTTTAAAATAAATAGCAATGAAAATAAACTATAATTAAATTGAACAATCTATATTTTTTAAATAAGTATCTGTTTATATTTGTTATGATTACACTATTGCTTAGCTATGTTTTAAACCGCAGTTCGTTTGGCGAGACCGCTCCCCACGGTGAGACAACCAAAACAAACCAATACCACTTTGGCATTGTTAATGCTTTAGGATTTTTTAGAATGTACATCACTTACCAATTTTCGGGATTAAATACATATTTGTATGCAAACTATTTTCATTAACCATCGTGAGATTCTGACGCCTGATTTTTTTACTGTGTATCATACGGCTGATGGCAATAAATACAACAGGATTGAAAATGAACTAAATCACAACATGTTTACCGAACATATAAATGTAATAAAAATTGAACTATACAGAAACGGAACACAAACGAGTCATCCAACATTGAAGGACGTCATTTATAAAGACGATTACAGCGGCAATACCATCGCACAATACAGTTTTATATAGGCAGCATGTAGCAACCATATTACACAAGTACAACACTTCGCCTTGCAGCAATGTCTTAATTGCATTGTTAGCATTTGTATGCTATTACAGATATTCAGCGAAAAATGTACTCGCTTTTGCTACCCCGTCATTACAGGCGGAGCAAGGCAATCTATGCTAAGCTGTAAACCAGTATTGATAGCTTACTTCAAACGTTATATCATTATTATGAATCAATCAGGATAATTATCCTGATTGTAATACCATCCGCAGATTGCTTCGCTGCACCCGCAATGACGCTTGCACCGGCGCCCCAACGATGCTCGCACCTCCCATACAAAAGCATCTGCTTACAACAAGCATCCATCATCATCAACATCCCAACCATACACTTCTTGCCTATCTCTCAAAATAATACTACGTTTGAGCAACAATAAAACTGTATTATCTAACCTGGCAGGTTCAAGAACCTGTCAGGTTATAGAGAAACCTACCATCATGAGTTTGTATGCTATTACACAGTACCAAAACGAACTGGAAAAAATTATTCAATACGGCGGCAGCAAAAAAGAAACCGCTATCCGCAATGCATTTTATTATTTGCTGAATGAATACGCGCGCAGTAAAGACCTCATGCTCATTGCCGAAATTTCTACCAAAAACAAAGGGGGCAAAATCATTACGCCCGATGGCACGCTCAAAGACTATATCCGTAACGATTGGGGCTATTGGGAAAGCAAAGATGAAAGCGATGATATAGACGAAGAAATTCAGAAGAAATTCAACAAAGGCTATCCATCCGATAACATCCTGTTTGAAGACTCGCAAATTGCCGTTCTCTACCAGCATGGCGGCGAAGTGATGCGTGTAAACATGCGCGATGATGAGCAATTGCATAATATTCTCACGCGCTTTTTGCAGTACGAGCGCCCTGATGTACACGACTTTCGCGAAGCCATCGAAAAATTCAAAGAAGACATTCCAAAGGTTACTGAAGCCATCCGCCGCATTATTGAAGCGGAACAAAAAAGCAACAAGGACATGCAGGCGGTACAGGCGGCTTTCCTTGCCATGTGCAAAGAAGCCATCAATCCCGATATTACGGCTGATGATGTAAAGGAAATGATGATTCAGCACATCTTAAGTGCCGACATTTTCAACACCATTTTTGATGAGCCGCACTTTCACCAGGAAAACAATATTGCCCGCGAACTCAATACCATTATTCAAACCTTTTTTACCGGCAATGTGCGCCGCAATACACTCGGCAGCATCAAGCATTATTACGATACCATCAATGCGCGTGCGGCTACCATTGCCGACCACCACGAAAAACAAAAGTTTTTGAAAATTGTTTATGAAAACTTTTACAAAGGCTACAACCCCAAAGCTGCCGACCGCCTCGGCATTGTATATACGCCCAACGAGATTGTGAACTTTATGATACGCAGCACCGACTACCTCTTGCACAAGCATTTTGGCAAAACACTCGGCGATAAAAATGTGGAAATACTTGACCCTGCCACCGGCACCGGCACGTTTATTTGCGACATTATAGATTACCTGCCTGTAGGCAAACTGACCAACAAATACAAGAACGAACTGCACGCCAACGAAGTAGCCATTTTGCCCTATTACATTGCCAACCTCAACATTGAATATACCTACAAGCAAAAGACCGGCAAGTACGAAGAGTTTAGCAACCTCTGCTTTGTGGATACGCTGGACAATACCGGCTTTCACTGGGCAGGCAAGCAAGGCAGTTTGTTTGGCGTAAGTGCCGAAAATGCCGAGCGCATCCGCAGGCAAAACGAGCGCAGGATAAGTGTGATTATTGGCAACCCGCCGTATAATGCAAAGCAGGAGAATTATAATTTTCAGAACGCCAACAGAGCTTATAGAGAAATTGATAAACGAATTAAAGACTCTTATATAAAACAAGGCACAGCGCAAAACCAGATTGTGGTGTACGATATGTACACGCGCTTTTATCGCTGGGCAATGGATAGGTTGAATGATAATGGCATTATTGCATTTGTAACTAACAGAAGTTTTATAGATGCAAGAGCATTGGATGGTTTTAGAAAAATTATTCAGGATGAATACGACCACGCTTACATTATAGATACTAAAAGCGATGTACGCGCAAATCCAAAAATTGCAGGCACAACGCATAATGTATTTGGTATTCAAACCGGCGTTTGTGTAATGTTTTTGGTAAAAAGTACACACAAGCAATTGAAGCCGCACCCATGCCGCATTGAATACATTGCATTAGATGATGATTGGCGAAAAGAAGAAAAGTGGGCTTGGTTTGCGGAGCATAAAATTGAGAATATCGAGTTTGATAATATCACACCGGATAGAAATAATAACTGGATTAATCAATCTGAAAATAATTGGGAAGAATTGGTTCCGTTGATTGACAAAGAAGCAAAAGCAGGAAAAAAGAAGGAAGCTATTTTTAAATTATTTGCTAATGGTCTTGAAACGGGTAGGGATGAGTGGATGTTTGATTTATCAGAGAAATCATTACTAACTAAAATAAAGTTTTACATCAATATATTTAATCAAAGTGTTAACGCTGGAGAGGTTATAAATTCTATCAAATGGAATAGGGATTTAAAAAATCTATTCTCAAGAAAGATTAAAATAGAGCTTGATAAATCAAAGATTCGTAAAGCTCATTTTCGTCCATTTAATAAAATGCTTTTTTATGCTGATTCAAATTTGAATTATTTGCTTACAAACTTTCACTATGAAATGTTTTCAAGTAATTTAAATGAATCAAATAAAGTAATTGCAATATCCGGAATTGGTTTCACACAGCCATTCCATTGCCTTGCATTTGATACATTAACAGAGAGGCATACTGTTGAAAAATCACAATGTCTTCCACTTTATCGCTACAACAAAGAAGGACAACAACAAGACAACATCACCGATTGGGCGCTCCATTTATTCAACGATTATTATCGTCAAAACGAACCTTCATCGCCGGTATGTTATGCAGGCAGCAGTGAATTAAGAGCGGAGTTTCTGCTGGATGTTCCCCCGGCAAATACCATTTGTAAAGAAGCCATTTTTCAGTATGTATATGCCGTACTGCACCATCCCGCTTACCGCAAAAAATATGAACTGAATTTAAAACGTGAGTTTCCCCGCATTCCCCTGTACGACAACTTTCATCAATGGGCAGCCTGGGGCAAAAGGCTGATGGACTTGCATATTCATTATGAAACTGTTGCGCCATATCCTTTGGAAAGAAATGATGCGGCCGTTGAACAGAAAGCAGGCGTAAACTTGGATAGTTTTTTTAAGCCAAAACTAAAAGCAAACAAAGAAAGTGGTGAGATAGCCATAGATGCCATTACCACTTTATCCAACATCCCAACAACTGCCTGGGACTACCAACTCGGCAACCGCAGCGCCCTCGAATGGATTCTCGATCAATACAAAGAAAAGAAACCAGGTGATCCCACTATTGCCGAACATTTCAATACCTATCATTTTCACGATTATAAAGAACACGTCATTAATTTACTCCAGCGCGTATGCACCGTAAGTGTGGAGACAATAAAAATTATCGGGGAGATGCCGTAACAACGTCATTGCGCCGCCCGTCATTGCGACTGCGAGGCACAAAGCAGGAAGCAATCTGTGGGTGGTAGCACAATCAACATAAGCCTCTAATGATGCATGTTAAACTTTGTTATAAATATTCCAGCTAAGCCATCTATGATGATTTATAGCTACCCACAGATTGCTTTGCTACCGCTTGCAATGACGGGCGCGCGAATAACACATTACAAACAACCCATCCTTTTATTTTACCCAATTGCTAAATTTTAAAATATAAAACACCTACTTTAGAGCCATAAAACATTGCCATATATGAATAGCTTGCCCGGCACTGCCAAAGCTAAGGCTGTGCCTCTCTCCGAACGCGTAAAAACCGTAAAAATCAAAACCACCTTCGCACCGCAGCAACGCCTGTATTCTTTAGATGCCTTGCGCGGCTTCGACATGTTTTGGATCATGGGGGCCGAAGAAATTTTTCACAACCTGTACAAAGCCACCGGCTCACCTTTCTGGGGCGCTATCTCCACCCAACTCACGCACCCCGACTGGAATGGCTTTCATTTTTACGACCTTATTTTTCCACTTTTTTTATTCATGGCGGGGGTGGCAACACCCTACTCCATAGGTCGCGAGCTGGAGAAGGGTAAAAGCCGACAGCAATTGCTGTTGCGCGTTATTAAAAGAGGATTGATACTCGTGCTGCTGGGCGTTATTTACAACAACGGACTAACGGAATTAAAACCCATTTCGGAGATACGTTTTGCCAGCGTACTGGGGCGTATTGGCCTGGCGTATATGTTTGCCAACATCATTTATCTCTACACCAAAGAGCGCGCGCAAATAATATGGTTTGGCGCTTTATTAATTGGCTATTGGCTCATTATGAAGTTTGCATCAGCGCCCGGCTTTCCGCCCGGCGACCTTACCATGCAAGGCAACTTTGCATCGTATATTGACCGTACTATACTACCCGGAAAACTCTACCTCGGCATTCACGACCCCGAAGGATTGTTTTCTACTATTCCCGCAATTGGCACCGGCTTGCTGGGCATTATGGCGGGTAACCTTTTAAAGAAAACAACGATTAGCGGCGAAAGAAAAACTTTGTGGCTGGCTATTGCGGGCGTTATCTTCCTCCTCCTTGCGCAACTGTGGAATTTAAACTTTCCTATCAATAAAAACCTGTGGACGAGCTCTTTTGTATTGCAGGTAGGCGGCATTAGTTTGCTGCTATTATCTCTTTTTTATTATATTATTGATGTAAAAGGTTATCAAAGCTGGGCGTTTTTCTTCCGCGTGATTGGCATGAATTCGATACTTATTTACCTGTCTGGCCACTTTATCAATTGGGGATATACAACTACCGGTTTCTTTGGCTGGCTCGGCGATTGGATTGGTAATCCGTACAATGCCGTAGTGATGGCAGTGTGCTATGTAGGTATTAAATGGCTGTTCCTTTATTTTATGTATAAAAAGAAAATCTTTTTGCGGGTGTGAGTCGTCATTGCGACTGCGAGGCACGAAGCAGGAAGCAATCTGTGGGTGGTAGGAAGATCAAAATAAGTCTGTAATAATGAATGCTAAACTTTGTTATAAATATTCCAACAAAGCCATCTATGATGATTTATAGCTATTCACAGATTGCTTCGCTCCGCTCGCAATGACGAGGGATAGCTTTAACACCTGCTCATTGCCTCTTCAACTTATTTTGGTTACTATATGCTTATTCTTTCCGCAATCACACAACAAAGCAATCTGTGCTTGGTAAGTAAATCAGGGTTAAAATCACTTATCATCTACAATTGTATTACCCACCATCAAAAAGTAATACAAAGCAACATTTAGACAAATGAAGGGATAAGAAAAATCAGCTACTGATATATCACCATTCACAGATTGCTTCGCCTGCGTGTACATTAAACGCATCTCACATAATCCCGCTACTACTCCGCCATCAAAAACACCGCTTGCAGTGCTTTGGCATACTGCATTACGTTGTGTGCGCAGGCTTCTTTCTCACTTGCCATATCATAATCTTCAGGGCGCTTGTTACCGGGAAATTCTACCGTCAGCAATGTCATAGCCGGACGGCTCAACAACGTATCATCTTCACACACTGCCGTACTTGCCCAGCCACCAAGCGATACGCCATAGCCGCGATTGCCTGCCAGCCAGCTGCCATGAATATTGCGTGGCTGCTTGGTACCAACCGGCGCAATAGCCGGATCGCAATAGTACAACGCTGTATATGAATTTGCCAGTTGATTGCCGGGTGCACAACCATTATGACGACAGATATACTGAGCAATGTTTACAGCCAGGGTGCTGTCTTGCTCAAAACCTTGTGCAATGCCGTTGCAGTCGGTACGCGGATCGGCGTAAATGCCTGCTCTGTTTTTATCGCGGATGGCATGTACATTGGCTATGCGCGAAGGACGAAATAGTTGAATGACCTGCAGTAATAACTGGTTTTCCATTTCAATGCTGCGACCTGCAAAATCAACCGGTTCGTCTTCGTTAAACGCTTTGCCAAACGGCGGCATTTGCCGGTTAGGGTCTGGATGAAAAGCATCGCTGTAGCGGCCAATATTGCTGGTACTGCCAATTTCGTTTTTATATGTAGCTGCCAGTGCCGCATTATCGGGGAAAAGAGAAGGAATAATAATTACATTATAATAAGGCTTTACATCACCTTTCGACAACAATTCAATCAATTGCTTAGCCACCGATACAGAAGACAATTCCGAGCCATGCACGCCACCAATTACCAGCGCATTTTCGTTACTTATTCCGGGGAAATAATGAATATCCAGCGGACGTAATTGCCTGGTGTAAGCCAATACCGCCTTTACCGGAGTAGTGCTTTGCAGCATATTTTTTATCACCAGCGACGAACCGGATAAAACACTGTTGGTATTGGCCGGAATACTGTTTTCGCCTGTAGGTGCATCGTCTTTATTAGCGGATATTTCGCTGCTATTGGTTGAGATGTTGGCGGCAGCGCTTAAGGCAACTGTCATCAGTAATAAGATTACAATCTTTCGCATGTTGTAAGGTTTGGGCTAATAAATCAATGGCTTATCTATAGTGGGTTATAAAAAGCGCTTTGGTTTTAAAATAAAGGCAGAATAAACAATCTATCCTGCCTTTCTCTTCTTTATTATTGTGGGTTATTGTCTTCCGGGTTTAAGGTCTGCTGTTTAAAGTTCTTTTCAGGGTTTAGGATAAAAAAGCTGTTGTTTAAGGTTTGGGTTGAAAAGAACTTTTTTAACGGGTTTATAGTTGAGTGTTTAAGGTCTTTAGTGTTGAAAAAGCTTTTTACCGGGTTTAAGGTTAAATATTGATGATTTAGGGTTGAAAAGCCTTTAATGGGTTTAGAGTGAAACGTATATATAGATTTACAGTTTTATAAATTCTACCCGCCTGTTTTGTGCTTTGCCTTCAGCCGTTTTGTTGTCGGCTACAGGTTGCGTAGGTCCTTTACCTTCTGTTTCAAGGTGTGCTGCATCTATGCCAAATTCTTTTATCATCATATCCTTTACGGCGGCAGCTCTTTGCTTAGATAGTTCCATGTTGGCGTTTAAATCTCCATCACTGCTGGTATGTCCTACTATTTTTACTTTAACGGTCGGGTTTTCTTTCAGCACACTGGCTATGTCTTTTATTACACCATACGATTCGGGTTTGATAGTTGCACTTTGAAAGTCGAAGAGAATACCCGTTGTACTGAATTTACCTTCTTCAATCAGTTTGTGTCTTGTATCGGGTACGCCGGTAGCCACTTTGATGTTAGTAAGATAATAACCAATTTCATCGTCTTTGTAATTGCTGCCTTCCATTTTAAAGAACAACTGGTTGAGTGTGTCTTTGGTGTTCACGCCGCGTGGTATATCAAAGATCTTCGTTTCATTCACCCAAATACGGAACCTTGTTTTTTGTACCTGTATAGCATAGTGCAGCGGTTTATTAATTGCCTTCATAAAGCCCGGCACTTCTACATTATCGCTGCCAAAGGTTCTCGCATGGTCCAGATTGCTTTCTACACTGGCAATACCTTCCCTGTTCGGATGAATTTTTACTTCTACATCGTTATAATCATCATATTCTCTCAAAAACCGGTTATCGCCATTATCCTCACCACGGCTGCTGAATAGTCCAAACTCTATATTGGGCATTACATAGCCTGTTTCTTTGGGATTGAAATAATAAATAAGGTCAAATTCCACGGTGTAGTTGTCGCCAAACTTGCTCTTGTTACCACTCAGCAGTGTATTGTTTTGATAGCCCCTCACCCACTTGCCTGTTACCCCTTCAATAGTCATTATTTCGCCTTTGCCGCTGGAGTTCCAGGTAAGCGGCAGTTCGCCTATGGCATCCTGGTTAAAGTCTTCGGCATACAGCACTTTATCACCGGGCACAAAATCAAATTTGGAGTAGGCTTTGATGCCAGCAGGCTTTTCTTCTTTAGGCGCATCGCTGGCAGTTGCTGTTGTATTGTTATCCTCGGCAGCTGGTACAGCATCATTCGTATTCGTGTTGTTTTTACCTTTTTTTACACTGTTTTCTGCGGCATCCAGTGTTTTATCCATTGCCTGGTCAACCTTTGCATCTGCACGCTGCTGCGCCTTGCTTTTAGCCTTGTTGAGCAGCGATTTGCCAAGTTGCGCCTGCATGGCAAAGGGTAGGGTCATTAAAATAGCAGCGAAAAATATTTTCTTCATAAGGTGGTGTTTGCTTGTTTTTATCCTTGTTTATGGTAATGATTTCCTGATGTTCAATTCCTGCCTCTTGTTCCTTTCTCTCATTTGCTGATGCAAAACTACCATCACACGTACCCCTGTTTCAATAGCATAAACATGCGATGCCCACACAATGCGGTATCGCACAATTTTGAAGTATGCAATTGCGTATAGCAGCATCCGAAATATTATTTCTTATTTTTGAAGCACATTAGCCATGACTAACTTTTTTGCTACCATACCCTCAATTTTTAAACGCCGGATTTGCCTGCTGGCAATAGGTTTGGTTGTAAGTACAATCATACCTGCACAGGAGTATATATTTAATCATTTAACCACCAAAGACGGGCTGGCATCCAATTTCATCTATTGTTTGTGGCAGGATAAAAAGGGGTTTTTGTGGGTAGGAACAGAAAGCGGGTTGCAACGGTATGATGGCTATAATTTT
Source organism: Ilyomonas limi (assembly GCF_005233845.1). Taxonomy (GTDB): domain Bacteria; phylum Bacteroidota; class Bacteroidia; order Chitinophagales; family Chitinophagaceae; genus Ilyomonas; species Ilyomonas limi. Next base: position 44,052 of record NZ_SZQL01000008.1, read on the forward strand.
ACCTATCCTTACTATAATGCACCCAACCAGATACCTGAAAAACCGGTACACCAGATAGTAAGCGATAAATGGGGCAGGATGTGGGTACGGCAAGGTAAGACCATTGGTATTTTCAACCCTTCTACTTTTACATTTCATGTAGTGCCGGTACATTTTAAGCGGCCCGTTTCTGACGTATATGAATACGAGTTACAAAAAGACAGTAAGGGCAATGTGTATCTGATAGTGGCGGGCTATAATTGGTTTTACTTCAGCCCGGCTACCTTTTCTATGGAGCAACATGCAGCTCCGTTTCAAATTGCCGACTCGTTTGGCGTAAGAAAAGTAGTGGATGATGCTAAAAACAAGGTAACATGGGTTGCGGGCTCGGGCGGACTGGCCATGTACGATTGGCAACAAAAAAAATTATTTACACACCAAAACAATCCGGCGCACAATGTACTGCTGAAAGATAAGCGCTTTACACACAATGTAACTAACTTTTATATAGATAGTAAACGCCGCCACTGGATTGTATATTGGGATATGACTTCGAAGCGTATTCAGCAATTTTGCTATTGTTATGATGAAACAAAGGGGCGCTTTACCGATGATACCACTGGCATTGCCACCAATATAAAAGGTTATTACGAATTAGACCACTTTACCGAGTTTGCCGATTCGATAGTGCTGTTATATGGCCACAACTGTTTGCAGATAAATGAGGGCAACAGTTTTGTAAGTTTAAGAGACAGCAGCGGCGAGTCTTTTACTATCGATTTTTCTTATGTCTCCGATGTATTGCAGGACCGTGAAAAGCTGCTATGGGTTGCCACCGATAATGGCTTGTACAACACCTTAGCCACCAACAGTCTGAGCAACCATTTGGTACTGGATGAGCAGAAAGCCCCGGCATCTATTACCAGCGTAATGCAGTATGCTGATACTGACATTTGGATAGGCACCTGGGGGCGCGGTGTATTGTCACTTGGCAAAACCATATACGATTACAGCAAAGTAAATATTTACAAACAAAAACCGCCAGATACCGATTACCTCGGCGTATGGGACATGGAGCAAAACCATCTTGATGGCAAAGTATGGATTGGCTGCCAGGGCGGTAAGCTCACACTGTACAATCCTTCGGCCGATGTTACGTCGTATTTACAACCGGCCATCTTTAAAGGCAGTACGGTAAGGCAGGTGGAAGAGGATAAAGAGGGCAATATGTGGTTTGGCTGCCAGAATGGACTGTTGGTAAAATGGAATTATCATAAAAACATCGGCGATACCAATTTCATTCAGGTAGCAAAGCTGAATGCAATTATTAATAGTTTGTTTATTGATAAACGGAACAAGCTCTGGATAAGTACCGAAGGACAAGGCTTGCTGGTGTACGATGCTGCTACCAATAACCTTGAAAAACAATATTTGGAAGGTCACGGCAATGGCAGTCTTTCGGGCAACCACCTGCGCAATGTGGTACAACTGAACGACAGCATTTATGGCATTGCCGGCGATGTATTGAACATACTCAACATTAATAGCAACGAGATAACTACTACCACTGCTTTTTCCGACTTACCGTTAGGCAATATACTGGCAGTGCAGACGGATAATGATGGACAATTTTGGGTGAGCACCGTAAGTGGTATTTTTAAGTATAACAACTATGCAAATACCTACATTAAATACACACAATGGGACGGATTGATAACCATTTACAACAGTAAGTTTGTACTGGAAACGACTGCAAAGCTCAACAATGGCAATATTGTTTTTGCTGGTAACCAAAACCTCGTCAGCTTCAATCCTGCTCAGTTCCGCATGAGGCAATCTCCTCCCGATGTGTCTATTACCGGCTTTGAATTATTTAATGATTACCTGCCGGTAGATTCTTTATTAGGTTTAAAACAAATAAAACTCGCGCATAACGAAAACTCACTCACAATAGGGTTTGCCGCGCTCAGTTTTATGCAAATACGCAAGCTTACCTATTACTACATGCTCGAAGGCGCCGATAAAGACTGGATACAAGCCGAACAACTGCAGGCTACTTATACGTTGCTGCCACCGGGCAGTTATACATTTAAGGTTCGCGCGCAAAACGAAGAAGGCATTTTCTCTGATAATATTACTACCCTTCACATAGTCATTACACCGTCCTTCTGGCAGTCTGTATGGTTTTATATGTTGCTGGCTTTGTCTATGGCAGGGTTGCTTTATTATCTGCATCACCTGCGCATACAGCGTTTGCTGCACGTGGAAAAAGTGCGCACCCGCCTGGCACGCGACCTGCACGATGACATGGGTTCTACCCTGAGTACCATTAATATCCTGAGTAATATGGCTTTGAAAAAAGCCGATACCGACCACAACACAGCAAAGGAATATATATCGCGCATCAGCAACAACTCCTCGCGCATGATGGAAGCAATGGATGATATTGTATGGAGCATTAACCCGGTGAATGATAACATGCGCAAAGTGGCGGCGAGGATGAAAGAATTTGCCGGTAATTCGCTGGAAGCACAAGACATCAATTATACCTTTCACATTGATGAAGATGCGAAAGACCTTGGCTTTGATATGGAGACACGCCGCGGCATTTTCCTTATCTTTAAAGAAGCAATTAATAACATTTTGAAGTATGCTAAATGTACAGAAGTAAGCATTAGTATGCAGGTACAAAAAAAGTGCTTTGTGATTACGATTGCTGACAATGGCGTTGGCTTCGACCCGAATAAACAGGTAGCTGCCCACCGCGGCAACGGGCTGAAAAACATGCAAAAAAGAGCCGAAGGGATGCATGGCGGCAAACTGAGCATTGAAACAGCTATTGGCAAAGGCACAACACTGGTGCTGAAAATACCGCTGTAAGCTGAGAGCTATAAACCACAAGTCACAAGCTGCACACACATTGCTATCAGCTTAAAAAATTGAAGGTTCACGGCTCAAAGTATATCCGCTTGCAGCTAATAGCTTTCTCCTACCGCATACTTATGCTATTGTACACACCACCCTGCAAAATATCTTTGCAGGCATGATAGAGAAAATATACGAGCGAATGATAAAAGTTTTGATTTACGACGATGTGCAGGAATTGCGCGAAACACTGGAACTGCTGGTAAGCACTACAGAAGGCTTTGAGGTGGTTGGTACTTTTGATAACTGCGAAACAGCCCCCACCGATATTGCGGTGCTGCAGCCCGATATTGTGCTGATGGACATAGATATGCCCGGCCTTACCGGTATTGAAGGTGTAAAAAATATACGGGTAAAAAATCAGGATGTAAAAATTCTGATGCTCACCGTATTTGATGATAACAAAAATGTATTTGAAGCCATCAAAGCCGGTGCGAACGGCTATTTGCTGAAGAAAACTAACCCCACACGCCTGATAGAGTACCTGCATGAAGTGTATGAAGGCGGCGCACCAATGAACGCGTCCATCGCCACACAGGTATTAAAAATGTTTGCTTCTATACCTTCTCCTGCAGGCAGCAACTTCAACCTCTCTGAGCGCGAAAAAGAAGTATTGCAGTTACTGGTAGATGGCAACAGTTATAAGATGGTGGCAGCCGAAATGGATATTTCGATAGATACGGTACGCAGCCACATTCGTAATATTTATGACAAATTGCATGTCAACTCCAAGAGCGAGGCAGTTGCCAAAGCTTTAAAACATAAAATAGTTTAGCAATTAGTATCAAAGGGTAGGCCATGCCGCTTCTGCGGCGTGGCTTTCTTGCTTTGTTAGAAGATGCCTAACCCTCGCTGCCGGTAAATAAGAGGACCTAAACTGCACGAAGTATGCACGTTCTTTGAACGGCTTTGAGGTTTTTGCCCTTGTGTCTCAAACACTTTTAAACAGGCTTTTATAAAGTGCATAGCAAATGTATTTGTTGTATGCAGAATTGTTTACTTTACAGGACAATTATTCAATTAAACATCACTATGAAAAGACGCTCTTTTGTGAAAGCTTCCCTCCTTGTTCCCACTATACCAGCGGCTGCCTTTGCCGGCACTACATCGGCCCAAAAAACGGCCCGTGAATATTACGAACTGCGTGTTTATACTTTAAAAGATGCCACGCAGCAGCAAATGGTAGCAGATTATTATCAACATGCAGCCATACCGGCTTACAACAAAACAGGCAGTAAAAATATAGGTGTTTTTACAGAGCTAAAGCCAGAAGGACAAACGAAGTTATTCGTTGTTATTCCGTACAAAAGCATTGAAGATTTCAGCAGTGCAAAGAGCAAGCTGATGAATGATAAAACGTATATAGATGCTGCCAGTGCTTACCTCCATGCACCGGCAACTGCACCGGCTTATGAACGCATAGAAAGTTCACTGCTATATGCCTTTCCGCGCATGCCCGAGATGGCAACTACCACGCCTGATAAGCCGCGCATATTTGAATTGCGCCGTTACGAAAGCCCTACCGAAGCCGCAGGTATGAAAAAAATAGAAATGTTTAATGAAGGCGGTGAAATGGATATTTTTAAGAAAACAGGTTTGGACGCTGTGTTTTATGGTCAAAGCTTAATTGGGGGTAACCAGCCCAATTTGACGTATATGCTTCAATTTGATGATATGGCAGACCACGATAAATCGTGGGGTACATTCGGTAGCAGCCCCGAATGGAATAAATTAAAATCTATTCCTGACTATGCTGATGCTAAACTGATTTCGAAAATTACTGCGATTTTTTTAACGCCAACATCCTTCTCGCAGATATAATAGCCAGGATTTATGAATATGCTGCTACATTGGATTAGTATTCAGCAATTCAATAAAACCAAGGGCTTTAGTTTAAGAATAAAATCTTACTAAAGCCCTTGGTTTTCTATTATAAAATTCTGCCTGCACGTGTATCAGATCCGTGTCATCCCTGTCTGCCAACAGGCAGGTGTGTTCCAGAAATTCGTGTAATTGTATTTAAATAATTTGTGTGTTATAAAGCTACTTTTCCATTTGCTCAATTACCTCCCTCGATACACCCGTGAAGCTGAAACCACCATCATGGAAGAGGTTTTGCATCGTTACCATTTTAGTTAAATCGCTAAAGAGCGTAACGCAATAATTGGCGCAATCTTCCGCAGACGCATTACCCAATGGACTCATTTTTTCAGCATATCTTATAAAACCTTCAAAGCCTTTTACGCCACTGCCGGCAGTAGTACGCGTAGGCGATTGCGATACTGTATTAATACGTACTTTTTTCTTTAATGCATATTGATAGCCAAAGCTGCGGGTAATGCTTTCCAACAGCGCTTTTGCATCAGCCATCTCGTTATAGTCGGGGAAAACGCGCTGTGCCGCAATGTAGGTAAGTGCTATTACGCTGCCCCATTCGCTGATGGCATCCATGTGAAAGGCCAATTGCAAAATGCGGTGCAGGCTAAGTGCCGATATGTCTAACGTTTTATGTGTGAAATCGTAATTCAGATCTGTATAAGAATTATTCTTCCGCATGTTCATACTCATGCCCACACTGTGCAGTATAAAATCTACCGGACCACCAAAATGCTCCATACTTTTTTGAAGCAGGTTCTTCAGGTCTTCATTGTTCGTTACATCAGCAGCAATTACCGGGGCGTTGCCGCATCGTTCAGCCAGCTTGTTTATTTCGCCCATACGCATGGCTATAGGCGCATTGGTCAGTACAATCTGAGCGCCTTCTTCATAACATTTTTCTGCAATTTTCCATGCAATAGACTGATCGTTGAGGGCACCGAAAATAATTCCTTTTTTTCCTTGAAGTAAGTTGTATGGCATAGGTATAATTTGAAGTGGTGTTGGTTTAAAATGTATAAAACGATAAACAAAGAAAAGGAAATTAGAGAATATTGCCGCATATAGTGATAATCGGCTTATGCAGGAATATACAGGAGTATTCGGTAAAATTTATTTCAACAGTAATTTTCAGATAAAAGTTGTATAGTATTAGTTTACAATAACCTAAGGCTTCAGCCCTGGGTTATTAAAGCAATGCTTGCCAACCACATTCTTCATCAGTTACATCGGCAATACATCAGTATAATCCTGATTCAACATGGACGTTTCATACTTCCTCTGCTTCTGCTTCAATCTTCTCTTTAAAAACAGCATACAATTGCTTTCTTACTTCACTCCCTGTTTTATTTTCTATTATTCTGCCATCAATCTCATGCACTGGTGTTAGCTCACCCATGGTACCGGTGGTAAACACTTCATCAGCATTATAAAATTCACTAAGCGAGATATTGCGCTCAATCACTTCAATGTTGAGTTGTTTAGCAATATCAATTACTTTTTGCCGCGTAATACCGGTAAGGCAGGCATCTGCATGGGATGTAAGCAGCACGCCATTTTTTACCATGAAAATATTACACGCATTCGTTTCTGCCACAAACCCCAGGTTATCCAGCATAATGGCATCATCGGCATGACAGTAATTGGCTTCTATTTTTGCAAGAATATTATTGAGCAAATTATTATGGTGGATTTTAGAATCCAGGTGCATGGGTGAGTTGCGGCGGATATGCGAAGTAATGAGTTTAATGCCCGCTGCATTGTCGTACACCGGCGGTTTATGCTCAGCTAACACAATAAGGCAACTACCATGCTGGTTCAAACGCGGGTCCATACCGGAAGTAATTTTCTCGCCGCGTGTAAGGGTAAGCCGGATGTGTACATTGGTTACCATTTTGTTTGCATCCAGCGTTTGCCTGATGGCATCTTTGATAAACGCTTTGGTAGGAATATCTGTAAATGCCAATGTTTTTGCCGAAGCTTGTAACCGGTTAATATGTTCTGTAAGGCAAAAGATTTTATTGTCGTACACGCGTAGCCCTTCCCATACCGCATCGCCGCCTTGTACAGCACTGTCAAATACTGAAATTTTTGCCTCTCGCCGGGAGCACAATTTGTTTTTGATAAAAATGTAAATGTTTTCGTTTGCCGGATTATACTGTTGTAACATGATAATTAATTAGGCCTTTATGGAGTGAGGAATTAACAGGTCGTAATATACTTTGCTTTCCTGATACAAGGATTCCAGGTATTTGGGTAATGGTCTTTCGCTCGTAGGCTGCTTTGCAAAGCCGGTAGATTGATGCACATTGGCATACCAGTATTTTGCCCATACGCCATCTTCTTTTTTCTGCCCCGATTGCCAGTGCAGCATCGCTTTATCAAACGGAATAGTTAATGCAGTGCATAAATCAGTTAATACTTTTTCAGGGTTTTTCAATAGTTCGCCGCTATCTAAAACAATACAGGAGTAATTGTTATTTTGTAAAAACTGATACAACTGCCATTGCGCCGCAATACCAATATCGTCCATTATTACCTCTTTGCGCACCTGCGCATACGAACTGATAATCCGCTTAGGATTTCTTATGTAAATAATATTGAGTGTTTTGCTTAAAAAAGAAGTATCCACTTCCACTAAATGGTGTGTCATTTGCTTAAAGAACACAACCGGCTTGTCATACAAGCCATCCACCATTTGTGCAATTACTTTTGCACCGTCCTTTTCCTGCGATTGTAATACTTCTTCTTTGCCGGGATGATCGGCGTTGGTTACACGCAGGTAATGGGCATACAACGGCTCATCTACTGCAAGGGTATCTTTCCGCTGCGCAAACGAATACATGAGCGCGGTAGACAAATTGCGGGGACTGCTCCATAAACAAATGCGCTTGGTGTTATTCATGGTTAATTATAAGAAAAACTTCTTTAAAATAGCTAATAACCAGAGTTTAATCATTTTGGCTAAGCAATTATTCTAAAGCTCGGTAAAAGCAATACATTAGTAGAAAAGAATCAATCAAAGTAATCATAAGCGCTCCGGCGTGGCGCCTGTCCCCCACGCACCGAAATGAAGCTATTGGCAACGGTGGCGCGTAAGGAAACGCACCAAGGCGAAAAGAGCGGACTGTTTTAAAAACATTGTAGCAAATGCGCTGCTAAGCTTATTACGCTGCTGCTAACCTGCCTGCTCCTACAGGGCTGACCTCAAATAGCAGCATATGGCAGCTTAAAAATTTATTATCTAAAAATTCGCCAGCACATCTGCCAGGTGCAACACCTTAAGACCGGATTTTTTATTCTTTATACAACCGTCAAGGTGCATTAAACAACTCATATCGGTGCTGATGATGTAATGCGCATCTGTTGCTGATGCATTGGTTATCTTCTGGTCGGCCATAGCAATACTGATCGGTTCGAACTTCACTGCAAAAGTACCACCAAAGCCACAGCAGGTTTCCACATCATTCATTTCAATCAGTTGCAGCCCCTCTACTTTGCTTAGCAATTGACGTGGCTCACTTTTTATACCAATTTCACGCAGTCCGGCACAGCTATCATGGTAAGTAGCTTTGGCAAAAAAGCGCGCACCCACATCCTCTACTTTCAGCACCTTTACCATAAATTCAGAAAACTCGTAAATGCGGCTTTGTACGCTTGCAGCTTCTCCTTTTGTAAAGAGTTTATTGTAGTAATTTCTTACAAAACCGGCACAGCTTGCACTGGGTGCTACAATGTAATCGCTGCCTTCAAAATCCTTCAAAAACTTGGCACATACTGCTTTCGATTCCTCCCAAAAACCGGCATTAAAAGCCGGCTGGCCGCAACAGGTTTGGTTGGCATTGTAATGCACTTTGCAGCCCACCTTCTCCAGCACCTTTACCATATTAAAAGCAACGGAAGGATATAACTGGTCTATAAAACAAGGTATAAAAATGCTGACGTTCATGCCCAAACCTACAGGAATTTTTATTATTGAATAGATTGGTTCAATGCAATCATCTTTAATGCCGTAATAGCCGCTTCTTCTCCTTTGTGGCCCTGCGCACCGCCTATGCGCTCTATTGCCTGCTCTTCATCATTAACAGTAAGCACGCCAAAGATCACAGGAACATCTAAGGTCAGGTTCAGAGCGGTATTACCTTCGGTTACTGCTTTGCACACATAATCGAAGTGCGGTGTATCACCTTTGATGACTGTGCCCAAAGTAATAAAGGCATCTGCTTTTTGTGCACTTTTTTGGGCAAACGCTTTTACGGCAAAAGCTATTTCAACCGCACCCGGAACAACCAGCGTTTGATATCTTGCCCCTTGCTGGCTGAGCACCTTAATGGCGCCATCTTCCAGTTTATCTACGATGTGTGCGTTCCATTCTGTTTTTACTATAACTACAAAGGCATCCCCTATTTGCGGAATGCCTTTGTGCAATGTGGTGTTGCCTTGTGTAGCCATTATTTAGCGCTAAATTCGTTTGGTACTATTTGTAAACGGTACAGATATTTATCTGCCTGCGAGCCACGCATGGTGGTCGGAAATTTATCTTTTAGTTGTTTATACAAATCCACTGCCTGCTGCGTATTACCACTTACTTCGCTGAGCAATGCTGCACGGAAGAGGTATTCGGCAGCATCCGCTTCGTCCGCCTCAAAGGTGGAAGCCGCCTTTTTGTACGCATCAATAGCTTCTGTATTCTTTTTGAGTTCGCTGTATGCGTCACCAAGACAGCCATACGCTTTCATTTGTACCGGTTTACTGTCGGTAGTAAAATCTTTAAGCTGGTTAATTGCATCGCTGAATTTACCCAATTTCAAATAGCTTACCCCTGCATAAAACTTAGCGAGGTTGGCCGTTTTAGTGCCACTGTAGTTGGTCATAATCGCCAACACCCCTTTATTTACGCCATCACCATGCAATACTTTGTACGAAGAATCCTGGGCAAAATATTGCTGCGCTTTATAAATCGCTTTTTCTGCCTGTTCTTCTTTAGGCTGCATTATCCACGAGTTGTAGACAAACCAGCCACCGAATATCACAATAGCAGCTACAATTACAATAGCTGCGGTTTTTGCATACTTTATCCAATAACCCTGCAAACGTGCAGCAGCATCTCCCCGTACAGGTACTGCTTTCACTTTCGTTTCAACCGCCATAATGAACTTGATATGTTTTAAAAAGAAAAATGTTTATATGAAATAAATGACAACTAATGTTTTTGATTTCGGCAATAATACCGGCTTTACTAATCTTTGATGAATGGATAATTTTTGTCTATATACACATCGCCATATACTTCACTTTCATCCGGCCATGGACTTTCCTCAGCAAATTTCACGCTTTCTTCCACAACAGCGTTAATGCGGTCGTCAATAGTTTTTATTTCTTCGTCGGTAGCATAGTTGTTTTCCTTTATGGTTTGCAACACCATGGCTATCGGATCTTTTGCGCGGTATTCGTCCACTTCTTCCTTGGTACGGTACTTCTGCGGGTCGGAGATGGAATGCCCCTTGTAGCGATACGTTTTCATTTCGAGTAAGGTAGGTCCGCCGCCTTCGCGCGCTCTTTTAGCTGCACGTTCTACAGCCTCGTGCACGGCTTCAGGATGCATGCCATCTACTTTATCACCCGGCATATCATAGGCATCTGCCAGCTTGTAAATATCCCGTACGTTAGAAGTTCTTTCTACTGAGGTACCCATTGCGTAGTTGTTGTTTTCGCAAATGAATATTACCGGCAGCTTCCACAACATAGCCAGGTTAAAGGTTTCGTGCAGGATGCCCTGACGTGCAGCACCATCACCAAAAAAGCAGAGTACGATATTTCCGGTTTCTTTGTATTGCTCGGCAAAAGCGAGACCTGCGCCTGCGCCAATTTGCGCACCCACAATACCATGACCACCAAAAAAGTAATGCTCGGCGCTAAAAAAGTGCATACTGCCACCCTTACCCTTGGCTATACCGGTCGCTTTGCCGTACAGTTCAGCCATACAGGCTTTAGGATCGGCACCTTTGGCAAGGGCTAAACCATGATCGCGGTAACCGGTGATAAAGGGATCTTCCTGCCTGGTAGCAGTCATGCAACCGCCGGCAATGGCCTCTTGGCCGATGTAAGCGTGAAAGAATCCGCGGATTTTACCCGCCATTTTATACATTTCTTCGGCTTTCAGTTCAAACTGGCGGATGAGCTGCATGAGCTCATACCAGTACAGGTATGTTTCTTTGGAAAACTTTGTTGGCACTGCGTGTAGAAATTTTTGAGCCGCAAATATAGCATAATGTGGGAATTGGCAAAGCGGGGAGCTTTTGCAGAGGTGAAAGGTTTGAGAAAAGTTTGGGGAAATGGTAAAGAATACCAATGTAGGTGAAAGGGTATAGAAATATACAGTCTAACAGGAGCTGATTTTTTATTACCTTTTTCCGCCTTTGCCGGTGTTCTTCACCGGCAAATTGTTTTTCTGCTGGCGAAAGAACACCAACAGCGGCGGAAAGTAAAAATTATTGATGACTACTGATTTGACTTCTACTTTTATTGCTTCCCTTATTCATCCACTATCATTTCATCCCGTCAAAAACACAACTGATACCTATTCCTGTTGCATTTGGCTACCTGAGTAAAATATCTTGCTATCAAATTTTTACTCAATCCTAAATGCAACCCTAATGATCCGGAAAATCTTTAAATGGGCAGGTGTATTGCTGCTGACGCTTATTGTCGGCGTAAGCATCATTACCGCAACCCGGCAGCACGTGAAATATGATGCACCTTATCCCGCTATTCAGGCATCCAAAGACAGCTCCATCATTGCAAGAGGCAAACAAATTGTATATGGCCCGGCGCATTGCGTGGAATGTCATAATGCAGGTAATGTAGATTCACTGTTGCTTGCCAATGCCGACATTCCTTTGTCAGGTGGACGAAAATTTGGATTGCCGGTAGGGGATATTTATTCTAAAAACATCACGCCGGACACTTCCACCGGTATTGGCAAATATACCGATGGGGAGATTGCCCGGGCCCTGCGCTATGGCGTGCACCCAGATGGTACTGCCGTATTTGATTTCATGCCATTTCACAACATCAGCGATGAAGACCTGACGGCGGTAATTTCCTATTTGCGAGCACAAAAACCGGTACATAACCAGGTGCCTGCGCACAACCCTAATCTATTGGGAAAGATGGTAATTGCCTTTTTAGTAAAACCGGTTGGTCCCAGTGAAGTAATTAAAAAATCGGTGAAAAGGGATACTTCTGCAGAATATGGAAAATACCTGGTGGCTAATGTTGCCAATTGCAGCGGTTGCCATACCAAACGCAGTATATCGGGCGAGTACACCGGCGAATGGCTGGCAGGTGGCACCCCTATTGTAAAAGAAGGGTATCCGGCACTTACACCGCCTGATATTACCGGCGATTCCAGCAGCCGCATCTTCAGGTGGTCGCAAAACGATTTTGTCAGCCGCTTCCATGATGGCAAAAGAATTCCATTTAGCGAAATGCCCTGGAATTCTTTTAAAAATATGAGTGATAATGATTTGAAAGCAATTTACAACTATCTTAAAACTGTGCAGCCTTTAAAGAGCAGCCAGGATGCCCCGCTTGCAAAAGAATAGCATAGTACTCAATTTGATGTTTCTTAAGTATTCCAGTCAGAACGATGACTTTCTTAAATTGAAGAGCTACTCGAATGACTATACACCTTACCAACAGCAAACATAATTTTGCCTTTCCGCCTTTGCCGGTGTTCTTCACCGGCAAAATCTTTCATAAACAACCTATGCAATTTGCCTTGTCCCAGCCGGATGTGTGACCCATCCTAAGAACCTATACACTACAACTTAAGTGTACTTAAAGCCTACCCAAAGCCTACGTAAAGGGTAGGATAAGCGTTGTCAGAATTTCAGGATTGGCAATCAGCAGACAATACCCCTGGATCTACAACTAATCAAAGCATAACAGAGCACCACACCTCATCTATAAAAAGCAAAACGAGCCTCTGATGAGGCTCGTTTTTATATACCTTTATCTTGGCCGTTTCGGCATCACTGCTTTGGGCGGTGGCTGGTTTTGATTGGTATTTTTACCCGTATCTGCCGGCAGCTTACTTTCGGGTTGTATATCGTAATCGTTGTTTTTATCCGCTGGTGGCGGTGTAACTCCCTGCCCTGCGCTGTAGTCTTCGGCAGAGCCATTACCTACATCTTCGCCTTCGGCACCCAAAAACTCATCAGGCACATCATTGATATAGTCAAAATTATCTTCGCGCTGCAGTGTTTCGGGCTTTGCAAAAGAAATACGGGTATCTATTCCCAAACTTTTATCATCGCTTATCTTCTTATAAAAATACGCCCACACCGGCAGCGCCACTGATGAGCCTTGCCCGATAGCAGTGCTGTTAAACCGGATAAAACGGTCGTCGCAACCCGTCCATACGCCGCCCAGCAGCGAAGGCGTGTAGCCCATAAACCAGGCATCACTGTTATCGTTGGTAGTCCCCGTTTTGCCGGCAATATCGCCATGCACATCGTAGCTCCACATGCGGCGGCCCGTGCCATTCTTTATTACACTTTCCATCATGCTGATAATATAATATGCCGTTATATCGCTAATTACTTCTTTACGTTGTGGCATGTTGCTTTGCAGCAGATTACCGTTTTTATCTTCTATACGGGTAATATACAGCGGTTTGGTATTAAAGCCCCTGCCGGGGAACATGCTGTATGCCTGCATCATTTCGTATAGCGATATTTCTTCGGCACCCAGCGCAATGGAAGGGTACGGCTCTATTTTGGTAGTTACATTACAATTCTTTAAAAACTCCACAAAACGCTTGGCGCCTTCGTTGCCATTGCCTAACTGCTTCATAATATAAGCTGTGGCACAGTTGCGCGACCACGTAAGCGCCGAAATCATCGGGATGGTGCGCCCGGTACAGGACGTAGGTGTAGCCGGCACCATACCAAAAGAGCCAAAGTCTTGTTGTTCATCTTCTACCGGCGTTTCGGGTGTAAAGCCAGCATCTTCTATAGCCAGGCTATACAGCAATGGTTTGATGGTAGAACCTACCTGCCGCTTGGTATTGAGGTTTACATGATCGAATTTGTATGTTTTAAAATCAATGCCGCCCACCCAGGCACGCACTTCGCCGCTTAAAGGATCCATTACCATAAAGCCGGCTTGCAGCATCTGGCGGTGGTATTTGATGGAGTCGTACGGTGTCATTACCGTGTCTTTACTGCGGTCTTTATTCCATGCAAATACCTTCATGGGAACTTTTACATAAAACGATTTTTTTATTTCTTCATCGGTAGCGCCATCCTGCTTCATATTTTTCCAGCGGTCGCTTACTTTCATGGCGGCCTGCAATACATTTTCGTGTCCTTTCCATACGCTGCCATTTTTGATATTGCTTTGCGAGTTGAGTATCCGCTGCATTTCGCTCATGTGCTTACCCACAGCTTCTTCGGCATAGATTTGCATTCGCGGATTAATGGTGGTATAAATTTTTAAACCATCGCGGTACAGGTCATACGGTTCGCCATCCGACCTCTTGTGATCTTTGCACCACCTTTTCATTTCTTCACCCAGCACCATGCGGAAGTAAGGTGCCAGGCCGGTGGTTTCGTTTAACTTTTCGTAGTTGAGCGGGATAGGCGTTACTTTTATAGCATCTGCCTCGGCTTTGGTGATGTAATTATTACGCACCATCTGGTCGAGCACTATGTTGCGGCGCTCCCGGGCACGTTTGGGATTGATGCGCGGGTTGTACGTATTACTGGCTTTTAGCATACCAATAAGCACCGCGGCTTCGCCAACGGTAAGACGGTCGGGTTCTTTTTTAAAGAATGTTTTTGCAGCATTCCGAATGCCATATACGTTATCGCCAAACGGAACGGTATTTAAGTAGAGGGTAATAATTTCCTGCTTGGTAAAATTGCGTTCCAGCTTAATAGCAATAATAGCTTCCTTTAATTTTTGAACAATACGTTTTAATGTATTGGGACTATAATCGGTAAATAGGTTTTTTGCCGTTTGCATTGTAATGGTGCTGGCGCCGCCCTCAGTACCCAGTGAGGTGATGGCGCGGCCAAGGGCACGTGCATCAATACCGCTGTGTTCATAAAAGCGTTCGTCTTCGGTGGCTACCAGCGCATTGATTACGTGTTTGCTGATGTCTTTATATTCCACATTCACGCGGTCTTCCAGGTAATATTTACCCATCAGTGTACCATCGGCTGCATACACCTGGCTGGCAAGCGAAGCCGATGGATTTTGCAGTTCCTCAATAGACGGCATTTTGCCAAACACGCCCCAGTCTGCCAGCAATATCATTAGTACAACGAATAAGAGACCACTGAAGAACAGAATCCAGATATATTTTACCGCTTTTTTCATAAGGTGCGAATTACTGAAATAAAAACGAATGCTAAAAAACCTATTGCGCGAAGGTAGTACGAAGTGGAACGTTTTAACGATTTCATTGGTGTTGGGCAACTTTTTAATCAGCCGGTAAGCAGGCTGCATTCACTTATTTTTGTACCATTATATTTTTGAACCACTAAGACACAAAGCACACTAAGTTACACAAAGAAGCATAATATACGAGTCTCAGGGTATCTGTTGGATATCTCAAAGTCCGCGGCCTGCTTAAAAAAATGTAGGAATACCTCTTGTATAACTTATTCTCTTTGCATCTTAGTAGTTTCATTTTTCTGAAAACATGAAATACTACATGATTGCCGGTGAAGCCAGCGGCGACCTGCATGGCAGCAACCTGATAAAAGAATTGCACAAACTGGATGCAAACGCCAACATTCGCTGCTGGGGTGGCGACCTGATGCAGGCTGCCGGCGCCACGCTGGTAAAGCATTATAAAGAACTGGCTTTTATGGGTTTTATAGAAGTATTGATGAATTTAAGAACCATTCTTAAAAATCTGGCTTTTTGCAAAAAAGATATTCAGCAGTTTAAGCCCGATGTGTTAGTACTGATAGATTATCCCGGCTTCAATCTCCGCATTACTGAGTGGGCAAAGCAGCAAGGCTTTAAAGTAGCTTTCTATATATCGCCACAAGTATGGGCGTGGAAGGAAAGCCGGGTAAAAAAAATGAAGCAAACCATTGACCACATGATGGTCATTTTGCCATTTGAAAAAAACTACTATAAAAATAAATGGGACTGGGATGTGGAATATGTAGGGCATCCACTGGTGCAGGTGATAGAGGAGTTTAAGGAGAAAGTTGACAGTAGTGAGATGAACGTTAACAGTATAAAAGATGCTGCTGTCATCAATCAACTGTTAACTGTCAACGCACTCACCACTCACCACTCCCCACTCTCCGTCGCTCAACCGTTAACTAAACCAATCATCGCTTTGCTGCCGGGCAGCCGTAAGCAGGAGATTTTAAAAAAACTGCCCGTCATGCTGGAGGTAAGCAAAGCTTTTACGCAATACCAGTTTGTAGTAGCCAAAGCACCGGGGCAGGACGATGCTTTTTACGAAGCGTTATTACAACCTTATCCAAATGTTGCTGCTGTAGCAGGCAAAACGTATTATTTATTGGCACAAGCCAGTGCCGCACTCGTAACGAGTGGCACTGCTACGTTGGAAACAGCCTTGTTTGGCGTACCCGAAGTAGTGTGCTACAAAGGCAGCAATATCAGCTATCAGATAGCAAAGCGGCTGATTAAAGTAAAATATATTTCACTGGTGAATTTGATAATGGATAAATTGGTGGTAAAAGAATTAATACAGAACGAATTAACCGTGGAAAATGCTACCAGGGAATTGCACAGCTTACTGGAAGATGAGGAGCGCAAAGCACAATTGCAGAAAGATTATGCAGATCTGAAAGCCATTTTATCTGCTGGTGGCAATGCGTCTGCAAAGGCAGCACACAGCGTTTATACCATAGCTGCTGCTTAAGCCAATCCAAATGGCGTTTCCAGCCTCGGTGGCAGACCGATATATTTGTTATACAATATTGCCATGCCGCAACCTATTAGTGAGCCAAGTATAGCACCACCAACAACATCAAGCGGAAAGTGAATGCCCACATACACCTGCGCATAACTGATGGTAGCCGCCCATACCAGCCACCAGTATCCTCCCCTTTTGAAGATGGGGTATAGAGTAAAAAAGAATAAACAGGCAATACCAAAGTGATTGGTAGCATGGGAGGAAGTAAAACCCGGATTATCAGGACAATAACTAACCAGCAGCCGTACCTGCCCTACTAAGGAAGCATCGTGGCAGGGGCGCGGTTTATTTATGAATAGCTTAATTAAATGACTGCTTAGCTGGTCGGTTGCCGTTACGGTAAGCGCAACGGTTACTACAAATGGCCAAATACGCCAGCCATAGTTCATCAATAAAAAAAGGAATAAAAAAAGGTATAAGGGTAGCCAGGTATTTTGGTAGCGGTACCAGGGAAAAACAGTATCTAAAAAAGAATTGGTCCAATCGTTATTTATTTTAATGAATAACGCTCTATCCCATTGTAGTAGTTTCTCCAGCATACTGTTTCTTTCCTGCAAAGAAAAAATAAAAGTGGTGGCATGTTGGCTAAAACAATAAGATTTTATTTACCTGCAAGTCTCAATCTATTTTAAACTACTGCTTGCACCCTATTCTAATAGTACTTTGCAAGAGGTTTTGTCTCACTTTGCAACTATTTTTCCCAATATGAAACTGTATAAAAATATGGATTATTACTAATATATTGATTATCAGCAATAATTCATTTTGGCATTACGCTTGCAAAATAAAGAACGATATTGGATTCCGGGGGAGTATTTCTATACTGTACC
This sequence comes from Ilyomonas limi, assembly GCF_005233845.1. GTDB lineage: Bacteria > Bacteroidota > Bacteroidia > Chitinophagales > Chitinophagaceae > Ilyomonas > Ilyomonas limi. The sequence goes on from NZ_SZQL01000008.1 coordinate 61,635, forward strand.
CTTGTTTTTTCAACTCTACTTACTCTTAAAAAGCAATTTGCAGGGGCCGCAACCAAAACCTTTCAAGTGCGGCAATCCAATAAACGACAATTATCAATCCTTACAATTCCCATTTCTTTACGCATATTTCATTCCTTCTTGTATTTTACATTCTTACTCCCTTCTCTTTGTACCTTGTGTCTTATTTCTTATGTCTTTTCTTAACACCTTTATTTATTAGCCAATACTGCTTTTTACTAATTTGCGCATCTAAATTATGCTGCAGCGATTACATATACAGAACTACGCTATCATAGACGAAATTGACGTCCTCTTTTCTCCCAACCTCAATATCATCACCGGCGAAACCGGAGCCGGCAAAAGTATTTTGATGGGTGCACTGAGTCTCATTTTGGGAGAACGTGCTGATACCGGTATTTTAAAATTCACCGATAAAAAATGTGTTGTAGAAGGTAACTTTTTGATGGAAGGTAAAGGAGTGGTAAAAGCTTTTTTAGAAGGAAATGACTTTGAAATCAGCAATGAATTGATTATCCGCCGCGAAATATCACCCGCGGGCAAATCAAGAGGTTTTATTAATGATACCCCGGCTACTTTATTACAACTTAAACAACTGGCGTCGCTGCTGGTAGATTTGCACCGGCAGTTTGATACATTGGAGCTGGGCGATGCCGATTTTCAGCGGCAGGTAATGGATGCGCTGGCTAAGAATGATGACAAACTAAACACTTATCAGCAACTGTTCAGGCAGTGGCAGAGTAGTCAGCAGCAATTGCAAAAATTGCAAGGGCAAAAAAATAATTTCACTAAAGAATTTGATTACAACAACTTTTTATATACCGAACTGAGCGATGCGAATCTGAAGGAAAATGAGCTGGAAGAACTGGATGCAGAACTGCAGTTATTAAGCAATTCGGAAGAAATAAAAAGTGCTTTATCCAAAACTTATTATGCGCTTAAAGAAGGCGAGCAGCCCATTGTAAGCACGTTGAGGCAGTTAGCCAATCAACTGCAGCATTACCATTTATATCACACACAGTTGCCGCAACTGGTACAACGACTGCAAAGCACACAAGTAGAACTGCAGGATATTGCGGATGAAGTAGAAAGCATTAATGATGCGGTTCACTTTGATGCGGAACGCATTGAATGGATAAATGAGCGATTAGCCACCGGCTACCGTTTGTTAAAAAAACATGGCGTGCAAACCACCACCGAGCTGCTGCAAATTCATGCGGATTTATACCAGAAATTGCAGGCAGTTTTAAACATAGATGAAAGCATTGCTAATAAAGAAAAAGAAGTAACTGATTTATTTAAACAAGCTACCACAATAGCAAAGCAGTTGCATGAGACCCGTTGCGGTCAGGCTGCTCCACTGGCACAGCAGGTAAATAAATTACTGGTACAGGTGGGCATGCCTAATGCAAGACTGAAAGTGCAAATAACCGAAGCACCTTTAAACAGCTTTGGAAGCAGCAACATAGAGTTTTTGTTTGATGCCAATAACAACAACCGTTTTGAACCATTACGTAAAGTAGCAAGCGGCGGCGAACTAAGCCGGTTAATGCTTTGTATCAAATCGTTGGTTGCCCAGTCGGTAGATCTACCCACGCTTATTTTTGATGAAATTGATACCGGCATATCAGGCGAAGCGGCAAAACAGGTTGGTATTATCATGAAGCAATTAGCTACACAGCGGCAGGTAATTGCTATCACCCATCAGCCGCAGATTGCCGGCAGGGCCGATGCGCATTTCTTTGTATATAAACAATTAAAGGATAATGCTATTAAAACGAACATCCGCATGTTGAGCCAGGAAGAACGCATTAATGCCGTAGCGCAAATGTTGAGTGGTGAAAAACCAACCGCTGCTGCCCTCGAAAATGCAAGAGAAATGGTATTGAGCTGATGTACACAGCTCCACAGTTTACTGTTTTTATCAATTTTCAAATCACACATCGCATATACAATTACATCAAACATCGTACATCGTAAATCGTACTTACACATGGCATACTGGCTTATCAAATCCGAACCATCCAAATACAGTTGGGAGCAGTTTGTAAAAGATAAAAAAACATTTTGGGATGGCGTGCGCAACTACGCTGCCCGCAATAACCTGCGCGCTATGAAAAAAGGCGACCAGTTGTTTTATTATCATAGCAACGAAGGCACCGAAATAGTAGGCATTGCCGAAGTAGTAAAAGAAGCTTATCAGGATCCAACAACAGATGATACAAACTGGGTGGTAGTGGATGTAAAACCAGTAAAAAAGTTGAAAAAGCCTGTTTCCTTAGCACAAATAAAAGGAGATAAAAGGCTCGCCGATATGGCGCTGGTAAAGCTTTCCCGTTTATCTGTGCAGCCGGTAACCACAGGTGAATGGATTACAGTTTTGGAAATGGCAGATATGCAATGATATTGCTTTCAATTAGGATCGTGATATGCTTTGTGCTTATGAGTAGAAGCTCATTGCCTGCAGCTTGTTGCTTATCTATTTTACCTCCGGCACTTCTTCTTTATTAAGGAAAATAATTTTACCTTTTTCTCGGCCGGCAATTACCATATCATCTGCGCCCCTGGAAGCGCCGCCAATACGCAATATTGCATCGCAATGATCAATCAATCTGAAAGCAATGGGATGGAATAATTCATTGAAAATATCATCACCAATTTGCTTACTGCCCGCAGCTTCTATGATGGGCAATGCAAACCATTCGCCCAACATGGGCATGTGCCCTTTTTTGTAAATTTCCAAAGCCGTATCGGTCATAGCTTTTACATTGGCAGTAATCAATTCTGGATCGTCGTTGGTACCGGAACGGTATGGGCCGGCAACCAGGATCATAAGTGGTTTGGCATAAGGCATAGGCAATTTTTAGTGATGAAGTAAGCTGGTGATTTTTGAGGTAAGTTTTAGTAAGTATAAAGCAATAATCGTTCTAAGGTTTTTATTTAATGGTAATACGAACACTTTTTAACCGCAGAGCGCAGAGAAGCGAAGCTCACAGAGCATCATTTCACTCTGCGCAAACGCTATCTACTCCCGTTCTCCACGGTGATATACAATCAGCTTTTATCAAAGTTATTAAACCCGGATAACACATTATACCACAGATTGATTTTACCAAAAAACTATTTATTATTTGCCTGTAAAAAAACACGCTTACTCAATGGCATTATTCACCATCGTACCTTTTCCCTTAGCTTTGCCCGCACAAAAATGATGTGTTATGCGCCCTATACAAATGGTGGATTTAAAGACGCAATATCAAAAGATAAAGCCCGAGATAGATAAAGCCGTAATTGACGTATTGGAAAGTTCTGCTTTCATTAATGGCAAGCCCGTACAGGAGTTTGCCATTGCCCTGGCTACTTATTTGGGTGTAAAGCATGTAATACCTTGCGCCAATGGCACCGATGCGTTGCAGATAAGCATGATGGCGCTTGACCTGCAGCCCGGCGATGAAGTGATCACTCCATCTTTCACTTACATTGCTACTACCGAAGTAGTGGCACTATTGCGTTTAACGCCGGTGTTTGTAGAGGTGGATGCAAAGACTTTTTGCATGGATATTGAATCGTTGCGCAAAGCCATTACGCCCAAAACAAAAGCTATTGTACCCGTGCATCTGTACGGGCAGGCAGCTAATATCGAAGCTATTTTACAAGTTGCTAAAGAACATAATTTGTATGTAATAGAAGACAATGCACAAGCCATTGGGTGCAACTATACTTTTAGTGATGGTACAGTAAAGAAAACCGGTACGATGGGTACGGTAGGTTGCACTTCTTTTTTCCCTTCTAAAAACCTGGGCTGCTATGGCGATGGCGGTGCAATATGTACCAATGACGATGCACTGGCGCATAAGCTACGGATGATTGCCAATCATGGGCAGCAAAGGCGTTATTATCACGAAATAGTGGGCTGCAATTCGCGGCTTGATACGATACAGGCTGCAGTATTAAACATTAAATTGAAGGATTTGGATAATTATATTGCTGCGCGTAATAAAGCAGCCGATTTTTATAATACGGCATTTGCTGATCATCCTAAAATTACAACGCCATATATTGCACCTTACACCAATCATGTGTTTCATCAATACACCTTATTATTGGAAGGTGTGGACAGGAATGGTTTGAATGAATATTTGGCCGGCAAAAACATTCCCTCTATGATTTATTATCCGGTGCCGGGACACCGGCAGGAGATGTTTGCAGGCATTGGCGTCGATTCTTATCATCTGCCTGTTACGGACTGGCTTACAGAACGTGTGATTTCGTTGCCCATACACACCGAGTTGGATGACGAACAATTAAATTATATTACTTCATCGTTGCTGGAATATATCAATCAATAAATCCGATTATCTTTCGATAAAATATTCTACTTATGGCAAAGCCTGTTATTGCTGTCAGCGGCAAAAATGGTCAGTTAGGAAGCGAGTTGCAACAGTTGGTAAATACATTGCCAGGGTTTGAATTTGTGTTTACCGACCGTGAAGAAATGGATCTTACCGAAACGGTGGCGATTGAACAATTTTTCAGGGATCATCAACCTGCCTATTTTATTCATGGCGGCGCATATACTGCTGTGGATAAAGCCGAAACGGAGAAGGAGCTTGCTTTTGCCATCAATGCCACTGCAACGGGCGTTATTGCAGCGCAATGCAAAGTATATAACACCGTGCTCATTTATATCTCTACCGATTATGTGTTTAACGGGGGTAGTCACCTGCCCTACGAGCCGGATGAAAAGCCCGACCCGATTAACCACTATGGCTATACTAAGCTGGTGGGCGAACAAATGGCAATGGAAAACAATGTGCATACGATGGTTATCCGCACGTCTTGGGTGTACAGCACATACGGACACAACTTTGTAAAGACCATGCTGCGCCTTATGAAAGAGCGTACCGACCTTAGCGTGGTAAGCGACCAATATGGCTCACCAACGTATGCCGCTGATCTGGCAAAAGCCGTTGTAGATATAATAAAGTATTGCGCTATTCATCCACCGGTGCGTGGCATTTATCATTATAGCAACGATGGCAATATTTCCTGGTACGAGTTTGCTGTTACCATTCAGCAAATGGCGCATTTGCAGTGCAATGTACATGCTATTACTACCGAGCAATATCCTACGCCCGCCAGGCGCCCGGCGTACACGGTGATGGATAAGCAAGAAATTCAATCAGTGTTTGGCGTGCAGCTCAGAAACTGGCAGGAAAGTTTGAAGGAATGCATAGGGAAGCTGTTGCAGAGTGCATAATGGTTCAATAACATTGTTGACTACTTTACATATTTTAGTTAGAGACTATTATGCCTTTTAGAATTTTTATTTCACTGCTGCTTAGTCTGACATCAGGTTGTTTGCTTTTTGAAATGCATCGCAACTTTATTGCAGGTATGAATCCTTATCTAAATGGGATTTTCAGTTTCATACCAGTCATACTTTTTATAATAAACTATATAGTAATAAACAAAATAAAAGTCAGAGCAGCAAGAGTATTATTATGTGTCATTATGCTTTCAGGGATCATTATCCCGGTTATATTACCCCTTTTAATAAAACCAACAATTCAGAATTCTAATCATACAGGGCGATACTTTGATTCTTCGGGTGTTCAATAATTGAACAATCTTCTTTTGAGTGTATTGGTAAGCATGGGCTTTTGATTATTTTTTTGCTTAACAGACAATTACTATTATTCAATCAGCTATACTGCATATACCTTTAAGGCTCTGTAAGAACAACCTGTTAGTAACACTATAGCAGGAAAAATATTGAAAACATTTAGAAACTCCGCAAAAACGATATGTTTAAGCAATACAAATTAAGGTATCGCTACTACGAAGCTTGAATGCTTATTCTTCCTGCTTTGCCTTTCTCTTTTTACTACGTTCAAATATTAATTAAACATTCCACATCTCACAGTCAACATCGTACATAATTCAATCCTTATCCATGCTTTAGTCCGTCTTCTCCGTGTGCTATTCATCATCTTGGTGCAATTTTAGATACTCCTCCTTTTACTGTTATTCATTTAAACCACAATCATCAATCTATGAGTAAAACAGTGAGTGATTTTTTAGTGAGCCGCCTGCAGGACTGGGGTGTGAAACGTATATACGGCTATCCCGGCGATGGCATTAATGGAGTAATAGGTGCACTTAACCGCGCCAAAGGAGAGATGGATTTTATACAGGTGCGCCACGAAGAAACCGCCGCTTTCGCCGCTTGCGGACATGCCAAATTCACCGGCGAAGTAGGTATTTGTATTGCCACTTCCGGTCCCGGCGCCATCCACTTGCTGAATGGTTTGTACGATGCCAAAATGGATCATCAGCCGGTGCTGGCTATTGTGGGTCAGCAGGCGCGCATGGCATTGGGCGGCAGGTATCAGCAGGAAGTGGATTTAACGACCTTGTTTAAAGATGTAGCGGGCAGTTTTGTACAAATGTGCACCGATCCACGGCAAATACGTCAGTTGGTGGACAGAGCCATGCGCATTGCATTGACCGAAAGAACCGTTACCTGCATTATTTTACCGATTGATGTACAGGAACTGCCTTACGAAGAGCCCCCACACATACACGGCAGCGTCCATACAAGTGTGGGTTATTATCAGCCTAAAATCATTCCTGATGAAGCACAGTTGAAAAGAGCGGCTGATATTTTGAATGCCGGTGAAAAAGTAGCAATACTCATAGGTGCAGGTGCTATCGGTGCTGCAGATGAAGTAACCGAAATAGCAGAATTGCTGGGCGCCGGCGTTGCAAAAGCATTGCTGGGCAAAATGGTATTGCCCGATGACCTGCCTTTTGTAACGGGCGCCATAGGCTTGCTTGGCACCGAGCCAAGCTGGAATATGATGACCGAATGTGACACTTTATTAATGATTGGCTCCGGTTTTCCATACTCTGAATTTTTGCCGAGAGAAGGCAAAGCAAAAGGCGTACAGATAGATATTGACGGTAAGATGCTGGGCTTGCGCTACCCAATGGATGTACACCTGCAGGGCGACGCCAAAATAACCTTGCGTGCCTTAATGCCGCTGATAGAACGAAAAGACGATAGAGACTGGCGCAATAAAATAGAAAAATGGAATGACCACTGGTGGAAGGTGCTGGATGCACGTGCACAAAATGAAGCGCATCCCATTAACCCGCAAATGGTATTTTGGCATTTGGATAAACTGCTGCCCAACGATGCTATTATCACTGCTGATAGTGGCTCTACGGCGGCGTGGTATGCCCGCGATATAAAAGCACGTACCGGTATGATGGGTACGCTGAGCGGCTCGCTGGCTACCATGTGTCCCGGCATTGGATATTCGCTGGCCGCCAAGTTTGCCTATCCCAACCGTCCGGCTATTGCTCTCATGGGCGATGGGTCTATGCAAATGCAAGGCATTAATGGATTGATAACCGTAGCAAAATATTGGAAAGAATGGACGAATCCGCAGTTTATTGTGATTGTAATTAACAACCGCGACTTGAATATGGTGACTTGGGAGCAGCGTGTAATGGAAGGCGATCCCAAGTTTGAAGATTCGCAGGATATGCCCGACTTTCATTTGGCAGCATACGCACAATTGCTGGGCTTTGAAGGCATTAGAATAAGCAATCCTGATGAAATAGAACCCGCTTTGCAAAAAGGGATGGCTGCCACCAAACCGGTGCTGCTGGAGTTTATGACCGACCCGAATGTAGCGCCTCTGCCACCGCACATCACCTTTAAGGAAGCAAAAGATTTTATGCTGTCTATGGTAAAAGGTGACAAGAATGCCTGGGATATTATCAAACAAACAATGAAAGAAGTAAAAGACAGTTATTTTCCCGGATAATCAATGCTTTCATGCCTAAACACGAGCGGATTGCCGTACATGGCGGTTCGCTCTTTTGTTTTATCTCATTCGTCAGCTGTAAATTGAAGAGGGAAAATTTTTGTATGCACACTGCAGTATAAGACAAATTATATACTATGCGAATACTTAGCCCTGGGAGAACAGGTTGAAAATAAACATGAATACTTTAATGAGAAAATTGTAAAAATGCCGGGAGTTAATATTAGAGACAATCCAGATAGCAGCCAATATAACAGGTGCATTAATATATGCGCCTGGAGACACTGTATAAATATGTATCATCAGTAGATTACATGAACAATCTAAAATTTGATTACATAGAGACCTATTCCTTTCAACGTGGGGCTGAGCATGAAGAAAATTTAAAAGTAATAAGACCTGGATATGATGAATTAAAAGTCAGGAAGGAAAAGCAAAATAATTTGACACCTGCAGAAGAGAAAGTCGCTTTTCCGAATTGCATTCTTTTTCATGGCTCACTCAATATCTCGTTGACGACAAAGGATAATTTCATCCGTCAAGTAAAAAGACAACCATTTTCGGCAAGATGATTCAAATGTTGATAAGCTAAAAAGTATCTTAAGAACGGAAATTAAGGACATCGTATATTACCAAATTTTCTGCTGTTAATGAACAATAACAAACTTGGCACAAAGCCGCATTATCAAATATTAGATGGACTTCGGGGTGTAGCAGCCATTATTGTAGTATTCTTTCACCTTGCCGAACCGCTTTCCGGCAGCCACCTCGACAATGTTGTTAATCATGGTTACCTGGCAGTTGATTTTTTCCTTCTCTTATCCGGCTTTGTAATTGGTTATGCGTACGACGACAGGTGGAACAAACTAACCATCGGCGGCTTTCTTCGTCGCCGCTTCGAGCGGCTGCAACCACTCGTTATATTAGGTATGACACTCGGCGCCATAGGCTTTTACTTTACCGATTCAACTATATGGCCGCTTATTCATACAGTTCCTGTATGGAAGCTGATCGTCGTTATGCTAATAGGTTACACGCTTATACCCATCCCGCTTTCTATGGATATACGCGGTTGGGAAGAAATGCATCCGCTCAATAGTGTTGCCTGGTCCCTTTTTTTCGAGTATATAGCCAATATCCTCTATGCGCTGGGTTTAAGGAAATTATCTAATAAAGCATTAGCTTGTTTTGTAATACTGGCAGGTGCTGTGCTTTTGCATTTTGCGGTTACTAATCCTAATGGAGACGTTACCGGTGGCTGGACACTAAATACTGAACATATGCGTGTTGGAATAACACGTACGCTATTTCCATTTTTTGCCGGTCTGCTCCTTTCGCGGGTAGCACGGCCAGTCTATATCAAAAATGCTTTCTTATGGTGTAGCGTGCTGCTTGCGGCTGCTTTGCTTATGCCAAGAATAGGCGGTGCAGCACATCTCTGGATGAATGGTTTGTACGAAGCTTTTTGCATCATCGTTGTTTTTCCGTTAATTGTATATATCGGTGCCAGTGGTGTGGTGCGCAGTGAAACGGAAGATAAAATTTGTAAGTTCCTCGGCAATCTTTCCTATCCCTTATACATGACACATTATGTGCTTGTCTATTTTTATGTGGCATGGGTAAGCAATCACAGCGGCATTACCTTATCGCAGGCTTTGCCATATGCCCTGCTTACATTTTCAGGAGCTATCGTATTGGCTTATGCAAGTTCAAAGTTGTACGATGAACCCGCAAGAGCCTGGTTGCGAAGAAAGCTGAAGTAGCGAAAAGGAAAGTATATTATTTACTTCTCTCTCAATATTTTCTTGTGTTTTTTCCTCCTCTGTTCTGCGGTGTTAACATAGTTTGAGTTATTTGACAAAGGGTATGATGATTATGTTTCCTTTGCGAGTAAGACCAAACTAATAGTGCACTACTAAAAGACCTTAGATGCTCATGTTCTTTTGGGCAATATAATGTCTATGGACACACGGGCTGCAACCAGGCTTGTTGACCAATATTTTCTAAAGAATCTGTAACTTACAGACATAATTAAAGAAGCAAAGAATATAGACTTTTATACTACCGGCAGACAACCCTCAGAGCAGGACTTTGCCCGTACCAGTGAATGGATTAAAAAGAAAAGCAGAAGCAAACAATTTCTCAGACAAACCGAACACGGACAGGACAAAAGTACCTCGCTCAACATCAGTATTGCCAAAAATGGGATTTGACAATAGCTATTGAACTGACGGAAGTAATTGAACATTTTAATCTATTAAGCAGTAGTGCTAAAATTCCCCACCTCCGGCAATACACCGAGCATAGCAGGCAACCCTTTCGAAACAAAGAACACAACCTTAATTTTCTGACAAATGGAAAATCAAAGCGAAAACCAGGCAGACAAAAAAGAACACAGGGACTGGCATAAAATATCTAAGCAAGGTACTTTGATTAGCAAATTCCTTTTTTTGCTTTTTCTGCTTTTCTTAGTTATAACAGCAACTTTAAACTTCATTATTTATCCGTATTCGCTTTTTGTCGTTGGACTTGAAGTTTCTTTAGCGTTAATATCAGCTTTTACGATTGTACGAATGAGTACGTTTAAGCCAACAAAACCTTATGACTTTGAAAAACTTAAAGAACACAAGGAGCCAATTAAACTATTACTGACAAATATTAACTATGACATAGCACGGTATGAGGAAGGCTCTTCGTATTATTTCAACGGTGTAAGATTTTATAAATATTCGACTATAATTCTTGCGGGAATTTCTACGATAATTTTAGGATTGGATTTTAGTGATTATGGGGATATGATTGTATTTGGGGAAATGAGATATACAACCTTTGCAAAAAATATTGCTTTGATAATCGGAGCTATCATTACAGTAACAACGGCTTTGATGACTTACTGGAACATTGAAAAATATTGGCTGACAAACAAAACGATTGTGAACAAATTAAGGGCATTAAGAGACGATGTTGAGAGTGATTTTGTTGCCGGAAAACTGAACAACGGCGAAAAAACACTTCAAGAGAAAATTGACGAGTATAAAAAAATCAAAGGGGACTTTTATAAATATTGGGAAGGCGCATTGGCCGACAGAGGTTCTTCAAGCGGACAAGGTAATTCGACAAGTAGTAGCTAATATTGAGACAAGTAGGGCTACCTACAACAGTCGCATTTGTGTAAGCTTATAAGACACGCTCTTTGCCTTGTAATAAATACGAACAATACTGTACCAAAAACGTACACTTTACTCACGTGTAAGATTTTACAACTAATTGATAGTCATAAATAATAACAACCCGGTATCCCTTTAGCGGTTTTGCGCTCAATCCAGCTTGTTTATGTTTAAAAATTATTTCAAAACCGCATTCCGGAGTTTGACCCGTAACAGGAATTACGCTATTATCAACATCGCCGGATTGGCTGTTGGTATTGCTGTTTGTATGGCGATCTTTATGATCATTCAATTTCAAACAAGCTTCGATGCCTTTCACGCAAAGAAAGACCGCATCTACCGTGTGTTGACTGAATCTCATCATGCAGATGCAGGAACGATTTCCTATGAAAAAAACGTTCCTTTTCCAATGCCTGAAGGATTGAAAACGGCTTTTCCTCAGTTAGAACAAGTTGCTCCTATTTATGCAAGCCACAATGATGAGTTGCAGGTATTGGATGATAATGGAACGCCTGTGAAGAATTTTAAAGAAGGGAGCGGTGTATTTTATACAGCGCCTTCATTCTTTAAAATGTTTGATTTCCCACTGCTCGCAGGTTCGTATGCCTCATTAAAAGATCCTAATAATGTATTGCTTACAAAAGAGATTGCAGAAACCTATTTTGGCAACTGGAAAACAGCAATGGGTAAAACCATTAAGCTAACTGGATATTATAACATGGGTGCAGCATTGTTTCAGTTTCCGCCAGTGGCGCTGAAAGTGTCAGGCATTCTTGCAACCATACCGGCAAATACCGACTTCCAGCTAAAATTGGTGGTTGCTTGGGGAACAGATTTTACCGGAGATAAAGAATACGGGTTTCAACAACCCGGTTGGAATGGAACAGCACCTGATTTTGGTTGCTATGTTTTGTTGCCGCCAGCTATTTCTGCTGATAATTTTAATCAGCAGCTAAGCGCATACGCACGAAAAGTACAATCTGCCGACAATAAGGATAGCTATATTATCCAACCATTAAGTGCCGTGCATTATGATGCAGAAGCTGGTAATTACAGCAACAAAACAATTAGTCACGACCTACTTAATGTATTGTGGCTGATTGCAGCATTCATCCTGTTAATTGCCTGTGTAAACTTTATCAATCTCTCCACTGCACAGGCAGTTAATCGTGCAAAGGAGGTTGGCGTAAGAAAAGTTTTGGGAAGTAATAAAGCTCAATTGCAAATTCAATTCATCGTTGAAACGTTTTTGATCGTTACAACTGCTGTAATACTTGCAGCTCTTATTACAATTTTTACACTACCTTCTGTAAATAACCTGTTAGAGCTTTCGCTTTCATTCAACATACCCGACAATCCTGTAATTATTTTATTTCTTTTAACTGTAACAATTGTTGTAACCGCACTTGCCGGTTTTTATCCTTCTATTGTTTTATCATGTTTCAATCCTGTTACCGCTTTAAAGAGTAAACTCACCGTAAATGGCGCAAAGGGAATTTCATTAAGAAGAGGCTTGGTAGTGTTTCAATTCATCATTGCACAGGCACTCATCATTGGAACACTTATCATTGTGCAGCAGATGAATTATTTTATGAATCAGCCGTTAGGATTCGATAAAGATGCCATTATAAATGTTCCCTTCCGTCCGGATAGTACCGGCACAGATTATTTAAGGCAACAGTTATTAGGAATAAACGGCGTGCAGGCAGTAAGCTTCAGTTCCACTACCCCGGTTGAAGATGATAACAATATGTTTACCACATTCAAATTTGACAATGCAATAAAAGATGCAGATTTTCAGGCTATTGTCAAATTCGCGGACAATGACTATGTGCCGACTTATAAATTGCAACTGGTAGCCGGAAGAAATTTGCAACCTTCCGGTCCTACAACAGAATTTTTGGTGAATGAATCATTCGTAAAGAGTTTAGGACTTAAAAAACCGGAAGATATATTGAACAAAGAAATAAGCATAATGGGTGGTCTTATAAAATGTCCTGTTGTTGGTATATTGAAAGATTTTAATGACAGGTCTTTGCGCAATAATCTGTCGCCATTGCTTATAGCCACCAACGCCACTATGTACCGTCAGGTTTCAATAAAATTGGCAACCACAAACATTGCTGCTACCATGCAATCCATTAAAAAAATATGGGAGCAAGCATTCCCCAATTATGTTTATGAATACAGGTTTTTGGATGATAAGATTGCAAGTTTTTACAAACAGGAGGCTCAATTATCGCAGTTGTATAAAATTTTTGCAGCGATCGCGATATTCCTTAGCTGTCTTGGGTTGTATGGTTTAGCCTCCTTCATGGCAGCGCAAAGAACAAAAGAAGTTGGTGTTCGTAAAGTGCTTGGTGCAACATCTGCCAATATTGTTTATCTGTTCTCGAAAGAATTCATCGTACTCATTGCAATTGCTTTTGCAATTGCTACGCCTATCGCCTGGTATTACATGCACCAATGGTTGCAGGATTATGCTTATCGCATCAACATCAGTTGGTGGTTATTTGCTGCAAGCGGACTTGCTGCAATAGTTATTGCATTGCTTACAATAAGTTTCCAGGCAATAAAAGCCGCAGTTGCAAACCCTATAAAAAGTTTGAGAACAGAATAATATGAATATGTTATTGTTGGAAGATAAACTGCCACTAACAAGCGCATCCTGTATAAAGTAGTATTAGAGTAGTAATACGATTTAATAAAAGCACTACATAAAATTATTTCAGTACATTTTGGATTCGAATGATTGTATATTCTACAGTCGAACGAGGTTATATTGCTGCGGTTCCATCATTCAAATCTAAAGTGGTTATATTTTAATTATTCAGCTCCGTGCCCTATTATTTGTAGTCTGCAACGGCTGCAGCTACCTGCATCTGTATTAGTTTAAAAACAACAGCTGCCTCGGGCTTTGCAATTGCAGTCATTTATATTGCTGCCACTCATGTTGTCGTGATGCTATTATTGCGCTCTAAAAGAGCGCAGCCTACTTTGCCAGGAAGATTAGCCGTTGATAAAACTTACCAAGGTCGGGGAATAGATGAACTGTTGCCGTTGAACGCTTTAAAAGAAGCTACGATGCCTTGATAAACAGCATGGCATCATGGCTGTAACAATAGATTCCATAGATGAAAATGCAGCAAACTTTCTTAGAAAGTATGACCATATTCCCTTGCCGGATAGTAGCAAAATGTTTATTACTAAGGACATTATTTCCAAACTATTTTAATAACAACTCAATGCAGATAGTTATTGCGCTATAGTGAGCTAGCTCATTGCTGAACCGTAATTTTGCCATCGTTGGCTAATTTCGTATCAATAATAATCTCTTGCCAGCGTTTTTGCTGCACAACGGTTCAATCTACCAATCTTCCATAAAAGCAACATTTACAACAGAACAGCAATCCGCATACATAGGGCGTCATTCCAACCAGGCGATAGCAGCTTCAACAGGTCTTACAAAATGCTTTCGATCAATGCAATGCAGCATTCATCACACTCCCCTACTCACTCCGCAAGCTCTTCACCGGGTTAGCTATCGCTGCTTTGATTGCCTGGAAGCCAATGGTGAAAACCACTATTAATACAGAGATACAAAAAGTAATTGCAAAATAACTTACGTGCAAATTAATCCGGTTGGCAAAGGTTTGCAGCCAACTACTCATTGCCCAATAACCAACAGGCGCGGCTATTAAAAAAGCTATCAATACCAACCAGGTAAATTCTTTTGAAAAAAGGTATAAAATACTATTAACAGAAGCACCCAATACTTTGCGAATACCAATTTCTTTTTGCCGTTGTATAGCTAAAAAAGAAACCAGACCATACAATCCCATACAACCAATAACAATAGACAAAACAGAAAAGATTTTAAACGCCTGGTACATCAGGTCTTCCAGTACATAAAACGCTTTGTGCCGGATGTAATCGTCGAGTGTCATGGATTTATACACCTGGTCGGGGTACAACGCTTCCCAGTTTTTCTTTATCTGTTCCAGTGTGGTAAGCGCATTGGTAGTTTTCATTTTTATACTGGCCATTGCTATCCAATCGGTTGAATAGTACAACATGCAAGGATTAATTTCATCCTGAATGGCAACATTATCAAAGTTGTCTGTAACACCTACAATGGTAGCTACATCCTCACCAATCACTATAGTTTGACCTAAAGCTGCTTGTGCATTTTTAAAGCCAAACATCGAGACTGCTTTTTTGTTTACCAAAACATTATAGCGGTTAATACTGTCTTTTTTTATAATTATTTTATCACCTTCCTGCAAGTTTCTTCCTGCCACCAATGGTATTTTAAAAACGGACAAATAATTAGGATCAACATATTTACGCTCGGTATTAATTTCATCCGCTTTTGACTGAGAAGGCAGGCGCATATTGCTGGATGCATTGGCTGCCGACATGGGCGGACCAGAACTGAATGTTACGTCTTCTACCTGCGGCAAATTCATTAATGCATTGCGGAATACCGTTATTTTTTGCTGATCATAACCAGGCATTTCCACCGTAAGAATACCTTGCTTTTGATAACCGGGATTGTGGCTATAAAAATATTGCAATTGCGTAGCTACTACAATGGTTCCGATGATGAGCAATTGGGTAACGACAAACTGTGTTGTTACCAGCACTTTACGAAAAGAAAAGCGATTGCCGAAGCCGGTACCTGTAGCTTTCAGTGTTCCTTTTAAAGCTTGTATGGGCTGATAGCCAGCCATAACCCGCGCAGGATAATAACCAGCTAAAAAAGTAATAACCAAAGAGAGTAGTAAAAGAAACAGAATAATAGAAACATCTATATGCAAATCAAGATTTACAATAAAAGCAAGGTATTGATTGAATTGTTGCAAAAACCAGTTTGCCAACAGCAAACCTGCGCCGGAAGCAAGCAACACCAGCACCAATGTTTCGGTCATAAAACGAAGAATCAGTTGCCAGTTGCGGCTGCCCAACGTTTTACGGATACCGATTTCCTTTGCACGTTGCAACGATTGTGCAGTAGCTAAATTTATAAAATTAATGCAAGCAGTGAGTAATATAATAATGCCCATCGTTACAAAGGCAATGATCAGGATGGAAGGGGTAGCATAATAAGTACCACCATACAATTCATCGGTGTGCACCTGCAACAAAGGCTGTGGATGAAATGTTTCTTCTTTTGCATTCTCTTTATCCAGATACTTGTCCTTAAAAGCAATTAGCGCTTTATCAAATTGCTGGGCAGTATAGTTTTTAGGCAGCGTTACAAACACATAACTTTCACTCCAGAAGTTTTGCCATTCCTGCATCACATTTTCATTTCGCCGCTCAAAATCTTTGAAGGGTAGCAACATATTGCAGGCAACATTGCTGTTGCGGGGCATATCCTGCATAATGCCGGTAATGCGATAAGGATTCTTATTGATGGTTATGGTTTTGCCAATCAACTCGTTGTAGCGGTTGCTGTATGCTGCGCCAAAATAATTATCTGCCAATGTTTTTGACAACACTACTTCATCCGGTGTAGAAAGGATTCTATTGATGCTGCCCGCTAGTAAAGGAAAATCAAATGTTTTAAAGAAGAATTCATCAGCATAAGTTGCTTCTTTTTCCTCAAACTTTTTGGTACCACCTACTGCATCCTGTATCTGCACGATAGCTGAATTATGCACATACAGCTGCGTTACTGCTTCCAGGTTAGGAAAATCGTTTCGCAAGGCTTTTGCGGTGGGGAATGCTACATAGCCATTATGTTCAACTCCCTGAACAGTTTTCCTGTCAAAAACAATACGATACGTGCGATCTGCTTTTGAATGAAAATGATCGAATGTTTCTTCGTGTTTTACAAACACATAAATGGCTATACAACACGCAATACTTACCGCAAGCCCTACAATATTAATAATGGAACTCGCTTTGTTGCGCAATAAGTTTCGGATGGTAGTAATAAAGTAGTTATGAAACATAGGTTTAAGTTTTAATGCCCCCAGCCCCTGAAGGGGAGCTATGAATATGATTTATTTTAGATAATGATTCTCATATAAGTCTGTAAATATATTGTTCTCTACTTCCACCTTTGGAGTTACAAGCTCCCCTTCAGGAGCTGGGGGCTTCTACTCACTTCGCAAGCTTTTTACCGGGTTTACAATAGCAGCTCTCACTGCTTTATATCCTACTGTTATCCAGGCGATAATGACAGATGCAAGAATGGCAACGATAAATATCCAAATACCAATATGAATGCGGTAAGCAAAGCTTTGCAGCCAGTTGTTGCTCACATACCAGGCAACCGGTGCAGCAATTACAAAAGCAACGATAATGAGCAGCGTAAACTCTTTTGAAAATATAAAAACTATATGGCTGATGCCTGCACCCAGCACTTTACGGATGCCTACTTCCTTTGTTTTTTGCACTGCCATAAAAGACACCAATCCATACAAGCCTAGGCAGGAGATAAAAATGGCAAGCCCGGCAAAGATTTTATACAACAAAGACAATTGTTGCTCCTGGCGATAAAATGCATTGATAGTATCTTCAAAGAATTGAGCATTGTAGGCGTACTCGGGATAGTTTTGATTCCACAAACGTTCAATGCTGTTTTGTGCAGCCTGCAGGTTGGAAGTATGCAGTTTTATGGCAATGTTGGAATAGGAACTTTTCCTTGTAGTGATGGCTAAAGGCCTTACTTCCTCGCGCAGCGAAGTGGTTTTAAAATCTTTTACTACGCCAACAATTTCATTCCATCTGCCACCACCAAAACGGATAGTTTTACCTATTACATTGTCTAGTTTGTTCGGACTTAACCGTTTTGCTAAAGATTCATTTACCAATATTTCATTTACCGTATCGCTGGCTGCATAATTTCGCCCTGCAACAAGCTGCATACCATAGGCGTTCAAATAATTTTCATCACCAAACTTTAAATACAACTGATACTTTTCCCCAGGCTGTTGGTTATAGGCAAAATTGGTGGACATACCATTGTCGGATGAAGGCATATCGCTGTTGAAAGATACATTCTGAACACCCGGCAGTGCCAGCAGTTGCTGCTTGAATGCATCTTGCCGTGCAAGGCTCAAACTATCAGTATTACTATACAACACCAGCACGGCATCCTTATTAAAACCAAGGTCGGCTTTACTGATAAAATCCATTTGGCTGATGGCAACAATAGTAGCAATAATGAGCACCTGCGAAATGGCAAACTGCGTAATGACCAATCCCCTGCGCAGAGAAATGCTGCCGCTTTTGGCTGTACTAATTCTGTTTCGTAAAGCAGTAATCGGATTAAACCCGGATAAAACAAAGGCAGGATATAAGCCAGCTAATAACGTAACAACAACAGATAGCGCAGCTAACAGGAGTAGGTATTTGGGTGTAAACAAATTCAACTCCTCTTCTATTGAAGCGATGTGTTTTACAAAAGGCAATGACAGGTGCACAGCCATAAGCGCAATTACCACCGCAATGCCAACAATTATAGCCGTTTCGCCCATCATTTGCCTGAAGAGGCCTGCGCGGTTGCCGCCCAGCACTTTGCGGATGCCCACCTCGCGGCTGCGGTTAACAGCCTGTGCGGTAGATAAATTAATAAAGTTGATGCAAGCCATAACGATAATCACTATACCAATCAAAGACAAGGTCCATAACGTTGTTTTGCTTACACCCGGCTCGCCAAATAAAGGAAACCTTGTATCGCTGTGCATGTCTGCCAGTGGCTGCAAAAAGTTAGCCTTCCCTTTTTCTAAAGTATAATGCGCTTTACTAAACTGCAACAGGCGTTTGTTTACATTATCCGGCGTTACATTTGGCGGCAGCAAGGCATACATTTGATGATTGCTGCTTACATTTCCCCAGTCTTCGTTATAGCCATAATTATCGCCATGCGGTTTCATGGTTTTATAAGAAATCAGCACCATCAAAGGCAAATCTGTGTTTTGTGGTACATCTTCCAATATGCCATTTACCTTAGCTGTAAAAGCATTATCTACAACCAATGTTTTACCCAAGGCTTGCTGCCAATTGCCAAAGTATTTTGCAGCCTGGCTTTTACTTAATACCATGCTGTTTGGCTCACCTAATACAGCCGCACTGCCGGCAAGCCATTGATAACTATCAAATACTTTAAAAAATTCCGGCTCGGCAAAAAAGATACCTTTATCCTCAATAAATTTCTTACTGTTTTCAGCAGTACCATTGGGTACCATCACCTGGCTGCCGTAAATGCAGTCAATACCTGCAAATTGTATATCGGGCATTTCGGTACGCAACGCAGGCAATGCCAGATAAGCAATACCCGGATTATAACTCATACCATCAGAAAACTTTATTTGCGTGACTACATGGTAAATGTTGTTATAGCTTTTCTGAAACTTCTCATAGCTCATTTCATAGCTTACGATGATAAAGAGCAGCAGGCTGGCAGCAATGCCGGCAGATAATCCGGCAATATTGATGACGGAAAAAACCTTGTTTCTTTTCAGGTTTCGCCAGGCGATGATAAAGTAGTTCTTTAGCATAGCTTATGAGTTAGAGGTCATTGGTAGTGTATTGGTGAATGGTGAATGGTCAAGAATGAAATGTTGTTCTGCTTTATTGTTAAAATATCCAATTAATTATTCGCCATCTCCAGTTTTCAACAGCTGTGCCAATGCTGAAATGCTTTGCAGGTAAGGCTTTCAGCGGATTATAACAAAACAGGTGTTCGATAACGAACACCTGTTGTACGGTTATGCCCCCAGCGCCTGAAGGAGAGTTTGTAAGTCCAAAGATGGAATTTGGAAGCAATATATTACAGACTTATATGAAAATCATTATCCGAAATAAATCATATTAATAGCTCCCCTTCAGGGGCTGGGGGCTTCTTTTTATTCATTTCTTAAACTATTTACCGGGTTTGCTAGTGCTGCTTTTATTGATTGAAAGCTGATCGTTAACAGGGAGATGAGCATGGCAGCAATGCCTGCTATCACAAATATCCACCAGCTTATCTCAATACGGTACTGATAATTTTGCAGCCAGTTGTGCATTGTCCACCACGCCACCGGAAAAGCAATCAGGCAGGAAATAACAACCAGTAACATAAAATCTTTTGATAATAAGGTGGTAATGCCCGAAACACTGGCACCCAGCACTTTCCGGATACCAATCTCCTTGGTTCTGCGCTCTGCAGTGTAAGCTGCCAAACCAAACAAGCCTAAACAAGAGATAATAATTGCTAAAGCTGCAAACACCCTCGATAATTTACTGATGAGCATTTCACTCAAAAACATTTTGTTGAACTGATCATCTACAAAGGTGTACGTGAAAGGATAAGCCGGATTGTCTTTTTTCATTACGGCTTCGATTGTTGCCAGGGCTTTTTCTACATTAGCTCCCTGTTTCAGCCGCAGATACATTTTGTTGGTATGTTCCGGCGCTGTGCAGGAAAACACTACGGGGTCGGGCTTGCCGTACATATTGCCATATACATAATCGTTTACCACGCCCACCACAGTAAGTAGCTGACCGCTTGTATCACCCGAATTCCACAATGTTTTACCAATGGCACTTTCTTTCCCCATCAGCTTTTCTAACGACCGGGTAATAATAACATTTAAATTTTTTGACTGAATAGAATCTGTTGGCACAAAGTCTCTTCCTTCCAACAACTTTATACCGGAAGTGCTCATAAATTCCGGCGTTACATTTCTTCCTGAAACTAATATTTGCGCATCAGGCGCTTTGCCCTGCCATGTTAAACTTCCCGTATTATTGCCGCCATATAAGGTGGTATGGTCACTCGCCGCTACATTTTCCACTACACCCGTATTTAGCAAATCCTGTTTCATAACGGTGAAATACTTAGCTACATCGCCCTGCAATTCGGCTTGTACCAGGTTGTTTTTATTAAAGCCAAGATTGCGGTTCTTCACATGCTGTATCTGTTGGTAAATAATAACAGTAGCAATAATAAGCACAATAGAAATGCTGAATTGCAGTACCACCAATCCTTTACGGATGAAGGCTGCACTGCCCCCTTTTGTTTTAATTCCTTTTAATACAAACACCGGATTGAAGGATGACAAATACAAAGAAGGATAACTACCCGCCAGTAAACCACAAATAAAAGTAATAAGCAGCAATGCAGTTAAATGAATGGGATTAGCTACATCTAAAGACAACTCTTTTTGCACTAACGTATTAAATGAAGGTAATACCAATGTCATGATAGCAACTGCAACAATGGCTGCAAGCAATGCCATCAACAAGGCTTCGCCAATAAATTGTGCAACCAACATATTCTTACCTGAGCCCAGCACTTTTCTTACGCCCACCTCTCTTGCTCGTATTTCGCTGCGTGCTGTAGCAAGATTCATAAAATTGATACAGGCAATCAACAGAATAATCCAGGCAATAACAGAAAATAGGCGCACATACGTTATCTGACCACCGCCTGTTGGTTTGCCATTCTCAAAATCATCGTATAAATGCCATTGACTCATGCTCCATAAAAAAGGACGCGCAATAGACTTTGGTTCGCGCTGCTGTATAAAATTGTACAATAGTTTATTTACAGATGCGGAGGCAACGCCGGGCTTTAATTCAATATATGTGCTTAGTGAATTGTTTCCCCAGTTATGCAGCCAGGGACTGGCATCAAAAACAATTTCAAAAGGTGCTACCCACTCAAATTGCAAAGAAGAATTTGCGGGAATGTCTTTTAACACGCCGGTTATTATATAATCCTGTTTGTTATCAACACGTATTGTTTTACCCACTACATTTCTATCTTTTCCAAAGAATTTTATTGCTGCTTTTTCTGTTATTACCAATGAATAGCGCTGCGCAAAAGCGGTCTTTGCATTGCCTTCTACAAACGGAAAGGTAAACATGCTGAACAGAGAAGGCTCTGCATATAAGCCCGCAGCATACATGGCTTTATCATTCACTGTAAACAGCGTGGCATCTTCATCGTACACGCGACAGGTATTGGCAATACCCGGAATTTCTGCCTGCATAGCAGGTGCTAATACACCCGGCGTAGAACCGAAAGTGGCAGTATAGGTATCATACTTTTGGTTTTCGCGAATAAAGTACAACCTGTCTTTCTTTGTATTGAAGTTGTCATAACTTACTTCACTCTCTACCCACAAAAAAATAAGCCCTGCACAGGCAATACCAATTGCCAAACCAAAAATGTTTAAAAAACTATATCCTTTATTTTTCAGGAGGCTGCGGATGGCAGTTTTAAAGAAGTTCTGAAGCATGGATAAAGATTTAAAAAGTGAAAAATATAAGGCAAAAGGGATTCTTTGTAAACAACAAGCATCTGATTGGCTTTTGCCACAAACATGCAAACGTTGTGTTGAATACTAAAGTATAATCATAATCGTTATTACGAGCATAGCGAAGCAATCTGTGCTGTGCCTCGAATCATTATTGATGGCTTATTTTGATTTAATTACTATTCACAGATTGCTTCCTGCTTCGTGCCTCGCAGTCGCAATAACGATGCTTATTGATGTCATAAAACTTACAAACCTTTTCACTGCTCTCCTACTCGCTCCGCAATGCCTTTACAGGGTTGCGCTGCGCTGCCCTGAATGCTTTGCTGCTCACCGTAATAAAAGCAATGAGGAATGCACAGGCGCCAGCTATTGCAAACACCCACCATTGCAACTCGGTGCGATACGCATAGTTGGTAAGCCATTTATTCATCATAAACCAGGCAATGGGAAAAGCAATTAAGAACGAAATAAACACCAGTTTCATAAAGTCTTTGCTCAGCAACACAATGATATTGCTGATGCTTGCACCCAACGTTTTGCGGATACCAATTTCCTTGATTTTTGTTTCTGCCATGTAGGTTACCAAACCAAACAAACCAAGGCAAGAAATGATAATGGCAATGCCTGCAAAACAATTGAACAACTCGCCTACATGAATATCGTTTTTATACATCTCATCAAACCGCTGGTCTAAAAACTGGTACTCCAATTCATAATCAGGGTTATACTGTTTCCATGCTTTTTGAATAGCAGCAATGGCTTGCGGTGCATTGTTGCTGTTGGTTTTTACATAAAAACGCCACCAGTTCCAAAAGTTTTGATACGAAAGAATGCAAGGCTGAATATTCAACCGCATATTTTGAAAGTGAAAATCTTTTACCACGCCTACAATAGTGCCTTCCCTGTCATGAAATTTAAACCGTTTACCCACCGGATCTTTCATGTGCATTTGCCGTACGGCTTCTTCATTGATAATATAATGTGCGCTATCGGCGGGCGTTCCGCTAAAGCCAGTACCACTTACCAGTTGCAGGTTCATTACTTTCAAAAAATTGCGGTCCACATCCATCTGGTTAATCATAAAGTTTGCCTGGTCAGCCGTTTTGCCATCCCACTCGGCATCGCCGGTAGAGCTTTGGATATTCATAATATCATTAGAACCGGCAGTAATACTTGTAATACCCGGCACTTTTTCCAGCTCGGCTTTTATAGCATCATAATGGTCTGCAAACTTGCGTCCGTTAAAAGTGATGATGTTTTCTTTATCGAAACCTAAATTCTTTTGCCTGATGTATTTTAATTGCTGGCCAATAATGACGGTAGAAATAATCAAAATAATAGAACAGGTAAACTGCACCACTACCAGCATTTTACGAAAAACAGCGTTTTTACCTAAGCCCGGAATTAACCCTTTCAAAGCCACAGCCGGATTGAAAGAAGACAAAGTAAGGGCAGGATAAATGCCTGCAAATAATACCGTCACCAGCAAGGCGCAGGCATACAATACCAGCACTCTGCCATCGTAAAAATTAAAGATTAAATTTTTGCCGGATAGCTCATTGTAAAATGGCATGATGGCATAAATAATCACGAGTGAAAGTACCATTGCTATAATAAACACCAGCAATGACTCGGTAATAAACTGCCAGAACAATTGCTTTTTGCCGGCACCAATTACCTTGCGCACACTTACTTCTTTGGCGCGCTTGGTAGCCCTTGCCGTTACCAGGTTTATATAGTTGATACAGGCAATCAATAAAATAACGATTGCTATTACAAAGAATATTTTTACTACCTGTACACCATTGTCTTCGCCGGTAGGCGTATATAAATGCACATTTTTCAGCGGTTGCATTACATAGTATAGGTCCTTAATAAAATCTTCCTGCTGATTCTTGCGATGCACATCTGCCAGTTGCTTGCCCAACAAGGCTGCATCCGTGCCCGGCTTTATAAGAAAAAAAGTATTGTAATTATAATTGCCCCAATCGGCATCCAAACCTTTCCAGTAACTGTCTGCCGTATATCCTTCATTTAAAATGCTGAAAGGCATTACAATATCGTAGCGAACAGAGGAATTTTGAGGCATGTCTTTGAATACGCCCGTTACAGTAAAATTGTCTTTATTATTTACCTTTATTACTTTACCTACCGCATCTTCGTTACCAAAATATTTCTTTGCAGTTGTTTGCGATATAACCATCGAACGGTTATCGGTAAAAGGTTTGGCTGCACTGCCTTCTATAACTGGAAAACTGAAGATAGTAAACAACGATGGGTCGGCATAAGCAGTTCTTTTTTCATCAAATTTTTTGTCGTTATACTGCATCAGTATATCGCCGTTATCCGATATACGCACGGCATTTTCAACAGCCGGTATTTGCTGCTTTGCAAAAGTGGCAAGTGGCGCCGGCGTGGTGCCCCACACCTGCTTACGGTCTTTATCAAAAGTTGGTGCAGCGGTATAAAGACGATCAATCTTTTCATTGAATTTATCAAAGCTCAATTCGTCCCACACCCACAGCAAAAGCAAAATACTTGCAGTAAGGCTAATGGCTAAACCAAATATGTTTATCAGCGAGTAGGTTTTATTTTTAGTAAGCGTGCGATACGCTATTTGCAAATAATTTCTAAGCATACATACTATTGTACTTAAAAAATAACAGATTAGTGAGCAGCCTGGTGCTTCAGATGCTCGTTCCGGTTTGATTCCATTCAATGGGTATGCCAATGCTAAAATGCTTTACTGGCGCTACTTTCAGCCAATACAACAATAAGAGGTGTACGATAACGAACAGCGGTTGTGCGGAAGTGAATGGATGGAAAGAAGCTAAATCTGCTACTAATTATAGCATCAATTAAGCAGGTAGCCGCGTAAGCTAATGTAAGTTTAAAACAGGTTTGATTAAAGCAATTCGCACCCATCCTTGTGTGCAGCTAATCCTGACTGTCCGAAATACCGGCAGGATTAGCTGTAAATCATTATTAATGGCCCAGTTAAAAATTATTGTAAGGTTTCTCAGCTAAAGGTTTCTTCTGATTTTACTACAACCTGTAGATTGCCTCCACACTCACAATAATGTTGATATTTTTGCACCATACATGTCACATCACAGATCACCCCTACTCCGTTCTCAAACTTTTCACCGGGTTAGTTATTGCTGCTTTAACAGCTTTGATGCTTACCGTTATCAACGCAATACTAAAGGTTATCAGCGCAGCTAAAACAAAAATCCACCAGCTTAAAGTTGTTTTATAAGCGAAATTCTGCAGCCATTTATCCATTGCATAATAAGCAACGGGCAATGCAATACAGGTTGCAATCAATACTGGTTTTAATAAGTCTTTTGATAATAAAACCACAATGCCCTGTACGGAGGAACCTAATACTTTTCGTACACCTATTTCTTTAAAGCGTTTTGTTGCAGTAAATGAAGCGAGTCCGAATAAACCAAGGCAGGCGACAAAAATGGCTAAACATGCAAATACGGTAAGAATAGTTTGCTGGCGTAAATCTTTTTGATACATCTCATTGAACTGCTGGTCTAAAAAGTGATATTCCAGCGGATATGCCGGAGCCACTTTACTGTATTCGGCCTTGATTGCAGCAATGCCCGGTTGAATATTTCCGGGCTTTAACTTTATCAATATTACCCTTCTGTCCATAGAAGGAGATATTACCAATGCATCCATGTTTTCCTTTAACGATAAAAAATTAAAATCTTCCACCACGCCAATAATTCTACGGTTTGCATCATCTCTTACCGTGTTCTTTATCCATTTGCCTATTGCCTGTTCTGGTGTCCAGCCAAGCTTGGTTGCAGCAGTCCGGTTAATCAAAACGGCATCGGTAGTATCTGTAGGAAATTGCGCAGAAAAATCTCTCCCGGCAATGATGTTTAAGCCCAGTGTTTTTACGTATTCAAAATCTGCAAATTCTGTTCTTAATTGCCATTTTTCATGGTGATCTTCTACATCAAACATGTGTATATCAAAAAAGCCTCCCGGCTCGCCAGACATCATAGATACCGATTGCACGGTGCTTTCGTTTTGCATATCGGTTTTGAAAACATTCATATTGTTATAAATATCATTGTTATCAATAGGTATTGTAATAGTTTGTTCTTTATTATACCCAAGCTGCTTAATTTTTACGTACCTCATTTGTTTGGTAATGATGATGGTACCAACAATAAGAAACACGGAGATGCTAAACTGAATTACTACTAATGCCTGCCTGAAAGTGGCGCCGCTTTTGCCAAGGCGGAGCTTGCCTTTTAAAGCCTGTACAGGCGAAAACGCGGAAAGAAAGAATGCCGGGTAACTGCCTGCCAAAAAACCAACGATAATGATTACACCAATAAGAAATAAATAAATCGGCAATGTATTCCATGATACTGTTAAGGAGTATCCCAGCAATTGATTATACCACGGCATAATCAACAATAACAGCGCAACAGAAAACAGGCATGAAATAGTTGTAAGTAATACAGATTCACCTATAAACTGCCATACAAGACTTTTGCGCAATGCGCCTAATACCTTGCGCAACCCTACTTCTTTCGAGCGCTCAGCAGCGCGAATGGTAGAAAGGTTCATGAAGTTGATACATGCAATTAATAATATAAGAACAGCAATAGAAAGAAAGATGTACACTACCGTTTTATCGCCATGCCTTGCAGCATCAAAAGCGCTGTTTTCAAAATATACATCTTTCAGCGGTGTAAGCGATAATGTAAAATGAAAGCCGTAGTTCTTCATATCAGACCCCATATACTTATCCATAAACCGGGGAAACTGTTTTTCTACCTGTTCCTTTGTTATGTTGTCATCCAACAATACATAAGTGTATATTCCATTGTTAATCCAGGTAGTCATGAAGCTCCTGTCTCTATAGTTTGAAAGTGGAACAATCAAGTCAAAATCCAGATGAGAATTGGAAGGAACATCTTTAGCAATACCTGTTACTTTTAATGCCAGTTCTTTATCCAGCGTTATTACTTTATTCACTGCATTATCTATGCTTCCAAAATATTTTTTTGCAGTAGTTTCGGTAAGTACAACACTATTCGGAAGTTTTAAAACTTCCGATGCTTTTCCTTTTATCAAAGGGAATGAAAACAAACTGAAAAAATCATCATCCACATCAAATATCTTCTTTTCATTAAAAGATTGATTACCCACCGTAACGAGGTTATTGGTAGGGTTTACACGAACTGCTTTTTTTATTTCTCCTTTAAAATCGTTTAGCAAAGCGGGAGCATACGGGCCCGATAAATATGCAACACTTTTTTCTTCACCATCATGCTTTACGCCACGCATCACCCGATAAATATGATCCCCTTGTGCATGAAAGCTATCCACACTAAATTCATTCATGATGAATAAAAAAATCATCATGCACACGGTAATGCCAATCGTTAATCCCAGTATATTGATGAAAGAAAAAGCTTTATTCTTCATCAAATTTCTCCAGGCGGTTTTGAGATAGTTTTTAATCATAACCAGATGTTGTAACTATAAGTAATAAATCTTTTGTATTTAAATTTAGGTCCTTTATTCATCTGCTGCTATATCACCCCTTTTAAGCCTGACCATTATCAGGTAAGCCGTACAGGCGCGCAACACAACCCTACCGTTAAGCGCTACAATCCGGGGTATCACTTGTTGCTCTTTCTATCTTGTAATAGTTTGTGAATAATAATGATTGTGCAGCGACCTCATCACACTCCAATGGATATACCAATTACTGAAAAGCTTTACAGTAAAGGATTTGGAAAAAAGAAGAAAGAAAAACTGTATTAAAACCGTACAGTTTCAGCCCGCAAATGAACAGTTGGAAACAATACTCTGCCACCCGCCGCTTAGTTATCAGCAAGAAGGACTCAACAGGCTATGCAAAAATCAAAACTAGCCATCAACGATGATTCAAATTCACCTACAGATTGCCGGCAGTGTTTTAGTTGTAAGATGATGTATGTGTCATTAGCACCGCAGGCTTATGGAATGATAGCATCACGTTACCAATTCAAACGGATACACTACGGCGCCCTTTGCATCCGCTTGTAATTACGTTGATACTTTTACATTGTACATCCAACATCACACATCTTCACCTACTCACTTCGCAAACTCTTCACCGGATTGGCAACAGCCGTTTTTATTGCCTGAAAGCTTACTGTAAACAAAGCGATAATAATAACCAAAACCGCTGCAGATGCAAAGAGCCACCAGCTCAGCGAAATGCGGTAAGGATAATTCTGCAACCATTGATGAGCAGCCATCCAGGCAGATGGAACAGCAATCAGTAACGCAATGCAAACGAGTTTCAAAAAATCTTTGGAGAGTATCGTTACAATTGCATTTACAGAAGCGCCCAACACCTTTCTTATACCAATTTCTTTGGTACGCTTTTCTGCCGATAAAACAGATAAGCCAAACAATCCTATACAGGATATAAAGATGGTGAGGATAGCTGCAAACAACATAATCTGTTTCCATTTTGCTTCGGCTTCGTAGCGCATCCTGTTTTGCTGGTCTTTGAAATTGTAGGTATAAGGGCTTAATGGAAAGAATTGTTTAAATATTTTTTGTATTTGTTTCAGGCTTTCGGTTTCGGTGTTGGGTTTTATTTTTATAAATATGGTTCCAAACTGGTTATCATTTTTCATGGTAAAGAGCTGCGGCTTAATCTCCTCGTTCAATGGTTGAAAATGATAGTCTTTTACCACCCCAACTACATTGTACTTTTTATTATCGTACCAAAAATTTACCACCTCTCCTATCGGATGTTTCCAGCCAGCTTTCTTCACAAACGATTCATTTACAATAACGGAATTAACCGAATCGGATGGATAACCTGCTGAAAAATTTCTGCCTTGCACCAACGGTATTTTGAGCAAAGGCAAATAAGATTCATCTACCGTTTCGTAAGAGAACTGTATGGTAGAATCGTTACTTATTTTGGCTACCGTTCCCCATGAGCCACCATTTTTAGGCGCCACGCCAACAATGTTCGGATACTTCATCAATTCATTCTGAAACAATCTGGCCTGCTGGTGGCTTATTCTGCTTTTATTCACCACCACCAGATTGGTGTCATCGTAGCCCAGCTTTTCTGTGGTGAGATAATTGAATTGTGCATAAATGGTGAATGTAGCAATGATTAAGAAGGATGCCAGTGTGAACTGCAATACTACAAGCGATTTTTGCAGATACCCTTTACCTGCAAGATTAAAACGGCTGTATAGGGTTTCTACAGGATTGTAACCCGATAAAATAAGCGCAGGATAAAAGCCAGCCAGTAAACCGGTAATAAAAAACAGGAGTATATAACCAGCAATCAGCCTGGCATCGAACAGGTAAGAAAGGGCGAGTGCCTTGTTAGACAAATCATTGAAAACAGGCAGTATTAATTGCACCAATACAATAGCAAATACAAACGCAAAGGTGCATAGGAAGAAAGATTCGCCTAAAAACTGCAGGATAAGTTGCTGCCGGTTGCTGCCCACCACTTTGCGAATACCAATCTCTTTTGCCCGCTTTACCGAGCGTGCAACGGTGAGGTTAATGAAATTGATGCAGGCAATCAACAATATAAATATAGCAATGCCCGAAAGGATATAAGAATACACCGGGTTGCTGGCGTTGGAAAGTCCATTTTGTGCAGGCAATTCGGTATTCATGTGCATATCGGCAAAAGGCTGCAAAAAGTATTCATTATCAAAGTCAATAGGTCCGAATTTCTCATTGATAAGCTTCAATGCTTCTTTTGATTCTGCTTTGTAAACCTTTTGCATTTTAGCATCTACTGCCTGCACGTTTGCATTAGGGTTAAGCACTACAAAAGTGTTCAGAAAAAAGTTAAACCAATTTTCACCGTTACTCATTTCGTCCGGAGGCGTTATGAAGGGTAGTAATACATCGAATTGAATAGAGGAATTTTGCGGACACTTTTTGGCAACTGCCGTTACGGTATAAGGTTCAAATGCACTATCTTTTTTTAGCATGATTACCTTGCCGATGGCATCCTTATTCCCAAATTGTCTTTTAGCCATCTCTTCCGATAATACAACAGCATTAGGC
Source organism: Ilyomonas limi (assembly GCF_005233845.1). Taxonomy (GTDB): domain Bacteria; phylum Bacteroidota; class Bacteroidia; order Chitinophagales; family Chitinophagaceae; genus Ilyomonas; species Ilyomonas limi. The sequence continues at coordinate 92,007 of NZ_SZQL01000008.1, forward strand.
TCCTGTAAACAGGTTTTTGGATTGCCGCTTTTTAATGGAAAAGAAAACACAGAGAGGAAGCTGGAATCTACATACAACATATCCTGCGACTTTATTTCTGTGCCGGTTTTAATATCTATCGAGTTGCTTTGTATGCGAACAAAAGCTTTGATTTCAGGAATATTTTGGCCAAACCGCGGTCCCTGAAAATAACCGGTATTGCTATCTTTTCTTCCCTTCACACCTTTTTTATCAATACTCTGCGTTACCACACGATAAATGTTGCCCACATTCGCATGAAAGCGGTCGTAACTCACTTCATCTTTTACATACAACATGATCAACATAGCACAAGCCAGCCCGATGCTTAGCCCTGCAATGTTTATAAAAGCGTAAATCTTATTTCTTAATAAGTTTCGAAATGCTGTTTTGAAGAAGTTTTTAAACATGGACGAAGATTTATGGAATTACCGGGATTATAAAAATGGAATACTTACTTCTAATTTTTAGCCTTTGCCGATGTTCTTCACCGGCAAATAGTTCATCGCTGTTGGTGAAGAACACCAACAGCGGCAAAAAATAATATTTAAACATAAAAGGCGCTTTTGCATTACATAAAACAGGTATTCGCACCAATCTTTTTACGCTCACTTATAATTACAACTCACACCTCTACTCCGTTCGCAAACTCTTTACCGGGTTGGCAATAGCTGCTTTTACAGTATGGAACGTAACCGTCAATAAAGTAATGAGTAATACTACTAATGCCGACATCAAAAACGGTGTAACAGAAAGCCCGGTGTTGTATGTAAATATTTGCAGCCATTTATACATAAACCAATAGGCAACAGGAAAAGCCACCAAACAGGATATACCTACCAGCACTACAAAATTGGTGGTAATTAATGGTACAATTTGCCCCACACCTGCTCCCATTATTTTGCGGATGCTGATTTCTTTTTGCCGCTGTTGCGTAGTGAAAGCAACCAAGCCCAATAAACCCAAACAAGTGATTAAAATAGTAAGGATAGAGAAGGTGACGAAAATCTTTCCGCGTTTTTGGTCGGCGGCATATTGCGAGTCGAAATCCTGGTCGAGAAAAGTGTATTGAAAAGGCAGTTCAGGGAAAGTGCTTTTCCATGTTTTTTCAATACTGGCAATGGTTCCCGCAATATTTTTTCCATCCAGCTTAAGTTGTATGTTGTTGCTGTTGGGACGATAATACAGTATCAATGGGGTAATGGGATTGTATAACGATTTTTGATTGAAATCTTTTATCACACCCACTACTTCAAAATAATTACCCGAAGTATCACCGGGAAATGTTACGCGCTTGCCCAACGGTTCATCCCAGCCAAACTCCTTTGCCATACTTTCATTTACAATAATGCTATGCAGCGTATCGGGCAAACCGGAAAAATTTCTACCTCGCTTTATCTGAATACCCAATGTTTTAAAATAATCTTCATCTACGCCATACACATCCACACCTTTATCTTCATGCCCCTTGTTGGTTTGTATGGTAAATAGTTGAAAATTGATTCCTTTTCCCGGCGTTGCTTCTGCTGTACTTGCGGTGAGAACACCCGGCTTGTTTTTCATTTCATTTTTGAAAGCAACAATACTGCTGCGAATGTCTTTGTTGGTATTGGCAGTAAGCGATAATACATGCTCTCTGTTGAAACCTAAGTCCTTGCTTCTTAAATACTGTAACTGCCCATATACTACCCACGTGCAAATGAGCATAATCATGGAAATAGTAAACTGGACAACTACCAGCGTACGGCGCAACACTACATTGCTGGAGCCCTTGGATAAATTGCCTTTGAGCACGTGCACCGGATTGAACTTAGATAAATAAAAAGCAGGATAACTGCCGCCAAGCAAGCCTACCAGCAAAACAATGAGGAGTAAAATAAGCAGCGTGCCAGGCTGAAATAAAGTAGAAAAAGTAATAAACTTACCCGCCACTGCATTGAAGGTAGAAAGAAACAAAGCAATAAAACCAATGCTTAATAGTAAAGCAAACAATGCCGTTAAGATAGATTCAACAAGAAACTGTGCAACCAGTTGCGACTTGGAAGAACCAGTCACTTTACGAATGCCAATTTCTTTTGCCCGCCGCGCACTGCGTGCTGTAGTGAGGTTCATGTAATTGATACAGGCAATAATAATCATGAATAAGGCTACCGCCGAAAAGATGTAGATGTATGACATGCTGCCCAACTCTTCCGGCTCGCCCTGCAAATCGGAATGTAAGTGAATGGCAGTAATAGGCTGTACACCATAATGTATTTTGATATTGTACTGCGCAAAAATAGGAGCCATGTATTTGTCGTACATTGGCAATAGTTTCTTCTCAAACTGAGCAGCATTCACATTGGGCTTCAGCAATACATAATTAAAAAAACCAAAACCGCCCCAGTTGTTGGCAAAGTCTTTTGGCAGCGTAGTAATAGAAATAAGTGCATTGAAAGTGAGGTGCGAATTTTTAGGAACATCTTTTATTACACCTGTTATTTTAAATACATCGCCGTTGCCATTTTGTAATGATTTACCGACAGCACTTTTATTTTTTCCAAAATATTTTTCTGCTAAAGATTGTGTCAGCACCATCGAGTTTGGCGCTACCAAAGCAGTTTTAGGATCGCCTTCTATAAACGGATAGGTAAATACTCTAAAGATGCTGCTATCGGTATAAAATATCTTTTCTTCATAAAACCGCAGGTCACCATTTTTATACATGGTTTTGTTGACATTTACAAAACGTACGGCTTCTTCTACTTCGGGGTACTCATTTTTAAGTGTTGGCCCCAATGGAAACTGCGTAAACGCCCATTTCATTTCATCTTTATCCGGCTCTTTTGCATACCCATTAATGCGATAAATTCTATCTGCTTTTTCGTGGTACCGGTCATAGCTCAGTTCATCTTTAATATAAAAAATAAGAAATAAACTAAAGGTAATACCAATGGTAAGTCCCAATATATTAAGCAGGCTGTACCATATATCTCTTTTAAAATTACGCAATGCAACACGCAGGAGATTTTTAAGCATAATAGAATTGTTGAAAAAGTTTAGAAGTAAGATTTCCAGACGTTTAATTTACCCGGATTGATCTGCTATAAAATTGACGAAGTTTTTCGTATATCCTCAACCGCTTATCATTTTTATTAACTGTTCATAAAGTCTGCCTGCTTTAAATGCAGCCCAGTCTTTGTAAGATTCAATCTATATCAACATAATAAGAACAAGGCTTTTATCCTCATAGTTTTAAAAACCGCGCGTTCCTTATTCTAAACTATGATAAAATGGAAGTGCATTGTTGATAAAGAATTAAACGGGACATAACATTATAATTACAACTATGATTTCCTGCTGTAATGCAGTCGCCAGTTGCTTTTCCATGTAATACCACCATCGATAGATGATTCCCAATCCCAGTCGAAGGCATCTTTGGTAATATTGTAATATACCATTCTGTTTATCATTTTACCCGTTGAACTTATGTTTGTTGGTACTGTTCTTTCAGCAGTGATCAAAATCATCGAATCGCCCTGCATGCCTCCGGTAAGTGCAATGTAACCACCCTGGTTATCAACCCATGTTTGTTGCCAATGTTTGTAATTGGCATTGTACACGCTCCAGCTTTTACCCATATAATTTTTAGGTGGGTCATTAAAGTTTTCCTGTACCGTACAATCATTCATAAGTTTTTCAACATGATTGGTGGCATGCGCCGTATCGCTGTATGTAATGTTCCAGTCTCCAATCCAAAAATCAAACTGGTGCGCTTCAGGCGAAGAGCAAGGCGGCTGATTATTACTTTGAGCTATTACCTGAAAGCTCATTATTATACAGGAGATCAGAAGGATTGTTTTCATGATGTCTTATTTAAACTGATGAATAGTATTCACTTGTAAACATCACTCCGTTCTTAAACTCTTTACCGGGTTGGCAAACGCTGCTTTGATAGCACGATGCGCAACGGTTATCCAGGCTATAATAATAGAACAAACAATGGCTATCAAAAATATGGTCGGACTCATTGAAATTCTATACGTATAGTTTTGCAGCCACTCATGCATGATGTAATAAGCGATGGGTGCAGAAATAACAAATGCCACAATAATCAACAAAGTAAACTCTTTGGATAACAGATAAATAATACTACGGGCCGTGGCGCCAAGCACTTTACGGATGCCCACTTCTTTTGTACGCTGTACTGCCATAAAAGACACTAATCCATACAACCCAAGGCACGAAATGAAAATGGCAATGCCGGCAAAAATTTTATACAGTTTTGCAAGCTGGTCTTCCTGCTTGTAAAAATTCGCGATTGTTTCATTCAGAAAATGATATTCATACACATAATCGGGATAAGTGTTGTTCCATAAATTTTCAATAAAAGGCAATACTGTTTTTTCGGCACCCGGTTTTATTTTTATATTAATCGTTTGATATACATCTTTCCAGGTGCTTAGCACTACCGGCGCCATTGGCTCGCGCAAAGAATAAGAATTAAAATCGCGGGCAACACCCACAATATTGGCAACTACACGACCATCCCAAAAGTTAATTTCTTTGCCAAGCGCATCCTGCGGATCGCGGATGCCTAACTTTTTAAGTAATGTTTCATTCACCACAAATTCTCTTACTGTATCGCCGGCGCTGTATATACGGCCAGCCACCAACTGCAGGTTGTAGGTTTTGAAATATTCAGGATCGGCCCATTTAAGATTAGCACTAAAATTGGTAGTTTTTGCAGCATGATTAAATTTAAAATCACTGCTCCAGTTATCATCCGAAGACGGACTACCAAAGCTAAAGCTGACATTTTCAATACCCGGATTGGAGCGTAACTGGTTGCGCAGGTATTCAATTTTTGTATGATTAATACTATCACCCGGAACGGGCACATTAATAATGGCAGCTTTGCTAAACCCAAGTGATGCATTCTTGAAAAAATTCATCTGGCTCACCACAATCAGCATCCCGATGATGAGTATATGCGCAATGGCAAATTGTAAAACCACCAATGCCCTTCTTAAAGAAATACCACCTGCCATCTTTGAAGTAATCCTGCTTTTTAAAGCAGTAATAGGATTAAAACGGGATAAGATAAGGGCTGGATAAAGACCGGATAAAAGGGTTACTGCAATGGCTGTAAGTACTAAGAATAACAACAAAGCCGGATTAGTAAAAAAGCTCATGGTTATTTGCACTTCCAATAGCTTATTTAAGAAAGGTAGTGCAAGCGTAGCAATTACAACAGCTATGAGGATGGAAATGATTACTATCAATGCAGTCTCGGCTAAGAATTGTACTGCAAGCTGGTTTCGCCTGCTGCCGAGTACTTTACGTACACCTACCTCTTTAGAGCGGTTTACTGCCTGAGCCGTAGCAAGATTAATAAAGTTTACACAGGCAATAATGATCAGGAATAAGCCTATCAGCGATAATGCGTTTATCAGCGAATGGCTGAATGTGTGGTCTCTATAGTTACCAAAACGATCATCAAAATGTATTTCTGTAAATGGCTGTGCTATATACGTATCATGTGCATATTCGGCAGGTTTATGTTTTTTGGCAAAAGATTGAAGTTGTGCATTAAAGCTATTTATAGAAAGCTGCGGCGGCAATACAACAAACGTATAAGCGCCACCAAATGTGCTTACCCAATCGTCCATATTATTTTTGATGTAGGTGTGCTGTAAAGCAGCATAAGGCACTACTATATTCAATGGAAAATCGCTGTTTGCCGGAATGTTTTTTAAGATGCCGGTAACGGTATAGAGGTCTTTATTTTCATATTTAATTGTTTTTCCAAGTGCATTCTTCCAGTTGCCAAAAAACTTTTCCGCTGTTGCCTGTGTTAATACTGCATTGTTCGGATCTTTTAAAGCTGTTTTTGCATTACCCGCGAGAAAAGGAAAGTCCAGTATGCTAAAGAGTTCGGGCTCTGCATAATAAAAATTGTCTTCGTTTAATTTCTTCAACTGTGCGTCTCCGTTTTGAACGGTTATCTGTCCGCCGTTTTTATAAATAGAAGCCACTTGTTTTATCTGCGGGAAATCTAACCGTATGCCATTACCAACAGGAAAAGCAATGCCGTCGGAATAGTGTACTCCATCCTGATCGTGAAACGCTGTACCAACGCGGTAAATACTGCTTTTCTTTTTATGAAAGTCATCAAAGCTGTTCTCAAACTGCACCACGAGAAATATAAGCAAACAGGCAGCAATACCAACAGCTAATCCTAAAGTATTAATCAAGGCGTAGCTCTTATTACGCACGAGATTACGATAAGCAGTTTTGAAATAATTCTTTATCATAAAAAGCCCTCCTGAGTCCTCCCTAAAGCCTGCCTGTCAGCAGACAGGGGAGGGCTTCTTAGTATGATTATAGTTTAATGTCACCCATATTTTCAAACTCCTTAAAGCCTCCCCTTCGGGGGTGGCGGGGCTTTTTACTCACTTCTTAAGCTCTTCACCGGGTTAGCCATTGCTGCTTTCACAGCCTGCAAACCAATTGTAACAAATGCAATAGCTGCGGCTGTTAATCCAGCCAGCACAAACACCCACCATTGCACATGTATCCGGTATGCAAACTCCTGCAACCATTTGTGCATAGCCAGCCATGCAATAGGAAACGCGAGTATAGCAGCAATACCCACCAGTTTTAAAAAGCTTTTAGAAAGCAGGATAACAATACTGCTAACACTTGCGCCTAATACTTTTCGGATACCAATTTCTTTTATGCGCTGTGCGGCTTCATAGGTAGTTAAGCCAAACAAACCAAGACAGGCAATCAGAATGGTGAGCATAGAAACAATCATAAAAATCGTTTCTCTTATATGATCTTCCCGGTAAAACAAATCCCATTGCTTATCGAGAAAATGATATTCAAACAAATGATTTTGATCTACAGTATGCAGCATATCATTCATGGCTGCCAGTGTTTTGCTTACATCTTTAGTGTTTACTCTTGCGGTGAAATAATCTATTGCCTGCACCGGATTATTTTGATAGCCGAGTATCATAGGTGCCAGAGGCTCGCGTAAAGACTGAAAATTGAAGTCTTTTACAATGCCAATCACTCTTGCCGTAAACGGTTCATCTCCCGGCATTTCTATCAATTGTTCTTTAGGTTCTGTAATTCCGAGTTCTTTAGCAGCCGTTTCGTTTATAATTACCGTAGAAGAATCGGCAATACTGCCCCGCAAAAAATTTCTCCCTTTTGCCAGCGAAATTTGGTAGGTTTTTAAAAACTGATCATCTACACCGAGAAAATACATATCTTCCCCTTCAACACTTTGTATCTTTTCATTCTTTACTTTGATTTTCGGAATTACTTTCCATTCCCCGGGCACTCTTGAACTAACCGTTACCTCTTTTACCTGTGCTAACTTTGAAAACTCGTTTTTAATAGTTGCTGCCTTATTCCGCACCTTTCCGCTATTGATGTCCACCACTAATAACTGCTCTTTATTAAAGCCCATATCTTTTGTATTCACATATTGTATCTGCAGATAAACGATAGTAGTGGCTATTATCATGATAATGGACAAGGCAAACTGGAATACAACCAGGGATTTGCGTAACGAAAGGTTCCCTTTACCAATATTGATTTTACTTTTAAGCAACTGCAATGGCTTTAAACGTGCCTGAAACAATGCCGGATAGCTACCCGATAATAATGCAACCACAACTACCGCAGCAACAATGCCGAGCCAAATACGATAGTCTGTATGAAAGCCGAGCGTTAATTGTTTTTCAGTAAATGTATTAAAAAAAGGAAGCAATATTTCAACCAGCAACAATGCTAAAACAAGTGCAATTGCTGTTAATAAAAAAGCTTCTGTAAGAAATTGTTTTACCAGCATTTGCTTTGAGGCACCTGCCACTTTGCGCACGGCAATTTCTTTTGCTCTTTTTGCAAAGCCGGCAGTAGTTAAATTCATATAGTTGATGCAGGCAATAAGCAAAATGAACAAAGCAATAACACTGAAGACATACATATATGTAATGTTTCCTTTGTTAGCGCTGCCTTCTATATCATTCGAATAAAAATGAACCGCTTTTAATGGTTGTAAAATATAGCTGCTTTTATCGCTTGATTCCGCATTTGCATTAGCCGAAACAAGTGCATTTATTTTTGCTGCAACTTTTTTTGCATCTGCCTTATCGCTTAATAATAAATAAGTGGAGAATTCCCCGGAGGTCCAATCCGAATTGATAAAGTTTTTGAAACTTTCCCCATCAATACTTGATTCAGAAAACAACAGGTTGAATGCAATGTGCGAATTGGCAGGAAAATTTTTAAGTACGCCGGTTATTTTATAAGGCAAACTATCTCTGTCTATCTTCACCACTTTGCCTACAACATCTGTAGTGTTGAACAACTTCTGCGCTGTTTCTTCGGTAACAATTACAGCGTGCGGTTGTGTTAATGCCGTATGGCGATCACCTTGCAATAATTTAAAATCAAATACAGTAAGGAAACCCGGGTTAGCAACAGTAAAATCCTCATAAAACACATTGGTGTTCTCAGCATTACTCACATTCAATCTGCCAAAAGTGATAAAGCGTGCCGCATCTTTTATTTCCGGGAGATCAGCTACTGCTTTTTGTGAAATCTGATAACCGGCGCCTGCCGACTTTGTTTCTTTTCCTTCCGGCGTTGTTTCATCTGCTACAACACGATAAATGTTGTTTGTATTTTTATGAAACGCATCAAAAGTAAATTCATCAAAAACATACAAAGCAATCAACAGAAAGCTCGTAAACCCAATAGTTAAACCAAATACATTGATAAAAGAAAAAATGGCACTCTTTGTTAAACTCCGCCAGGCAGTTTTGAGATAATTTTTAAACATAGAGAAGCCCTCCTACATCCTCCCTGAATCCTGCTTGTCAGCAGACAGGGGAGGTTTTTTTGTTTGATTATTATTTAAGTCGACCATATTTGTATATGTCTCAAAGCCTCCCCTTTAGGGGAGCCTGCCTGTCGGCAGACAGGGTTTGATGGGGCTTTACTCACTTCTCAAACTCTTCACCGGGTTGGATAATGCAGCTTTAATAGATTGAATACTTATTGTGAACAAAGCAATCAAAATGGCAATACAAGCTGCCATAATAAATATCCACCATGCAATATTGGTGCGGTAAGCAAAATCCTGCAACCAGTTGTGCATCGCATACCATGCAACAGGAAACGCAATAACAGCAGCCACCGCAACGAGCAACAAAAACTCTTTGGATATTAAACTTACAATGCTGCTTACACTGGCACCCAATACTTTGCGGATGCCAATTTCTTTTACCCGCTGGGTAATGGTAAATGCCGACAAGCCAAACAAACCAAGGCAGGCAATGAAAATAGCGATACCGGCAAAGATGCTAAAGACCATTTGCTGCTGGTGTTCGGCTTTGTATAAAGTGTCAAAACGATCATCTAAGAACGTGTAATCAAAAGGTGTATCTGGTAAATAAGTTTTCCAGGTTTGTTCGATGTGTGCTATGGCAGATGGTATATTGCCGGATACTTTAATAGAGATTCGGTTATATCCATTGGGCACCGTAGAAGTAAGCAACACCAACGGTATAATTTGCTGATGCAGCGATTCAAAATTAAAGTCGTTAATTACACCAATAATTTGTCCTTTTCTGTTGCCATACATGAATGGTTTACCTATAGCATCTTCGTTAGAACGCAAACCCAGCGCACGCACCGCTGCTTCGTTGATAATAAACGAAGCGGTATCCATCCCATCGGTTTTGGAGAAATTGCTGCCGGCTACTACCCTTACTTTGTAAGCCGGTATAAAGTTTTCATCAGCCTGTACATACTTGATATCGGCTTTGGTAGGTGCCAGCGAATTGCCATTGCTGATTTGCGAACCCTGGCTATCCAATAACCTTCCCGAAGGAATGCGGCTTGATCTTGCTACACTTACTACATTAGGATTGGCGAGTAAAGCCGCTTTGAAAGACTGAAAAGAATTATTTAACCCTGCATTATCATTTAAGGTAACAAGCTGGTCTTTGCTAAAGCCCAGCGACTTATTTTGCATATACTGCAATTGCCTGATAACAACCGCCGTACTGATGATTAAAATAATAGAAATAGCAAATTGTGTAACCACCAATACTTTCCGGAATGACAAGTTTCCTTTGCCCACTTTTAGTACACCTTTAAGCACTTTTGCCGGCTGAAAAGAAGAAAGAAAAACGGCCGGGTAGATGCCTGATAAAATACCTACAACAAATGGCACTGCAAGCAGCGGCAGTATAATAGAAGGAACAAATAAACTTTGAATAGTAAGTGACTGTCCGGAGATATTATTTAATGTTGGAAGTGCCAGCCAGGTAAGAAAGAAAGAAAACAAAGTAGCAATGGCACAAACGAGTACAGACTCACTCAAAAACTGAGCAACCAACTCTCCTTTGCCGGCACCTATTACTTTGCGCACACCAATTTCTTTGGCACGTAAAGCCGAGCGTGCGGTAGAAAGATTCATGTAATTGATACAGGCAATTAACAAAATAAACAAGGCGATAGCTGAAAAAATATATACCCGTTTTATGTCGCCGTTTTCTTCTATTTCAGAATCCTTATGTGAATATAAATGAATATCGGTCAGCTTTCTTAATGATAAAGAAGTCCATGCAGATGGTTGAAATTTATCTCCTTCGTGCGGTACATGCCGGTTTAAGAAAGCCGGAAATTGAGCTTCCAACTTTTGTGCATCATAATTTGGCGGCAACAGGAGATAATCGTAAAATGAATTGTTACCCCAATTGGTTCGCAGGTTTGCTTCGCCATAAATAGCGGAGTCTTTTAAGGTAGCAAACGACAGCATTATATCCGGATGCAGATGTGCATTGGCAGGCAAAGCTTTGTAAATGCCGGTAACCTTGCAGGTAATCTGCTGATCCAGCTTTACCATCTTGTCTATCGGGTCTTCATTTCCAAAGTACTTCTTTGCCATCTCCTCAGTAAGCATTACCGAATAAGGCTCGCTTAAAGCAGCATTTGGATTGCCTTTTGTTACCCTTACATCAAAAATTTTGAAGAAGTTTTCATCAATAAAATAAACATTCGGCTCGTTGAATATTTTATCCTTATACCTAAATGCTGTGGTGCCGGTTGGCAATACGCTGGTAATGGCTTTAATGTCTTTAAAATCGTTTTGCAATAATGGCCCGATGGGCGGCGCCACTGCGCCCAACTCTAATGAGAGTGCACCGGTTTCGGCGTTCTTAAAGGTGCGTTCTACGCGGTAAATGTTCTCTGCATTTTTGTTGTATTGATCGTAACTCAGCTCGTTTACAATATACAGGCTTATCAGCAGGCAGCAGGTAATGCCAACGGTAAGTCCAAACAGGTTGATAAACGATATAAACTTATACCGGCGCATGTTGCGAATGGCAATGAGCAGATAATTTTTTATCATGTTATGTGAGTTGTAAGTTTGTGAATGGCCAATTGTGAATGGTAAATAGTTGTTTTACATCGCTACTTTAATATTCAGTTTACAATTAACAGGATTCAGTTTTCAATGGATGTGCCAATGCTCAAAAGCTTACTGGCAAAGGCTTTCAGCCAATTACAATAAAAAAGGTGTTCGATAATGAACACCTGTTGTACGGTTGTGAAGCCCACCTAAATCCTACTTCAGCGGAAGCTTTTTTGATTATTATATAACATCGTTTCTATTTCTAAGCCTCTCAAGGTTTCCCTTTCAGGGTATTCAGGGGTCTTACTCTGTTCGCAGGCTCTTCACCGGATTATCAACAGCAGCTTTCAGCACCTGGAAGCCAATGGTGAGTAATGCAATAAAGAGCGATAGCAAACCTGCCGTAAGAAATATCCACCAGCTTATGTTGATGCGATACGCATAATCCTGCAGCCAGTTATTCATTACATACCAGCCTATAGGTACAGCCAGTAATAAAGAGATTAAAACAAGCTTCAGAAAATCCTGCGAGAGCAACACCATAATGCTTTGCACCGATGCACCTAATACTTTCCGGATACCAATTTCTTTGGTGCGTTGCAATACATTATAAGCCGATAAGCCAAGCAACCCAAAGCAGGCAATCAGTATAGCCAGAAAGGCAAACGAGCCAAACACTTTTCCAAACAGCATATCGGCTTTGTATTGCTGACCAAAAGATTCGTCTAAAAAGAAATAATTAAACGGGTCTTTTGGAAAGTATTCATTCCACAATTTTCTAAGTGTTGCAATGGTTTGCTGTGAATTGGCACCGTTCCATTTTATGGAGTAAAAAGTGGATATATTTGGTGTTAGTCTCAGCACCATCGGGTCTATATTTTTTTGCAAACCCAACTGATGAAAATTTTTGGTAACACCGATTATTGTTAGGGTATCGTCCCCGCCAACAATCACTTTTTGGTTAACTGCATCGGCAGCACTTTTAAATCCTAATAATTTAACGGCATTCTCATTAAAGATTACTGTCTTTTTATCTGTACCAAATTGGTTTGAAAAGTTTCTGCCGCTTGCCAGTTCCATTTTATAGGATGGAATAAAATCGTAATCGATACCAAGATTATATAGCGTAACGGCAGTTGATTGCGCGTCACCATCTCTTTTCCAGCTGTTGGTCCAGTAAACTTCATCGCCCATTACACTGCTGGAGGCAGCAATGCTTTTTATACCGGGCTGCTGCAATACCGCCGTTTTAAAAGGCTGATAAACATTCTGGTACAAAGAATCAGCAATGGTTTGTGTGCCTTTTAATACCAATGTTTGGTTAATATCTGCACCAATACTTTGGTTGGTCATATAGTTGATTTGCCGGTACACAATGATGGTTCCGGCAATCAATACCACAGAAGTTACAAACTGCACTACAATCAAACTTTTACGCAGTAATAACCCACCCGTTGTATTTTTAAAAGCACCTTTTAATACCGAAATGGGCTTAAAATGTGACAGTACAAAAGCAGGATATAAACCAGATAGAAATGTTCCGCCGAAGAATAGAATGAAAAACAACAGCCAGTAATTGCTGGTAAGCATAATGCCGGTATAAGTAGCCCTTCCGGTAAATGTATCAAAAGGGTGAAGCAGTATAAAAAAGAGGATGAGAGAAATGCCTAAGGAGATAACATTCAGCAAAAAACTTTCGGTTAAGAACTGCCTGATTAAGGTGCTGCGCAGAGCGCCTAACACTTTACGCACCCCTACTTCCTTTGCCCGTTCCACCGATCTTGCCGTAGCCAGATTGATATAGTTGATCCATGCGATGCAGATAATAAAAATGGCGATCAGAAAAAGAAACGACACTGCTTGCCCGTTGCCATTTACTTCTGCTTCCTGGTTGTAATTGGAATACAAATGAATATCACTCAATGGAATCAAATGCAGCTCCACACGCCGGTTGTTATCTTTATTCCATCCCTGGCTGTTGATGTATTTATCTGTAAAAGCAGGTAATTTGGCTTCTAAGCTTTTGTAATCTATACCTGGCTTTAATTGCAGGTACACGTAGAAATCGTACCAGCCCCACGCGGTTTCACTTGCATTGGAACTATCACCCATTATACGCAGCTCTTGGCCCAGCGTTGCATACGAAACCAGATAATTCATGATTAAATGGGAGTTAGCAGGAAAGTCTTTGTAAATGCCTGTTACCTCAAATGGCTGCACATGCGAGCCATTGCGGTTGATTAACGTCTTACCAAGCGCCTCTCCATTACCAAAATATTTCTTTGCTGTTGATTCTGAAAGAATAATTTTATCAGGTCCGTTCAAAGCAGTGTTTGGATTACCTCTTATAAAATGCAATCCAAACATATCTATTGTTGCAGGGTCGGCATAATAACCTTTGTTTTCCGAAAACTTTTTGTCCTGCGCTTCGTTGGAAAGTAGTAACTCATCATCAATTAGCCTGCAAAATTGATCTACTTCCGGAAAGTCCCTTTTCATAGTAGGTGCAATAGCAGGATATGAAGTTGCCGACTTATACGCCAATACGCCTTTCTGATAGCTATCCAATCTTACCCGCACTACTTGCTTTGCATCAGGTTCAAACTGATCATAGCTTTTTTCATAAGAGACGTAATGAAAAATGAGCAGGCAGCAACTCATGCCTATAGCAAGCCCGGCTATATTTAGGAAAGAATAGCCTTTCCTTTTAAAGATATTACGGAATGCAATTCTTAAATAGTTCTTAAACATAGAAGATGTTTTATGCTGTATGCTTTACTTTTAATACCATCCTGCAAATCCACTAATCCCTAAATCCGGTTTAGCCTACTCTGTTCTCAAACTCTTCACCGGATTGCCTGTTGCTGCTTTTATTGTATTTAAACTCACCACAGCCAGTGTTAATGCAAACATGGCAAAGCCTACAATAACAAAAAGCCACAGGCTAATGCTGATGCGGTAATTATAGTTTTCAAGCCAGTTATTCATTAACCAATAAGTAAGCGGCACAGCAATTACAAAGGCTATTACCACAAGCTTTAAAAACTCTTTGGATATCAGCATTAGCAATTGCTGCACACTGGCACCCAGCACTTTGCGCACGCCAATTTCCCGGAAACGTTTTTCGATAGTGAATGATGCCAAACCAGCCAAACCGAGGCAACAAATAAAAATTGCCAAAGCAGAAAAAATATTGGTGAGCTTGCTGATTAACTCTTCCGTAATAAATTTCTTTTGAAATTCCTGGTCAACGAATTTGTATTCAAAAGGCACAGACGGATTATATTTTTTGAATACTTTTTCTAAAAAGGCGATTGCTTTTTGCGCAGGCACTCCACTTTTAATGCGCATGTTATTCGCATAGGAGTTATTTCCATCATACACCATCAGCATCGGGTAAGGAGGTTCAAATGGCGACGTCATAATTACATTATCAGTTACGCCAATTACCGTATAGGTTCTTCCATAACGCATCTGCATGCCAATCGGGTTTTTCAACTTCATTGCATCAACGGCAGCTTTATTTAACAGCATCGAAGACGAATCTGCTGGTGTTCCCGTAAAGTCGTGCCCCTGCAACATTTTTACGTTCATGGTTTTGGCAAAGCCAACATCAACAGATAAACCGCCCATGATGATTTGCGCATTTGCAGGCTTACCATCATAGTCCGGCGCACCGGTATTCCACCAAACTTCTGTTATGGGTGATGATGTTCTGGTAACATCGGTTATAATACCCGATGCAAGTAATTCATTTTTTAGCGCTGCAAAACTTTTATCCGTATCAGGTGTAGAAGGAACCATCACAAGACCATTAGGATTATAACCCATATCGCGGTCCTGTACATGTTTTATTTGCTGGTAAACGATGATGGTGGCAGATATCAATAAAATAGAAATAATAAATTGCGCAGTGACGAGTATATGCCTTGGCAATACTGTTTTTTTACCGGCAATAATGGTTCCTTTCAAAACCTTTACCGGGTTGAATGAAGAAAGATATAATGCTGGATAACTTCCTGCAACAAAGGCTGTAAACGAAATAATAACTACCGCCATTACCCAGAATAAAGGCTGTGTTATGCTTAATGAAAGTTGCTTATCAACCATTAAGTTAAACGATGGTAACAATAAAGCAACTACGGCAATTGCAAGAACAAATGCAATGAGCGTTAAGATAAAAGACTCGCAGAAAAATTGTGCTATTAATTGATTTTTGTTAGAGCCCAGCGTTTTTCTAATACCCACTTCTTTTGCACGTTTTTCGCTTCTGGCGGTTGAAAGATTCATGAAGTTGATGCAGGCTATCAGCAGTATGATAATTGCAATAATGGAAAATAAACGGACATACTCAATCATGCCACCCGTGTTCTTTCCGTTTTCAAAATCGCTGTACAAATGCCAGTGACTCATCGGGAAAACAAAATAACTGCTGATTTCATCATTGCCATGCGACCTTTTTATTTTGGTGATCGTCTTATTCAATAAAGCTGTGTCCGCATTTGGCACTGTTTGCAAAAACACATTCCACGAAGAATTAATCCATTCATTCATGGCACTTTTTGTACCCGGATCATCGTAGTTAAAAGGTGTTATCCAGTCAAACTGAAAAGTAGAGTTACCAGGTGCATGCTTAACAATCGCAGTAACTTTTACACTCTTGTCGTTATTAATAGTAAGCACTTTATTAATAGGATCCTCATTTCCAAAAAAAGCTTTTGCCGCATCTTCTGTAAGTACAATAGAGTTAGGATATTTCAGTGCGGTGGCTGCATTGCCTTTTATAAACTGCCATGAGAAAACATTAAAGAAATGATCACTTACCACGTAGCCATCTTTCTTTATTTTATTGTTGTTATAAGTGAGCAAATTTTGTTGCCGGTAGGTGGTAACAACCGCATCTTTTATCTGTGGTGAGCTGTTTTGGAGTGCACTGGCAAAAGGCATCGCCATGCTCCTGTCGGTAAAAATCTGGTTATTAAAATCGCGGTTAGCAATAACCTGGTAAATGTTATCATAGTTCTTTTGAAACTTGTCATAAGTAAGTTCATCATACACCCATAGTAAAATAAAAATGGTGCATGCAATGCCGGTAGTTAATCCAAGAATGTTGGTGATAGAAAATCCTTTGTTTCTGAAAAGGTTCCGCCACGCTGTTTTAAAATAATTCTTAAACATAAGTTCTTTGTTTTTGCTAATAGCTTTCAGTAATTAGCTGTTAGCTGATATTTATTCACTTCTCAAACTCTTCACCGGGTTGGCAATGGCTGCTTTAATAGATTGAAAACTTACCGTTACCAAAGCAATCAACACGGCAACCAAACCAGCTATAGCAAACATCCACCAGCTAATATCAATGCGGTAAGCAAATGATTGTAACCACTTGCTCATAGCCCACCAGGCAACCGGTGTTGCAATCACAATGGCAATAGCAACCAATTTTAAGAAGTCGCTGGATAACAGCGTAGTCAAATTGAATATGCTTGCACCTAATACTTTACGTACTCCAATTTCCTTCCGGCGTTGTTCGGCACTAAAGGCAGCCAAACCAAACAAGCCCAAACAGGAAATAATTATTGCCATTAACGTAAAAGAGTTAATAATGCGTGATAAAGTAATTTCTGTTTCATATTGCTTTTGCACTTCATCATCCAGGAAAGTATATTCAAAAGGCACAGCCGGGAAATCTTTTTGCCATATTGCCTTTATTTTTTGTAGTAAAGCCTGGTAATTTTTGCTATCGGTGGCTACTATTAAATGTGAAAACATGCTTTCATTCTGGCTGTAGGCCAACATGAATGGTCTTATTTCGTCGTGCAATGAATTATAATTAAAGTCTTTCATTACACCGGCTATCTCAGAATAAAATTCCGGGTCGGGATCAAATTTTGAGTAAAGTCGGGTACCAATTGCTTTTTCGGGTGTTAAGCCAAGCCTTTTAAGCAAAGTTTCATTTACCAAAACTTTACCCGAATCGTACAAATGAAAATCTCTGCCACTGATTATTTTAATGCCGTTTGCTTTCGCAAAATATTCATCAGTAATCATGAACTGCACATTGGTACCATTTGCCATATTGCCCCCTGCGAGGTACACACCCATATCGTTAATTACAAACTGGCTGAGATAATTGTTGGCTTTGCTTACATTCTTTACTTCTGCCAAACCACGCAGATCATCAGCAAAAGATTGCATTTTGCTTTTAGTATCCTGAGTATAAAAGCTAAATACCAGCTTTTGGTTTTTATCGAAACCCAAATCTTTGTTCTCCGTATAGCGGAGCTGACTATAAATGACTATAATGCCAGCAATGAGTATGATAGACAACACAAACTGAAACACTACCAGCGAACGACGGATACCGGCTGCCGATATCTGGTTAGTAAAGTTTCCTTTAATAACTTTAATTGCCTGAAATGCAGAAAGATAAAATGCAGGATAACTACCGGCAATTAAACCGGTTATAACAACAATGCCCGCAAGTAAAAACCATAACCTGTAATTGGCGAGAAATGAATATTGTATATCTGCGCCGGTAATGCGATTTAAGAAAGGCAAAGCCAATAACAGTAAAGGCAAAGCAATCAATACACCAACCAGCGATAGTAAAAAAGACTCGCTCAGGAATTGTTTAATCAAATCTTTGCGCTCTGCGCCAATTACTTTTCTTACACCTACTTCTTTCGCTCTTTTGGATGCACGTGCCGTAGATAAATTCATGAAATTTATACAGGCAATCACTTGTATCAAAACAGCAATAAGCAACAAAATATACAGTAAAGAAGGACTTACAGTTTTAGTCATTTCCGCTTCATAACCGGTAGTGGTATGTATGGAACTTACAGGCTGCAAATGCAACTGCTTATCAAAACCGAAAGTTTTCAATTGTTGCGCGCCATGACTCTGCAAAAACTGAGGTAGTTTAGCTTCTAAAGCAGCAACATTCGTATTAGGTTGAAGCTTTACATACGCATTGGTAAAATTATTGCCGGCCCAGGCATCGTTCTGCCTTACATATTCTCCCATACCGCCACTGTTCATTGCAATGAACATATTTGCTTTGATGTGCGATTTGCCAAAGCTTTCATCTACAACGCCGGTTACTTTAAAGTTGTTTTTACCATACGTATTATTAATTTCAATTACTTTTCCAACCGGGTCTTCATTGCCGAAGAGCTTATCTGCAACGGGTTTGAGCAATACCACGGAGTATGGCTCGTCCAATACTTTCAAGCTCTTACCATTAACAAAATGATAGGTAAATACATCAAAGAAAGTAGAGTCAACGAATACAGCATCCTGTTCGTAAAAAGACTTTTCCTTATAACTAAGTAAGTGTTGTTTTGCACCAATTGTCGTTACCAGGCGTGTAAATTGCTTTACTTCGGCAAAGTCGTTCTTCAAGGCAGGCGCGATAGGCGGCGAAGCCGTGGACATATTATGCTTCTCCCCTTTTGAAGCTAATGATGAAGTGATACGATAAATGTCCTGTACATTGTTGTGGTGCTTATCATAACTGTACTGATCTTCGATGTACAGCAAAATATAAATGCAGCAAAGGGTACCTACTGCCAAACCAAAAATGTTGATAAAACTGAAGGTTTTGTTTTTTAATAAAGAACGAATGCTCGTTTTCAAATAATTCTTAAACATTGCAAAAGTGTTTTATTATTAGGGTTTTTATTACTCCACTCCAAGTGAATCATATATGTGTTGCACCAAAGCTTTTTGCTCCTGTTTGGTCATACCGGTAATATCGAAGCTGTGTTTATAATCTATATCCTGCTTATCATTTTCCACATCTACAGTAAGCGTTAATGTATTCTTTTGTATTGATACTTTTTTGGTATAATGATTACCGTGGCAGGAAGATAAGAGCAATAGGACGACCGCTATCTGAAAGATATATTTCATAGTTGTTGTTTTTGATTGAATAGATAAATAATAATTTTGCGTTTCGTAAACTGTTACCCTGCTTACCCTTCCACATACCCTGCTGCCTGGAGTAGTTTGTATTTTCTCTGGCAGAGATTTTTTACTTGCCATAAAGAACTCCAAATCAAAGCCTCACTCCGTTCTTAAATTTTTTACCGGGTTGGCTATGGCTGCTTTGATAGCCTGAAAGCTGACTGTAAGTAAAGCAATCAACATAGCTACCATACCGGCTATTACAAACACCCACCAACTAATATTGATACGGTATGCATAATCCTGCAACCACGTGTTGATAGCGAACCATGCTATTGGCCATGCAATAAGATTGGCAATTAAAACAAGTTTGATAAACTGCCTGGAGAGTAATGCCACAATGCTTTGCACAGAAGCACCCATCACTTTGCGAATGCCTACTTCTTTTACTCTTTTTTCGGCTGCATAAGAAGCCAGCCCAAACAAACCAAGCGACGAAATGATAATGGCAAGCGCAGCTAATATGCCCACTATGTTACTTACCTGTGCATCCGCTTTATATACTTCTGCAAAATGATCATCCAAAAACTGGTATTCAAAAGGATGATCGGGGCAATTGCTGTTCCATACAGATTGAATATATGCCAATGCCTCTTTTGTTTTGCCCGGATTTACTTTGATTGACAAATTGCTAAAGCCCCAATCTTTTTGATTGAACAGGAACATGGTTTCAATCTTGTAGTGCAGTGAATTAAAGTTGAAGTCCTTAGCAATACCTACAATGGTTCCGGTAGAATCGAAACCAAAATGTTTACCTAATAGTGAAGACATGGGAGCTTTAGGATTATCTTTTAACAGCTCTCTGGCTAATGCCTGATTAATGATAAACTCTTTTCCGTTAGCCGAGGTTTCAGATGAGAAATTGCTGCCAAGAACAACGGGTATGTTGTATAATTTTAAATAATCCGGATCTACAATTAAACGGGTTGAACTCAACTGCCGCAAAGGTCCATCTCCTCTAAATTCAACACCCGACTGATCTAAATGACTACCCAGTACATCCTGCGCACCGGTAACGCCTGCAATCAGGGAGCTTTTTAATAAATCCTGCTTTAATACATCAAATTTTCTATAGGTTACCTCATCCAGCGAAACATTCAATACCTGGCTTCTGTTGAAACCCGGATCTTGTGTTCGCATATAGCTTAACTGCTTCACTACAAAAATGGTAGCCACCATTAAAAAAATAGCACTCGCAAATTGCCCTACTACCAAAATATTTCTGACCAGCCCTTTATTTTTACCCGTTTGTACCGAGCCTTTCAATACTTTAACGGGTTGAAAAGAAGAAAGATAAGCAGCAGGATACAAACCCGAGATAATGCCCACGATTATTATTCCTGCTAACAACAGGAATAGCACTCCGGGCTTGGAAAATAGGGGCAAACTCAATTGTCTTCCGCTGAGATTATTTACAAATGGCAAAGCCAGTTTAACCAATATAACGGCAAATACCAAGGCAATAAATGATAACAAAATGGTTTCGCTCAGAAACTGAAATGATAGCTGAAAACGCTGTGCACCTATGGATTTACGAATCCCTACTTCCTTTGCTCTTTCTGCAGAACGTGCGGTAGAGAGATTCATAAAATTGATACAGGCAATCAGGAGTACAATGAGTGCAATGGAGAAAAAAATATTGGTATAATGCTTATCAAATTTTTGATAGTTGACATAATCCAGCCCTATTTCCGATGCACCTGCGTGTACCTCTTTTAAAGGCAACAGAAATAATTCATAGCTTTTCCACTGTCCTTCCTTCATGTATTTTTTTAGGTAAGCAGGAAATTTCTTTTCTAATGCAGCCACGTTGGTGTTGGGTGCCAGTTCAAGATAGGTATTCAGCCAGTTGCCGCCCCAGTTATCAAACATCCACGGCTGGTAAATAGAACTGAAGCTGTACAATGCATCAAATTGCATCTGTGAGTTTTGCGGTACATCTTTTAAAACACCGGTCACCATAAAACTGGTAGTATCGCCGCCGTAGTGGGTAATGGTTTTTCCAACAGGATTTTCTTTACCAAACAACTTTTCAGCACTGGCTGCTGTTAGTACTACACTGTTTGGCTTTTGCAAAACGGTTTGTTTGTTGCCTTGCAATAATGGAAAATCGAAGAGTTGCAAAAAAGTAGAATCCACGAAAAAAGATTCAGCAAAGTATATCCGCTTATCGCCATAAGTCATTTCATATTTCCCTGTCCAGTGTACACGCGTAAAATTTTTTATCTCCGGGAATTCATTTTTTAAAGTAGGTGCCATCGGGAACATAGACAAGGCTACTTTCTGCGAAGACACCATGCCTTCAAACTTCTGTACTTCGTTGAGGCGATAAATGTTTTTGGTATGGAAATTATCAAAGCTTCTTTCATAAAATACAAACAGCAGTATTACAATACAGGCAGCAACACCAATGGACAATCCAATGATGTTGAGCATGGAAAACACTTTATGCTTCCATAAATTCCTCCATGCAGTTTTGAGATAGTTCTTGAACATATAAACAGTTTATAATGGATATTCTATTCACAACTGACAACCTCTCACTCCGTTCTCAGGCTCTTCACCGGATTAGTTAAAGCGGCTTTAATCGTTTGCAAACAAATCAGCAAAGCAGTGATAAAGCCTAATAATACAATCGCTATAATGAATGGCATTGCCGTAATGTTGATGCGATAAGCATAACCCTGCAGCCAGTTGTGCATAAGCATGTAAGCCAGCGGACAAGCCACTACGCCGCCGATGATTATCACCCACAAAAATTCTTTTATAAACAAGGCAACAATAGCTGCAACAGAAGAACCCAACACTTTTCTGATGCCAATCTCTTTTGTTCTTTTTTGAATGCTTAAAGAGATCAAACCCAACACACCGAGCAATACAATAATCAATGCCAATACAGTAGCTGTATAAGAGGCTTTCTTCAACTGTATCTCGGATTTATACAGTTTGGCTAAGGTGTCGTCCATAAAAGTGTACTCAAACGGAGCACCGGGCATTAAGGAAGCCCATTTCTGCTGCAATGCATAGATGGCAGTGTTTATATTTCCGGGCTTTATTTTAAAAGAAAAATAGCGGTAAACCTGCGCAAATTGCACATTGAATAGTACAATAGGTGCTACCTTTTGCTGCATAGAACCAAAATGAAAATCGTTGGTAATTCCTTTAACCACATACACCGTTTGATCGCCTGCACTTCTTATTTGTTGCCCAATGGCGTCAGATGGATTCTTAAAACCAAACGTACGTGCAGCCGTTTCATTCATGATTATTTTTCCCGAATCCAGCTTATTGCCATCAAAGAATGCACCTGCCTGTAAAGGTATCTTGTACACACTGCTATAGTTTTCGTCCGATACTAACACCTGCATCGGAACAGCAGTTGCGCTGTCGCCCCCCTGCTTATACATATAAGACTGACCTATATTGTTACCATCCGGAATTTCGTAAGAAAGTGCTACACTTTGCACCATTGGCATGGATGCAAACTCATTGCGTACCGTTATCATTTTATCTACGCCCGCCTGCGACCAATCGCGCGGCACCTGTGCCGAAACAACATATTCTTTATCATATCCAAGATTATTGCTAAGAAACAAATGGATTTGTTGGGAGATGATAATAGCCCCGGTAAACGCAATGATTGCCGTTGCAAACTGAAACGCCGTTAACGATTTTCTCAGCAACACATTTTCTTTTACTGCAGACAGTTTTCCTTTTAATGATTCTACCGATTTTAAGGAAGACAGCACAAAAGCGGGATAGATGCCTGCAACAAAGCCTAGAATGAAAACAAATACAATCGGGAAGACTATAAAATACAATGGAAAATCTGCCAATGAAGGAATGTCTTTGCTTACGATATTGCTAAACAAATTTTTGGATGCAGCATATAAAATAAAGGCTACTGCTGTCGCAAAAAATACTATGATAATGGACTCCACAAGAAACTGTATAATCAATTGCTTTTTTAAGCCGCCCAGCACTTTACGGATGCCAATTTCCCGCATTCTTGCGGTAGAGCGGCTCACCGCCATGTTGATGAAATTGATAACTGCCATCAGCAAAATGAACAGTGCAATAGCTGATAACGCATACACCATCTTTTGTACAAGCCGGTTATTAGCAGCGAAATAATAATCCTGCAAGGAAACGAGATAAGGCGTGAGATCAGCAACAAACTGTGGTGGCGCATGCTGCTTCAGCAATTGCGCAATCGGCTTTTCCAGGTCTTTTGGTGTAATGCCTTTTTGCAGTTCAATATACCCGGCAATAAAAGGATTTTGCCAGCTCATATCTCTGCCAAAAAAAGTAAGATTGGCATCCGAAACAAACAATTCATTAGGGTAATTATTAGTAAGTGCCGTGACAGAATTTTTTGATGGATTTCTCATTACACCCGTAATCAAAAAATCGTGCTTGGAGCCTGAAAAGTTCTCTATAGTGAGCGTTTGCCCAACCACATCCGTTTTGCCAAAATATTTAAAGGCTTTATCTGCAGTAATTACAATCGTAAATGGATCATTCAAAGCTGTTTGAGCATTGCCTTGCAACAAAGTAAATCCATACATATTGAGCAGCGTGCTGTCACCCACCTGCAAGCCTTCCCTGAAGCTTTTATCACCTTTTGACACGTTGGTGGTAATGCCATCATACCGGTAATAATTGGCAACCAGGTTTGGATAATTTTCTTTTAAGGCTTTTGCCAATGGTCCCAGTGTCGCTAACTCAAAGCCTTCATTCGCATTTTTCCATTTACTCTGGAGAATGTATTGCCGGTCTGCCTCTTTTAGATGTTTATTCACCTGCCATTCGCCCCACACATAAGCAGCAATGAGCAATATAAAAGCAATACCCGTTGATAAACCAATGATATTTACCAGCGAATAAAACCGGTGTTTAATAATATAACGCCAGGCTATTTTGAAATAGTTCTTAACCATAAACGGGCGGATAAGTATGATATGAAATTTAATAAAAGCGACAAAGCACACGCAACAAGTTTCGTTTTTCAACGGCTATGCCAACCCTACAATCCTTTACCAGCTTACATTTCAGCGCTGGCACAAAAAAAGGTGTCCGTTATCGAACACCTTTTGTACGGTTATGGAGCCCACCTAAGTCCTCCCTAAAGGGAGGACTTTATTCTGTTCGCAAGCTCTTCACCGGGTTGGCTGTTGCCGCTTTGATGGTTTGAATGCTTAAAGTGATTAATGCTATCAACAGCATGGCAGAACCGCTCACAATAAATACCCACCAGCTCATGGTTGTTCTATAAGCATAATCCTGCAACCATTCATATATTGCCCACCACGCCAATGGTGCAGCAATAACAAAAGCAAGAAAAACGAGCTGCATAAAGTCTGCTGATAAGACAGAAACAATATTTGCAACCGAAGCACCAAGCACTTTTCTTATACCTATTTCTTTTCTGCGTGTGTTGATAGTGTACATAACAAGACCTAATAAACCAAGACAACTTATGAATATGGTAAGACCTGTTGCCCATTTTAGCAGGCTTGCAGTTCGTTGTTCACTTGCATAAAATGACGCAATGGTATCGTCGTAAAATTTGTAGTCAAAGTCTTCATCGGGATAAATTTGTTTAAAAGCTTTTTGAATTTTTGCGATAGCAGTTTGCCACATTATGCCGCCTGGAGTATTTGGTTTTAGCCTGATATGGAAAAAACCTCCGGTGCGTCCTTCGAATATCAGCGGTGTTATAGGCGTATGCATAGATTGATCATGAAAATCGTGCATTACACCCACTATCGGTTTACTCTTGCCACTAATGTCTAATTGTTTCCCGATAGCATCTTCTGGCTCTTGAAAGCCCAGCAATTTTGCGTAGGTGTTATTAATGATTAATTCTTTGATGGTATCACTCGGTTCTACATTTCTTCCTGCAAGCAGTTTTATTCCATACACTTTAAAGTAATTCGGGTCGCCCCATCTTATCTGCACCTGCGCTTTTATCTCCGGCTTTGGCGTATAAGATACGTTAGAAAAAGCGGCACCTTCTTCTGCCGGCGAGAGAAATCCCCTGCTTGCAACTTCCACTTCAGGAATAGCATTGATAGCATTTATTAATTGTTGTCCATGCACAGCTGCTGTATCACGCGGTGTTACAAACGTGATGATGCCCTCTTTATTAAAGCCTAAATCTGTATTCAATGAATAGTTGATTTGCTTGCTTACCATCATTGTTCCGATAATAAAAAACTGCGCTACCACAAACTGCGAAACTGTTAGCGCCTTTCTTATCCATGCATGGCGTGTTTCACTGCCGTTCGTAAAAGCCTGGTTCTTTAAAACAATTACGGGTTTATATCCTGATAATATGAGTGCAGGATACAAGCCCGAAATAAAGCTTACAAAAACAGTAAGCATGCATAAAAACACAACCACATAAGGCTGCTCCTGAAGATCAAAGCGTAAGCCTGGCGGAATAAAATCTGCAAAGAATTGCAACAACAACGGTGTTATTACAACAGAAATAACAGAGGCAATTACCGTAATAAAAAACGTTTCTCCCAGAAATTGAAACACCAGTTGCTTTCTTGAACTGCCCATTGTTTTTCTTATACCAATTTCCTTTGCACGTTGTGATGCATTGGCTGTAGTAAGATTGATAAAGTTGATACATGCTAACAATAGAAGAAAAGCTGCAATGGCAAACAAACCATATAGCGTTGGTTTATGTGCAATTCTTTGTCCAAAACCATTATACAGACTATTAAAATGAACATCGTTCAAAGGTTGCAGGCGAAAGCTCATGGTATTGGCTGCGTCTTTGTTTGCATCTTTATTATATTTATTTAAGAGCATTTTTAATTGTGCTTCTGTTTGTTGAGCATTGCCACCTTCTGCAAGTTTCACATACAGGTTAGAATATGCCATCCAGTCGTTCCAGACATTCATCATAAATTTATCCTGCAAGTGTGTTTTTGCAATGGTGGCAAACGAAATAAATTCAACAGCGGTAAAACTTGTATGCTCATTCAAATCCTGTACAATGCCCGAAACTGTTGCAGTAATATCATCATTATAATTTATTTGCCTGCCAATAATATCGCTTGCAGACAATGACGGGAAATATAGCTTTGCCCTGCTTTCAGTTAGTACAACATTGAAAGGATCCTGTAAAGAAGATTTTGGTGAACCTGCAATCCATTTGTGAGGCACCAGATAAAAATATTGCGGATTGGTATAAACAATATCTGGTTGCTTTTTAAATACGGGTGGTTTGTCAGTACCTTCTTTTACGACGCTTACTTTTGCAGTGCCGTCACCCTGAAATTGCATAATGGGAACAGTTTGCTCAACGCCGGTCACTTCGTTTTGTATAGCGCCGCTTAAAGGTGCAGGTACAGCAGCGCTGTGCACTTCGTCGCCATTGAATTTTGCATCGAGCACAACACGGTAAATCCTGTCTCTACCAGGCTCAAATTTATCGTAGCTGAATTCGTAATAAGCAATAAGGAATATTACGAGCGCAGCACTGATGCCAATGGATAATCCCAATACATTAATTATTGAGAAAATTTTGTTGCGCCAAAAGTTTCTGAATGCAGTAATGAAATAATTTTTGAACATAAAAGATAGTTTTGCAGGAATTATAAATTAAGTATGCTGATTATTCCGTTCTTAAGCTCTTCACCGGATTACTCAATGCCGCTTTGATGGATTGAAAACTTATTGTTGCAAGTGCGATAGCTACAGCCATTAAACCTGCCAATGCAAACAACCACCATTCAATGTTTATTCTGTAAGCGAAATCGTGCAGCCAGTTGTACATGGCAAACCAGGCTACCGGCGTGGCAATAACAAAGGCAATTAACACCAGTTTTATAAAATCTTTTGAAAGCAATGCCACAATGTTGGCAACAGAAGCACCTAATACTTTTCGTACACCAATTTCTTTGGTGCGTTGTGCGGTTGCAAAAAGGGATAAACCCATCAAGCCTAAACAAGCTATAAAAATGGCAAAGCCAGCAAAAATGCCGAATACTTTGCCAAACAATTCGTCATCCCTATATAACTTATTAAACTTATCATCCAGAAAATAATAATCGAAGTAGTTGCCGGGAAAGAATGTTTCAAATTTTGTTTTGATGGCCACTATTGTTGAAGGCAATGCTTTTGTATTTACCTTTATACAAATAGGATTATCGGTACCGTAGCTTGGTTGAAATATCGTTGGTTCAATAGGATAATGCAAAGACTTTTGATGAAAATCATTCATCACTCCAACAATATCCCAATCCTTTCCAAAGAAATTAATCTTCTTACCCACAGCACCTTCGCTGGAAGAGAAACCAAGCTGTTTAACAGCAGCCGCATTGATGATAATATTATGCAGTTTATCCCAGTCAGGATTGAAGTCAGTTGCTGTAAAATTTCGCCCCGCTATTACTTTAATGCCATACACCGGAATGAAATCTGCATCAATACTGCTACGGCGTAAGGAGAACTGTTCATCTAAGTTTTTGTCGGTACGTCTCACATTGAAAACTCTTGACATTTCATCGCCCGCAGTTCTGCTAATAACAGAAGCACCGTAAATATGTGGCAGTTGTTTTAGTTCATTTTTAAAGCTGTTTTCTTTACCGATAAAAGTAGAATCCCAGTGTGTAAGCAATGGTGGTTTTACAACCAGCATTTGAGAAATGTTCATGCCTAATTCCTGTGCATTTAAAAACCGTATTTGTTTATACACTACAAATGAGCCGATGATTAACGCAATAGTGATTGCAAACTGCGATACCACCAATACTTTGCGCAATACAATTCCTTTGGAAGAAGTAACAAATTTGCCTTTTAAAACCGATATAGGTTTGAATGCAGACAGCACAAAAGCAGGATAAAATCCTGAGCCCAAAATGCCTGCAATTAATAACACAGCAACAGCAATGGTAAGAGCATAGCCATTATATCCATTTTGCAATAGGAAAGCGAAGGAGAGCTGATGTTGTACTAAGGCATTAAAACTGTTTTGAACAAGTGAAACTGTTAATACAGCAAGTACGATTGCAAACAGATTAATCACCAATGATTCTGTAAGAAACTGGCGGATCAACTGACTTCTGGTGGCACCCGTTACTTTGCGAATACCCACTTCTTTTGCCCGCTCCAGCGATTTTGCAGTGGAAAGATTTACATAATTTACCCATGCGATAATGATGATTAAAACAGCAATGATGAGTAAGCCCCAAACCACTGTTGCGTTGCCGGTTTTACCAATTTCATATTCATAATCAGAATACAAATGCGCCCTGATTAAAGGCTGCAAATGAAACTTTTCAACACTGCCACTCACCTTTGTACCCTGAAAATGCCGTTGACTAAAAGCATCCAGCTTTGCCTCCAGTTCTTTGTAATCTGTGCCCCGTTTTAATAATATATACTGCCAGAAATCAGAATCGGTAAAATCATAATCAGCTTCTTTCCAGTTTCCATTACCTGCATATAGCGTATTGTAAGAAATCAAAGCATCAAACTGCAGGTGTGAGTTTTCGGGAACGTCTTTACAAATGGCTGTTATTTTATAAGGCTGCTTATCCCTGGTAATTACAACTGTTTTTCCAACTATCTCATTAAAATTATTACCTTTTATATCAAACAGTTTTCGGGCGAGTGTTTCGGTAAGAATAACGGTATTAATCTGTTGCAATCCGCTCTTGCTGTCGCCTGCAATAAACGGGTAAGAAAACATAGATAAAAACGAATTGTCTGCTGCCAAAGCAGTAACATCACCTATCATTTTATCACCATTACTTAATACCTGTTCGGAGTAAGGCTCTACTCTTGTGAAATCAACTACTTCCGGATAATCATCTTTTAAAGCTTTACCAATTGCAGAATAGGTAATGGTACCATGCTGTAACAGTTTACCCTCCCGGTAGCGGTCATTAGTAACGCGATAGAGATCGTTGGCATTAACATTAAAACGATCATAACTCAATTCAAAACTCACGTATTGTAATATCAAAAGGCAAGCCGCCATACCAATGGCGAGCCCTGCAATATTGATTGCAGAAAACAGCTTGTTTTTTCTTATGCTTCGTATGGCAATTTTTAAATAGTTGATCAGCATGAGCTACAGTTATAAGTTGAATAAAACAGTATAAAATTTCGATATCTACTCTCTGTTCCGTATCATCCGTGTGCTACATTCAAATTGTACATCTACCATTACAAATCGCACCTTATATCACTCCGTTCTCAAACTCTTCACAGGGTTTGCTATTGCAGCTTTGATTGCCTG
Organism: Ilyomonas limi; assembly: GCF_005233845.1. Taxonomy (GTDB): domain Bacteria; phylum Bacteroidota; class Bacteroidia; order Chitinophagales; family Chitinophagaceae; genus Ilyomonas; species Ilyomonas limi. The sequence goes on from NZ_SZQL01000008.1 coordinate 121,679, forward strand.
GAAACTTACGGTTATAAATGCAATGCTGATAGCAACAATGGCAGCGATGGCAAATACACTCCAGCCAATGCTGACGCGGTAAGCAAAATCCTGCAGCCAGCGTTGCATAAAGTAGTATGCAACGGGTGATGCAATAACCAATGATATAACAACGAGTTTGATGAAATCTTTTGACAACAGCATAACGAGTCCTTGCGTGGTAGCGCCCAATACTTTGCGGATACCTACTTCTTTTTTTCTGCGTTCGGCGGTATAAGCAGCCAGTCCAAATAAGCCAAGACAACCAACAAATATGGCAATGCAGGTGAATATCATCAGCAGTGATCTCAGTTTATCTTCCGCCTTGTACATCTGTTCAAAATTGTCATCCAAAAACTTGTATTCAATAGGGTATTCAGGCGAATATTTACTCCAAACATTTTTTATATAACCAATGGTGTTTCCAATATTTGCGGCTTTCATTTTCACCGCTACTTTCCAGTAAGCATCCGGAAATATTTGCAACACGGCCGTTTCTACTCTATCGTACAAACTCTTGTAATGAAAGTCTTTTACCACGCCAATTACTTGTCCTTCTTTTAAAGAATCGGGGTTTTTAGCACCCCATACTTTCCACCACAACTTTTGCCCCAATGCTTTTTCAGGTGAGCCAAAGCCCAGTTGCTTAACTGCCGTTTCATTGATGATAAATGCATGGTCTTTATCAGTTTGCATGTTTTTGGAGAAGTCCCTGCCGGCCACTACTTCCAACCCTAACGTTTTGATATAATCAAAATCAACCATCAGCTGGGTTGCAGACTGGCTTTTATGCTCACCGTTACGGTCAACAATAATATCATCGCCGGCTACTGCATCGCCCGGGAAACCATAACCAATAGAAACAGAAGCAATTCCGGGAGATTGTTGTAATTCGTTCTTGAATGTTTCATAATTCTTAAACATATCATCGCCGCGCATTGGAAAAAACAGGATTTGATCTTTATTAAAACCAAGATCGGTATTGTGCAGATAATCTACCTGTTTATAAACAATAATAGCACTGATGATCAGCAAGACTGTTAAGGCAAATTGTGTAATGACCAGTCCATGCCGTAACCACGGAATTTTACCCGGTTGTTCATCGCCCGTAAAGGAACCTTTTAATACTTTAATGGGCTTAAAATGGGACAACACTAATGCCGGATAAAAACCTGCACCTATACCTACCAGTAAAGTCAATGTGATGAACAATACAATAGTTACCGGCTGTACAAATAAAATGGTGCTAATATGCTTGCCGGTAAAATCGTTTAACCACGGCAGTACAGTTACTGCCAGTATAATAGAAATAACTACGCTGATGAAGGTGAGCAATACCGTTTCTCCAACAAACTGTAGCATCAGTTGTTTTCTATCGGCACCAATAGTCTTGCGAACGCCTACCTCTTTGGCACGTTGCAGCGATTTGGCAGTAGCGAGATTAATAAAGTTGAAGCAGGCAATCAATAAAATAAAAATGGCAATTAAACTGAGGGCGTTTACATACGTGATATTACCTCTTTGTGCTGCATCAAACTTAAAGTTGGCCGAATACAAATGGATTTTTCCTAAAGGTTGTAAATGCGCCAAATTGCTGCCCCTGTCATCGGGGTTAAAGGCTTTTGTTTTCGCCAACACAATCGCCTGAAACTTCTTTTCCAATGCATCTACATCTACCCCTTTTTTCAGCTTTGCATAACTGTAAAACTGTTGCCAGCCCCAGCTTTGCATGCGTTCTGCCGGTATGCCCGCAGCCGCCATAGGAGCGAGGTAGTTGAACTGTAAATGAAACTTCAGGTCTTTCTTAAACACACCTTTTACCAGCATCGGCGTTTTATCCATCAGTATCTGCTTACCTACCGGATTTGTATTTCCAAAAAATCGCTGTGCCATTTCTTCCGACAAAACAATAGAGGCAGGGTCATCCAATGCATCTGCAGCACTGCCCCATTTAAAAGGCAATGCAAATACATCCAGAAAACTGGAGTCGGCATAGTAACCACTTACTTCATACAGCTTTCTGTTATTTGCTTCAAACAGCACTTTATTTTCCGGCAACATCAGCACCTTTGCAGTTTGTTCTATTTCCGGAAAGTCGTGTTGCAAAGTGGTGGTAAACATAGGCGGCACTACTGCACGATCATCTGTTCCGTCATTATTAGTGTACGTATTGTATAACCGGTAAATTTGGCTTCCATCAGGTATATTTTTATCATACTGATGTTCATCCCACACAAACAAACCGATGAGCAGGCAAGCGGTTAATCCTAATGTTAATCCTGCAATATTGATAAATGAAAAACCAACATGCCTTACCAGGTTTCTAAAGGCAACTTTGAAAAAGTTTTGTAGCATAAAAGTGTATGTTTCGGGTTATCAAAAGGTATCTTATTCAACGCGGGTTTAGGCTTTTATATTGTAGTTGTTCACTTATGATATAGCATATCGTACCTTATATCACTCCGTTCTTAAACTCTTCACCGGGTTAGATATGGCTGCTTTTACAGATTGAAAACTAACTGTAATTAATGCAATAACAATGATGAGAACAAAGGGCAATACAAAGTAAGTCCAATGTAAACTAATACGAAATGCATACCCTTGCAGCCAGTTGGAAGTAGTGAGCCATGCCACAGGCGTAGCAATCAAAAAGGCTACTATCAGCAGTACTGCAAACTCTCGAAATAATAACTTTAAAATACTGGCAACCGAAGCACCTAATACTTTTCTGATACCAATCTCTTTGGTGCGTTGCAACGTGGTGAAAGAGGCAAGGCCAAACAATCCCAAACAAGCAACCAAAATGGCAAGGCTGGTAAATAAACTGAACACCTGGCCAAACCGTTGATCAGCTTTGTATTGCTCATTAAAATGGTCGTCCAGGAAGTAATATTCAAAGGTGTTGCCGGGAAAGAATTTATTCCATTTGGCTTTCACCACCTGTACCGTTTGAGCAGCCTGCGCCGCACTTGTTTTAATGGAGACGCTGCCGTTCACATCAGGTATGAGGCGTAATATCAGTGGCTCGTATGCTTCGCGTAAAGATTGCTGATGAAAGTTTTCGGTAACGCCTTCAATGGTATATTGCTCGCCCCAGAAATCAATTTTTTTACCCAATGCTTCTTCCGGTTTATTAAAACCTAATTGCTCTATACCTTTACGGTTGAATATTACTGAATGCGCATCCGAACCAAAGTCCTTTGAAAATGCTCTGCCGGCAACCATCTTCAATCCGAAGGTGGGTATATAATCATAGTCAACACCAATTACCCGATATTGTTTTTGTGCCGATTCATCAGCGCCTACGAGCTTAATACCGCCTGCATTCCAGCCTACCGGCTCGCCGGGAACACTTGTTGAAACAGTTATATTTTTTATGGCAGACTGCTGCTGTAGTTCTTGCTTAAATGCAGTTATTTTTTGTAAAAATGTAGAATCAATACCCACAATTGGTGAAGGAACAACCAGGGTTTGATCTATATTAATGCCCAATGATTGTTTGCGCATGTACTGTATTTGCTGATAAACGGTTACCGTACCCATCAATAAAAACAGGGATGCTGCAAACTGAAATACAACCAGCGACTTTCGTAAGATTGCACTTTGTTTAGTACTACCGGCTTTGCCTTTCAGCACATCGATGGGTTTAAAGCCTGATAATACAAACGCAGGATATAACCCGGAAAAGAACACACCAATTACAAATAATGCGACCAAGCCAAGCCAGAAATCGGCATGACCAAAAAGAGAGAAAGAAAGCTGCTGCCCCGAAAGTGCATTAAAACCCGGAATGGCTATCAGCACAATGATAATGGCAAGTACCAGTGCAAAGCCGTTCATCAATGCAGACTCAGATAAAAATTGAATAATTAACTGCTTTCTCTTTGAACCGATAGCTTTACGTACGCCCACTTCTCTTGCTCTTGTAATAGCCCGGGCAGTCGCCAGATTAATATAATTTACCCAGGCAATCACCACAATGAATAAAGCAATACCCAATAGCAGGTAAACCGTTTTACCATCACCATTTTCGCCGGGTTCACCCATGTAATGTGAATATAAATGGATGTCTTTTAAGGGTTGTAAATGATAGATTACTGCAGAATTGTATTTCTTCATGTCTTCCTTTGTAAACCGGTCTACTACTGGTATAAACTTTTTTTCCACTACAGCCGGATTAGCGTCTTTTCTCAACAACAGGTATGTTAGACATCCGTCCCATAACCACGCGGTTTCGGGACCATTGCCACTGGAGTCGGTATTCCACTTTACAAACGTTGCATAGGAAAGCAGGATATCGGGTTTGAGTTGAGTATTCACCGGTGCATCTTTATACACAGCAGTAATGGTGTAATTGCTGTTTCGGTTAAGTGCTAACGGTCTGCCAACCACATTGGTAGTACCAAAGAGTTTCCGGGCGGTAGTTTCGGAGAGTGCTGCCGTAAAAGGCTCTTTCAGTACCGTACCTTTATTGCCGCTAATTAATGGATAAGTAAATATGTTGAAGAAAGAACTGCTCGCAAAATATACTTTTTCAATCTTTACAGGCTGGTTGTCAATCTCAGCAGTTACTCTTCCGTTTCCAACAACTTTTACATAATCTTCTATTTCAGGTATGGCATCTTTAAAGGAATTACCAACTGCGTAGGCACCCGAAGCCCATTGCGTACTCAGCTTTCCGTTGTCATAGCGGTCTTGTTGCACGCGATATATTCTATCCTTATTTACCTGAAAATCTTCAAAGCTTAATTCAAATGATACGTATTGCAAAATGAGCAGGCAAGCTGCAATGCCAATGGCTAAGCCAAAAATATTAATGGCTGCATACGCCTTATGACGCAGGGTATTTCGCCAGGCAATTTTGAGATAGTTTTTAAACATAGATGATGCCCTCCTGAATCTTCCCTGTAGGGAGAACTTTTTGGTTTGATTATAATTTACTTTCCTATTTTCAGGCTGTTTTAAAGCCTTCCCTTCAAGAGAAGTTTGGCGGAGCTTTTACTCCGTTCTTAAACTCTTTACCGGGTTTGCAACAGCAGCTTTAATTGCCTGAAAGCTAACAGTAATTAATGCAATGGCAATAGCAGCAATACCTGCAACCACAAATACCCACCAACTGATATTAATACGGTAAGCAAAGCTTTGCAGCCACTTATTCATAGCCCACCACGCAACCGGAAAAGCAATGAGCGAAGCGATTAGTACCAGTTTTGCAAAATCTTTCGATAGCATGGCAACAATACCACTTACACTCGCGCCCAGAACCTTGCGCACACCAATCTCTTTGGTACGTTGCTCGGCGGCATAAGTCACTAATCCAAACAAACCCAAACAACCAATGAAAATGGCAAATACGGCAAACGTAATAAACAGTTTACCTGTTTGCTGTTCAGCAGTATAAATGTTATTAAAATCAGCATCCATAAATGTGTAATTAAAGGGCTGCCCCGGTGCCATGCTGTTCCATTTGGCTTGTATGCTGTTGATTAATGACGGAATATTTTTTGAGTTGATGCGCACTGCAATGCTGCCCCAATTTTCACTCAACTGTATGATAAGCGGACCTACATTGCTATGCATCGAACTGAAGTTAAAATCCTTTACCACACCAACCACATGGTAAGCAATTGCTCCATTGATATTTCCATTAGAAAAATCGGGGCGATACAAGATTTCTTTAAAAGGATCTTTAAAGCCCAGCACTTTTACAGCCGCCTCGTTCAAAATAACGCCTGTAGAATCGGAAGGAAAATCTTTTGAAAAATTTCTGCCTTGTGCCATTTGCATACCGAGCGTTGGAATGTAGTTTTCATCCACATAAAAGTTGGTGAGCACCACCACCCTGCTTGCATCAAAAGTGGCATCGCGAAACCAGCCTTCATTATCAAAATTGATTCCCGTAGGCAGGTCGCCACTGATGGTTGCATTGGTTACACCAGGAAGATTTAATAATTCATTTCTGAAACTATGTATTTGCTTATCGAGGTACCACGCATTGTGCAACACCAGCACCTGGTCGCGGTTGTAACCAATTTTTCTGCTGCGGATATAATCGAGTTGATTGTAAATTACAATGGTGCCGATGATCAGTATAATGGAAATACTGAACTGGAATACAACTAATCCACTACGCAGCCAACTGCTTTTAAAGCCTTTGGCAATCTTGCCCTTTAATACTTGTATGGGCTGAAAAGAGGATAAATAAAATGCGGGATAACTGCCGGCAATACATCCTACAACAAATACCAGTACAATCATTACCGGGAACAACCAGGTAGAAAATAACGTACTTACGTGCATTTCTTTATTGGCTAACTGATTGAACAATGGCAGCAGCGATGCTGCAATAGCAATAGCTATAAGCATGGAAAAGAAACTGAGTAATACAGATTCGGTTAAAAATTGTATGATAAGATGCGAACGCAACGAACCGGCCACTTTTCGTATACCTACTTCTTTTGCCCGGTTGGCCGAACGTGCCGTAGAAAGATTCATAAAATTGACGCAGGCAATCAGCAAAATAAAAATGGCAATCACCGAAAAAATATATACATACGTTATATTGCCGTTGGCTTCTATTTCATATTGTTTATCCGAATGTAAATGAATATCGGTAAGCGGCGTTGCATGATAAATAAAATGATTGCCTTTTTTCTCCATATCCGTTAAGGAAGCATGCAGTTGCTCCTGCAGCTCTTTGCCCAGATAATTATTAATAGTTGCATTCACCTCGCTTTGCAGCTTTTGCTTTGTAACACCGGGCTTTACCAGCACATAATTGTACGTGTTGTTGCTAAGCCACGAATCATTGTCTTTACCTCTGGGGCGAATAAAGCTGAAATGAAAATGCGATTGCCTTGGTATGTCTTTTATAACACCGGTTATTTTGCAATTGGTTGAATTATCTATATATAATGTTTTACCAACCACATTAGTGGAGTTAAAATATTTTCTTGCAGTAGTTTCATCAATTACAATGGAATTGGGTTCTGTTAAAGCGGTTGCCGGGTTACCTTGTAGCATCTGTACTGTAAACACTTTAAAAAAAGTAGAATCCGCAAAAGCAGCATGATGATCTTTTACATTCTGGTTGTCTTTCTTTACCAGTACGTCGTTCTGATAATTAACCCTTGTTATTTCTTCTATATCAGGAAAATCTCTTTTTAAAGCAGGTGCCAGCGGATCGGGTGCCACCGCAAAAATGGCCTGTGTATTATTAAAGTAAATGTCGGCATCCAAACGATAAATACGGGCTGCATTTTTGTTGTACTTGTCGTAGCTCAACTCATCTACTACATACAAAACAATCAATAGGCAAACAGCCAGGCCTGCTGCTAAGCCAATGATATTAATAGCAGAAAAAGCTTTGTTCTTCCACAAATTGCGCAGTGCAACTTTTACATAGTTTTTGAACATAAAAGAGCCCTCCTGAATCCTCCCTAAAGCCTGTCTGTCGGCAGACAGGGAAGCACTTTTTAAGTCTGATTATAATTTACTTTTCATTTTTTAAGCTGTTTTAAGCCTTCTCTTTAGAGGAGCATGCCTGTCGGCAGACAGGATTGGGCGGAGCTTTTATTCGCTTCTTAAACTCTTCACCGGATTAGCTAATGCAGCTTTGATTGCCTGCACACTTACTGATACGATAGCAACAAAAACAGCAAGCAAGCCTGCTGCAATAAATATCCAGGCACCTACATTGATTCTATAAGCAAAATCCTGCAACCATTGATTCATTAGCAACCATGCAAGCGGCGATGCAATGAGAATAGCAATTAAAACAAGCATCACAAAATCTTTAGACAACAGGCTGACAATATGTGTAACGCTTGCGCCCAATACTTTTCTTATTCCTATTTCCTTTGTTCTTCTCTCAGCAGTAAACGCAGCTAAGCCAAACAAGCCTAATGCAGAGATGATGACAGCAATAGCCGAAAAAACTAGAATCAGCCTCGATGTTTTTATATCCGATTTGTAAAGTGTATTGAAACTATCATCTAAAAAATTATAAGTAAATGGCTGATTGGGTACATATTTTCCCCATACTTTTTCGGCTGCACTAATAGCCTGCTGAATATTGCCGGGATAGGTTTTGAGAAAAAAATAAGCAGCCCTTTCTTTTTGATTGGTAATGACCATCGGCCCTATCTTCTCGTGCAGGCTTTTGTAATAAAAATCTTTCACTACGCCAATCACTTGCCCCGTATCGCCGCCCCAGGTAAACCGCTGTCCTATTAAGGGTTTATGCAATTTAAATGCTGTTGCAGCCGTTTCATTTAAAATATAATTGTGCTCATCCGCACTGCTGCCATCAAACCAGCGGCCTTGCTTCATTTGTAATTGAAACATATTCTTAAACTCCGCATCTACCGAAAGTCTCGCTATAGCTGGATTGTAAGTAGTATCTCTTCCATCCCAATCTGCATTGCCTGAGCTATAGCTGGTAACATTCACAATTTCGTTGCTACCTCCACATACATCGGCAATACTGCTTTGCGATTGCAAGTCTTTTTTCATTGCAGTAAAAAACGTTTGTTGCGCTTTATCATCTAATGTTTCGTAAACCTGATAAGGTATTTGAAGCGACATGATTTGAGATACATTATAGCCTGGATTGGTAGTTTGTATGAAATTTAATTGCCGGTAAATGACGATAGCACCTACAATTAAAATCATGGATAAAGCAAACTGGAATATCACTAACCCTTTGCGCACTGCACCATCGCGAAGATTTAAAATATTAATGCCTCGGAATACAGCTAATGGCTTGAAAGAAGATAGCAGTACAGCCGGATAGATACCATTCAATATCGTTGCAAACAATAAAGTCCCGATCAGTATTTTCCACATGACAATAGATGAAAGCGGCAGTTCAAAATGCTTTTCTGTAATGGCATTAAAAACAGGCAGCAGCAATTGCAACAACAATAATGTAATGAGTAAAGCAGCAATACTAATGGTTAATGATTCGGCAATAAACTGCCCAAAAAGGTTACTTCGTTTAGCACCTGCAATCTTGCGCACACTCACTTCTTTGGCGCGAAGGCTGGCTTTAGCAGTAGTAAGATTTACATAATTTACGCAAGCCGTTACCAGCAACAACATGCCTAAAATAATAAAGATATACGTGGTTTTTCTATTGCCGTGCGGCATGCTGGAAGACTGCAGGTCATTTTCAAAATACATGCTTTGCAAAGGCGCTAATGTAATAGTGTCATTATCGTTTGTTCTGGCTTTATTAATAATAGCATTCAGCCCTGCTTCTACCTGTTTTAGATTTGCATGAGGATGTAATTTAAGAAAGGTAATGTACCCGAAGTTGTTCCAGGTTTTATCGTCTTTATACGTTTGAGGGTTTGCTAAACGCCCGTCCATCTGCATCAATATATCAAACTGAAAACTGGAGTTTACAGGATTGTCCTTTATTATACCCTGAACTGTATAATTCACTGTATCTACCCGGATAATTTGCCCTACAACATTATGGATATTGCCAAAATATTTTTTGGCTTTAGATTCAGTTAGTATAATACTAAACGGGTCCTTTGCAAAAGCAGCAGCACGGCCTTGTACAAAGTTGTAGTGAAACATACTGAACCAACTTTTATCTATGTATGCGCTTGTCTTTTCGGTATAAAGCTGATGATTAATATTGAATACCGGCCCGCCCCATGAGTTGGCAATCACCCGCGCAGTTTGTACCACCTCCGGTATTTCTTTTTGCGCTGTTTCTGCCATCAGCATGGGCGAATTTTCCCATATCCAGGCTTCATTTTTATTTATCTGAATGGCATTGATAATTCTGAATATATCTTCTTTGTCAGGATGATAATCATCAAAACTGATTTCATTCTGCACCCATAAAAAAATAAACACCGCAGCCGTCATTCCAACTGCCAATCCAAACAAGTTAATAGTACTCGTTGTTTTATTTCTCCAGAGATTTCGAATAGCAGTTTTAAAATAATTCTTTATCATATATCGTATAGTTACAAATGATAAAATGAACTTATACACGTATTATTCTCACATCGCCTCTCACACTCACTCCGTTCGCAAGCTCTTCACCGGATTTGCCAATGCAGCTTTAATAGCCTGAAAGCTGATAGTAACGATAGTAATCAGCAATGCCATTAATCCGCCCAACACAAAAACACCAACACCGATGTTAATTCGATAATCATAATTCTGCAACCAGCTGTGTAAAAAATAAAATGATATTGGTACGGCAATAAGGCAGCTTATCAATACCAATACAATAAAATCTGTTGATAGTAACAACCAAATCTGTTGCACAGATGCACCCAGCACTTTGCGGATGCCAATTTCTTTGGTGCGTTGTTCGGCAACATACGCAGCCAGACCGAACAAACCGAGACAAGAAATAAAAATGGCAAGTGCTGCAAACAAACCTGCAATTTTCCCAATCAACACCTCAAGATTAAATTTTGAAGCATAATTTTCATCTGAAAAAGCATAAGTGTATGGATAAGCAGGGTCATATTTATTAAAAATGGCAGTGAGTTGTGCAACTGCATCCTGTGTTGTTATCTGTGGTGATAACCTGTATAACAATATGCCCTGCGGATTTGGCAAACAATAAAACATGGTTGGGTCTGCAGCTTTAAATGGCGATAACATCAGTGCATCCTTTACAACTCCGGCAATGGTATATTGTTTGTCCTGCCATGTTATCTTTTGACCAACAGGATTTTTTAACCGTAATCTTTTTATAGCCGCTTCATTAAATATCACACTCGTGCTGTCATAAGCATTAGAAAAATCTCTTCCTTCACGCATGCTCATGCCAACTGTTTTAAAATAATCTTCCGATACGAGTATGGTTCCCATCTCTACTGTCTCGCCTGCGTTTTTACCAGACCATTGATCAACATCTGAATGCCACCAGACGTCTGTTGCAGGACTTGTTGCAGTTGTGATTGACGACACAATTCCTTTTGCTATCAGCTCATTTTTTAATGCAGTGAAATTTTTATACAAATCATCGTTGATGTTGGTAGCCAGCAACCTGTTTAAACTATACCCTGTTGGTCTGTTTTTAGCATACTGTATTTGCTGATAAATAATAACTGTACTTATGATTAATGCAATAGAACAACTGAATTGTATAACTACTAATACTTTTCTTGATAAGGAAGACCTGCCTGCCTGTATTGCCCCTTTCAAAACTTTTACAGGGTTGAACGAAGAAAGATAAAATGCAGGTCTGCTGCCGGCAAGCAAAGCTGTTGCAACCAAGCAACCAATCATTACCATCCAGAAGTAACTATTATTAAATGGCATGATAATATGACTTTTGGTTAATGTATTGAATGCAGGCAACGACAACCATGCAAACAATACTGCAAAAACAAAAGCAATGGTTGTTAGCAAAAATGCTTCCATCAAAAATTGCAGTACCAGATCTTTTCTTTGCGAACCGATAGCTTTTCTTATACCCACTTCCTTTGCTCTTTTTTCTGAACGTGCAGTGGTGAGATTTATGAAATTGATACAGGCAATAATCAACACCAGCAATCCAATAATAGAAAAGATTTTTACATACTCAAGAAAGCCTGCAGTGTCTTTTCCATTTACATAGTTTGAATATAAATGCCAGCGCTCCATAGGTTGCAGTGTAACATAAGAGCTCATTGCATTGATATTGCCTTTTTCGGTATGTTCTATGTTTCTGATTTTTGGCGCGACCTGCGCATACGGGATTCCGGATTTTAGCTTTACGAAAATCTGGAGATTGTTATTTCCAAAACTGCTTAGCCCATCTTTTTTAACTGAAGGATTAGTAGCATAGACATAAGCAGAAGGAACAACATAATTAAAACTGAAAGTTGCATTTGCCGGAATATCTTTTATAATCCCTGTTACCTTAAGATCGTGCGCATTATCAAAGCGAACTGTTTTATTCAAAGCATCTTCGCTACCAAAAAGCGACTTTGCTAAAGATTGTGTAAGCACGATAGAATAAGCATCTCGGAACGCAGTGTTTGCATTACCTTCAAGAAACGGGTATTGTAAAATTTTAAAAAAATCAGTACCGGCGATTGCACCATTAAGATATAATTTCTTATTATCCACAACTAATCCATGACCGCTTGTCCAATCACTTTCGGCTACATATTCTATTTCCGGAATTTGTGTGCGCAATGCATCGGCAAGTTTTAATGATGTGGTTTGAAAAGTGAGTGTATCACCATTGCTGTCAAAGTTTCGCTGCACACGATAAACCGATTGATATTCGGGTAAAAATTTATCGAAGGAATATTGATCATATATCCAAAGGCCAATCAGCAAAGCAACAGCCATCCCAATCGCAAGACCTGCAACATTCAATATACTATAACCAACTGTTCTGACTATATTTCTCCATGCGGTTTTAAAATAATTGCGAAACATAAGAGACCTCCTGAATCCTCCCTGAAGCCTGCCTGTTGGCAGACAGGGGAGGACTTTTAAGTTTGATTATTATTTGAGTTGTTTCATTTTTTAAGCTGTTTTAAGCCTCCCCTTCAGCAGGGCCTGCCTGTCGGCAGACAGGATTGGGTGGAACTTTTATTCGCTTCTTAAACTCTTCACCGGATTGGCTAATGCAGCTTTGATTGCCTGAAAGCTGACTGTAATGAGTGTAATGATTAAAGCCCCCGAACAAGCAGCTACAAATACCCACCATGATATATCTGTTCGGTACTGATAATTTTGAAGCCACTGATGCAAATAATACCAGGCAATAGGAACGGCAATCACACACGAAATAGCTACGAGCCATGCAAAGTCTTTCGATAACATTTGCCACAGATTAAACACCGATGCACCCAATACTTTGCGCACACCAATCTCTTTGGTACGTTGCTCAGCAACGAAAGAGGCGAGACCAAATAAACCCAGGCAAGAAATAAATATGGCAAGGATGGCAAAAAAAGTAGCGAGGTTGCCAATGCGCTGTTCATCTGAGAACTTCTTAGCATATTCTTCATCGGTAAACCTGTAATCGAAGGGCGCACCGGGGTTATATTTTCTAAACACTGTTTCTATTTTAGCCAGCGCCTCCTGCATTGATACTGTAGGCTTTATACGAATGGTAATAGTATTTGCCCAATTGGTGTTCATCGTAAAAATAGTTGGCTTCACAGGCTCGTAAGGCGATTCCATCACCATGTCCTTTACTACACCTACTACTGTATAATTTCCATCATTCCACTTAATATTCTTACCAACAATATTCTTTAAACCGGTCAGCTTAACGGCAGCTTCATTAAGTATCAATGCACTGCTATCGGTAGCAAAATCCCTCGAAAAATCGCGACCTTCTTTTATTTGCCAGCCAATCGTTTTACCAAATTCCCAGGTAGTAGCAACTATTCCGAACAGAGGCAAAGAATTAGGATCTTTACCCTCCCAATCAAAACCAATTTGATTAGAATACACGGCTGTGGATGGGCTGGATGATTGTGCCATGTTTTCTACTGCACCGGTTGCAAGCAAATCATTTCTTATCGCATCATAGTGTCCATACAAATCAGGGGTGGTCATATCAACCATGATCAATCCTTCTCTTGTATAACCTACAGGTCTGTTTTTAGCATATTGTATTTGCTTAAAAACAATGATAGTTCCTATAATGAGTGTAATGGACACAGTAAACTGCACCACTACCAATACCTTGCGTGGCAACGAAGCAAAACGCCCTACCTTGAATGTACCTTTTAATACTTTGATGGGTTCGAAGCTGGATAAATAAAATGCCGGATAGCTGCCGGAGATTAAGCCCGTAAAAAATGTAAACGCCAAAGAGAACAACCAGAAGAATGGATTGCTCCAGGGTATGGACATATCTTTATCTGCAATGCCGTTAAAAAAAGAAAGTAAACATACCACCAGGATAATAGCGAATATAAAAGCAATGAGGGCAACGACTACCGACTCGCTTAAAAATTGTCCGATTAACTGTTTTCTTAACGAGCCTACAGTCTTGCGAATTCCCACTTCTTTAGCACGTTTTTCACTGCGCGCAGTACTTAGATTCATGAAGTTGATGCAAGCGAGCAGCAAAACAAATATGCCGATAATAGCAAAGAGCCACACAAACTGGATGCGTCCGCCCACCACTTTACCATTCTTGAATTCGCTATACAAACGCCAGTTGTCCATAGGTTGCAGCACTAGTTCTTCCTTACCATCTTTTGCTGCATCTAAATGGATCATAGATGCGTTCTTAATCTTAGCAGATTCCTTGCTTATATCTATGTTATCATTTACCTGCACAAATGCCTGCCACGAATGATTACCCCATTGTGTCATAGCATTTTTCAGCCATTCCTCTGTAGTAATATACTTATTCCAGGATAGCAGGATGGTTGTTGCGTATAATGTTGTATTGCGGGGCAAATCTTCATATACCCCCGCTACACTGTAGTTATCTTTATTATCAAGCTTTACTGTTTTACCAATGGGGTTTGCATTGCCAAATAACGCTTTTGCAACCGATTCATTCAACAGTATTGATGAAGGGTCCTGAAGTCCGTTGATGCCTCCTTTCTTCATCTTTAAAGAAAACATAGTAGGGAAATTGGGTTCTACCCACATGCCTTCTTTGCTTATCTTTTTATCACCCACCGCCAGTATATGCCCAAAATTCCACGAAGCCATAGATATATTCTTAAAATCGCTGCCATACTTGGTGCGCAGTTCATTACCCAACGGCATGGCTACCGCTTGGCCAGTACCTGTTTCACCATTAAAAGTTTGCGTGGTCATTACCTGCGCCAGCGTTGCATGGTTGGCATGATAGGTATCAAAAGTGAGTTCATCCCATATCCATAATGCAATAAGCAGTGCCACTGCCATGCCAGTTGCAAGACCTAAAATATTGATGAGTGAGTAAGCTTTGCTCTTGAGCAAATTGCGCCAGGCAATTTTGAGATAGTTGGTAAACATAAACTTGATTTATATGTTGAAGGTTCCTTGTTATACGAAATAAACATCCATTTGTTACTGACTTGTAAGCTTCTTTCCAACTGGAAAATGAAAACTTTGTCAACTATTTACTTTTCCCTTCTCTTTTATTCCGTTCTCAGGCTCTTCACAGGATTCATCAACGACGTTTTTACAGAATGATAACCAACAGTAAACAAGGCTATCAAAGCAGTACCAATAGCCGTTACTACAAATACATATACCTGCACCGGTATGCGATAGGCAAATGCCTGCAACCATTGATTACCCGCCCACCATGCCAGCGGAATAGCAATAAGAATAGCAATGCCCACCAGTTGCAAAAAGTTTTTTGCTATGAGCAAGGTGATGGTGCTTACGTTGGCGCCTAATACCCTTCTTATACCAATTTCTTTTGTACGCTGTACGGTTGTGAATGCTGCAAGGCCAAACAAACCCAAACAGGCGAGTATCACAGCCAGACTTGCTGCTACAGAAAACAACAGGGAGGAGCGCTGTTCTGCCTGGTACAACTTATTATAATCATCATCCAAAAAATGATAATTAAACGGTCTGTCCGGCACACGCTGTTTCCAAACGGCTTCAAGATTTGTTATTGTGCGCTGTGTGTTATTGCCGTTGATACGAATCATATAATTGCGCGACATCTCGCGACTTAAAAAAATAACTAAGGGGCCAACGGGATCGTGAAGACTGCTGAAATTAAAATCTTTTACCACGCCTACTACCGGACCTGCTGCATTCTTTTCAATTGTTTTACCAATAGACTGCTCGGGTGTCCAGCCGATTTTTTTTGCCAATGTTTCGTTGATGATAAAAGGCTGACGAAAGTTGGAGTAGTTGTTTGCCGTATCCATTAAACCAAAATCCGACTGCTGAAAGTCGCGCCCCGCAGCCAGTTGCATGTTCATCGTTTTGGTAAAATCAAGATCCACGGGCATGGCATTAAGCGATACAACATGCTTACCTTTTTCATCTATTGCAGTAATACCATCGCCCCATTCCACATATTCGGGTGTTTCGTAAGAAGCAGTGATGCTTTCCACACCCGGTACCTGCGCAAAAGCATCTTTCAAACTTTTAAAATCATTCAACATATTACCACCAATCGGAAGCACTACAATATAACCTTTATCGTAACCCAGATTTTTCGTTTGCAGGTAATGCATCTGCTGCAAAATGATAATGGTGTAGATAATCAGGAATACAGAAATGCTGAATTGTACAACTATCAAAACTTTGCGTAACAGGTTGTTGCCGCCGGTAAATGTAAAGCCCTTTTTAAGCACACTGATAGCTTGTGTGGCAGATAAAACAAGTGCCGGATACAGCCCCGCAAAAAAGCTTACAACAACAGTGAATAGCAGTAATGCAATAATTGGCAGTGGCTGCAGCAGTACGCCAGCCGTAAATTGTTTTCCGGTAATTTGATTGAAGCATGGAATGAGCAAAATACTTACAACAAAAGCAAGCACAGCAGCAATAAGGGTGATGAAAAACGATTCGCCCATAAACTGCATAAACACCTGGCGTTTGGAAGCGCCCATTACCTTACGCATTCCTATTTCGCTGCTGCGCCCTACCGATTGAGCAGTAGCCAGATTGGTATAATTTGCACAGGCAATCATCAATATCAGTAAGGCAACCACCAAAAACATATACACATAAGTGATACTGCCATTGGGTTCAAAACCGGCGAGTGCAGAATATAGATGCACTTTGGTAAGCGGCTCTGCATGAAATGTAAGATAATCGTTGCCCTGTAATCCTGCTTCTGTCCGCACCGCAGGCGCTTTCATGTAATTGGCTATTTGCTGCTGAAAAACCGGAATATCCTTTTTATCATGTAATAAAAAATAGGTTATCCAATTAGCGGTCCACCAGGTTTCATCCTGTACATTATTAAGATTCAAGAACTGCGTAGCAAAATCAAATTTAATTTGTGAGTTCTGAGGTACATCTTCGCATATTGCCGATACCCTTACCTCTCTTCCACCCAGTGTAAGTGTTTTGTTTAATACATTTTCATTACCATGTGCAGCATCCTGCGGAAAATACTTTCTTGCCATCGATTGCGTGATCACCACTTTATCAGGTGCATCTAATGCTGTTGCTGCATCGCCTGTTATGATATGAAAAGAAAACATTTTAAAGAACGCCGGATCGGCATATAAAACACCCGGCTCATCAAATAGTTTATCGCCGTTTTGGATTACTCTGTGCGTTATATAAGTACGTGCATATTCTTCTACTACGGGAAACGTACGTTTAAACTGCGGGCCAACTTTAGTACCTGTTGTTGCAGTAGAATTCACAGTGCCTGCCTGCGCATATTCCATCGTAACACGCACCAGGCGATTTGCATTAGCATTAAACGTATCATAGCTCAATTCATGGTTGATATAGATGCCAATGAGCAAACAGGCAGCAAGCCCAACTGTTAATCCAAAAATATTAATGAAGGAATACAACCTGTTCTTGTTCAGATTGCGGAAGGCGGCTTTTATATAACTCCTTAGCATAATCTACTACGTGTTTTTGCAGTTATTATTTTCTGTTTTTTGCATTATTCCGTTCTCAGGCTCTTCACCGGATTGGCTATCGCAGCCTTTATAGATTGAAAACTTATGGTAATCAAGGCTATTAATATGGCTGCGACACCTGCTATTACAAACGCTAACCAACTTATATGTATGCGATATGCAAAGCCCTGCAGCCAGTTGTTCATAGCAAACCATGCAACAGGAAACGCAATAAGAAAGGCTATTGCAACAGGCTTTAAAAAGTTGACCGACAATAATGCAACAATATTTTTCGCAGATGCACCTAATACTTTTCTTATACCAATTTCTTTGCTGCGTTGCTCAGCCGTAAACATGGCTAAACCAAACAAACCAAGACAAGAAATAAAAATGGCTAAAAAAGCAAACAAGCTAGATAGCTTGCTAACAACCTGCTCGCTGTTATACAGCTTTGCATATTCAGCATCTGAAAATTGATAGGTGAAAGGAAATTTTGGATTGAGCTGCTTACAGATTCTTTGCAATGATGCAATTGCTTGTTTTGTTTGCCCCCCTTTTACACGAACCAGTATAGTCCCCCAGCTCCAGTTTTCATCAAGCCGTATAATCAGCGGTTCAATTTGCTGGTGCAATGAACTGAAGTGAAAATCTTTTACAACACCCACCACCATTCCCTTACGATTACCCCACGATACTGTTTGCCCAACAGGATTTTTAAAACCAATTTTATTTACAGCCGTTTCATTCAATATAAAACTGGTTGAATCATTATACGCCTTTGAAAAATCACGCCCCGCAAGCAATTGCAAATCCATCGTTTTTATAAAATCATAGCCAACCACACCATCAGCAAACGACACCTGCAGGTTTGGATCTTTTGCCGGCCAGTCAATACTATTTGTATGATGTTCAATAACTGTTGGCGAGTTCCGCATCTTCGAAACATTCAATATGGTTGTGTTATTTAATGCCTGTTGTTTAAACACTTCGTACTTACCCACCAAATCTCCTTCGATAGGAATATATAAAAGGTTATCGCGATTGTAACCCATATTTTTTGTTTGCACATACTGCATTTGCTGATAAATAACAATGGTTGCAATAATGAACATAACAGAAAGTGCGAACTGAAACACTACCAGTCCTTTCCTGAAAAATATATTGGTCCAGCTTAATTTTAAACTGCCTTTCAATACACGAACCGGCTTGAAAGATGCCATAAAGAATGCAGGATAACTGCCCGCTATCAATCCGGTAAGTAATAATAACGCAGTTATCATTATCCAGAAATCAAACTGATGGAGTGGTAAAATCAACTGTTTGCCTGTAAGCTGATTGAATGAAGGCAGCAGCAGCGATACAAGCACCAATGCAATAACAATTGCCAACAGTGTAACCAGTAAAGCTTCACCGATAAATTGCTTGATTAATGATATACGCAATGCACCGATCACTTTTCTTATACCCACTTCTTTTGCCCTGCGTGCCGATCTTGCCGTGGTAAGATTCATAAAGTTGATGCAGGCAATCAACAAAATAAATATGGCAACAATACTGAAGAGCCGAACATACTCAATACGTCCACCATCAATATAACCATCCTTAAAATTGGAATATAAATAGCGCTGCGTAAAAGGTTGTAATGCCAGCTCCGTTTTCAAGCCTTTGGTTTTGGATTGATAGCGATAAATAAAATCTTTTATCTGCGCCTGCACTTTTGCTGCATCCGCATCTTTGCGAAGTTGAACAAATGTTTGCGGACTGGTATTACTCCAGTTGTGTACCCAGTTATTTTGTGCAACAAAATCCGTCCAGCTTCTTAAAAAATCAAATTGCAACGATGAGTTGTGAGGCACATCTTCAAACACCGCCGTTACCAGCAGGTTTTCTTTATTGTCAAATGTTATTGTTTTGCCTATTGCATTAGATGGGTTGCCAAAAAATAGTTCAGCCATCTTTTTCGAAATCGCAATGGATGCAGGATCGCTGATAGCCGTTGCTGCATTGCCTTGCAGCAGGTGAAAGCTAAACATCTTAAAAAAATCTTCACCCGCAAACATGCCACTCATTTTATTTATCTTATCGCCGGCTTCAAAGGTGTTTTGTGCGCCCGGCGCAGAGGCATATTCAAGACCGCTTGCATATTGAATTTGCGGTATGTTGTTTTTTAATTCTTCTGCCAGCAAGCCTTGCGTTGTATAACTGGCATCTATCTTTCCGTCATAATGCGATCGTTCATACACCTGGTATAAATCTCTGCCATTTTTATGAAAGGCGTCCACACTGCGCTCATCCTGCACCCATAAAAAGATGAGTAAGCTACATGCAAGCCCTAATGCCAAACCAAGAATATTGATGAGCGAAAATGCTTTATTTCGAAGTAAATTCCTCCAGGCTGTTTTAAAATAATTGTTGAACATAATACTTGCCTTTTTATTCCTCTGCCGTGCCGGAAAAGGAATTTTAGCTCAATAGATAATTTATTACACACTTAAATCGCAAGCCTCTGAAATTACCCTCAAGGGGATTTAGAGGACTATTACTCCGTTCTCAAGTTCTTCACCGGGTTGGCAATGGCGGCTTTGATAGATTCATAGCTCACGGTGAGCAATGCAATAACCAAAGCTGCAACACAGGCAACAACAAAAAATATCCAGCTAACATCAACCCGGTAAGCAAAGCTGTTGAGCCAATGGTGAATAGCTACATACGAAACAGGAACAGCAATCACCATGGCAACAACAATCAGCTTTGTGAAGCTGCCTGACAACAGGTAAACAATGTTGAATACCGATGCACCTAACACCTTTCGTACACCTATCTCTTTGGTGCGCTGTTCGGCCATAAAAGCGGATAAACCATATAAACCAAGACAGGAAATGAAAACAGCAAGAATGGCAAACAAATTAAAGATGCTGCCCATTTGCTGCTCACCTTTATACTGGTTATCTAAATCTTTATCCAAAAAATGGTAGGTAAACGGATAAGCCGGATTGAGCTCGTGACTTATTTGTTCCAGTGCATGAATGGTTGCTTCTGTAGCTCCTGCCCTGGCACGTACCACTACAATGCCGCCATACCTGTTCAACCGCAACACCAACGGGTCAATGGCGTATTGAAGCGGTTTAAAATTGAAGTCTTTAACTACCCCGATGATGGTACCTTTTCTATCGGCAAAAGAGATGTTTTTACCAACAGCCTCGTCCACATTCATGCCCATCATTGCCAATGCTTTTTCATTCACTACATAATTGGAAGTATCACCCGCAAATGCGGAAGAGAAACTTCTGCCCGCCAGCATTTTCATTTGAAAAACATCCATAAAATGCTCATCAATATCAATAGAAGGAACCACGATTTGTTGTCTGGAATCTTTACCTTCCCACTGCACATCTACCGTGCCTGTCGTTAGATTGGCTGGAAGATCAGAAACAACTGTATAATCACTGGTGTACGGGTTTTGCTGCAGTTCCGATTTCAGTGCTTGCTGTTTACTCCACAAATCGCCAGTCATGTTTATGTACAACAGGTTCGATTTATTAAAGCCAAGATTTTTATCCTTAATAAAATTCAACTGTTTGTACACCACGGCGGTGCCGGCAAGCAAAACAATAGATACAACAAACTGGGTAATTACTAATCCATTACGGAATAAAAGATTGCCTGTACCAGGCTTCAATTTTCCTTTCAACACGGTAGCTGGCGTAAAGCCGGAAAGAAATATGGCAGGATAGCTACCCGAAAGCAGCCCTGTACAAAAAGCAATAGCAGCAAGCGTTAGCAGCATGTGGCTATCCAACAGGTGCAACGATAGATTTTTCTCCGCCAGGTGATTAAAAGCAGGTAACAACAGCCATACAATAACTACCGCAAGGCAGAGCGAAACAAAAGAAATGAGCAACGATTCTCCCAAAAACTGCAACATAACCTGTACACGGCTTGCGCCTACCACTTTACGCAGTCCTACTTCCTTTGCCCTGCGTGCAGAGCGTGCGGTAGCCAGGTTCATAAAGTTGATACAGGCAACGGCGAGTATAAAAATGGCAACGGCGAAAAATATATTTACATACAAAATATTGCCATTACCAGGCAAATCAATTTGTAAGTCGGAATGCAAATGAATGCTGGTTAAGGGTTGTAAATGAAAGGCAACCTTTAAACTATTATTATGCTTTTGAAAGATGTTATTAATATGTGCTGCAAGCCCTAATAAATTGGCGTTAGTTGCCGCAGCACTTTTTTTAAGCTGTATATAGGTATAAAAATCAAAGTTGCCCCAGGTACTGTTTTTAATATCGTAATTGGTAGTGGCAATGGCAGACATAGGTGCGACAATATCAAACTGCAAATGAGAGTTTGAAGGTGCATTGGCAAGCACGCCCGCTACTACTACATTTTCCTGATTATCTTTCCGAAGAATTTTTCCAATTGGATTTTGATCACCAAAATATTTTTTTGCAATATTCTCAGTTATCAATATACCGTTTGCCTGCTGTAATGCCGTACTGCGGTTACCTTTTACCAGACGGAAAGAAAATACCTGCAGAAAGTTAGCATCCACATATAAAACATTCCTTTCTTCAAACTTCCGGTCGCCCGTTTCAAACAAAACAGTAGCAGGCTTGCTGATACGCATAGCAGATTCAATTTCAGGCAACTCGCTTTGCAGCCCCGCAGCCATTCCTGCCGGACTTACAGCCGCTTTAAAATCTTCAACACTAGCGGTTAGCCTATACAGATGATCTGCATTTTTGTGAAACCGGTCATAACTCAGTTCGTTCTGCACCCATAAAAGAATAAAAATGCTGCAAGCCATACCGATGGCTAATCCGGCGATATTAAGAAAGGAATACGCTTTATGGCGTTGCAGATTTCTAAATGCTATTTTCAAATAATTTTTAAACATGTGAAACCTGTCTGTTTTATAAAACCTGAAATCTATGCTCTTTTTATTCTTATATACCCATTACTGCTTTCCTCCATCATTACTCCGTTCTCAAACTCCTCACAGGGTTAGCTAATGCCGCTTTTATCGCTCTAAAGCCAACGGTTAACAAGGCTATCAATAATACTGCAACAGCAGCAACCACAAACATCCACACGCTTATTTGTATGCGATAGGCAAAATCCTGCAACCATTTATTCATTACCAGCCATACAACAGGAGATGCGACAACAAATGCAATAAGTACCAGTTTCAGAAAATCCTTAGATAACAAGGAAACAATGCCTGATACGTCCGCACCTAATACTTTACGGATACCTATTTCCTTGGTGCGTTGTTCAGTAGAGAAAGTTGCCAATGCAAACAACCCAAGGCAGGCGACAAAAATGGTAAGTCCGGCAAAAATACCCAGTATCAACCCGATATTTTGTTCTGCTTTATAGGTGTTATTAAAACGGTCATCTAAGAAAGAGTAAGTAAACGGAGATGCGGTTGTTAAGCCATCCCATTTACTTTTCATTGTTTTCAATAGCCCTGCAATCTCTTTTGTTTTTGCCTTTACAATGATATTCGCATTATCATTTCCTAATACCATTACCAGTGGCGTAATGAGTTCGTGCAGCGATTTAAAATGAAAATCTTTTACAATTCCTATCACATGATAAGTAGTAGTTTTTCCATCATTATTCGTACGGCTTAAGGTATGTTGTAATGCATCCCCTTTCCAGCCAAATGCCCTTGCAGCCGTTTCATTGATGATGATAGCAGTAGAATCGGAGCCATATTCCTTAGAGAAATTCCTGCCGGCAACCATCTGCATTCCTAATGCCGGAATATATTGGTCATCCACCATATACCGCAGTGTATTGGTAAGCTGCGTAGTTTGATTGTCGGCATATACCAGGAAGTTATTATTATAAGAAGGTCCTGCAGGTAAATAACCCGAAGTACTGGCATATAGCACACGCGGGTCTTGCAGCAATTGTTGTTTAAAGGCTTCTGCATTGTTGCCCAACCAATAGCTCTCCTGTACTACAATTACCTGCTCTTTATTATAACCTAATTTTTTGTGCCGGATATAAGAAAGCTGTTGATAAACAACCAGCGTACCAATGATTAAACTAATGGAAATAAAGAATTGAAAAACAACCAATGCACTGCGCAAACCAATGCTCCCTTTACCAGAAGTAAACTTTCCTTTTAAAACGGTAATGGGATTGAAAGAGGAAAGGAAAAATGCAGGATAACTGCCAGCCAAAATGCCGGTGATTAAACCAAATAAAATAAGCGCCGGTATAACGTATGGATTGCTCCAAAACTGTAATGATAAACTGAGATGCGTAAGGTTATTGAAAAAAGGCAGTGCAGCTTGCACCAGCAAAATGGAGAGCACCAAAGCAACGGCTGTAAGCAACAACGACTCCACCATAAACTGGCGTACCAATTGGCTTTTAACAGAACCCATTACTTTTCTGATGCCTACTTCTTTTGCCCTTTTTGATGCGCCTGCCGTAGATAGATTCATGAAGTTGATACACGCAATAAGCAGCATAAAAACAGCTACAACACTAAAAATATATACGTATTGGATGTCACCGGAAGGCTGCATATCGCCGGTTAAATCGGAATGCAGGTGAATAGAAGTTAAAGGCTGTAATTTAAAGCTGATGTCGTTGCCACTTTGCCTGAATTGCGAAATACTCACACCCATTGCTTTCTGCAATTGCGGCCCAATATATTTATCTACTTCCTGCGGAAGTTTTGATTCTAACTTTCTGTAATCATAATCTTTTGGCAGAATGAGATAAGTAAAAAAGTTAGAAGCCATCCAGGTATCTTCCTTTGCTTCAGGCAAAGTGGTCATGGATGCCAGTAACCCAAAGCGTTCAAAATGCGAATTAACCGGTATTTCGTTATATATGCCGGTAACTGTAAGTGCTGTATTATTATTGTCTTTAAATAGGAGCACTTTTCCTATCGGGTCTTCATTACCAAAATATTTTTTTGCAACAGCCTTAGAAATTATAACGGTATTGGGTTGTTGCAATACGGTAGCTGCATCTCCTTTTATTAATGGTAATGTAAATACCTGGAAGAAGTTGGCATCAACAAAAGCAATCGGATCTTCTCTGAACATTTTGTTGCCGTAAGTAATGCGGGGCGTACCATAGCTGCGAAGACGTGTTGCATCCAATACTTCAGGAAAATCTTTTTTGAATGTTTGTGCAACCGGTGGCATTACATTAGCTTCTTTTATTTCACCACCATTCATTTTACCACGGAATATTACACGTACTATCTGGTCTGCTTTTTCATTGAAACGGTCATAACTCAGTTCGTTTTGCACATACAGCATGATAAGCAAACAGGTAGCAATGCCTAAAGCAAGACCAAAAATGTTGATGGCAGAAAAACTTTTATGCCGCCAAAGATTCCTTACAGCTATTTTGAAATAATTACGAAATAAAGATTGCCCCCTCGCCCCTGAAGGGGAACTTTTAACTCCGAAGGTGGACAGCGGCTTATTGTTCATGTTGAATGATTTGCTGTGAATAGTAACTTCATAGAAGTTTATAAATATTGTAGTAACAATTCTATCTCCGGAGTTAAAAGCTCCCCTTTGGGGAACAGGGCTGCAACGCTATACCAAGTCTCTGATGTTTTATGTTCCTAAGAATTTCCGACTTGCCGCATGAGAAGGGCGAAATCCGGAGACCCGCACAGCCTCTCTACTCACTCCTCAAACTCTTTGTTGGATTGGCTATCGCTGCTTTAATAGATTGATAACTTACCGTAACAATAGCAATGATTACCGATAATAAACCAGCGGCAGCAAACACCCACCATTCAATATCAATATGGTAACTATAGTTTTGCAACCACTTGTACATGGCATACCATGCAAGCGGCGATGCAATGATGAATGAAACGATCACAAGCTTCAAAAAATCGGTGGATAATAAGGTGGTAATATTGGCCACACTTGCACCCAACACTTTGCGCACACCAATTTCTTTAATCCTGTTTTCTGCCATATAAGTTGCTAAGCCAAATAAACCAAGGCAGGAAATAAAGATGGTTAAGCCTGCAAACAAAGCCGCTAAGGTGCCGGTGCGTTGTTCTTCTTTAAACTTCATTGCATACGTTTCATCGGCAAACTTGTAATCGAACGGATATTGAGGATTGTATTTTTTAAACACCTGCTCAGCCAGCTTCAAATCCTCTGCAGTGGACCTGGCAGGATTGAGTTTGTAATGAATAGTAGTAAACCACGATTTAGGTCCCTGCACCGCTAGTTGCTGCACTTTTTCGTAGGGCGATTCATAAATAAAATCTTTCAACACGCCTACTACATGCCAATCCTCTCCATCAGCTTTTACAATCTGACCAATGGGGTCCTTTAAACGCATCACTTTTACAGCCGATTCGTTAAGCAGCAAGGCGGTAGAATCGGAAGGATAGTTGTAAATATCAATATCTCTGCCCTGCAGCAGCTGCACGCCCATTGTTTTTACAAAATTTGCATCCGAAGCCATCCTTACAAAGTCTGTTTTCTTATCTCCTTCTGTACTACCCGGCCAGCTCCAGCCCCATCCGTCGCTATACCGTTGTGTGATCGGGCACTGCGATTTGGTAACAGAGAGAGCAGCACCACTGCTCAGCAATTCATTCTTTATTAAGTCGTAATGTTTTTCTACATTGCCCTGCATGGGAGAATACACCAGTTTATCTCTTACATAACCAGCATCTCTGTTTTGCGCATACCTGATCTGGTGCTCCACAATGATAGTACAGATGATGAGTGCAATGGCAAATGTGAACTGTAACACTACCAATACTTTGCGCGGCGTAACCAAGGCATGAGATGCTTTGAAGGTTCCTTTTAATACTTTTACCGGCTTGTAAGAAGACAAATAAAAGGCAGGATAGCTACCGGCAATAAAGCCGGTAAATAAAATAAAACCTATGAAGAACAACCAGAACAATGGACTGCTATAATCAATATACAGCTCTTTGCCTACGAGATTATTAAAAGCCGGTAAACTTATCTGAACAATGAGAACAGCAATAATACCGGCAATCAAAGCGATCAAAATACTTTCACCAATGAACTGCGAAACCAGGCCACCTTTTTGCGCGCCCACTACTTTACGGATGCCTACCTCTTTCGCACGCTTTTCACTGCGGGCAGTGCTTAAATTCATAAAATTGATGCAGGCAATAAGCAGTATAAAAGCAGCAATTACACCAAATAATTTTACCATTTCTATACGCCCGCCTACATAATTCCCATTCTCCGACTTGCTATACAGCCATCTGTCGCTCAACTTTTGTGTAAATACCTGCGTAGTAGATTTATCCTCGGTGTTAGCCGTATGATTGATGGTAATATTTTTAAGCTTCGCATCAAAAGCTGTCTGGCTTACACCGGGCTTCAGGAGAATGTATGTTTTTACAGAGTTATTACCCCAATATTCATCATCCCAGCCTATTTTCTTCATGTACGACCACGGCAGTAAATATTCAAAGTCGAAAGAAGTATTATTAGGCAAATCTTTTACCACACCGGTTACCGTAAAATTATCGGTACTATCAAGCCTTACCACCTTTCCCACAGCATCATCAGTACCGAATAATTTGTTGGCAAACTTTTGTGTAATTACAATATCATCTATTTTGCTCAAAGCGGTTTTGGCATTGCCATGCACCAGCGGAAAGCTAAAAGTGGCAAGAAAGCCAGGATCAGTAAAATAGCCTTCAGCATTCAAATGCTTATCACCCACCGTAAACAGGAAACCACTGGTATTTATTCTTACCACATCTTCCACATCAGCAGGGTATTCCAGCTTGATGGTTGGACCTAAAATTTTGGGCGTCGTGTTCCATGCCCACAACTCCCCGTTGAACTTATCGCGGTTGTTAGCAACATAAATACGGTCTGTTTTCTCGTGAAATTTATCATAACTTAACTCGTTTTGTATCCATAATAAAATAAGGATAGCACTTGCCATACCAATGGCTAAGCCAAGGATGTTGATGGCCGAAAACCCTTTGTTACGAAAGAGATTACGAAAAGCAATTTTGAAAAAATTCTTGATCATAGTATGCAAGTTGTGAATGGTGAATTGTCAATTGGGAATGGTGAATAGCTGTTCAGATTTCTTTCTTAATATTCAATTGACCATTTAGTAATATTCAGTTTTCAACGGGTGTGCCAATGCTAAAATCCTTACTGGCAAAGGATTTTAGCGAACACAAATAAAAAAGGTGTTCGATAATGAACACCTGTTGTACGATTGTGAAGGGACGCCCCCAGCCCCTGAAGGGGAGCTTGTAGCTGCGTAAGCAAATTCGAGTTTGATTATTATTTAAATTGTAAAGTAATCCGTCAGCAATATTGTTGCTACAAGCTCCCCTTCAGAGGCTGGGGGCGTCGTCCTTTACTCAGTTCTTAAACTTTTTACCGGATTTGCTATTGCTGCTCTTACAGCCTGAAAACTTACGGTTATAAGGGCAATTAATGATGCAATGAATGCAGCAAGAATAAAAATCCACCAACTTATATTAATTCTATAAGCAAAATCTTCCAGCCATTTATTCATTGCCCACCATGCAACCGGAATGGCAATAACAATCGCTATCAATACCAGCTTCAAAAAGTCTTTGCTTATTAGCTGTACAACGCTTGCAACACTTGCACCCAATACTTTGCGAATGCCTATTTCTTTTGTTTTTACCTGCGCCGTGTAGGTAGCTAATCCAAACAACCCAAGGCAGGAAATAAAAATAGCAATACCTGCAAATGCATTAAATAGTGTACCTGCACGCTCCTCAGATTTGTATTGCGTCTCAAAAGTTTTATCTAAAAAATAATAACTGAAAGGGGAGTCGCCTGCGTATTTTTTATATTGTTTTCCTACTGCAGCTATTGCCTGCTGTGCATTGGCAGCAGTGGTGCGCACATACAGTATATTTTTATTGTTCCAGTTTGTAAAAAAGATTAAAGGCGCAATTTTTTCTTTTAAAGATTGAAAGTTAAAATCCTGCACTACACCATGAATAGTTCCTTTAATGTTATGAAAAGTGATTTGCTGCCCAACATAAGGTTGTTTCAGCCCCATTCCCTTTACAGCCGTTTCATTTAAAACAAAGTAAGCACTATCTGCCGGCGTTCCGGTAAAGTTTTCTCCTTCCAAAAATTTTATTTTCATGGTTGGAATAAAATCTTTGTCGGCAGAAATCTG
Organism: Ilyomonas limi; assembly: GCF_005233845.1. Classification (GTDB taxonomy): domain Bacteria; phylum Bacteroidota; class Bacteroidia; order Chitinophagales; family Chitinophagaceae; genus Ilyomonas; species Ilyomonas limi. Next base: position 150,376 of record NZ_SZQL01000008.1, read on the forward strand.
GATAATCATCATATTGCTGTTTGCCGGTTTTGCTGCCCAGTCAAGATCGCCGGTTGAAGCACTAACGTTTGCAAGGCTATAAGCATCGGATACGGCAACATTTAAAATACCTGTTTGTTTTTTCAGCTCTGTTTTTACCGCATCTGCATGATCCACTACTTCTTGTGTTAACGGAACAGAAAAGACATAGCTTTTATCATAACCCAGGTTCTTATTTTTTACAAATTTCATCTGGTTGCTCATGACCATAGTGCAAACCAGTAAGATAACAGAAATGGCAAACTGAAATACTACCAGCGCTTTTCTAAAAAAAGCTGCGCTGATACCGGAAGTCAGTTTTCCTTTTAAAGACTCAATAGGTTTAAAGGAGGATAATAATAAAGCGGGATAAATGCTGGATGCGACCAAGGTGCCCACAACAGCAAGTATTACCGCTTTCCACACATTTGCATCAGATAAAGTAAAAGATAATGTCTTACCCGAAATGTTATTGTAGAGCGGCATCAGTGAGTATATCAGCACTATGGCAAGCCCTGTTGCCAGGCAAAACAGTACGATCGTTTCTATAGAAAATTGCAGGAATAATTGCCCTTTTTGTGCACCAACAATTTTTCGGATGCTCACTTCTTTTGCCCGGATTAAAGAACGCGCTGTTGAAAGGTTTACATAGTTGATACTGGCAATAGCTAATAATAATACTACAACCAGCATAAATATCTGCACCATTCTTAATGCCGCATTGTTACCATCAGCACTTATTAAGTGAATAGCTGCGAGCTTTTGTAATTGAAAAGAAGCGTCGCTCTCCCCGTTTCTTGCTTTTTTATATAAGGCAGAAAAGGTTTGTCCTGTTTTCACAGGATTGGCAGCAGGTTGCAGTTGTACGTAAGTGGTAAAAGTAAAATCGCCCAGGTCTTCATCAATAGTTTTCCAGTCGCCGTTGCCACCATTTTCAGTAAAATCTTTTGCTAACAAACTCATCGGAAAAATGGCATCGTACTGAATAGAAGAATTTTGGGGAAAGTCTTGCAGCACGCCTGTTACTGTAAAATTGTTTTTAAAAAATTGGAGGGTTTTACCTATTGCCTCTTCGTTGCCAAAGAGCTTTTGTGCAGTGGATTGGGTAAGCACCACAGAATTACTGTTTGGAAAAGCAGTGGCTTTATTTCCTTTTAAAAAATGGAAATTGAACATGCTAAAAAAGCCACTGTCCACATAGCCCACTACATTGCCATCAAATATTTTAGTTCTTTCTTCATTGGATAAATTCTGGTCAAAATCCCTTGACGTTCTTACTACAGATTGTACTTCAGGAATTGATTTTGCAAAAACGCTCAGTGGTCCAGGAACGCCTGTCCAGGTGAGGTCTTCGCCATTCGATTTAAAATGCGAACTTAACCGGTATATCTGCTGATAGTCCTTATGAAATTTATCATAGCTTAATTCATTCTGTACCCACAACAGCAACATTATACCCGTTGCCAGCCCAACTGCCAAACCACTGATGTTGATGGCTGTATAAAATTTATTCTTCAATAAACTTCGCCAGGCGGTTCTAAAGTAATTTTTAAGCATGAGGGCAGCTTTTTGTTGTTAGTATCAAGACTGGCTAACTGTGACGGATATAGGATGGTATGGATTCCGATGAGCATAAATCATCCATTCTATACAAAGTTCATTTCTTTGTATAGTTCATGTTTTACAGGTTTTCGGCTATTATTTATAGCAATCCAAACGAAACCTAAGACTTTACACAGCACATACGTCCAGGCTATTTAAAGCCTCCCCCTTCAGGGGAGATTGGCGGGGCTTTACACCAATATATTTTGTGTTACAGTTTGTCCGTCCAACATGCGGATGATACGATGGCTATAGCGGGCATCGTGTTCACTGTGCGTAACCATCACGATGGTGGTACCTTGTTCGTTCAACTCAGTAAGCAGTTCCATTACTTCATTACCATTATTACTGTCGAGGTTTCCGGTAGGTTCATCCGCTAATATCAGTTTTGGATTATTAACTACCGCACGCGCTACTGCTACACGCTGCTGCTGACCGCCGGACAATTGTTGCGGATAGTGATTGCGGCGGTGCATGATTTGCACTTTATCGAGTACATATTCTACACGCTTTTTGCGCTCGGCAGGTTTTACGCCGGTGTAAATGAGCGGCAATTCTACGTTCTCATATACGGTGAGTTCATCAATCAAATTAAAGCTTTGGAATACGAAGCCAATGTTGTGCTTGCGCAGGTCGGCACGCTTGCGCTCGTTGAAATGCGCCACTTCAATGCCATTGAAGATAAAGCTGCCTTTATCGGGGTCATCGAGCAAGCCAAGAATGTTAAGCAGTGTAGATTTGCCGCAGCCCGAAGGTCCCATGATGGCTACAAATTCACCTTCTTTTACTTCAAGCGTTAGTTTGTTCAAAGCAACCGTTTCTACTTCTTCGGTACGATATACTTTTTCCAGATCTGTAATTTTTATCATGTTTGCCATGGTAATGCTGTTTAAAATGGTTTGAATAGTTTTGTTTAGTTTGATTCGTTTATTTTTTTTCCAATACGAGTTCCTGCATGTTGGTGTAATTATCGTAACTGCTGGTTACCACTTTATCACCGGGCTTCAGTCCGCCAAGCACTTCATAATAGTCGGTGTTTTGCCGGCCCAGTTGAATGTCTTTGCGGGTAGCCATTTTACCATCGGGGCTTACGAGGAAAATCCAGTTGCCGCCTGTTTGCTGATAGAAGCCGCCTTTGGGCACCAATACCGCTTGTGTTTCATCGCTCAATGCAAGCAGTATTTGCAGGGTTTGACCACGGCGTATACCCTGGGGCACATCGCCTTCAAAAGCCATATCTACCTGGAAGCGGCCGTTGGTAACCTGTGTATATACTTTCTTAATTATTAATTTATAATCTTTATTGGCGAAAGTAAATTTGCCTTCCAGTCCGTTATACACCTGCGAAATGTAGTGCTCATCTATATCTACGCGCACTTTAAAACCGCTCAGCACATCTATCTGCCCAAGGCGTTCACCCTTGTTTTTATTTTGACCAATCTCGGCGTCCAGCGATGTTAATTGTCCATCTACCGGCGCACGCACTATGAGGTCGCCCACTTTCTGGCGCATTACAGCCAGTGCGTTTTGAGAGCCTTGATACGATTGTCCTGCCTGTGCAAGCTGCTGTTTGGTAGAAATGCTGTCCTGTTCCAGCAACTGCTCAGTTAGTTTCTTTTTCTCCAGATAATAGTTGTATTTGTTCTTAGCCTGCTGAAACTCCTGAGAACCGATTACTTTTTGCTCATACAAACGTTTATCAAGGTTATACACGCGTTCAGCTTCTTTTAAATCGTTTTCTACATCGGTCATTTGGTTCAACTTTGTAGTGGTATTTTGCACCGCATTATTACGAGCTATCTGCATTTGCGTAAGCAGGTTATATACCGATGTTTCCTGATTTACAAGGCTAAGTTCCAAATCGGTATTCGACAAGCGCATAATAGGATCGCCTTTCTTCATGATGGCACCATCTTCCACATATTTTTCTTCTACCCGTCCGCCTTCCATTGCATCTAAGTAAATAGTGGAAATAGGCATTACCACGCCATTTACAGGAATCGTTACCTGAAAGGGACCTTTGGTCACTTCACTAATGGTAATGCGTTCTGTATCTACATTCAGCTTAGCGCCGCCTGAAGTAAAATAGTAACTGGCTGCCAGCAGTGCTATAATACCTGCTATACCAGCGATAGTTAAAATCTTTTTAGTTGTCCACTTCTTTTTCTTAATTACTCTGTCCACTGTTTGTTCTTTTATTTTTATTATAAACTGTTTTTCTACCGTTAAGTGTGGTGCACCGTGTCTTTTAGCACTGGCTTACATAAATTTCAATGTCAGCAAGTTAATTAAACTAAAATCTTCTGCATCGCTGATGGAAGTGGCTGCAGCTTCCTGCACGCGCTTTTCGCAAATAGGTGCAGTTTTTTTGGGGCTGAACTGTGCAAGGCAAAAAGCAGCTGACAATATAATGATGGTTAATGTTGTTATTCTTTTTAACGTTCTCATGATTTTAATTTTTAATTTTTAAGAAAAATCCGGTATAGACATACCAGATACAATTGCACATGATGAAAACTGTTCACTAAGATTGAAAGCTTAATGCCAATGGAATTTACTATTGATTATCAATTAGTTAAGCAACAATTGTATGTTGTTTACTGTACGCATGTGCACAACAACTGTCCGCTTTTGATACAATACCCTATAGCGCATGTTTATAGCGCACGGATGATACCGATTTCTTCAGATAAGGATTGTGCTGATAAACAGCCAATGATTGATCTGATTCATTCACATTGAAACATCCTTTCTATCCATACTGAAACCATGTTATCTTGCATGTCGGCAAATTCGTGCAATTCATGTAATTTGTATTTGAATAGTTTGTATATAAAAATCTGCGCACTAGTCCCTGGCATCCGTGTTCCATAGAATTCTTTTCTTTGCCGCATGAAAATTAACAGCCTCGGGTTTATCATAATTGCAGCTATTATTCTCCTGTTTGTTCGCCTGGGCGGCACCTCTGTTTTCCAGGTAGCAGAAGCCCGCAACAGCCAATGTGCCTACGAAATGATGACCACCGGCGATATGATTACGCCTACCTTTAATGGAATCTTGCGCACCGACAAGCCTGCGCTGGAATACTACGCCATGATAGCTGCCTACAAACTGTTTGGCAAAGACGAAGGCAGCGCTCGTTTTTTTTCGGGGGTGTGCGGCTTAATAGTGATTATTTCCACTTTCTTTTTTGTACGCAAACACGCCACCACAAGTGCCGCATGGTGGAGTGCATTTATACTTCTTTCATCCATGCACACCATCGTGCAGTTTCGCTTAGCAACGCCCGATCCTTATCTTATTTTGTGCCATGTGCTGTCGTTATACTGTTTTATAGAAGGTTTCACCAGCAGGCAGTTCAAATGGTATGCACTAATGTATATTTTACTGGGTTTAGGTATTTTTGCTAAAGGTCCGGTAGCCCTGGCTCTGCCAGGACTTACTATGGTGTTGTATCTTTTATTTACCAAACAATTTACCCTAAAAAATATAGTGCGTTTGCAGCCCTGGTTTGGTGTGCTACTAATAGCACTTTTTTGCGTGCCGTGGTATTATCTGGTGCATGTGCGCACCGGCGGCGCCTGGACAAGAGGCTTCTTCTTTGAGCATAACGTAGGCCGCTTTGACGAGCCGGTGGATAACCATGGCGGCCTATTTATTATTACTTTTTTGTTTGTAATATTAGGCATGTTCCCGTTCTCTGCATTCTTTATACGAGTGGGTAAATATGTGTGGCAAAACAGAAAGACAAACCACTTTCTACTATTTAATTTTATTGCTTTCTGGGTGGTGGTTGGCTTTTATTTTTTCTCCAGTACCCGGCTGCTCAATTATACTACACCGGCTTATCCGTTTTTCGCTATTATGATCGGTTGCTGGCTGGCAGATAGATTGCCTGTGTTTTCATTCAAAAATATAAAGCCAGAACTACTTATTATTTGCATACTAACAATGATTTTGCCCCTTGGCATTTATACCTGGGCTGTCAATACAGAACCAGTTGATAATGTAAGCTGGATTGCTTTTCCATTGCTTGTTTTCACCGTTGGTGGTATTGCGGCGTTGGTGTATGCAAGGCAAAATATTAGTAAAGCATTGCGTGTTATAGGATGCACATATATGGTTGCCACCTTGCTCGTATTTGCCTGGTTATTTCCGGCATTAGACAGTCAAACGCCTATGGAAAAACACAAGCAGTTTATCGGTGCAGCAGATAATGTAGTGGCTTATCAAAACTTTAATGATGCTTTTGTGTATTATACAAAGCACCCCATCCCGCTAATTACCGATATAGATAGCCTGGCGGCTTACATCAATACGCACAACAATGCAGTGGTAATATCTAAAAGCAAACAGTTTAAAACCCTGGACAGTTTACCTTCTATTAAATTGTACAGCAAAGACATGGATTTGTTTAGCGTAAGTTATTCAGCCATTTATATAAAAAGTAAGTGACCGGATAAATAGTTTTAAATAAAATTAATCTCCGCAATGCATTTTTATTTTGCTGTTGCAGGCAGTAGTTTTATGCTGATTGCTCATCAGTCTGCAAATTGCAGCCATTCATCACAAAAAAAGCATTAATTTCAGTCAGAAAAAGCAGCTGCAGCCACCGTTATACTGTTTTTAACGGATACAAAATAGCATAAACGAAAATTTTTGTAACATTTCAGTATGTTTGTTCGTTATATACTGAAACTGAACTGATTTTAAGTAACCCCTTTGTCCTAATATACCAATATGAGTCTAAAAAAATGCTCCATACTTGCCGTTGACGACGACCCGGATGTGCTGATTGCCGTTCGCATGTTGTTGAAAAATGAAGTACAAAAAATTGTTACCGAAAAAAATCCGGAGAACATCCCTGCGCTGCTCAAAGAGCACCAATTTGATCTGCTCCTGCTCGATATGAATTTTAAATCGAGCATTAATACCGGTAATGAAGGTTTGTACTGGTTGAAACGTGTAAAGGATCTGAAGCCCAACCTGCAGGTAATTATGATAACAGCGTACGCTGATATTGATCTTGCCGTACGCTCGCTGAAGGAAGGCGCTTTCGATTTTATGGTAAAGCCCTGGCATAACGAGAAACTCATTAGCACCGTTGAAGATGCGCTGGAAAAAAACCATAAACAGCAACGTGCCGAATCGCGCAACAGCAAAGACAGCATCATTGGTACCGAGCTGCTGGGCGAAAGCGAAGTAATGCAGGATATTTTTTATAAAATTTCCAAAATAGCACCTACCGATGCCAATATTCTGATACTGGGCGAAAACGGCACCGGTAAAGATTTGATTGCCAAAGCGATTCATCAAAAATCATTACGTGCTAAGCAGCCGTATGTAAAAGTAGATGTAGGCGCACTTACGGATAGTTTATTTGAAAGTGAATTGTTTGGGCATAAAAAAGGTGCATTTACAGATGCGCGCGAAGAGCGCGAAGGGCGCTTTGAAAGTGCAAACGGCGGCACGCTGTTTCTGGATGAAATTAGCAATATTTCGCTTACGCAACAGGCAAAATTATTGACCGTTTTACAAAATAGAATGGTAACTAAATTAGGTTCCAATCAGCCAATTCCTATCGACATCAGGTTGATTTGTGCTACCAACGTTACACTGGCAGATTTAGCTAATGAGAACCGCTTTCGCAAAGACCTGATTTACCGCATCAACACCGTAGAAATCACCGTTCCACCATTGCGTAAGCGCAAGGAAGATATGCTGATGCTGGCAAAACATTTTGCCAATATCTATGCTACCAAATACATGAAACCGGCTGTTGAGTTTGATAAATCGGCTATTGAAAAACTGCAATCTTATCATTATCCTGGCAACGTGCGCGAACTGCAATATACCATAGAACGCGCCATTATCATGAGCGATGGCGAGGTGCTCCACAGCAGCGATTTAATCTTCTCTCCTATCGAATCGGCGCCGGTTGCCGTTACGGTTGGAGACGATGACAGCAACCTGAGCCATCTGGAAAAAAATACTATTTTGCGGGTAATAGAAAAACATAGCGGCAACATTACAAAAGCTGCTAAAGAGCTGGGTCTTACACGTACTGCACTCTACAGGAGATTGAGTAAATATGACATTTAAAAAATACGAGTTAAGCATACTTTCCCGCGTTATTATTCTCTTTGTTATACTCACTATCGAAGCTTATTTCATAGTCAATTCCGAGATCGTCTATGCCATCATGCTCTCGCCGGTGCTGATATACCAGGTGTTCAATTTTTATTTGTTTCACAAAAGAGCACAGCGCGAAGTAGAAGAGTTTGTGGAAGCCATTCATTACCGCGATTTCTCGCGCCACTTTAATGTAAAACTGGCACCTGCAGGCTTGCAGCCGCTGCGTGCAGGGTTTAATGAAATTAACCTGGCATTTAAACAAATTGCCCGCGAAAAAGAAACACAATATCAATACCTGCAAAAAATATTGGAGTTGGTAGATACCGGCATTCTCTCTTACAGCATAGAAGATGGCAAAGTAGTATGGATGAATGAGGCATTGAAGAATTTGCTGCAAGTGCCATATTTGCGCACTATTGATTCGCTGGATATACGCGATGCAGCACTCCATGCGCAAGTAAAAGATTTGAAACCCGGCGAAACGCTGATTACCGAAGTCCATCCTGAAAAAACAGCTATTAAAATTTTACTGTCTGCTACGGCCTTTCAAACAGATGGCAGTATGTATAAACTGATTGCTTTTCAGAACATCAACGAAGCATTGGACGAAACCGAAAACAATGCCTGGCAAAAATTACTGCGTGTGCTTACACACGAAATCATGAATTCGGTAGCGCCCATTTCTTCCCTTGCTGGCACACTCAAAGACCGGCTGCATGAATCCTTGCCCGTGCTTGCAGACAATAACAATTCGGTGGAAGATTTGGAAATGGGCATAGATACCATTCGCCGCCGCAGCGAAAACTTATTGAAGTTTGTAGATACATACCGCAATCTGAATAAAATACAAACGCTTACACTCACTACGGCTTATGTACGGGATATATTCGAGAATTTATACCAGTTGATGGAGCCCACGTTAGAAGCCAAGAATATAGAACTGGATGTGATTCTGAAAGATACCAGCCTGCAACTGGAAGCCGATATAAACCTTGTTGAACAGATGCTGATTAACCTGGTTATCAATGCGATTGATGCAGTAAAAAATAAAGCTAATCCGGTTATCAGCTTATCCGGCAGTGTAAACAGCAACAAAAAGGTAATCATCAAAGTATCAGATAACGGCTATGGCATGGAGCCGGAGATAATGGACAAGATATTTGTACCTTTTTTCACCACAAAAAAAACCGGCAGCGGCATTGGCTTAAGCTTGTGTAAGCAAATCATGCAACTGCACAAAGGTTCTATTGCCGTGCAAAGTGCTGTAGGCGAGGGCACAACATTTACGCTGCAATTCTAACGGAGGTTTGGGACAGAGATACTCCGTCATTCTGAGCAGTAGCGAAGTGCTCTGTGCTATGCTTAAATCAATATAGATGACATGATTTGAAGAAAGAAACATATTTGTCCTTTGAAGCTAACAAATCAAACCTCTTTAAGGCTTATTTTGATTGTACTACTGCCCACAGATTACTTCGCTCCCAATGACGAATACACCGTAATCACACATCTAATATCATTCATAGAACCACACTGTACATTATATTGCTTTTCATAAAAAACCTATAAAACTCATCCTTACAACATCTGCCCCAACCAACACGTTATTTTTGTAGTATGAATTGGATAAAAGGTGTTTTGCTGCAAGTGTTGTTTGTAGGCTGTTTAAATGCAGCATATAGCCAATATTATTACAACGATATTGTAGCTACAAAGCAGGCTGCCCAGCAATACCAGGCTTTAAAGGCTAATCATATTTCGCATGTAACTGCAAAAAGTTTTGAAAGTGATAACCAGCCCACGGAAAACTTTCAGTTAGAACAAACGATTTCACCTGATGCAAATACCGTTACTGTTAATGCAAGTTATCCTTCCACAGGCAATTTATTAACTGTAAATACATACAAGAACGGGAAACTGGTATCTACCCAGGATAGCTCGGCGAATGTGTTGACCACTACCGCTTACACTTACAACGGTGCCGGTGATATTGCTTCCATTACTACCGAAACTATAGATACGTTTATGAACAGCCACTCTACCGAAGTGCATCTTTGGCAATACAACAGTAACGGGCAGCCTGCACAAATGCTGAAGATAAAAGATGGCAGCGATACTACGCTGGTGGTCTTTACTTACGATAATGGCAATGTGGCACAGGAAACCTGGAAGCGTAAAGGGCGTACAGTAGAAAATTATTACTACTACTACAACGCCAACAATCAGCTTACCGATATTGTACGCTACAACTATCGCGTTAAAAAAATGCTGCCCGATTTTTTATATGATTACGATGCCAACGGGCGTGTAATAAAAATGATGCAGGTACCCGCAGGAAGAAGCGACTACATGATTTGGCAATACATTTATAACGACAATGGACTAAAAGAAAAAGAGTTGCTGTACAACAAGCAACAGCAACTCGTAGGAAAAATCGAGTATCAATATCAGTGATGTTGCATTGATTAAAGTTTAATGTCTAAAGTCAGGTTGCCGGTTCTTTACACCTTTAACATTAAACTTCTTGCGGCATAAACAAAGCCTTCAACTCCGCTGCTTCATCGGGCTTCATTTTGCCACTTAAAATGAGACGCACTTGTCTTCTGCGCAAAGCACCTTCGTATAATAATTGCTCTTCTTTAGTTTCAGGAATTAATGCCGGTACAGACTTAGGTTTGCCAGTGGCATCCAATGCTACAAACGTGAAGTACGCCTCATTACTTTCATATTGATGCTGGTTCAGTACATCTTCCCCCCACACTTTCAAATGTATTTCCATAGATGTGTTAAAGGCACGTGTCACCTTAGCTTCTATATGTACTACATTGCCCAGTTTTATAGGTGTTTTAAAACTGATGTTGTCTACGCTGGCAGTCATGCTTGCCGAGTTGCAATGCTTGGTAGATGCCATGGCAGCAGCAATATCCATCCAGTACATCAGGCGGCCACCCATGAGATTGCCAAACACATTGGTATCGTTGGGCAGCACTATTTCGTTCATTACCGTAAGGCTTTCTATTGCTTTTTTACCTTCCATAACTTTAATTTGCGGCAAAGATAAGCAGGTGTATGGATCGTGATGTCTCCTGATGTGTTTAGGACTTGATGTCTCCTGATTACTTTAGATGGCGTTGCTTTTGAATTTTTTAATTAATCTGATAGAAGCAACTGCTATATCTCTATGCGCCGCTGTGCTGTACTCCGGTATCTTTGCGTTAAAAGATGCATGTTCACAAACATCTTTTTTAAACATCAATTATTAAACTTTTTGTAAGCATAAAAGCATTTTGATAAAGGAAAGATTTATCCATTCTCACTACTTTCGCCATAAACCTTGTAAACACAGCTTTGATGGGCAAGAATAATATTACTAAAAGTACCGTAAGCGCACTTGGCTACCACTTTATTGCACAGGCATACCTGCCAGAAGGTAAAGATGAATATTACCTCCGCAACCTGCAAAACCGTAGTGGCATTAATTACCGGCAATTAACGGCTTATGAGATAGAAGTGCTCGTACGTAACCGCAACACCAGCGACAACTGGAACAACCTGCTCGTATCTGATGCTTTCAACCCCGAACTGGTAAAGAATTGCAAATTTTATGGTTTGGTGCGCATTGGTAAATTAGAGCCTTATGTGCTCTCTTTCAGCGATTTGAAACTACCTGTAGGTCTATACAACTCTACCATTATCAGCAGTGATTTTGGCGATAACGTAGCCATAGATAATGTGCATTATATGTCGCATTACATTACCGGTAGCAAAGTGATAATTACCAATGTAAATGAGTTGGTAACTACCGACCATTCTAAATTTGGTAACGGCATTGTAAAAGAAGGTGAGGAGGAAAGCGTACGCATCTGGCTGGAAATCTGTAATGAAAATGGCGGCAGAAAAGTAATTCCGTTTGTAAGCATGCAGGCTGGTGATGCATGGCTGTGGAGCCGCTACCGCGAAGATGATTTATTGCTCGAGCGCTTTAAAGAATTTACCGAAAAAGAATACAAGGTAGCGCGCGGTTATTATGGCAAAATTGGTGACCGCACAGTGATAAAAAATTGTGGTATTATTAAAGATGTTTGGATTGGTGCCGATGCTTACATAAAAGGTGCTAACAAGCTAAAAAATCTTACCATCAATTCGGGCGAAGAAGGGCAAACGCAGATTGGTGAAGGATGCGAATTAGTAAATGGCGTGATCGGTTTTGGCTGCCGCGTGTTTTATGGTGTAAAAGCAGTGCGGTTTATAATGGCATCGCACTCGCAGTTGAAATATGGAGCACGATTAATTAATTCTTATTTAGGCAATAATGCTACAATCTCCTGTTGCGAAGTGTTGAATTCTTTAATATTCCCATCGCACGAGCAGCACCACAACAACTCGTTTTTGTGCGCGGCGATGGTGATGGGGCAAAGCAATATTCCGGCTGGTGCAACTATCGGCAGCAATCATAATTCGCGTGGTGCCGATGGTGAAATTATTGTGGGACGAGGCTTTTGGCCAGGCTTATGTGTAAGCCTCAAACATAATACTAAAGTAGCGTCCTTCACCATTATTGCTAAAGGCGATTATAACTACGAACTGAATATACCTGTTCCATTTGCATTGGTAAGCAACGATGTGGCAAAAGACAGACTGGTGGTGATGCCGGCGTATTGGTTTTTGTACAACATGTATGCGCTCGCACGCAACGCGTGGAAGTATGCAGACAGAGATAACCGCACAGAACGCATCCAGTTTTTGGAAACTGATTTTTTGGCCCCGGATAGCGTAAACGAAATGTTTGATGCAATTGCCCTGTTTGAAACAGCCGTGGGTGCAGCTTTTTACCGCGAAAAAAGACCAGAAATTTTACCCACCGATGAACAATGCCTATTAGAAGGAAGACAATTATTACAGCAAAAAAATGAAGTCGTCAAAGAGCTGGAAATAAATGTTGCCGGCTTTGAAAATGCAAAGCGTAAAACGGCGATTACCAAAGTGCAGCAGGCGTATGATGCTTTCCGGGAAATGATTACTTTTTATGGCATTTGTGGCTTAATAACAGTGGCTGAACAATATGATTATACTGGTTTGCAATCATTGTTAAAAACAGCAACTTACGCACACAGAAATAATTGGCTGAATGTAGGCGGACAATTAATTCCGGAAGATGAAGTGGAAAAAGCAAAGCGGCTGATAAAAGAAGGAGAAATAGCTTCGTGGATTGATGTACATCAATTTTATATAACACAAGGACAACGATACCCGGAGCAAAAGCTGCTGCATCAATTAGCTTCGTTGAGTGAAGTAAAGCAAATGCCTTTAGATATGTTGAGCATGGAAGAAATACACATTTTATTGGAAGATGCAATTGTAATAAAAGAAAAAGTAGCAGCAGCCATCCACGCTTCACGCGCCAAAGATTACAATAATCCGTTTAGAAAAATGGTGTATGAAAGTGAACTGGAAATGGAGAAAGTAGTAGGCAGGCTGGAGGATAATAGCTTTATCTTACAGCAGGCGAAAGAAGTAGAAGCATTTAAAAATAAAGTTGCGGAATTGAAGGAGAAGTTGATGCAGCAGGTTATTTAAAACAGGTTTTACAAATAACATGGATTAAGTTTTATGCCAAAGTTGATAAAAATAATAAATCTTATTTTTACAAAAAGGGGTTCATATGAGCGCAATACCAGCCAGCAAATACATTAGCGTTGAAGATTACTTAGCTGCAGAAGAAGTAGCTCTGGAAAAGCATGCATATTACAAAGGCTAAGTATTTGCTATAGCTGGTCCTGGCATAGCACATAACCGTATTGTGCGAAATGCCACCATAACAATAGGCAGTTATCTTTGAAGACAAAACCTGTGAAATTCTTCCAAGTGATTTGCGTGTTTACATAGAGACACATTCTTTGTTCACCTACCCAGACCTAACCATTTTCTGCGAGCCATTAAAGATGTTCAAAAACAGAACCGATACAGCTACCAATCCAGTAGTAATTATCGAAGTATTATCTAAATCAACCCAGGATCATGACCGTGGCAGTAAATTTAAATTATACCGGGATTTGCCTTCTTTAAAAGAATATATTCTTATTTCTTTCACCGGAGTATTGATGGGAAAATATAAAAAGCAGGCGGATAATAAGTGGATAATAAATGGCAATTCACGGCTTATAATAAGGCAGAAGAAAGCTTTGCAATAGAAGCAATCGGGCTGAATATTGAAGTGAATACATTATATAGAGGAGTAGTATTTGAAGAATAATTGCCAATCTCATCTCAAAATTCCCCAATATTTTACAAAATATTCCAATATTCCATCTTCCTTATTCAATAATATTCCCTTACCTTCGCGCTCCCAAAAAGTTCTTTGTGTAAGAAATTGGGAGTTCCGATACAATCGGAACGCTATCACCAAAAAAAGTATAAAAATGGCTAAAGAAATTGCAACCTACGTAAAGTTGCAGGTTAAGGGTGGCCAAGCCAACCCCGCACCGCCCGTAGGTCCCGCGCTCGGTAGTAAGGGCGTAAACATCATGGAGTTCTGCAAGCAATTTAATGCAAGAACGCAGGATAAAATAGGAAAAGTAGTTCCTGTTATCATCACCGTTTATACCGACAAGTCTTTTGATTTTGTTATTAAGACGGCTCCCGCACCCATTCAGCTCATGGAAGCTGCCAAAATTCAAAAAGGTTCTAAGGAAAGTAATCGTGCTAAGGTGGGCAAAGTAACCTGGCAACAAGTAGAAACTATTGCTAAAGACAAAATGCCCGACCTCAACTGCTTTACACTGGAAAGCGCCATGAAAATGGTGGCTGGCACAGCACGCAGCATGGGCATTACCGTAGAAGGAAACGCTCCATGGCAATCTTAATTTATTAAACTCTTACAACTTTTTGCAAATGGCACTCACTAAAAAAAGAAAGCTGGCGGAAGCAAAAGTGGACAAAAACAAAGATTACTCTTTGCAGGCTGCTTCTTCGCTCGTTAAAGAAATAAATACCACCAAATTCGATTCTTCTGTTGACCTGCACGTGCGCCTTGGTGTAGATCCCAAAAAAGCAGACCAGCAGGTTCGTGGCACTGTTACCCTGCCACATGGCACCGGCAAAACCAAGCGTGTATTGGTTTTGTGCACACCCGATAAAGAAGCCGAAGCAAAGGCGGCTGGTGCAGACTTCGTAGGTTTGGATGAATTCGTTCAAAAAATTGAAGGCGGCTGGACAGATGTAGATGTGATTGTTGCTACACCATCGGTAATGCCTAAAATTGGTAGATTGGGTAAAATATTAGGTCCACGCAACCTGATGCCCAACCCAAAGACAGGTACGGTTACCAACAATGTAGCCGAAGCAGTAACGGAAGTAAAGGGCGGTAAAATTGCGTTCAAAGTAGATAAAGCAGGTATTGTACATGCTTCTATCGGCCGCATATCTTTTGATCCTGAAAAAATTGCTGCCAACAGCCAGGAATTAATCAATGCATTAATGAAGCTGAAGCCGACTACCGCAAAAGGCATTTACCTCAGAGGTGTAAGCATGGCCAGCACAATGAGCCCTGGTATTTCTATCGACACCAAATCTGTTCAAAGCTAAAAAATCCTTCACAACGCTTAGGAATTATTGTTTTGAATAGTTCAGAAGCACAAACAAAAGCGTTATGACCAAAGAACAAAAAAACGAAGTGATTGACGTTCTTAAAGAGAAATTCAATCAATATAATAACTTTTATATCACCAATACCGAGGCATTAACAGTAGCTCAGGTAAATAAATTACGCCGTGTTTGCTTCGACAAAAACGTAGAAGTAACAGTAGCTAAAAACACGCTTATCCGTAAGGCGTTAGAGCAAATAGATTCAGAACGTTTCAGCGGTGTGTACGACAGCCTGAATGGTGTAACAGCCCTACTCTTTAGCGAGAATGCAAAAGAGCCGGCGCTGCTCATTAGCTCTTTCCGTAAAGATGCCAATACCGAAAAGCCCATCTTAAAAGCAGCTTACATTGATACAGCTATTTTTGTTGGTAACGACCAACTGGATACGCTGAAAACGCTGAAAAGCAAGCAAGACCTTATTGGTGAAATCATTGGCTTGTTGCAATCTCCTGCCAAGAATGTTATCAGCGGCTTAAATGCAGGCAGCAAACTCGCCGGCATCATCAAAGCACTGGAAGAAAGAGAGGCTGCACCAGCACAATAATTAATATTAGTTACCGGATATTGGATACCAGTAACCGGTAACTACAAATACTTACCTCAAGCCTGAGAGGTAACTACAACACAAATTTTTTTAAACATTCCGCCGGAGCACAGGCAATGAAGGCGGCAAAAATTTGAAATCATGGCAGATTTAAAAGCCTTTGCAGATCAACTGGTTAACTTAACTGTAAAAGAAGTTAACGAATTAGCTAAAATTTTGAAAGACGAGTACGGCATCGAGCCTGCTGCTGCAGCCGTAGCTGTTGCTGGTCCTGCTGCTGGTGGTGGCGCTGCTGCTCCTGCTGCTGAAGAAAAAACAGCATTTGACGTTATCCTGAAAAGCGGTGGCGCAAACAAACTGCAGGTTGTTAAGATCGTAAAAGACTTAACTGGCTTAGGTTTGAAAGAAGCAAAAGAATTAGTTGACGGCGCTCCAAAACCTATCAAAGAAGGTGTTGCTAAAGCCGAAGCTGACGACTTAGCTGCTAAGCTGAAAGAAGCAGGTGCTGATGTTGAAGTAAAATAATTATTTCAATAATTGCATTTAAAAGGAGCTGTGTTATACGCAGCTCCTTTGTTTTTTTATAGCCCCTGGATGACACGGACTTTATGTGCAAATTGAGTTTTGAATAATGATTAGACTGATAATAATAGCTGATGAATCTGATTCGTGATTCGTTAGTATAATATCTCCTTTTTTATCCATGCTTTAATCCATACTATCCGTGTGCTATAAATTCTTGCAATTCGCGTAATTATCTCCGGATATCTCGTGCGCTACTTTCGTGGCTCCCAAATAACTTCTTCCACCCCCAACTGTTTACCCACATATCTTGCCAGTACAAACAGGTAATCGCTTAGTCTGTTTAAATATTTAATTACTAATGGTTCTACAAATTGTTCGTGTTGCAACAGATTTACCACACTGCGCTCTGCGCGGCGGCAAACACAGCGGGTAATGTGAATAGTAGAAACAGCTACGTGACCGCCGGGTAAAATAAAATGCTTCATTACAGGTAAAGCATCATTCATGCGATCTATTTCTTTTTCCAAGAAACTAATATCCTCTTCTCTTAAATCAGGCAGATGCATACCGGTTTCTTTATCCGGGTCGCAGGCGAGCGAAGAACCGATGGTAAATAAGCGGTCTTGTATTGTTTTCGATACATTCTTCAATGCTTCATTCTGCAAGTAATCGCTTACCAAGCCAAAATACGAGTTCAACTCATCTATATTGCCATAGCTTTCTATACGTATATGGCTTTTTGGAATTTTAGTGCCACCGATTAAAGAAGTATTACCGGCATCACCGGTTTTGGTGTAAATTTTTATAGCCACAGAATAAGAATGTTATTGATTGTTGAAATATAACAAGGAATAGAATGGTAGTAAGCCAGGGCTTACGTCTTCACGAACCTTTGATTACCTTAACTCGTTGTTGAGTGTGAGGACGAACATTAAGACAGGGAAAGTTCTAAAATGTACTATTGCAATTGTTACACGCTTGCTGCTGTTGCGTGCACATGAGCATTCATGCTATCACTTTCAATATGACCATCACGCAGGCGTATCACACGCTTAGCATAGGCAGCAATATCTTCTTCGTGCGTTACTAAAACAACTGTATTACCGGCAGCTTGTATAGCTCCAAATATTTCCATTACTTCCACCGAAGTTTTACTGTCCAAATTTCCCGTAGGTTCATCCGCCAGCAGCAAAGAAGGATTGTTTACAATGGCACGCGCAATAGCTACACGTTGTATTTGTCCACCACTCATTTCATTGCTTTTATGGTGACTTCTGTCAGCGAGTCCCACTTTACGCAAAGCTTCCATTGCACGCTCGGTACGGTCCTTTTTGCTCACACCAGCATATACGAGCGGCAACGCCACGTTTTCGGCAGCGGTAAGGCGCGGCAACAAGTTAAACTGCTGAAACACAAAGCCAATCTCCATGTTACGCACATCGGCCAGCTCATCATCAGCCATTTTGCTCACATCTTTTCCGTTCAGCACATACCTGCCGCCGGTAGGCGTATCCAGGCAGCCAAGTATATTCATTAGCGTACTCTTGCCACTACCCGAAGGCCCCATAAGCGCTACATATTCGTTTTTATATATGTCCAGCGAAATGCCTTTGAGTACAGGAATAGCCTGCGTACCCATGAAATAGCTTTTCAGGATGCCTTCGAGATGGATGATAGATTGCATAATGGTTTGGTGTATTATTTTTTTATCACTTTAGGTACGAGAAAAAACGCTTCATTTTTTGCCGGTGCATTCCGCAAAGCTTCCTCCTGGCTGATGGAACCCAGCACTTCATCTTCGCGCAGTACATTCATGCGTGGGCTTATATGCAGCAGCGGCTCCACGCCATCTGTGTTTACTTCGTTGAGCTTTTCTACAAAGTTGATCATACGTCCCAGATCGGCTTTTAAGCCTTCTTTTTCTTCAGATGCCAATTCAAGCCGTGCCAATTGCGCCAGTTCATCAATTAGCTCATCGGTAATTTTCATATAAACAAAAATAAAAGAAACAAAATTGTTGTGCCTGCTTTTTTACAGCAGCGGATAAAGCTTAACAAGATGAGTATTGGGATGACGCTTTGCATATATGATGTAAAACGTGAGCTATACGATGTTATAAAAGCTGCAAAACTAAAGTGGGCAGAGCGTGTGAGGGATAACAACAGAACTATTCTCACAGAAAGTAACGCCAAATGCCGCGCCGCTTACTGGTCAGGCAAATTTTAAACCTTACATCTTAAACTTACGCTAACCAGCACACCTAATTACCATTATATAATGAATAGGATACGACCAGTAGAAGGTGCAACAAACAGCTTTCTATTTGCTGTATAACCCTTAAATATTTGTAATCCATTGTAATTTTAATGGTTATCACAAACTTTTATTGTTTTTTAAAGCAGGTTTAATGCCCTAGATTTTTAAATATAGAAAATATAGTCCGATATTTATATCCAGAAATCTGACGAACCAATATCGGGCTATGAAAGGAAAAAACTTTTTAATTTTTGTCTTAGAAGATGACAAATTGTACAATACCATCCTGCATCATTTTCTAAGTTTGAATCCGGAGCATGAGGTAAAATCGTTTACAACGGGAGCCGAACTACTAAAAGCCCTGCACCAGAAGCCGGACTTTATTACACTGGACTATTCGTTGCCGGATGGCAATGCAATGCAATTGCTGAAGCAAATAAGAGATGTGTTGCCGGAAGTGCGCATAGTGATCGTATCTGCCCAGCAAGATGTACAAACGGCAATTGACCTGCTAAAGAAAGGCGCAGACGACTACCTCGTAAAAGATAGCGAAACGCAAGACCGGCTATGGGTTGCTATTAAAAACTGCAAAGAAAAAATTTCGCTGAAGAAAGAAATTGAAACGCTGCAAACAGAAGTATCTAAAAAATACAATTTTCAGAAAGCCATTATTGGCAACAGTACGCCAATGAAGCAGGTTTTCTCTTTAATAGAAAAAGCGGCGCTGACCAATATCACTGTATCGGTAACCGGCGAAACAGGTACAGGTAAAGATTTAGTAGCAAAAGCTATTCACTTTAATTCTACCCGCAAAAGCAGGCCTTTTGTTCCGGTAAATATTGCCGCCATACCTGCCGAACTGATGGAAAGTGAACTGTTTGGGCACGAAAAAGGCTCTTTTACCGGCGCCGTTACCCAACGCATTGGCAAGTTTGAAGAAGCCAATAAAGGCACCCTGTTTTTAGATGAAATAGGAGAAATGGACATTACGCTGCAGGCAAAATTACTGCGGGTATTGCAGGAAAAAGAAATTACGCGCGTGGGCAGCAACAAGATCATTCCGGTAGATGTGCGCATTATCGTGGCTACGCATCGCAACCTGCTGGCAGAGGTAAAAAAAGGCACCTTTCGCGAAGACTTATATTATCGTTTACTGGGATTAAATATTCATCTGCCGCCATTGCGCAACCGCGAAAATGATGTACTGCTGATAGCCAAACATTTTATAGAACAGTTTTGCAGCGAGAATAATTTACCTAAAAAATACCTTTCGCTCGAGGCTAAAAAGCAATTGCTTAATTACCAGTTTCCCGGCAACATACGCGAGCTTAAATCTATTATTGATTTAAGTTGTGTAATGAGTGATGGCGAAGAAATAGAACTGGCACATACGCAACGTGTATCTGCTACTATGCCTGGCAGCATTACCTCGCTGGAAGAGCCGGTAACATTACGGCGCTTTACATTGCAACTATTACAGGACTACCTTGAAAAGTATGATTATGATGTGCTGAAAGTAGCGCAGGTATTGAATGTTGGGAAATCTACTTTGTATCGTTTGATAAAAAATAAAGAATTAAATGTTCCAGAAAAAGTTTACTAACTAATGCAAAATTCCAATATCATGTACAACATTGAGCAACTATACGACTTATCAGGTTTGAAAGAAATTCATCAGAATGATGAGGCGTTTATCCGCATAATCAAAGAGGCATTTATCAATCATACGCCGGCAGATGCCACTAAAATGCTGAACGCTTGTAGTGCAGGTGACTGGGCTCAGGTGGGCTTTCTGGCACACAAACTCAAGTCGAGCATTGACATCCTGAAGATTGCCTCTATTAAAGATGATATTCGTACCATCGAGTTGAATGCAAGACAACAAAAACAGCTTACTTCTTTGCCCGAATTGGTGCAGAAAGTAAATATTGTAATAGCAATGACTGCTAAACAAATGAATGAATAAACTATTATTTTAATGTAGTACGTTGTACAAAAAGTTCGCTTGATTTATTGCTTTAGATTTTTGGGTAAACACAATTTATATTGATCAGATGCATTGAATCTGAGATATTGTATTATATGTTAACGGCTTTAGTAAAAACGTTTTTACTAAAGCCGTTAATCATTTTACGTCAGCAGCATTACTCTACCCCTTAGTCTTTAATCGTATTTGCTCGCAACTTTTACCTTTATTTTTGTACCTTTTTTCTTACAGCATCTTCACCATTTCTTTAAACAGGTTTGTCAGTTTGGGTTCTGCTTCGCTGGCAGCCGCCAGCACCTCTTCGTGAGTAATAATATTATCATCTTCGCGAATACCCAGATCAGTAACTACACTCACGGCAAATACATCCATACCGCTATGGCGGGCTACAATCACTTCCTGTACCGTGCTCATGCCCACTACATCTCCGCCGATTGCTTTTATTAACCTGTATTCTGCATGTGTTTCAAACGTAGGGCCAGTAACCGCCACATACACGCCCTGATGCAGGTGATAGCCATACTGCGCACCTATTTCTTTTGCTTTGGCAATTAGTTTTTTATTATAAGGTTCGCTCATATCGGGAAAGCGGGTACCCAGAGCATCTTCGTTTTTCCCGATTAATGGATTGACAGTGAAGAAGCTGATGTGGTCGGTAATAATCATCAGGTCGCCTACTTTATAAGACGCATTTACAGCACCGGCAGCATTGGAAAGCAATAGCGTTTGCACACCCAATTGCTTTATTACTCTTACCGGGTAAGATACCTGCTGCGGCGTATAGCCTTCGTAAAAATGAAAGCGCCCTGCCATCACCAGCACTGTTTTGCCGTTCAATTTACCAAATATCATTTTACCGCTATGCCCCTGTACTGTGCTTTGTGGGAAATAAGGAATATCACTATAGGGGATCTCCTTTTCAATATCTATCTCGTTTACAAAATTGCCCAGTCCGCTGCCGAGCACAACAGCTACCAATGGCTGATGGGCATATTGTGATTGGATGTATGCTGCAGTTTCTTGTAGTTGTTGCAATAGTGGTTCAGCCATGGTCATGTATTTATATAAAAACTGAATAAACCACAAATATATAGCGCCGCAAAGTGTAGTTGTAACAAACAAATACTGCTAATTTTAAAACCTCAATTATTGTCCATTGCTGAAATACTTCTTTGCCACGACTATCTGCCTTTGCTGTATGTATGCCAATCAATTACAGGCTCAACTGTGTACCGGCAGTTTGGGCGATCCCGTAGTCAATATCACTTTTGGTACGGTAAGTCAGCCCTTAACATCACGGCAAACCAGCTACCGCTTTGATCAGGATTGCCCTGACGATGGTGAATATACTATTGCATCGGCGGTACCACAGTGCCATGCAGCAGATAATTCCTGGCATCCATTGAGAGAAGACCATACACCCAATGATATAAACGGCATGATGATGATTATAAATGCGTCTCAGGATCCGGGTGATTTTTATGTAGATACCGTACGTGGCTTGTGCAGCAATACCACCTATGAATTTGCAAGCTGGATTATGAATATATTGGCAACCGGATCTTTTTGCTACGCGAATGGCACTATTCCCAACATTACTTTTTCTATTGAAAATACAGATGGCTCTTTGATTGCGAAATACAACACCGGCGATATCAAGGCCACTGCTTTCGCACAATGGCAGCAGTTTGGCTTCTTTTTTACCAACAGTAACAACAGCGATATTGTATTACGGCTAACCAATAATGGTCCCGGTGGCTGCGGCAACGATTTAGCATTAGATGATATTACTTTTCGCCCATGCGGACCTGCCGTTACAGCTTTTATAAAGGGTGATAATAACAGCGCGGATTCTAACATCTGCCAGGGTACTGCAGCCAATCTTGTTTTGGAAAGTACTGTTTCAGCAGAATATACTAATCCTGCTTATCAATGGCAACAAAGTAGCAATAATGGTACAACCTGGACCGATATTGCAGGTGCCACTTCGCTTTCTTTACCCATAAATATTGCAGCGAATGCACAAGTAGCGAGTACACAATACCGGCTATCGGTTGGCAAAACTTCCAATATTAATACGGTACAATGCCGTATTGCATCCAATGTAGTAAGCATTAGCATTAACGAAAAGCCATCGCCGGACATCACGACCAATAATCCGTTTTGCGAAGGCAAAGACATTATCTTATCGGCACACAAGGGCACAGCTTTCAACTGGGCAGGACCTGATAACTTTTCTTCTACAGATAGTACTATTGTTTTAGCTGATGCAAACAGCAGGTACGATGGTGTTTATTCAGTAGATATTACCTCAGCAGCCGGTTGCAGTATTACTGCAAGCACCAGGGTGCTTGTGAATAAAAGCCCTGTCGCTGCTGTTAGCAATGATGTAAGTATCTGCGAAGGCAGCAGCACGCAATTGCAAGGCAGTGGTGGCTTTATATATCAATGGATTCCAGCAACAGGCTTATCCAATGCAGCTATTGCCAATCCGGTGGCATCGCCTGCAGATAGTACAAATTATACGCTTATTGTCACTAATGAAAAAGGCTGTACCGATACTGCTTTTACCAAAGTATTTGTTTGGAAGAAACCAATAGCCAATGCAGGTCCGAACAAGCAAATTATGGAAGGTGATACAGTAGTTTTGGAAGGTACTGCAAGCGGCACTAATATTACATACAACTGGACGCCAAATATAAACCTTACCACAGCGCAATTATTACAACCTATTGCTGCACCAACCCAAAACACTACTTATACATTACACATACAATCGCTGCAAGGCTGCGGTATTGCCATTGATGAGGTGTTTGTAAGGGTTTTTAAAAAAGTAGATATTCCTAATGCTTTTTCGCCCAACGGTGATGGTATTAATGATAAATGGATTTTGAAAAATATAGAAACGTATCCCGAAGCAGATATTACTGTCTTTAACCGTTATGGGCAGCTTTTATATAAAGCCAAAGGCAATGGACGCCCTTGGAATGGCACGTACAATGGCACCCCTTTACCAGTAGCTTCTTATTATTATGTAATTGATTTGAAAAGTAACTTTCCAAAGTTAAGTGGCTGGATAATGCTGCTGCGGTAATGATTGCCACGAAGACACAAAGACACGAAAGATTGAAAAAGAAAGAAAAAGGTTCCGAACCTTCTAAAAATTCGGAACCTTTTTCTTTATGAAAGTTATACTTAACCTTAGAATATCTGTATGCTTTTTTGTGTCTCTGCGCATTTGTGGCAAACACAAACAACTCAATTCGTAGCGGCATCTGCATTTAATTTCCCCCAACCGAAATTCTTGTTTTTATTAGGGTACAGGCTGGCAGTCGTTTGCAATTTATTCACCACATCTTCTCTTGTATAGCCTGGAAATTTGCTCCACACCAATGCTGCTATACCAGCAGCCGTAGCGGTAGAAACAGATGAACCGCCAACCGTAGTAGGAACACTGCCACTAAGTGCAGTAGATAATTGGTGAATGCCGGTAGCATTTTGCTCCATTACAACCACAAAGTCTATGGCTTTGCCTTTGTGGCAATCACTACAAGCCTTCAAAGTATTGGTATTTTTCACACCTGTAATGGCTTGTACGGTACTTAAGCTTGCAGGAAAAATCACCCCTACGAAACCTGCTGTCCAGTTAAAAGAAGTGCCGCCTGCACAAAACATCAGCTTGCCTTTGTTGTACGCGTACTGTATGGCATCTTTTATTTGTCCGTTGCCGGTTATGCGTCCCAGGCTAAGGCTGATAATTTTCACATCAGCATCATCGGCAGCCGAGGTATAAGCATCACTTACCCCCTTTATTTCAGCACTTTCATCCAAATAAACATCGTGTGCGGCGCGGCAGATTACAAAGTTGCAATTGTAAGCCACGCCCACACTATTGCTGTCGGTACCTCTGGGGGCAGCTACCGCACCGCTCATGGTGGTGCCGTGTCCGCACAAGTCATCCGGTGAAGTTTCGCCGGGCAGCGTAACCATTTTTTCTATTGTTCTGCCAGTAGATCTGCCTTGGTTAAAGTGACTACCCAAGTCGTCCTGGTCGGGACTCACGCCGGTATCAATCACCATTACTTTTACGCCAGCACCGGTACTTTTTGTCCATGCCTTATTGATATTGTGGTATTTAAAATTCCACGACATTTTGGTGCCCGGTGCAATGCCGGTGTAATCTCTTTTGGCAACCAAATCAGCATCGCCGGCATAATCGCCGCAGCCGCTGCCATCCGAGCCAATCAAACTGTATTCTTTTTGTATTGCGGCTGCTTCTTCTTCGGCAAGCGGGTCGTAAGCCATAGGTTCGGCATAGCGCACCAGCGGGCACTGGCGCAACAGTTCTATAGTTCGCTGGCTTTCAATTTTTACATCTATCACCGGCAGTTTGTTTTCTTTCCATACCTCAAGGTCTTCCCGCCTGAGCGATGGATTGTACTTTACTTCTTCTTTATAAATGATATCCAGCACAGCTTCCTTAGCAGCTTTCCACTGCAAATCATTCAGGTGAATAGAAGTTATCTTGTTTTCAATATCGGTGAAGTTGGCAGGTTTATACCCAACGCACATTATTTTATCCTTTAGTTGCAATGCACTCCATACCATTTGCGGCGAGGCATCTTTCCAATCAAAGGAGCCCTTTTGTTGCATTTCACTTTCTATAAAGCTGTTGATGTCTTTGGCAGAAAGTAATGGATGTTGTTGATTAGTATTGTTGATAATGGTATTGTCTTGTATGCTTTTATTACAGGCGCTAAACAATAACAGTAGCAAAAGAGAAGCAGCAACTTTTTTCATAACAGATAAGTGTTTGGCGTATCAAATATACTTGATTGGATAATGTTTGCGCCAACGAATTTCGGATGATAACGTTTCCTGATGATTGTCTTCCGCATGACCGGAGCCATGCAGGCGGAGATTAAACTGATCATAGCAATTTCCGCGTTCCTCTCCGGCAAAAAAACGTACCGCTTAAATGCTCATTTATGTGCAGGTGTTGAAGTGAGTGACACACCAAAAGCTTCATAGCAGCACCAAAGCTTGTCCCATACATATCAAAAAAACACCAAAGGTGTTTTCTCCGATTATTAAATGCAATTCTTGTCTGGCAGTTTATTCAAATTAAAAATAAATACAACAGAATCTTATATTAGCATGATATACAGCGGGTGATTGAAATCATTTGCTACTTTTGCTGCCCTAAAATTGATTTTTAATTGCATGATTAATATTACGCTACCGGATGGCGCCGTGAGGCAATACGAAGCCGGTGTAACTGCTTTGGATATTGCAAAGTCCATCAGCGATGGGCTGGCACGTAAAGTGCTGGCTGCCAATGTAAACGGGCAAGTGTGGGATGCTACTCGCCCCATCAATGAAGATGCAAAACTTACCTTGCTCACGTGGCAGGATAAAGACGGCCAAAGCACCTTCTGGCATTCATCTGCCCACCTCATGGCAGAGGCGATAGAAAGCCTTTTTCCAGGTGCGAAGTTTTGGGTAGGGCCTGCTATTGATAGAGGATTTTATTACGATATGGATCTGGGTGGCAGGCAAATAACTGAGGAAGATTTGCGTGCACTTGAAAAAAAGATGAATGAGCTGGCAAAGCAAAACAATGCTTACATCCGTAAGCCTATTGCAAAAAGGGATGCTGTAGCTTATTTTGAAGAAAAGGGTGATGAATATAAACTGGATTTACTACAGGGCTTGAACGATGGTGAAATTACCTTTTATACCCAGGGCAGTTTTACCGACTTGTGCCGTGGGCCACATATCCCCAACACTGGTTTTATTAAAGCTATTAAGCTTACTAATATAGCCGGTGCGTATTGGAAAGGCGATGAAAAGAACAAGCAATTGACCCGCATTTACGGTGTTACTTTTCCAAGCCAGAAAGAACTGGATGAATACCTGCACATGCTGGAAGAAGCCAAGAAGAGAGACCACCGCAAGCTGGGTAAAGAACTGGGTATTTATACGATGGATGATGATGTTGGTCCGGGCTTGATTATGTGGATGCCCAACGGAACCATCATCATTGAGGAATTGGAAAAACTGGCAAAAGAAACGGAATCGGCAGCTGGTTATAAGCGCGTAGTAACCCCGCATATTGCCAAGGAAAGCATGTACCTGACCAGCGGGCATTTGCCTTATTATGCCGATAGTATGTATCCGCCAATGGAGTTGGAAGGGGAAAAATATTATCTTAAAAGCATGAACTGCCCGCATCATCATAAAATATTTGCAGCAGAACCTAAGAGCTACCGGGATCTTCCATATCGCATTGCAGAATATGGAACAGTATATCGCTATGAGCAAAGCGGCGAGCTATTTGGCTTAATGCGCGTACGCTGCCTGCACATGAATGATGCGCATATTTATTGCTCCAAAGAGCAGTTTGCCGATGAGTTTAGGGCAGTAAATGAAATGTACCTGAAGTATTTTAAGATTTTTGGTATAGATAAATACGTCATGCGCCTGTCGCTGCACTCACCTGAAAAGCTGGGGATAAAATACGTAAACGAGCCGGAACTTTGGAAAGAAACCGAAGAAATGGTGCGGCAGGTTTTAATTGAATCTAACATTCCTTACATTGAAGTGCAGGATGAAGCGGCTTTTTATGGTCCAAAAATAGATGTGCAGATATTTAGTGTAATTGGCCGCGAGTTTACACTGGCTACTAACCAGGTTGACTTTTCGCAGGGCAGAAGTTTTAAATTGCAATACACCAATGCCGATAACCAACCGGAAACACCGTTGATTATTCACCGCGCACCGCTGGGCACACACGAGCGTTTTATAGGATTTTTACTGGAGCATTATGCCGGTAAGCTGCCAGTTTGGCTGTCGCCATTGCAGGTAAAAATTCTACCGATTAGTGATAAGTTTTTACCGTATGCGAATGAATTGAGAGACCAATTGCGCAAAAAAGGCATAAGAGTTGAAACAGATGAGCGCAGCGAAAAAATAGGTAAAAAGATTCGTGAGGCAGAGCTAAGCCGTGTGCCGTATATGCTGGTGATCGGCGAGAAAGAAGCGCTGGAGCATAAATTGTCTGTACGCCGGCAGGGCAAAGGCGATGTGGGCACGCAAACGGTTGAAGAATTTACAGCACATATTCTGGAAGAAATAGCCGATCGTAAATCTGGAGAATAGTTTCTATTTTTATGAAAGTATGATGGCAAGTCAATACATAAGATTATATGACTTTTTAAACAAAACTTCAATGTTGATGAAGTAAAAGCGCGTATTTTTCCAGAGGCAATAGAACAAATAGCAGAAAATAAATTTAAAGAAGAAAAACAGCCTTGCAGGCAAATCGGAATTAGTTTATTTGCGTAATAAAGTTTCAATTATTAAAAAGAAATATGCAAATAGACTTTTCTTACTTAAAGAGCGAAATGCGTGCAGAATTTAATAAAATTGTGACCTGTTTGTAAGTACGATGTTCGTTATGATAGCGCTTTTATATACAATGATAGAATTAGTTGGATAACTTTTATTTTAATCACACAAAAAACAATTATTCACCAAACGTCAATTAATGGCATTACCACCCAGAGGAAGATTTAACCCAAGGTTTAACAGGCAGCCGGAGCCTGAACATCGTATCAACGATAGAATCCGCGTACCACAGGTTCGCCTCGTAGGCGACAATGTAACAGTCGGCGTTTACCCCACCGACGAAGCCCGCCGCATTGCGCAGCAGCAGGAACTGGATTTGGTAGAAATATCGCCAAACGCCGATCCGCCCGTCTGCAAAATCATTGACTACAAAAAGTTTTTGTACGAAAAGAAGCGCAAGGAAAAAGAAATGAAAGCCAATGCCAAGCAAAGCGAGGTAAAAGAAATTCGTTTTACGCCAGGCACCGACGATCATGATTTTGACTTTAAAGCCAAACATGCAGAAACCTTCCTGAAAGAAGGCAACAAAGTAAAGGCGTACGTGCAGTTTAAAGGACGTGCCATCATGTTTCAGGACCGTGGGCAATTGCTGCTATTGAAATTTGCAGAGCGGCTGGCAGATGTAGGTATGCTGGAAAGCATGCCAAAAATGGAAGGCAAGCGTATGCTGGCAATGTTTGCGCCTAAGAGCCAGAAAAAAAAGGCTTAGTAATTAATTTTATAATAAAAAGCGAAGCATGTTTAATTAGTTTAAAAACATGCTCCGCTTTCGTATTTTCATAAGTGAAGAATTCAGTTTTATACGAATACGCATTTAAACCGCGGCGTTTAGCAAGGTTTTACTTATCAATTTCATCAGGCAACATCATTATCTAAAAACTTAGCATTCCTTCATCCCCAACGGTATATTTATGGCCAACCCGCCTTCTGCTGTTTCTTTGTATTTGAAGTTCATGTCTTTGGCGGTATCCCACATTGTTTTTACTACGGCATCCAGCGATACTTTAGCATAATCCGGCATACTCTGCAATGCCAGTTGCGATGCGGTGATGGCTTTAATAGCGCCCATTGTATTGCGCTCTATACAAGGCACCTGCACCAATCCGCCAATCGGGTCGCAGGTCATGCCAAGGTGGTGCTCCATGGCTATTTCGGCAGCCATCAACGCCTGCCGTTGTGTGCCACCCAAACTTTCTGTAAGCGCCGCCGCTGCCATAGCAGACGAAACACCAATTTCTGCCTGGCACCCGCCCATTGCTGCAGAAATGGTTGCTCCTTTTTTAAAAATGCTGCCTACCTCCGAGGCAGTTAATAAAAAGCGGATAATCTGCTCGTCCGAATCGCCGTTGCAAAACAAAATATAATACAGCAATACGGCAGGAATAGTACCTGAAGCACCGTTGGTAGGCGCTGTTACTACCCGCCCGAAGGAAGCATTTTCTTCGTTTACCGCAAGGGCAAAACAACTAATCCAGTCCAGTACATGCTGAAAGTTATGGATGCTGCTTTTAATTACCTGCATCCAACCTTCATAATTTGTATAAATGCTGCTGCCTACGAGTTTTTTATTCAAGGCATACGCGCGGCGGCGTACATGCAAGCCTCCGGGCAGTTCGCCATTGGTATGGCTGCCTCGATAAATACAATCGCGCATGGTATGCCAGATGTGCAAAACACCGGCTTTGGTTTCAGCCTCAGGTCGCCAGGCACTTTCGTTTTCGAGCACAATACCATAAATGGGCAAGCCGGTTTTCATGCACCAATAGAGCAGATCGTTGGAGTTGTTTATAGGAAAAGGCAGGTCTATATTTTCGCCCGCAGTACTGCCTTGTTCGCCTTCTTTTATCACAAAGCCACCACCTACCGAATAGAAACTCTGGCAAATATTAGTACCATCAGAAAAATCGGCTAAAAAAGAAAGCGCATTAGGATGATAAGGCAACGATTCACCCATCAGGAAAACAATGTCTTCTTCGGGATTAAAATAGAGCCACTTTTTTCCACCAACCAGCAATCTTTTACCCTCCAATATCTGCTGAATAGAAAACTGAATACTATTTACATCTATGGTTACCGGGTCTTCGTTCATCAAGCCCATTTGAACGGCTAAATCAGTTCCATGCCCTTTGCCCGTTTTAGCTAAAGAGCCATATAGCAACACTTTAACGGCAGTAAGCTTTTCCAGTAAAGAAGTTTCATTCAACATTTGCACAAACTGCATAGCTGCCCGCCAGGGGCCCAGCGTATGAGAGGAGGAAGGTCCCACGCCTATCTTAAACATGTCAAAAACCGAAATCGCTTCGTGCGGCATAGAATAATTTTTTTATTGAGGCAACGTTTTAAGTTGGTAATTGCATCTATTCAAAAAAGTAAAATTAATTTAATCTGTTTAGTATGAAGAAAAGGACATTAGCCGTTGCCGCAGTAGCCATTGTAGCGTTTGCAGGTTGTTTTAAGAATGATGGCAGCGTCAGTACTCCGCGTGCAGGCGTTTTAGTTGACCTGGTATCGCCCAATGCTGTTAATACCTCTATTGTTTTAAATGGCAATATTATAGGCTCCAATGTATCATATGGCAGCGTACCCAATTATTATAACCAGGTCATTCCCGGGCCCGGCAATTTAACGGTTGCCAATAATTCGAACACAACACTGTTAAACAGCAACTTCACAACCGAATCCGGAAAATTTTACAGCATTTTTATAGTTGATTCTGCCAGCAGGATGAAATCAATTTTGGTGGAAGACAGTGTGAGCTATCCTAATGCGACCGATTCGGTAAAAGTGCGTTTCTACAACTTTGCACCTAACTCAGTGCCATTGAGCGTTCGCATAAAAGACTCTGCAAGTCCCGTTTGGCCCTATCACGGTTTTGAAACCCAGCAAAGTGCCGGAGAAAAGAACTCGTTTTTACCTATGAAAGCCGGTACTTATAATTTTCAGATTATAACCCTCAATAATAATGAATCTTTAAAAGATACCAGCATTACTTTTGATGGCAAGCATATTTATACTTTGTTTATTAAAGGATTTTACCCGGATACTACCGGCACAACAGCTATAGGTCTGGGTGTGGTAAAACATGGATAAAAGCATAAGATTTTTGTGTAAAAGCAATGTGGAGTGCAGCTATCAGGCTGCACTTTTTTATGGCTGATATTGTATCACCACCTTTGCATTCTTTTGTAATGATGAAGAAATAGACAACTCATAGCGCTGCCCGCCGGTAGTAATAACCATTAAGGCCGTATTAGGTGGTATTTTGCCTAAATTATCGGCGTACATTATAAACTCGTGCAGACTGTTTTTTGCAGTGGCTTTAACATGGATGGTAACCGGCTCGGTGCCAAGTAATTTTTTATATGCCACTACCTCATTGTTGTGATATACGGTGATGGTATCGCCATCTATTTCACCGTTATCGTACAAGTCTATTTTGATGTCAGGCGAATCGGTGGTAATTTTTCTTACAAGGCTATTTTCCCGTTTTGTTAATGCAGGTGGCACAGGCACCCGCCTGGGTACAGTATCTTCTGTTACCGGCGGTTTGGTTATTGGCTGCTGAATGCTCAATTGGCTCGTATCTTTTTTGAGTAAGGGCGGTTTGCGGGTAATAACCGGAGGCTTTGCTTTTTGCACAAGCGATCTTGTTGGTGGCGCAGCAGGCCTTGTTGCAGGTTGTTTTTTAGTCAAAAAATCTTCTTTATGAAAGTCTGACTCCTGCACCCGTTCCAGATAAACGGTGCCGCCACCACAATCGCCACCATCACTTACTCTTACGCTGGTAAAAGTACCCTCCAGCGATTCGGTAGTGCCTATTTTATGGTAATCTAAATAGCAGGTAAACAGGCAGGGCGAAGTGCCAAAGCCAGCCCGCATTTCTACCAGTGTATCTTCTTTAAAAATGATATTTTTCGTGCTCCCATTATAAACGCCTTTTAGCAAAGCTTTGCCATAAAAAGTGGTAGTATGATACGAGTAAGTAACACCACGTAATGCTTTGCTGGGCAATTGGTTTATCTGCACTTCGTAATTGTATTTCTCTCTGAACATGCCCAATCCCGTCAGGAAATAACCTTTCCATATTCCTGTTATGTTTTGTGCATGCACAAAAGAGGTAAATAACAGGCAGGCAGCAAACAATAGCTTATACTTCATACTTCAACAAATATAATTTTTGCTGCACAGCAAAGGCGTAACAAAGCGTTAAGGTTTTTTGAACCGTAAAGGAGTAAAGACACTAAGTTTTACAATGAATAATTTTCATTTCATCAAAATTTAAAATTCCATATGCAGCTTCGAGCCTTTGCGTCTTTGCGGTGTACAACTATCGCAACACAATGCCGGCTAATGCAGGTAAATGCACACGCAGTTTATAATGCTTTGTTTCTTCATCCACCAGTGTTGCTTCGATGGCAGGATTAAACACATCGCCGGTACCCCAAAATTCTTTGCTGTCGCTGTTAAATATTTCTTCCCATACCTGCTTGCCCCAGGCATCTATCTGCCAATCGTGGCGCACCACAGGCGTCATGTTAAGTATAATAATCAAATCATCATTGGGACGCAATCCTTTACGTTTATATACAATTACCGCTTCGTTGCGCTTCTCTAAATCTACCCATTCAAAGCCTTCCTGTTTAAATTGCAATTCATATAGCGCCGGCTGACTGCGGTACAGTTCATTTAGTTTTTGCACACAGTGTTTCATACCGCCATGACTTGCATGCTGCAATAAACTCCAGTTGAGTTCACTTTTATAGTTCCATTCGCTCGTTTGGGCAAATTCATCGCCCATAAACAACAACTTGGCACCGGGGTGTGTAAACATATAAGTGTAAAGCAGCCGCAGATTGGCAAATTTTTGCCAGTCATCGCCGGGCATTTTATAAATCATCGGGCTTTTACCATGCACTACCTCGTCGTGGCTGAGCGGCAGCATAAAATTTTCATCGTAGAAATACATCATGCTGAAGGTGAATTTATTTTGCATGAACGGACGGAATAAAGGATCCATTTTAAAATAATCCAGCGTATCGTGCATCCAGCCCATCATCCATTTCATACCGAAGCCCAACCCTTCAGCAAACGTAGGGCGGCTGATGCCCGGCCAGTCGGTAGCTTCTTCTGCAATGGTTTGTATATCGGGAAAATCGCGGTACAAGGTTTCATTAAGGTCTTTAATAAATGCAATTGCTTCGAGGTTGCCATTGCCGCCATACTCGTTAGGTTCCCATTGCCCTTCGCTGCGGCTATAATCCAGGCGCAACATAGACGAAACAGCATCTACGCGCAAGCCATCGGCATGAAACACATCGCACCAAAAACGGCCACTGCTGATAAGGAAACTTTTTACTTCGCCGCGCGCATAGTTAAAAATATAAGAATTCCAATCGGGGTGATAGCCTTTGCGCATATCGGCATATTCGTAGGTATGGGTGCCATCAAACATAAACAAGCCGTGCGCATCATATGGAAAATGCGAAGGCACCCAATCGAGCAGCACACCAATGCCGGCTCGGTGCAGACAATCCACCAGCCACATAAAATCCTGCGGATTGCCAAAACGACTGGTGGGTGCAAAAAAGCCGGTGCCCTGGTAGCCCCAGCTACCATCAAAAGGATGCTCCATTACCGGCATAAACTCTACATGCGTAAAGCCCATTTCTTTTACATACGGCACAAGCCTTTCGGCTATTTGTCCGTATGTATTGTAGGTTTCTTCGTCATATTTGCTCGGACGCATCCAGCTTGCCAGGTGCACTTCATATACGCTGTATGGCGATGTAAGTGCATTGTGCTTTCCACGGTTTTCCATCCATTCAAAGTCCAGCCAGTTATAATCTAATCCCCAGGTAATAGAAGCGGTGAGCGGTCGTTGCTCCCAAAAATGGGCAAACGGGTCACCTTTATCCAGCAGTAAGCCCTGGTAGCCATGAATGTGGTATTTATAAATTTCGCCTTTGCCAACATCAGGAATAAAACCTTCCCAAATACCTGATTTATCGAGCCGCACAAAGAGTTGGTGCGTATGATTTTGCCAGTTGTTGAAGTTGCCCTTTACAAACACTTTGGTAGCATTAGGGGCCCATACGGCAAAGTAAGTACCCTTTCTTCCCAGCACTTCCATTTGTTTGTTACCAAACAGTTTATACAGGCTGTAATGCGTGCCGTTTTGAAAATTACTTATATCATCTTCGGTAAATAAAGAATAGTTCCAAACCGGTTTGGTGCTGTCAACAAAGTGAATCTCTTCGTATTTTTTCATGAGGAAGTGTGTTTTCAAAGATTAATTATTCAGCAATAAAAGCACCATTATTATTGTAAGCCTCGTACCGCATTTTATCCCTTTGCAATTTGCGCCTTCGCCTTTTTCTTTTATGCCATTAGCATAGATAACGCTTTGTTCTTAATAAATAAAAACAATTACTGCAATAGCGAACCACCTTTTCCACCGTTCCCCTTTTATTGTTACCACTCATCAACTTAACGTAAAATTAGTAATTCGAACCGCATACTTTGTAAAGTATTTCAACAACTTGCATGAATAAAGCCATCACCAATATTTACCTGCCCATGAGAAAACTAACCCAGATTTTACTGATTGTGCTTGCAAGTACAACTGTTCATGCACAACAAGCTACCGTAAAAGGTAATATTTACGACACCATCAATAAAGAACATCTCAGCAACACGGTCATTGCTTTACTCCGCTCGCACGATTCGGTACTATATAAATTTACGCGCAGCGATAAAGATGGTAATTTTAGCCTACAGCATATTATTCCCGGTAAATACATTGTATTGATTACCGAAAATACCTATGCCGATTATTTAGACAGTATAACTATCAACAGCGATACCACGATTGCTTTAGGCAGAGTGCCTATGACCTTAAAAGCCAACCTGCTGAAGGAAGTGATTGTGCAGCAGCAAATAGCGGCCATGCGCATGAGGGGCGATACGCTGGAATATGCTGCCGACAGCTTTAAAGTACGGCAAGGTGCATCGGTAGAAGAAATGCTGAAACGGCTGCCCGGCGTACAGGTGGATAAAGATGGAAAAATAACCGCGCAGGGTGAAACAGTAGAAAAAGTGCTGGTGGATGGCGAGGAATTTTTTGGCGATGACCCCACTATTGCAACCAAAAACCTGCAAGCCGATGCGATAGATAAAGTGCAGGTGTTTGATAAAAAAAGCGACCAGGCGGAATTTACCGGCATAGACGACGGGCAAAAAACAAAAACCATCAACCTGAAGCTGAAAGCCGATAAAAAGAAAGGCAGCTTTGGTAAAGTGGATCTTGCTTCGGACTTTCAAAACCGCTGGAATAACAGTGCCATGATTAACAACTTTAAAGGCAGTGTAAAACTATCGGGGTATGGAATTATGAGCAGTACGGGTAAAACGGGATTGGACTGGGGCGAAAGCGAAAAATATGGCGGTGGTAATGGGATGCAGTACGATGAAGAAAGCGGCGGCTTTTATATCAATTTTGATAACAATGACGATCTAAATAACGCCTCTTATTACGGCGAAGGCTTGCCCAAAAGCTGGAGTGCCGGGCTTAACCTGTCTGATAAATTTGATGATGATAACCAAAGCCTCAACGGCAGCTATCGCTACAATAAATTAAATACATTAGGGTCGGGCAAAACAATTTCAGAATCCCGTTTACCAGGCAATACTTTCATCAGCCGCGATAGTGGCACCAACTTTAGCAGCCGCCAGCGACACTCAGCAAACGCTATTTATGAGTGGAAAATAGATAGCAGCACCTCTGTCAAACTTACCGGCAGTGGCTATACCGGCACTACATTGGGCAGCAGTATCTCCAATAGTTTTACCACCAATAAAGCAGGTATTAAAATTAATGACAGCTATACAAAAACAGCTTCATCAGGCGAGAACCAAAACCTGAATGTAAATTTTCTGTTACGTAAAAAATTTAAGAAGGCAGGACGTTCGCTATCATTAAATATTAATGAACAGTACAACAGCAACAATAGTACTGGTACGTTGTATGGCAATATACATTATTACGACGATACCACTGGCGTTATGTACGTTGATAGCCTCACAGACCAGCTAAAGAAGAACAGCACCTCAATAAACACCATTGCATCGAAAATAACGTACACAGAACCGATTATAAAAAAGCTGTTTGTAGAAGTAAATTATGCATTGCGCAGCTATACTGCCAATTCTAAAAAGCTGTCTTACGACCGCGATGATGATGGTAAGTTCAGCCAGTTGAATGATATATACAGCAATGATTATCGCTTTGATGTATTGACGAATACCGGTGGTGCTGCTTTCCGGTATAATGGTAAAAAAGTTACCGCTTCTGCCGGTACCGATGTGGGCTTTACCAACTTTACCCAAAAAGATCTGATGAACGATACGACTTATAAAAGAGATTATACCAACTTTTTTCCAAAAGCCAATTTTACCTATAAAATAAACAGTACATCACGCTTCCAGATTAATTATAACGGCTCTACCAGCCAGCCAACGATCAATCAGATTCAGCCGGTAAAAGACAATTCCAACCTCCTGGTTGAAACCATTGGTAATCCAGATTTAAAGCAGGCATTTAACCATCGTATTTTCTTCAACTTTAATTCTTATAAAGTATTAAGCCAGCGTGGTTTTTATGTGTATGGATCTTTCAATACTACCAGCCATGCGATTGTTACAGACCAGTCAACAGATCTTGCAACCGGCAAAACAACACTGAAATATTTCAACCGTAATGGAAATTACAACTTCTACTCGGGTGGTGGTTATAATATGAAGCTGAAGAAGCTGGATATGTTTGTTAATGCAGGCTTCGACTATACCGGCTCGCGCTATAGCAACCGCGTAAATAATAAAGACAATACTACTAACAACCAGGCACCGGGTGTACGCATAGGCCTGCAGAAGTATAAAGAAAAAAAATACAATTTTTACTACAACAGCAGTTTCTTTTACAATTTTTCCAAATCTTCTATACAAGAAAGCAATACCACTAATTACTGGACGCAGGAACATAATTTCAATGCTAATATTACCCTGCCCTGGAAGTTGGAAATCAATACAGACTTACAGGTAAACCTGCGGCAAAAAACGCCTTCGTTTACTGAAAATAACAATGTGTTTTTGTGGAATGCCTACATCGGCAGGCGTTTATTGAAGAACGACAAAGCCATTATTAAGATTCAAGGTTATGACATACTGAATCAAAATAAAGGGTATAGCCGTTCTATTAATACCAACATAACAACCGAAAGAAACTATGAAACCATCCGCCGGTATTTTGTACTGGCATTTACCTGGAATTTTTCTAAATCGGCTATGGATGCACAGCCTGCAGCACAATAATTTTTTAACTATGAAAAGAATACTAATCTTTCTTTTATTTATACCTTTTACTACGCACTTGCTGGCGCAGCCGGCTTTTGTAACCAAGGGCAAAATAGAATTTGAAAAAAGGGAAAACCTGTATAAAAATATGGCTCCGCTGGACGATGATAATGACCAGGGTGAAGATGCTTTTACGGCGGCCATTAAAAAAACATTGCCCCAATTCAGCAGTACGTATTTCGATTTGTACTTTGATGACAGTCACACTTTATACAAGCCCGGACGGGAAGCCGGCGATGTAAAAATACCGGAGTGGATACAAAGTCCGGCTAATGGTAATATTGTGTACAACGATATGGCAAAGCAGCAGTTGACGCTGCAAAAAACATTTTACGGCACTACCATGCTGTTGCAGGATACGGCGCGGCACATAGAATGGCGCATTACCAACGACCTGCGCACCATTGCCGGCTTTGAGTGCCGTAAGGCAGTTGGCCGCATTATGGACTCGGTGTATGTGATTGCTTTTTACACCGACCAGATTGTTACCCCCGGCGGTCCTGAATCTTTTACCGGCTTGCCAGGTATGATATTGGGCGTAGCCATACCACGCATTAATACTACCTGGTTTGCTACCAAACTGGAGGTAACACCTATCACTACAGCTGACCTTACACCTCCTGCGAAAGGCAAAAAACTTACCGCGGAAGAGTTTAAGAAAAAGCTGAAAGATGCCATGAAAGACTGGGGAAAATATGGTAAACGAAAGCTGTTGCAGGTATTGATTTAAATATAAAAATGTGCACAAACATCCTTAATCTTGTAAAAAAGAATACCATGAAAAAACTGTTTATTGTATTAGCTATTGCTGTATCAGCTACTGCGGCGGCTTACGCACAGCCAACTCCCAGCCTTAGTACGCATCCCAAAGATGCCAAACCAATTGCCAGCCCGAGAGACAGCGTTGTAGCTACCCTTCAAAACGGAACCATTATTACCATGACGTATGGCAGCCCGGGCGTATGGGGACGAACAATGGGTAAGGACCTCGACCCGATGGAGGATTCGGTATGGCGCGCCGGTGCTAATGAGGCAACCACGTTTGCTGTAGACAGGGATGTAATGATTGAAGGACAAAAGCTGCCCGCCGGCAGGTATGCATTTTTTACCATTAAACACGGTAATGAGTGGACACTTATCTTTAATAAAACCTGGAATACCTGGGGTGCCTATAGCTATAAGCAAAATATGGCACAGGATGCTTTAAAGGTAAAAGTACAGCAAATGGATGCCCCCGGTTACTACAACGAGCGCTTAAAATATGTAATTGGCCCGGATGGAAATGTGTACATGATGTGGGGACCGGCAGTTGTTATGTTTAAAGTAAGCTGATTTTGTTTTTGAAAAATAATTAACCTTAAGAAAGAAGGGCGCTGCATCAACAGCGCCTTTTTACTTTATACATCACTATTAAACTATCACTGCTCTACTACTAATCTTTGTGTAATCGTTCTTTTATCAAGTCCATCTACTTTAATGATATAGATACCGCTCGCTAATGAACTGATATTTACAGGTATTTTGGTGGCACCGTTGCTAAGCTGCGTAGTTTGTATATTATATACTTTTCCTGCAACATCCACAATACTTATCCATGCTTTGCCGCTTGCAGGCGTGTTGAGTTTGATATATACAGTACCTGTTTTAGCAGGATTGGGGTAAATAATTATACTCCTGTTATCCAATGGTAATATTCTTATTATAAGGGAATAAGAGATTATACCATCTTTATCCATCATCTTTAAACGGTAATAAATATCACCTGAGGCATTTAAAGCAGTGACATCCCCATCAGACAAAGCATAATTATTACTGTTCTTATTGCGGGCAGCTACCGTACCAATAGCAGTGAAGTTGCGCCCATCAAGCGAACGCTCTACCACAAACTGCTGCAGGTTTACTTCATTCGTAGTAGTCCACACAAGATTGATTGCATTGGCGTTGCGGTTGCCATTAAACGAAAGCACTTGTACCGGCAATACTACACTCGGATTCTGATCTACAAACACATGGTACTCGCCGGGCTGTAAGGTATAGGTTTGGGTAGCCGTGGTAATATTGAAAGCGCTATCTTTTAAATAATCGTACCATACGCCTGTATGCGAAAAGGTGATAGCACCGGTTTGCTGCACTACATCAAAGTTGCCAATCACGGCAATATCTATTGGCGCAGAATTAAATTTCTCCCATTTGAAATTTTCAACAAGGCTATACGATATACTATCTTTTGGTGCAGTAAATACCGGCAAATACGGTGCATAATTGCGCAATGCAAATAACTTTGCATACACATTGTACAATGCCAGCCTGTCAGGATCACTTAAATAATCCCAGCGGATGGGCTTTGGACTGGTGCGGCAATCATTTCTAATTGTTACCCCATCCTCACAGGTATTAATAGAGTAATCGTAACCCAACTCACCAAATTGCCAAACCATTTTAGGTGCAGGTTGCATTGCCCAGAAAGCAGCAGCCATTCCATCACGTGCCAAGCCGGTAGGAATGTTTCTTATGTTGTAACTACCGCTGCTGTCACCGTACCGCTCATTTTTATACATCAACCGTTCTTCATCATGGCTCTCCATATAGGTTACCAGGTTGGGATTACTAAATCCGCGATTG
Organism: Ilyomonas limi; assembly: GCF_005233845.1. Classification (GTDB taxonomy): domain Bacteria; phylum Bacteroidota; class Bacteroidia; order Chitinophagales; family Chitinophagaceae; genus Ilyomonas; species Ilyomonas limi. The sequence goes on from NZ_SZQL01000008.1 coordinate 190,527, forward strand.
ATATATATGCCACCACTAAAATCAGAACCGTCGTTATACCCCATAGTTGCCTGATTGTAATTGTAGTTTGCGTTGCCCCACAATAGCATTCCATAATTAGACAGTGTATCTTCCTCGCTGTTCACGGCGAAATGCTCCAATATACAGTAAGAGCCGGGAACAATATTTTGCATAGTATCATAATAACGTTTCCAGGTAGTTATGCGGCTGGTATCGTAAGCTGCCCATAAATCGTAATTATCACCCGATTTTTTTTGCGTAAAGCCTTTCGACAAATCCCAGCGAAAGCCATCTATTTTATACGCCGATAGCCAGTGTTCAATTACCCGTTCTACCAATTCCTGTGTAGCTGCACTTTCGTGGTTAAAGTCGTAACCCACACTGGCAGGATGCGTTGCAACCGGATTGTGCCAGGGATTATCTGCTGCAGGCCTGTTATTCACCGGGTCCCAATACAACTGCACCGTGGGCGACGAACCGAATGCATGGTTCATCACCATATCCATAATCACCGCAATACCCTGCTTGTGACATTCATCAATGAATTGCTTCAAAGCTGTTTCGGTGCCATAATATTTATCTGGTGCAAAAAAGAAATCAGGATTATATCCCCAGCTTATATTGCCTTCAAACTCATTAAAAGGCATTACTTCTATTGCATTTACGCCCAAACGCTTTAAGTAAGAAATAGAATCTTTTACTGTTTGCCAGTTATGTGCTGCCACAAAATCTCTTACCAGCAATTCATAAATTACCAGGTTGCGTTTATCCGGACGAGTAAAGTTGGATACCTGCCAGGTATAAGCTGGCTTGGAGGTTTGCAACACACTTACAATGCCGGTTTGACCAGCAGGATAAGGTTTTAAATTGGGATATGTTTGCGCATCAATATATGGATCATTAGCCGGATCTAATATTTTTTCGGCATACATATCGGCTACTTTCAAATTACCATCTACTAGGTATTGATAAGCATATTCCTGACCGGGCGTTAAGCCGGTAAGGGTTATCCAATAGCGGTTACTATCAGGCGTACGGTATAGTTGATAAGCTTCTGTTTGCGTCCAGTTGTTGAAGTCGCCGATCACTGCAACGCGCGTTTTATTGGGTGCAAATAGCACGAGTGTTACCGATGTACCATCGCTGCTATAATTAATACCATCGCGTACACCCGCAGGTAGGTCTCTGGTAACAACAGGTGTATTAATATAAAAACTAAGCGTATCGTATTTTGTTGTTGCACCGCTGGTTGCCTGCACTATTATTTGGTTGTTACCGCTTACGGCTGTATGCGAAGTAGAAATAACACTATCTGTGGCAGTCGTTACTACGCTACCGTTGTACAATAAAGAAAGATTAGCAATCATACCCGACTTAGCCGTAATTGCTACTGCATCGCCGGCAGCATACGTCACCGGTTCCGGTACAGGCATATAAGTTGGCTGGCGATAGGGCTGTGTAATGCGCGTTTGCAAACCGGTATCGTACACCGGTACAAACATATCGCTGCCATCGGCATTGGCGAGTTTGGTATCACCGGCATGAAAAAGAATAGCAATTTTCAAAATCTTCTCAGTTGAGTTGGCAGGTATTCCAAAGTATTTATAGAGGCTATCACTAATGGTATAGCTCCATTTATTATTACCAAGCGGCGTCGCTTTAAACCTGGAATCAGTAGTATTCCAATCGGTTTGCACGTGTTTCCAGTCGCTGGTGCCCGTACTTAAGGTTGTAATCACCCCAATGTGTACAAACACATCATTAGCAGTGTGCCCAAGCAGCCCCTTATTGCCATAATTTGCATCGGCAGTAATAACGGCATTTACAGTATTAGATGTAATGAATGTGGGAGACCATGTTAGCAATTGGCTGTTGGCTGCTGTTAATAGCAACAACAGGGAGAGCGTAAAAATCATTTTCATACGCAACAATCATTTTTAAATGGTGAAAATTTAGAGTGTGTAATTTTTACACAAATATTGTTAGCCTTTTTAATACCGCAATTTTTATGCTGTGTTTTTGAACCACAGAGACACTTAACGGCACAGAGCAGTACAGAGAAATAGTTATAATGTTGTGTACCGCTATATTCTCCGTGTCTCTATGGTTCAAAAAAATAATCTGCAATTTTGCAGCTATGATTATCAAAAAAGCAGAGTACTTAAAATCAAGCGCCTCTTATGAGCAATGCCCCAAGCCGGACCGCCCGGAATATGCTTTTATAGGGCGCAGCAATGTAGGCAAGTCCTCACTGATTAATATGCTTTGTAATAATCAAAAGCTGGCAAAAACTTCAGCGGCACCTGGCAAAACGCAGTTGATTAATCATTTTAACATCGAGAGTGCAGCTAAAGAAAAAGCACCGGTAACAAAGTGGTATTTAGTGGATTTACCTGGTTATGGTTTTGCCAAAGTATCGCAAAGCAGCCGCCGCCGCTGGGAGCAGATGATTGAAAATTATTTGCGCAAGCGTGAAAACTTAACACAGGTATTTGTGCTAATAGATGTGCGCCACAAGCCGCAACAAGTAGATATTGATTTTGTAAACCAGTTAGACAAGTGGGAGGTGCCTTTCACATTGGTATTTACTAAAGCCGACAAGGAAAAGCCACTTGCTATTGAGCGCAATGTGAATGCTTTTTTAGATGTATTGCGGCAAACCTGGCAATTTTTGCCACAGCATTTTATTAGCAGCGCCAGCAACAAAGCCGGCAGAGAAGAAATTTTGAACTTTATTCAAGAAAAGAATGCAACGTTTTTGAGCGAATAAGAATCATAGTTGAAATTGATTGTATGAAAAAGCTTGCTTTGTTTTTAGGTTTGATTTTAATACTAAGCTCATTTGCCTGCAATAAAGATAAAATGGATGCGAATGCCCAAATACGTATTATCAATAAAACTGCATTACCCCTTACGGATGTGGTAGTTGGTGATGCGAACTTTGGCGAAATAGCTCCATTTCAAACAACTGTTTACCATAATTTCAATAATCTATCTTCGTATGCGCCACCAAAGCTTACATTTTATAATGATAAAATTCTGGTTGAATATTTTATAGGTTATTGCGGTACACCCCCGCTGCCCAAACCATCCTACTTACAAGGTACATTTACCTATACCATCACCCGTAATAATACTAACGCGCAAGGTTTTGGATTTAGCTTTACCCAAGATTAATTATTTCATTCTTGCTTTAATAAACGCCAACTCTTCTGCAAATGCATCTTCTCTTGTTGCTTTACCAAACACGCGATTGCCGCAATTTGCAAATGCTTTAGTTGCCTGCATCTATTCATAGATCACCACTTTTCTGTCGGCAGTTTTCCTATTCTGCCCACACCCGTTTACAATTTCAGGCGTGCCGTGCTGATCTCTTTTTGCAAAAGATTTATGCTGATTGTAAATAGTTATCTTATTATAAAAACTAAGTTTTACTGAAAAATACTGCTCATTCAGAACGTAAACTATCCTGCCTACATTTGAAATACACCTTCCAAAACTTATTTACGATAATTTTTACACGTGGACGCTTAAAATTTTTGCACAATTTTTTGATTCTCCTTTTCTCTCTGCAACCCCTGTATTTTCAATACTTTCAGCCTTTGGCAGGTGTCAAAACCTTCTCTTTATTATCCACACCGGCTACAACCCCTTTTTTACCACTCCAATTAGGCGTAGCTTTGCATGACCTTCGCATAGGAACGTAAACCATCAACTTCTAAAAAGTTGTCCACATATTGTGGTTTAACGATGCTCCGGTCAAATAAAGGAATTATAAGCTGGCCTATTTTTTAATGTAAAAAATAAGCTATTTATTTAAAAGTAATCTCATAAATGGTTTGTTTGTGAGTTGTGAATGGTGAGTAAAAGACGTTAAACTCACAACCGACCACTCACATTTCGCAAGCGGCAGACAGTTTATGAGATGTGTTCTATTAAAGCATTGTAAGTTTTAAACCATAGTATATGGCCAAATATATTTTTGTTACAGGAGGTGTAACGAGCAGCCTTGGTAAAGGCATTATAGCAGCATCATTAGCAAAACTGCTGCAATCAAGAGGGTTCAGGGTAACAATCCAAAAGTTTGACCCTTATATTAATGTAGATCCCGGTACGCTCAATCCGTATGAGCACGGTGAGTGTTATGTAACTGAAGATGGTGCCGAAACCGACCTCGATCTGGGGCATTATGAGCGATTCCTCAGCATTTTTACGTCGCAGGCAAACAATGTAACCACCGGTCGCATCTATCAAACCGTTATCAACCGCGAGCGGGAAGGTGCTTTTTTGGGTAAAACCGTGCAGGTAGTACCACACATTACCGATGAAATAAAGCGCCGCATGATGCTGTTGGGCAATGATGGGCGCTACGATATTGTAATTACCGAAATTGGTGGTACCGTAGGCGATATAGAAAGTCTGCCTTTCATAGAAGCCGTTCGCCAGTTGCAATGGGAGCTGCCCGAAGATGACGTGGTAGTAGTGCATCTTACGCTCATACCTTATTTAAAAGCAGCAAAAGAATTGAAGACCAAACCTACACAACACAGTGTAAAAATGCTAAGCGAGACCGGCGTGCACCCCGACGTAATTGTATGCCGCAGCGAAGAACCGCTTGGTCCCGAAATCCGCCGCAAAATTGCCCTGTTTTGTAATGTAAAACCGGAAGCAGTAATTGAAGCCATGGACGCTTCTACCATTTATGAAGTGCCGCTTCATATGCTGCGCGAAAAGCTGGATGTGTACTGTTTAAAGAAACTGGGTATCTCTGTTTTTCCCGAGGCGCATCTGGAAAAGTGGACAGCTTTTTTAGATCGGCTGGAACATCCGAAAAGCACCATTACTATTGGTCTTATTGGTAAATACATTGAGTTGCAGGATGCTTATAAATCTATACTGGAAAGCTTTATACATGCTGGTGCAATAAACAATGTGAAAGTGGAAGTGGAAAACGTTCACAGTGAGCATCTTACCAAAGATAACGTTGCTGAAAAACTGAGCCATTTAGATGGTTTGCTGGTAGCACCCGGCTTTGGCAACAGAGGCATTGAAGGCAAAATAGTTGCCGTGCAATACGCCCGCGAAAATGGATTGCCTTTCTTTGGTATTTGCCTTGGGATGCAAATGGCGGTGATTGAATTTGCCCGCAATGTGCTGGGCTTACGTACTGCCCATTCCACAGAAATGGACGTAGCTACCAAACACCCGGTGATTGACATGATGGAGGAGCAGAAAAAAATTAAAATGATGGGCGGCACCATGCGGTTGGGCGCCTATCCATGTGTATTGAAAGAAGGTTCGCTGGCAGAAAGGATTTATGGAGAAAGCCGTATTTCGGAGCGCCACCGCCACCGTTTTGAATTTAATAACGATTATTTAGACCTGTTTGAAAGCAATGGCATGATAGCCAGCGGCATCAATCCCGATACCAGCCTGGTAGAAATAGTGGAAATACCTGATCATCCGTTCTTTATCGGTGTACAATATCATCCTGAATTAAAGAGTACAGTGGAACGTCCTGCGCCGCTCTTTGTAAGTTTTGTAGAGGCAGCCAAAACGCACCATGAGCAACGCATTATCGCTACCGATGAAAAAGAACCCGTTTTTCACACCGAAGCAGTAGTATAAAAATTAAAGTTTAATTGTTGATAATAAAAGAAGCCGGCACCTGTAAGTGTTGGCTTCTTTTATTTAATATATTATCGTTCGCCTCTGTTGGTGTTTTTCACCAATGTATAATTATTTGCCGGCGAACAACACCAGCAAAGGTGTTTACTACTGGCTTCTTTTTTGTTTTCATAATGTATTACTTAACTCATAAATAAGCAATGTATGAAAGCAAATACCGGTACAAAGGTTTCCAATACCCGCGCAGCTACCAACAATAAAAGAGCCGAAAACAAAGACAATTTGGATAGTCGCAAAAATGAAGAGTTTCAGTTTAAAGGAGATGATGTAACGCACAATCATAAAGATACAAAGGAAGATAAGCTGAAAAAACATAAGCACTAATAATGCATTAGCCAATTGCTTTGATGGCAGGTATTTTGTGCTTTATTTACAAACACAATTTACCAACCTTCAAAACAGCAATTGTATGGCCAAATACGCTAAAAAAGCCGGTGAAAAGGTGGAAGAAGAAATGCATGAAATGAAAGAGGGAAAACTAAAAACCGGAACCGGCAAAAAAGTGACTAATTCTAAACAAGCCATTGCCATTGGCTTGTCCGAAGCAAGAAAAGAAGGCGCTAAAGTGCCTAAGAAAACGGGTGCAAAAAAAGCTGCTACCAGGAAAGTTTCGGCTAAAAAAGCGAATACAAAAAAGACAGCAGCAAAGAAAGGCAGCTAAGGATTGTTTCATGTTTATTGATGCCCTGCCTATTTTTATAAGCAGGGCCTTTTGCAACACGGGCAGTTTTTTGGCCTCACCGGCATTTATATAAACTGTAAGCTTTCTGCTTTCAATTTTTGCTTGCACTATCCATTTATTCCTCTTCTAACTCATCACCCCCAAACACAACATTTCCTTTACTTTGCAGCAATGGGTTATTTGAGCGCTTTTAAGAATGTATATAAGGAAATTCAACTGCAAAAGCGGTTTAATAACAGCTTTCTACTGCCCTATTTAGACGAGCTGGAAAAGAAATATGATGGTACTTTTGCAGCGGAGCAGCGGCAAAAAATTGTAAAATATTACGGACTGTTTATTACCTCCTTTTTATGCAGCAGTTACAAGCATTTGTATGGGCAAACACTAACCGATGAAGAACGAAAACGTGCCACTTTATTTGGCATTCTTACACCTGTAGGCGACGATTTGTTTGATATAGATAAGCTGGATGTTGACAGTATTGCAGCCATCACTTTTACTCCCGAAACGTACACTGCCACTACATTTGCTGCACATGTAGCTAAGGAAATACAAACCTTTTTACTCACGCACGTACCGCATGTAAATGAGTATGTACAAGCCTCTGCTTATGTGCTGTATATCCAGGCAGAAACAGCAAAGCAAACAAATAAAAACATTAGCCTGCAAGACCTGCAACGCATCACTTACACCAAAGGTGCCGTATCGGTAGTTATTTATCATCAATGCTTAAACGAGCCGGCGGGCGAGCAAATGCTGGATGCTTTATTTTATATCGGCAGTTTATATCAGTTGGGAAATGATCTGTTTGATTTATATAAAGATGTACGCGATAACATTTATACATTGGTTAATACCTGCAAAGACTTTACTGCTTTTAAACAACAGTTCTTAGAAAGAGTACGGATACAAAATCAAAAAATACACTTATTGCCTTATGATAAGAAACGGAAACAGGAATTTTGCATAATAATGAATACCATTAATGCACGCAGCATGGTAGCAATAGATCAATTTGCTCGCACGCAACAAAAACAAGGTAAAGCTATTGACTGGTGGAAAATGGAAAGAAAAGATATGATTGTGGATATGGAAAAACCAGCTAATTTTTTGAAATGGCTGTATTATATCTACAAATTGCCTGCACTTAAATAAAATACTTTTTGCATAAATACTTCACCATATTATTCTTTATTTTTTGCCTTACCGCTAATGCGCAGAGTGATACAGCGGTTATATCGCAGCTAATAGATGCGATTGCAAAAGAGCAGGTACAGCAAACGGGCAGAGACTTCTATGCAGGTATGTTTCCATCGTATCGCGAATGTGGTGGCAGTCCGCATAATTATCAACCCGACAATAATATTTTCTATACCGCAGTAAGTGTATTTGCGTTGAAGAATATACTGCCCTATTTAAGCGAAACGAACCGGCTGAAGGCTGAAGCTATTATTGCAAAAGCAACTGGTATGTATCCTTTATACCGAAACAAAAACGGTTTGCCCTTTTATAGCTTTTGGGCAAATAAAGACAAGATAATGCCGCACACTTTTGTCTTTCAATACCTCAAAGGTGTGTTTGGACAAAGCGAAGATGCCGATGACAGTGTAATGGCACTCATGGGTTTGGATAACAATGACAGCGATAATACAGCACTGAAAAAAAGGATGATAGAAGTAAGTAATTTATCGCAGAAGAAAATTATTGCCACTTACAAAAGATACAAAAATATTCCGGCTTATTCTACATGGCTCGGCTACCGGATGCCGGTTGATTTTGACTTTGGGGTACATTGTAATTTACTGTATTTTATGCTGGAAAAAAAGCTGCCGCTGGTAAAACAGGATAGCGCAACCATCTTCTTATTACAACAAATGATTGCTAACCGCGATTACATAAAATCTCCGGTTTATATATCGCCTTATTATGTGCGCACACCGGTGTTGCTGTATCATATTGCTAGGCTGATGGACAGGTTTACCATTTCACAATTAGAGTTATATAAGCCACAACTCATTGCAGATATTCACCAGCAACTTGCTACCTGCCACAACGTGATGGAACAAATTATTTTACGAACTTCCTTGTTGCGATTAGGCAGTGCCGCGCCGCCATTGGAGTTGAATAATTTGCAGGAATTTGAGGAGAGCAACCAGCAGCAATTTGTATTTTTCCAGGCACGTGCGGCCTTCTCCTATCCTACTCCGCTGAAGCAAATTTTTCTGCACTGGAGTTATATTTATTACTATTTCTATTGCCCGGCTTATTACAAAATTTTATGGCTGGAATACCTGGTAGAAAAAGAGCAAAAAGCTAAATAATTTAGGAAATTGTTAGTGTTGTACAGTGCAGATTCTCACGTGTTAATAGTATTTTTATAGACTATGACTCACAAGACGAAAGGTGTAGTATTGCGAACGGTAAAGTACGGCGAAACAAGTGTAATTGCCACTGTTTATACCGAGTTGTTTGGCGTGCAGAGCTACATTGTAAAAGGTGTACGGCAAGCCACTAAAAAATCGCAAGGTAAAGGCAATTATTTTCAACCGGGCGCTATGCTGAATATGGTGGTTTATCATAATGAATTAAAGAACCTGCAGTTTATAAAAGAATATGAATGGAGCTATTTGTATAATGAAGTATTGTTTAATGTAGTAAAAAATGCAGTGGCAATGTACATTGTAGAACTGCTGCAACATGGACTAAAACAACCCGAGGCCAACCCTGAATTATTTTACCTGATTGAAGATACGTTAAAGCAATTGGATAAAGGCACTAATACATTTACCGCCAATCTGCCTTTGTATTTTACCTTACATCTGGGCAGCGAATTGGGCTTTCATTTACAGGGCAGTTTCAGCAAAGCCACACCGGTTTTAGATTTAATGGAAGGTTCGTTTGTACAGGATGTACCAATGCATCCGCATTATTTAAGTGGCGAGGCAGCAAGGCTTACTTCACACATCAGCAATATTCTTTTTTATAATGACTTAGAGAATATTCCTCTGAACAGGAATATGCGGCGGGAGTTATTACTGGCTTACCAGCATTTTATGGTATTGCACATACCCGAATTTGGAGAGATGCGCAGCTTGCCTATTTTACAGGAAGTATTGAGTTGAAAACAGTTTTTAAAGCAATCGTTTTACATTTTTCAACGTTTCGTCAATTACCACAATACCCGGCTGTTTTCCTTTTTCAAAACTCCCCAACTTGTCACTCATGCTAAGTGCTTTGGCTCCATTCAACGTAGCCATTTGCAACAATTGTTCTATAGTAATACAATCAAAATGCTGTTGAATAGTTTTCATTTCATCTATTATACTCAAGCCCTGATTGCTGGCAAGGCTATCTGTGCCAAGCACTAAGTTGCAATCGTTTTGTAACAACATTGCTACAGGTGGCAATGCATTTTCTATATACAAATTGGCATTGGCACAAAGGCAAAAAAATAGTTGCTGATCATTTAATTCCGCTTGCTCTTTTGCATATAACACATCTTTTTCTTTTGTAAAAGTATTGTGCACCAGCAACACATTTCCGGCACCTTTTAGTTTAGGAAAACAGGTTTGCAAGCTGCTTTTTCCTGACGGTGTAAAAAAGCTGCAATCCATGTTCATTAGTTGATACATGCGCGTAAAATCGCCGCTGCCTTGTATAAACAATTCATCTTCAAAACTTGTTTCCTGGTTGTGAATGCTAACCGTTTTATCTTGAAAATAAGGTTGCAATAATTGCCACAAATTATCTGAAACGGAGTAAGGAGCGTGTGGCACAATAGAAGTTTGTTTACAATAGTCGGTTGACAGTTGACAATAAGTTTCATACACACCCAACGCGCGGCTCATTCGGGCATCGGCTATTTGCGGCACCCAACCGCTGGTTTCTATAAAGTTGTAATAATGCAAATTCTGCTTACTCTTTTGCAATGCCGTTAAGCTATTATTACAAATATCGCCAACCGCCACAATGCCGTTTTGCAGCATCTCAGTTTCTGCAGCAACAATAGCTTCCAAAATTTGCGTTTCCTCAAAATGACGTTCGGTAACTACGCTAAAAACAAAGTCAACCAATCCGGTTTTTTCCGGTATCAGTCCGCGCATGTGACTCAGTTCCAGATGGCAATGACAATTAATAAAACCGGGGCTGATAACTCCCTCCATATATTGTATATCATCACCTGCATTTTCTGTTGGTACAATGTCTTCAATTACACCACCTGCATCGGTTATCAATGTTCTATTCTGAAGCATTTCGCTGCCGGTAAACAATTTATCTGCACCGAATTTTTTATACATGGTTTTCTTTTAAGCAGCGCAAACATAAGCGTTGTTTTTCTTTGGTACTGAACAGCACCGGTACACCTTGTTATTGCGTGCGCAGCAAAGCGATCTGTGCTTAGCTGTAAATCCTTATTGATGGCTAAGGCTGAACTTATAATAAAAGAATATAACAAACTCTTTTAAAGCCTCATTTTGATTGCATTACTGTCCACAGAGCCCTTCGCTCCGCTCGCAATGGCGCTCTTTCATCAAACCAATTTAATATTCCGATTAGCCCTAAAATACCGTTCATCCAGATGTTTATAGAATAATTTGGTTTATTTTATAAACTACTCTACGTTTGCAATACCAAATCAAACATATGAAACAGTCCGCACTTTTTATAGCTTTCCTTTTAACATGTTTTCTAGCGCAGGCACAGGTAAAAATCAGTGGTGCAGTAAAAGATAACCGGGGCAAAAAAGTTATCAGTGCCAGCATTACTTTAAAAGATACTTATGATGGCGCTACTTCTGATTCTTCGGGCAATTACACTTTTACTACCACCGAAAAGGGTAATCATATATTAGTTGCATCAGCAATAGGTTACAAGACCGTTGAACAAACCATTACTATAGCTAACGAACCGCTTACTATCAACTTTTCTATCAAGGAAGAAATCAATGAATTAAAAGCAGTTACCGTTACCGCAGGTTCCTTTGCAGCAGGTGATAGCAAGCGTGCAGTTACTGTTCTCAACTCGATAGATGTTGCCACAGTTGGTGGTGGCAACGCCGATATTACTTCTGCCATTAAAACTTTACCCGGTGCGCAACAGGTGGGCGAGCAGGAAGGCTTGTTTGTACGCGGTGGCGCCGGCTACGAAACCAAGCAGTTTATAGATGGCACGCTGGTGAATAATCCATATTTTTCTTCTGTTCCCGATATTGCAAGCCGTGGCCGCTTCTCTCCTTTTTTGTTCAAAGGCACGGTGTTTAGTGCAGGCGGTTACTCCGCTTTGTATGGACAGGCATTGTCTTCGGCTGTGATATTGGAGTCTATTGATTTACCCGAAAAAACGGCTGCCAACGCTTCCATTTCGCCACTCTTTGCAGGTGCAGGTTATCAATATTTAAACAAGCAAAAAACAGCCTCTTATGGTATTGATTATGGGTATGTAAATGTTGCTGCATACTTCAGTCTGGTAAAGCAAACGCCGGATTATTTTAAAATGCCCCAGTTTCATAACGGCGATGCCAACTTCCGTTTTAAAACAAAAAATGGTGGTATGGTAAAGTATTATACCACTTTTGGTACCGGCAACTTAGGCATTCGCCGCCCTGATGTTGACAGCAGCGTTTTGAAAGATGCTTTTAGCCTGAAAAATTATAACTGGTATAATAATTTGAGCTGGCGCGAAAATCTGGGCAATGGCTGGAAGATGAATCTTGGCTCCAGTTTTAGTACCAACAAAGACAAGCTGTCGCAACAGTTGCAAAATCAGAACAACCAACCGCAACACTTTGGTGATGATAAATTCTGGATGCAATACAAAAACTTCAACCTGGATAGATTAGAAGATTTATCGCAAATAAAAGCAGTGTTTGATAAAAAACTGGGCAACTTAAATGCCATCCGCTTTGGTGGTGAATATTGGCATAGCCTGAACAAAACAACCATTTATGATACTATGTATAAACTGATAGATAATTATGAGGCGTTGTTTGCGGAAGGTGATATTTACATTACCAACAACCTCGCAGCCAAGCTGGGTGCGCGTTTCGAGCATTCTTCCATATTGGGTAAAGTAAATCTTGCACCGCGTGTATCGCTGGCATATAAAGTTGGTAACAGTGGCTCTATATCGGCAGCATATGGCATTTTTTATCAAAAGCCCGAGAACCAGCAGTTGATGTACACCCGCAACTTAGGTTATACACGAGCCGACCATTATATTCTTAATTATCAAAAAATGACGGAAGGCAGAATCTTTCGCGTAGAGGCTTTTTATAAGAAATATTTAGACCTGGTAAAAACCGTTCCCGTTAATTACTATTACACTACTGCCAACAACAGTGGCAGTGGCTATGCAAAAGGCATAGAACTATTTTGGCGTGATAAGAAAAGTTTTAAAAATCTGGATTATTGGTTCAGTTATTCTTACTTAGATACGAAGCGCGATTACCTTAATTATCCAATACAATTGCAGCCCAACTTTGCCGCCAAACATACAGCTTCATTAGTTGTAAAACGCTTTATAACTGAGTGGAAAACAGGCATCGGGCTTACGTATAGCTTTGCTACCGGCAGACCTTATTACAATCTCCGCTACGATGGAGCCTTAAAGCCTTACCTCATTGCAGACCAGGGCAAAACAAAAAACTACAACAACTTGGGTGTGAGTATATATTATGTACCGCAGGCCGGCAACACAAACGCCAAAACCAATGTGGTACTCTTTGGAAGTGTTACCAATGTGTTAGGTTATAACGCAGTGTATGGTTATAATTATTCGTATGATGGCTTACACAAAGAAGCCATTACACCACCAGCCAAACGCTTTTACTTTATAGGTGCATTCTTTAGCTGGGGCGTCAATCGAAGTGAAGATGCAATTAATAATAATTTGTAGTGAAATAAAAAGATTGGAAGCAGATCAATATTGTAAGTGCTAAACGAATTAATATGCAAAAGAAAATACAGGGTAAAGCAAAAGAAAAAAGTGTTAGTAATACAGGATTTAAATGGTGGATCGTTGCCTCACTTATCACGATCTTCGGTGCAGCTTTCATGCTGAAGAGTGCAGCTTTCGATAAAGAAAAAGCAGTAAGAAGTTATCATACAAACAACTCCTATTGCGGCGGCGACTTCGCATTATTTGTTGCAATGCCTTTACTGAACATGATAGTAAAGTAAGTACAAGTAGATGTATATAAATAAAACACGTGATTGCAGATAAAGAACATTAACAACGACAAAACATAAATAGTAAAAAATGCTGAAGGCATTTATCATACTCTTTTAAAAATAAAACAATAAAAACAAACCACAATGAAACCACTGATTCTTTCAATCGTAATGCTGGTGAGCATTACAGCTTTTTCACAAAGCGACAAGTACACTCAGGCTATGCAAAAAGATTTAGCGATGTTGGATGCTGCGAAAACGGCTGCCGATTTAAATGCAGCCGCTGCTGCTTTTGAGCGTGTGGGCGATGCAGAAAAAACACAATGGCTGCCTTACTACTGGGCTGCATTGGCAAAAGTGCGTGTTGGCTGGATAGATAAAAGCGTGGATAAAGATAAGCTGGCAGCAGAAGTAAAAGCCTTATGTGCCAAAGGCGAAGCGATTAATGATAATGCCGAATTTGCCAGCATCCGCAACATGGCAGCCACTCAGCAAATGCTGGTAAATCCGCAGGAACGCTGGCAAACTTACGGGCAGGAGGCGGCTGCTGCTTTGCAAAAAGGAATGCAGCTGGACGCCAACAATCCGCGCTTGTATTACCTGCAAGGCATGAGTGTCTTTAACACGCCCGAACAATTTGGCGGCGGTAAAGAAAAAGCAAAACCCATTTTTCAAAAAGCAGTTGATTTGTACAAGGTAGAAGAAAAGAAGCCACTCTATCCAACCTGGGGCGCAGACCTGGCAGATTCCATGCTCGCGAAGTGTCAATGATATTGCGAGTGGAGAGTAGTGAGTTTAAACTGTGCTCATTTTTTACTTGTCACATTGTTGTTTTATTTCCTATTACAATTCACATTAAATACGCACAATTGACAACTCACTACTCACAAAGCTCACCAATAGCCATTATATTTAGGAGGTCGCTTGTTATAAAATCACCTCAACAGCATACAACAAAAGGTAATGCACTGTTGTAAATCTACAATATGAATCAGGAAGAATTAAGTACCGAAAAAAGCCTTAAGCTCATCAATCGTATGATATATGAAGCAAGGGGCTATTTTTATGAAAGTGGTTTATCTGCATTAGTATATGGCATAACTATTTTTTTTTGCAGTTTGCTGGCGTATGCAATGGCAAAAGGTTTTATGCAGCTTGCGTTTACGCCGTTCTGGTTGCTGGTGCCGGTGTTTTTTGTCCAGGCATTTATTCAAATGCGCGAAGAGAAAAAGAAGAAAGTAAAAACCTTTACCGATGAAACTATCGATTACATCTGGATGGGTTATTTTCTTACCGTAATTATCGCCGCTTGTTTTGCCGGTATTACCTATAAGTCGGTCACTGTTTTTTTGTTTCTTACAGCTTATGCTTCTTTTATTACAGGCATGATTACAAAATTTACCTATCATAAAATAGTGGGTGTGCTATGTATGGTAATAGCAGCATATTCTTTTTATCAACAGGATGAAACCATTTTTCTATTGTTGGCGCTGGTAGCCATTTTAGTATGGATTATTCCTTCATTCATTTTAAGGGCTTATTTTAATAAGCAAAATAAAATTCCTGGCAACGATTCTTTATCAGCAGGAGAAAGCATGTAAATGTTTTTAAATTAAGTTGTACGTTTTATGCAAAACAATAGCAACGAGCCGGAGTTTTCGCCGCAGCAGAGTCTGCAACTCATCCGCAGTATGATAGAAACTACTAAAAACACCATTAGCAATCAAAGTCACTATTTTTTGCTGTGGGGTTGGGCGGTTATGATTGGTTGTTTATTACAATATTATCTGAAAGTAATTGCCGGCTATCCGCAGTATCATCTTGCCTGGCTGATAACACCGGTGGCACTTGCTATCCATTTTTTGCTTGCTTATCGTGATGCAAAGCAGATAAGAGTACGAACATTTATAAACGAAGCGAACGCTTATTTATGGACAGGCATCGGGCTAAGCTTCTTTGTGCTGGCTTTTGTTTTTATTAAAATCGGCTGGCAGTATTGTTTCCCTTTTTATATAGCTTTTTATGGTATGGGAACTTTTGTGTCGGGTGGTCTCATCAAGTTTAAGCCCATGATTATTGGTGGGCTGTTATGTTTTCCATTAGTGATTGTTGCTGCCTTTTCAGGCTATGATACACAAACGCTGCTCACAGCCTTAGCAGTTTTTATCAGTTATATTATACCTGGCCATATCTTGCGGTATCGGTATCAAAAACAATCCATACAATCTACCATGTTATGAGCCAATACGAAGAAGAAACTTTTAATGAGCAGGAAAGCCTGCAACTCATCACTACCATGATTAACAAAGCCAAAGCCGACTTTGTTGAAACAGGTATTAGCGCTATTATGTGGGGCAGTATTATATCGTTTTGCGCATTGGTGCAGTTTGTATCTTATTTCTATCCGCTTTCGTGGGCGCGTTATGTATGGCTACTCACTTTTTTGGCAGTGGTGCCACAAATTATTATATCGGCACGCGAGCGCCGGCGCATGAAGTTTAAAACATACTATTCCGATGCTATGAGCGGCATTTGGCTCTCCTTTGCTATCACAATGTTTCTGCTGAGCTTTTATGTAAATACAATACAGGTTCCTTATATACAATTACATGCAGAAACATTATTTCTTATTGTATATGGCGTTCCCACTTTTGCCACCGGCTTTACACGTCGTTTTACACCCATGATTATTGGCGGTATTGCATGCTGGGTATTTGCTATACTGGCTTTCTATACTGCTTATCCTTATACTATGCTGTATTATGTGGCAGCAGCACAACTGGCATGGTTTATTCCCGGCTTTATATTACAACGCAGGTATTTGAAAGCAAAGAAGCAACAGCATGTTTAAAGATTTGGATCCCATATTACACTCGCAGCTACGCCTTGCCGTCATGAGCCTGCTTATCAGCGTAAAAGAAGCCGAGTTTACGTTTATAAAAGAAAAGACCAATGCTACTGCCGGAAACCTGAGCGTGCAGGTACAAAAGCTAAAGGAAGCCGGATATATAGATGTTGTAAAAGAGTTTAAAGACAATTATCCCAACACTACCTGTAAGATTACTAAAAAAGGCATCAAAGCATTTGAAGAGTACGTAAATACATTGCAACAATATTTGAATGTGAAGAAATAAGAAAGCATTTGCCGCTGGCAAATGCTTTCTTATTTTATTCCGGGATAAACTATTGTGCTACTATGAGGCTTTGGGTGTGCCTGTGGCACCGACAGGCGACATCACACCCGTCAACACCGTACGCTTTTGAGCAGGACTTACTATCTCCCAACAAAAACGCCGGCTAGGTTCTAAACCCTGTCAGCGTTAATGCAATTCAAGGGTATTTTTTACCCTTTTAATATCGCTTCAATCTTATTTAATTCTTCCTCACTAAAAGACTTGTTATCCAGCGCCTGCAAGCAATCCTGCAATTGCTGCCGCTTACTCACGCCTATTAATACCGAGGTAACGCGCGGGTCTTTCAGCAGCCAGGCAATTGCCATTTGCGCCAGTGTTTGTCCGCGCTGTTGTGCCAGTTCATTCAACTTCTGTGCCTTCGCAACCGCTTCCGGCGTTACCTGATTTTCCTGTAAAAAGCCGGTTGATTTATGCGCTCTTGAATCTTCAGGAATACCTTTCAAATATTTGTTCGTTAATAGGCCTTGTGCCAATGGAGAAAATGGAATACAACCTACGCCATTCTTTTCCAATACATCTAGCAAACCGTTTTCTGCCCAGCGCTCAAACATGCTGTATTTTGGCTGATGAATAAGGCAAGGTGTACCTAATTCATTTAAAATTTGAATAGCTCTTGCTGCTTCATCTGCTGAATAATTAGAGATGCCCACGTACAAAGCTTTTCCCTGGCGCACTACTAAATCCAATGTCCGCATTGTTTCCTCCAATGGCGTATTCGGGTCTGGACGATGGCTGTAAAAAATATCTACGTAGTCCAATCCCATACGTTTGAGGCTTTGGTCGAGGCTGGCTACCAGATATTTTTTGCTGCCCCATTCGCCATAAGGACCTTCCCACATGAGGTAACCCGCTTTGGTAGAAATAATGAGTTGATCTCGGTAACTGCTAAAATCCTGTTTTAATATTCTACCAAAATTCTCTTCTGCCGAACCGGGCGGCGGACCATAGTTGTTAGCCAAATCAAAATGTGTAATACCTGCATCAAAAGCATCGTGCAGGATAGCTCTGTAATTTTCGTACACATCTACCCCACCGAAGTTGTGCCACAAGCCTAAAGAAATTTCGGGTAATAAAATACCGCTTCTGCCACAGCGGCGGTATTGCATGCTGCTGTACCGGTTAGCATTTGGAACGTATTGCATAGAATATTATTGGTGTTTTTTGTGAATGGTGGATATTGTGAGTGGTCAGTTGTGAATTTGTGTGATTGTGAATAGTAAATTATCAATTTTGAATGGCTGTATTTTCAACTCAAAATAGTTTTTATTTTTCATAGCTCCCTTCAGGGCTGGGGCATTTGGGGCTTTATGCCGCTTACTATCTCACCCAACTCTTTATCTATTTGTCCGTACTGGCCGTATTCTACTACACGTCCCACTTCTTTGCCATCGTGCATTACGATAAAGGTAGGCACATTGATGATGTTGAATGCCGCACTCAGATTATCCAGCGTTTGCTTGTCGCGGTCAACACCAATGAGGGTAATGCTCGAATCGGGTAAGCCCGATTTATCTGCCAAACGATAAAAAACAGGCAACAGGTTATGCGTATCCTCACACCAGGTACCACCAAAAATAATTACATGAATTTTATCTTTATTTTCCTGAAAAGCCTGTACTGCCGATGCATCTGCCATGCCCAAAGCATAGTTGTCTTTAAACCATTTAAACGTAGTATCACTTTCCAGAACTTTGCGGCTCAGCAAACCTTTTAAGGTTATTTCATTATCACCTTGGATGGTTTCGTAAGGCATGTTTGTAGCGGTTGATGGCGTGATCTCACTTTGTGCTTTACCTGCAAATAATATAAAAACAGCACCTGTAACAACGAGTATTTTTTTCATTCGGATATAGCTCTTAATTCCAGTAAAAATTGTTTAAATTTATTCAATGCATCAAGCAATTGAACTGTATTTTGCAACTTCGTTTTGTTTTCTTTTAAGTATTGCTTGGCACCTGCCACCGTAAATTTTCGCCGGCGTATAAGATGATAAATCAATTCTAAATTCTTTACATCTTCCGGGCGGAAGAAACGGTCGCCACGTGCATTCTTCTTTGGCTGCAAAATATCAAATTCGTTTTCCCATTTACGCAACTGTGATAAGGTAACACCAAACCATTCCGCTACCGTACGCATGGGATAATATTGCTTTTTAAACAACACTTCATCATCCGGTACAGCAACAAGAATTGCTTCTTCATCCATGTCTTTAAAAGACTTGCGCCCGCGCCGTATGTTGGGCATCAGCAGTAGCTGTTCTATCTTTTCATCTTCTTTTTGCCGGGCGGTGGCAAAAGGATCAATAGTTGTTTGTTCGGCTATTTTTTCTTCATTATCGTCTTCATCATTCAACAGTTTTTCCTCCTTTTCGCGCATGGCAATTCCTTCAGCAGTTTGCTGTACAATTTCTTTATTCTTATCTCCTTTGTCAAACAAAAACAACTGCTGTTGCATTGCTGTAAAAATAAGGATTGTAACTTATGCGCAATCACTACGCTGTAAAGTTTGTTCATCCCTCTCCAAACTGTCGTTTACACAACATCTTACTGTATGTTTGCAGCATTTTGCAACCGGCATTGCATCATTTAATATACAACATGGTTTTTGTTACGGGCGCTACAGGATTGGTTGGTTCGCATCTGGTGCAGGCCTTGGTACAGCAAGGCAGGCAAGTGCGCGCATTGTACCGCTCGGCTATTCCTTCTTACGAAGGTGCCGATAAGGTAGAATGGATAAAAGGCGACATTCTCGACGTGATAGCATTAGAAGAAGCATTAGCGGGCGTAGAACAGGTATATCATTGTGCCGCAGTGGTTTCCTTTAACCCCAAAAAAATACATGAACTATACCAAACAAATATAGAAGGTACAGCCAATATAGTAAACGCATGTATTACTGCCGGTGTACAAAAGTTGTTGCATGTAAGCTCGGTTGCAGCGCTCGGACGCATAAATGAGGGAGTAGCTATAGATGAGAACATGCACTGGTCTCCAAAGACCAACAACAGCGAGTATGGCAAAAGTAAATACCTGGCAGAAATGGAAGTGTGGCGTGGCATTGGTGAAGGACTGAAAGCAGTAATTGTAAATCCAACTATCATACTGGGTGCAGGCGATTGGAATGGCGGCTCCTCGCAGATCTTTAAAACGGTATATGAGGAGTTTCCATGGTACACCGATGGCATAACCGGCTTTGTAGATGTAGTGGATGTGGTAAGCGCCATGCAGTTGTTGATGGAAAGCGAGGTATCGGCACAGCGTTATATTTTGAATGCGGTAAATATGTCTTTTAAAGAACTGTTTGTAATGATTGCACAATGTTTTGGCAAACGCCCGGTACATAAAAAAGTAACCCCTTTTATGGCAGGTGTTATCTGGCGCTGGGAGGCTATAAAATACAGGCTTACCGGCATCAGTCCACTCCTTACGAAGGAAACAGCAGCCAGCGCGCAGGCAAAAGTATTTTTTAAAAATGGGAAATTTTTACAGCAGTTCCCAAGCTTTAAATATACCCCAATTACTACAACAATTTACAATATATGTAACCAACTTAAAATGAAACACCAACTCATATAGCCTTTTATAGATATATGATCTAAGGTAAATTATAAGCCGCCTTTAATTGAATATTAATTGTATTTTCTCCTGCTTCGCATTTACTTGCATCCATTAATTTTTACCCATTAAAGCATCTTATTTTACATATAAAAACAAGAGCCTGATGTTGGTGGTAGCAATGATAATTGTTATCATTTTTATCGCCTTCAACATCATCAGAGTATGGCATGCCTTCGGAAGTGCGACTACCCTCAACGAAGCCTTTCCGTACATACGTAATGTTATTACTGTGTTTGTAGCAGGTGTATTGATTTTTATTGTACTGCTGGTTATTTATTACCGCATGGTGCTTACCAACATCTCTTTTCGCAGCGAAAGCGAAAGCCAGTTGCGTGCTGCAAAAATGGCTGCCGAAGATGCCAACCACTCCAAAACGCAATTTCTCTCTACCATGAGCAATGAGCTGCGCACGCCGCTTAATCATGTACTTAACTCGGCATCGCTGCTGCAGCAAACGCAACTCGACGATCAGCAAAAAAAGATGGTAAGTGTGGTGCACCGCGGCGCAGTTAGCCTGTTATCAGTAATTAACGACAGTCTTGACTTCTTCAAAATAGAATCGGGCAAGCTGACACTCGAAAACAATCCGTTGTCCTTAAAGGATTGTATAGAAGAGGTGCGCACATTATTGCTTGCAGACAGCCAGCATATAGCCATCAATTACCAGATAGCTCCGCAGGTGCCTGCATTAATTGTAAGTGATATTGTACGCCTGCGCCAGGTGCTGATAAACCTGCTGGGCAATGCAGTACAGTTTACCGATACGGGTATATTGCAGCTGGATGTAGAGTTGCTGAGTGAGCAAGCCAACAACCTGCAGTTGCAGTTTAAGATTGCAGACGCCGGCGATAAGGAGAATACGACATATACACCACCATCGCTGGACGAAGTGATGTACACTACACACTATACAGGACTAGGCTTATCTATAGCTGCACGCTTAGTGGCGCTGATGGGCGGTGCTGTTAAGATAGAAAGTACATCCGGCGGCAGCGTGTTTACTTTTACTATTCGCGCAGGCAAAATTATGGATACACAGGTACGTACAGTAACCGATACCAACGGTGATAAAGTAGATAAGGAATTAAGCAGAAGGATTCCATTACGCATACTCTCTGCCGATGACAACGAAATGAGTCAATTGATACTGTCCTCCATATTGAGGAAAATGGGCTATAAATGTGAAGCAGCTAAAAACGGTACGGAAGCCGTAGCTAAAGCAGTAGAAGAAAAATACGACCTTATTTTTATGGATATGTTTATGCCTGAAATGGATGGTATGGAAGCCACCAAACGTATCCGCGAGTTTTACCTGCAAAGCACCCGCCCGGTTATCATTGCGCTTACAGCCAATGCACTGGACGACGCGAGTAAGTTTAAGCAGGCAGGCATTAACAGTTTTATTGTAAAGCCTATCAAACCAAAAGATATAGAACAGGCTATTATTGAACATTGCAGCAATATGCCGCAAGTAGCAGAGTAATGAGGTTATTCGTTTAGAGTTTTGAGCAAAAGTATTATTCTAATTAATTTAATAATAGTTATCAGTTACAAAGCCACTCAGTTTTGAGTGGCTTTGTAGTGCCTTGTTATGCCTACGTCTTTATTAAATGGCATTGAAGCGGAAAAGCTAACATTTGAAATACCCTCCACAACACTATTCCTCCGCTCATACAGCTATCTTTGTAATCTTTCAAAAACCAACATAATTATTAACCATTTATGAAACTCATTCGTTTTGGCGAAGCGGGCAAAGAGAAGCCCGGCATACAAGTTACTGATGATAAAAGAATAGATGTGTCTGCATTTGGCGAAGATTATACAGAAGATTTCTTTACCAATAATGGCATAAACCGCCTGGCACAATGGCTCGAAATACACGGGCAGGAATGCCCTGTTGTAAGCAACGAAACGAGGTTGGGACCACCTTTGTTAAAACCATCCAAAATTGTTTGCATCGGGCTAAACTATACCGACCATGCTGCCGAAAGCAACATGCAGGTACCTGTAGAGCCAATTCTGTTTTTTAAATCCACTACAGCAATTGTGGGTCCCAACGATGATTTGATTATACCCAAAAACAGTACAAAAACTGACTGGGAAGTAGAGCTGGCTGTTGTAATAGGAAAACGGGCATCGTACGTTAAAGAAAGTGAAGCGGAAGACTACATTGCCGGTTATCTCCTGCACAACGATTACAGTGAACGCCACTTTCAACTGGAGCGCGTGGGACAATGGGTAAAAGGTAAAAGCTGCGACACCTTTGCGCCACTTGGCCCATGGCTGGCTACCAAAGACGAAATTAAAGATGTAAACAACTTACGGCTTTGGCTTACGGTAAATGGTAAGATGATGCAGGATGGCAACACCAGCAATCTTATTTTTAAAGTACCTATGCTTATTGCTTATATCAGCCAGTTTATGACGCTGTTGCCGGGCGACATCATCACTACAGGCACGCCTGCAGGTGTAGGTCTGGGCATGAAACCGCCTGTTTATCTTAAAGCCGGCGATGTTGTTGAATTGGGAATTGATGGGCTTGGCTCCTCCAAACAAGCAGCAAAGAATTATGAGGGATGAGGTATGAGCATTCTACGTGAATGGTGAGTTGTGAGTGAAAGGTAAAACGTGAGCAGTGAAAATTAGAGATGTGACTTAACACGTTACTTACAACTGCCCACTCACTATTCACAACTCGCAAACTCACAAAATCTGCCATTCATCATTTATTCAAATACCAACTGTTAGTTCTTTACCTACTTTTACGTATTACAATGCAGCAACATGGTATTGAAGGATTCATTTTTACAAGCCTATAAAACGGTTGCCAGCAACAAGCTGCGCACCGGCATTACTGTAGCCATTATAGCTTTTGGTATCATGGCGCTTATTGGCATTATTACTGCCATTGATGCCATGAACAGCAGCCTTAAAGACAACTTTGCTACTATGGGTGCCAATGGTTTTACTATTTCGTACAAAGAGCGCATCCGCTTTGGCAACAACAACGATAATGCAACCAAAGAAACCCGCGGCAAAAAGAAAAAGAAATCCAATCTTGATAAGCCTATTATATTATCTGAAGCAGAAAGATTTAAAAAGGATTATGATTTTCCGGCTATAGTAAGTATTGCCTTGAACGGCAGATGGAGCTATGAAGTGCATTATGGCGATAAAAAAACAAATCCCAATGTGCGTGTAAATGGCGGCGATGAAAACTATTTGCAGGTAAACGGTTACAGCATTGATGTGGGCAGGAATTTTACACCTGCAGATGTGCAAAGTGGTCGCAATGTATGCCTGTTGGGCAGCGATGTTGCCAATAAGCTTTTTGGCGAAAATCCGGTACGGGCAGTTGGCAAAACTATCCGCATTGGCACTGCGCCATTCCTGGTGTTGGGCGTGCTTAAACCCAAAGGCTCCAGTGCCCTGATGCGTGCAGATAATGTAATCCTTACTACCTACAACAGTATTAGAAAATTGGGCAACAACGCCGACTCTTACACTATTGGCATAGCTGCCAACAGCATACAACAGGTAGATGCTGCCATAGGATATGCTACGGCTCTCTTCAGAGGCATCCGCCATTTAACACCTACCGAAGACGAAAACTTTGTGGCAGAAAAAAGCGATAAACTGGCGCAAACGTTTATTGGTTTGCTCAGCAGCATCGTTGGCGCTTCCGGCTTAATCGGACTGATCACGCTAATAAGTGCTGCCATTGCCCTCATGAACATTATGCTTGTAGCTGTAAACGAGCGTACACGCGAGATAGGATTGATAAAAGCCATTGGTGGCAAAAAGAAAAATATACGTCAGCAGTTTTTATTTGAGTCAATCATCATCAGCGTGTCGGGCGCTATTTGCGGAATTATATTAGGTGTAATGGTGGGCAATATTTTCGCGCTGGTCTTAGATACCGGGTTTGTAGTGCCCTGGGGCTGGATTATTACGGGTATCGTTATTTGCGCCATATTTGGGTTGCTTGCAGGCTTGTGGCCAGCTATCAAGGCTTCCAAACTTAATCCTATTGTGGCTTTGCGGTATGAGTAGCAAAAATTGGCAATAGTTTTTGTTTTAAATCACCAGGATACCAAGGTTCATAAAGAGAGGGTAGAAATACTTATCCGTTATAAAATAATCGGTTGAGGTTGTTACCTACATTCACTGATACTACATAATTCATTTATCAATCCAAGAACTGTGATAAGCTGTTTGGAATACCTCACCGGGTTCATTCATTTCTTCTCTTGACCTGATTGATGAATTGAAGAAAATCATCTATTACCTTTTCCCTAGCTAAGCTACAAGTCTATCCAAAGCGCTGTGCAAATCTTTTTCTATTATGAATTCCGGTGCCACTTACTTACTGGCTTTTCAGCTCAAACTATTTTTAGATCTATTGTAATTTTTGTTGTGTACAAATAAATGTTTGAATGAAATTTGTATAATATCATCTTTTTACAAAGGCGATTTCATAGCAGGGCAAAATGAATCTACAAACAAAAGACAACAGCATACAACCAACATACACGTTTGTTAAGGGTGGCGGCGAAATGGGAAAATTGATTCGCACTGCCAACTTCTCAGATACAGTTTTAGGCAACCCCGAAACCTGGTCAGACAGTTTACGGTCTGCCGTAAACATTGCACTCAATTCAGGCTTCCCTATTGCCATTTATTGGGGCGAAGATTTTAATATTTTATACAACGACTCTTACAGCCCGATACTTGGTAATAAACATCCCTGGGCGTTGGGCAGGCCGGGATATGAAGCATGGGCAGAAATATGGGCAGATTTAGCAGAAGAATTCAAAAGCGTATTATACAATGGCGAGTCTATCCGCCGCCCCGATGCACTCCTGTTTATGCAGCGGTACGGCTACACCGAAGAGTGTTATTTCGATTATACCCTCTCTCCCATTATTGGACCGGATGGCAACATTGGCGGCGTTTTTAATGCCGTTATCGAAACTACTTACCGCGTTATCAACGAGCGGAGGGCAGGTATTATCCAGCAGTTGCTGCAACAGTTGAACACTGCTAAAACGGGGGAGCAAAGCCTGCAAAATTGCCTTGCAATATTAAAAGAGGCGAGCGAAGACATTCCGTTTTTTGCGCTCTATACCATATCGGAGCACGATGCCGCTAAAACGTTGCTGGCAGGCGTATCCGGCATTTCGGCACAGGATGCTGCAAAAGCTATGTTTTTGTATCATCAGGTTGCCCATTCCGGCATATCCACGTATATTCCTAACCTAGATGTGTATCTGCGCAACCCGGTGATGAGCGTATGGGGCGATGCCTGCCGTGAAGCTTTGGTAGCAACCATTACCAAGGGTGATACAAAAATTAATGGCTATATAGTAATGGGAGTGTCGCCACGCAAAAAGCTGGATAACGACTGTCAGCATTTTTTAGAATCGGTGGCGCTGCATGTAGGAACTATTTTGAATAACGGATACAGCTATGAGCACCGTAATGCACTGGAAAAAGAGCAACAGCTAAACGAGCAATTAGCTGCCGCCAACGAAGAGTTGAATGCCACTAATGAAGAACTGGCTGAATCGCAAATGAAACTGGCAAAGCTTAATAATGAGTTGGAAGAACGGGTATATCTCCGCACTAAAACATTGGCAGAAAGAGAATTGCAGCTGCAACTATTAAATGAAGAGTTAGGCGCCATTAACGAAGAACTGACTGCTACAGTGGAGGAACTGGCAACTTCCAATGATCAATTAGCCAATAGCCAGGATCGCTTGCTGCAAAGCCTGCAGGAGCTATCAGAAAAAGAAACCATTTTCCGCAACCTTATTGAACAGGCACCCGTAGCAATTGGTATGTTCAGCAGGCAGCAACTTATTATTACCGCGGCGAATGAAATTATGTTGTCGCTTTGGGGAAAAACAAAAGACATTATCGGCAAGCCACTGGCTGTTGCACTGCCAGAACTGGAAGGACAGCCTTTTTTGCAAATACTGGAGAATGTATTTACTACAGGCGATACTTTTTATGGTAATGAAGTAAAAGCACTTCTTAATCATCATGGTACTTTAAAAGAATCCTATTTCAATTTTGTATATCAAGCCATCAGAGAAAATAATACTATTACCGGCATTATTGCAGTAGCTACCGATGTTACGGAACAGGTTTTATCAAGGCAAAAAGTAGAAGAAAGTGAGTTTAATCTGCGCGGGCTGATTATGACGGCGCACTACTCGCTGATGATATTGCGTGGCAAAAACTGGATTGTAGAGATTGCCAACCAGTCGTTGGCAGATTTATGGGGCAAAACGATAGCAGAGATAACCGGGCGCCCGCTGATGGAGATATTGCCCGAACTGGAAGGACAACCATTTCCTATGCTACTCCGCAAAGTATATGATACCGGATTGGGTTATGGACAGGAAGAAGAAGTATTTTATCACAATTCACCACAAGGCTTGCAAAAAAAGTTTGTCAGCTTTTATTACGATCCGTTATTTGATACAAAAGGAAATGTAACGGGCATTATCGTAGCGGCAGAAGATATTACTACGCGTGTAGAAGAACGGATAGACAAAGAGCGCGCCCAGCAAATGCTGGATATGGCAATCGAATCTGCCGAGATGGGCACCTGGTTTATCAATGCCGAAACGCGCGAGTTTATTCCTTCGTCAAGAATGAAAGCCTTGTTTGGTTATCACCGCGATGAAAAAATGTCTTACAAGGCGGTTGTTGGCCAAATAAAAGAAGAATACCGCGAAGCCGTTATTACGGCAGTAGAAGCTACTATTAGCAAAGGCGAACGATTTGATCTGGAGTTTCCCATTACTACTATTCACGACCAAAAGTTGCGTTGGATGAAAGCTACCGGAAAACTATATAATGCCGAGCGGGGAAGACCAGCCAATTTTTCCGGAACCATATTAGACATTACCGAGCGCAAGCTGGATGATATTCGCAAGAACGATTTTATTGCGATGGTAAGTCATGAGCTAAAAACGCCGCTTACTTCCATTAAAGCGTATGTGCAAATGCTCACGATGCGGGCAAAGCACAGCGGCGATGCTTTTACTACCGACATTATCAACAAGGCGCATACACAGGTGAATAAAATGACGAATATGATTAACAGCTTCCTCAATGTATCGCGCCTGGAAGCAGGTAAAATACACCTTGAAAAAACCACTTTTAATATTGAAGAACTGGTAAAGAACATAGAAGATGAAATGTCTGTTAATACACACAGCCATACAATTTATTTTAAATCGTGCAAGCCGTTGATTGTACATGCTGATTATGAGAAAATAGGCCAGGTTATTACCAATCTGGTAAGCAATGCGATGAAGTATTCCAGCCCCGGCAAAAAGATTGAAATAGCCTGTGAGCAGATAGATGGGCTGGTGCAAATAAGTGTAAAGGATGAAGGTGTTGGCATCAAACCGCAGAATATAGACCGCCTGTTTGAACGATATTACCGGGTAGAAAACAAGAATACACCCATGGTATCCGGCTTTGGCATAGGCTTGTACTTGTGTGCCGAAATAGTACAGCGCCACAAGGGCCGCATCTGGGTGGAAAGTGAGTTAGGTAAAGGCTCTACTTTTTACTTCACTATTCCTTTAGTAGAATAATTATTCGCATTTGCTAAGCGCACAAAAAATATTGACTGATGTTCTTCTTTTGTATGTTACAAGCGGCAGTTTTACTATGGGCTTTTAGTAGCCACAGCGCCACAAGTGCCAACACGCACTTCAACACCGATGGTTCTCCTACAAGCAGGGCTTATTAATCTTCCAATTTATACAAACACTTACAGGATGTTGAATTCTGTAAGTGTTATCCGCGTTATTGCTCATCTTTGCTATACTTTGTTATAGTCATTAATTGTAATTATAAATCAGATAACTTTCCTGCCGTAACAGCGAAGTTTTTATTACCTTTTTAGCACTCTTTCCCACATTTTTTACTCTTTATAAATTATTCCAGCCTTCATTACAAATACTACATTTCTAACGGCATGAATATCTGTGGAAGGATCGCCACTTACCATAATAATGTCTGCCAGCATTCCCTTCTGAATACTGCCAATTTTATTACCATAGCCAAACACTGTTGCATTCACAGATGTAGCAGACCGCAATACGTCTAAAGGTTTCATCCCATATTCCACCATCAGCTCCATTTCGCGGGCATTATCGCCATGTGCAAATACACCTACATCGCCGCCCATGCATATCGTTACGCAGCTTTTTAATGCAGCCTGAAAGCCTTTCCTTTTTTCAGCAATCCGTGCCGGCTCCGGATCAATGCCCTTTCTCCAGCCTTTGTATTGAGCAATAGCTTCACTTACTGCCAATGTAGGACAAAACGCCACGCCCTTTTGTTTCATTAAAGTAAATATTGCTTCATCACCATCATCACCATGCTCTATGGTAGTAATGCCCGCCATAATTGCCCGGCGCATGCCTTCTTTGGTAGTAGCATGAGCGGCCGTTGTTCTGCCGCTGCTGTTGGCAATCTGCACTGCCATTGCTATTTCGTCGGTAGTAAAGGTTGGCATAGCGTTCCCGTCTATTCCCCAGCGATAATCAGCATATACTTTTACCACATCCGCACCTTTGCCTATTTGCGTGCGTACTTCGCTTTCCATCTCCTCTGCATTGCCTACCTCTGCTGCGCCCTGGGGCAAGTTAATATCTGCATTGTGCAGGTTAGGTCCGTAACTGCCTTTGGCAACAATGGCTCTTGTTGCCACTATCATTCTTGGCCCGGGCACTATACCTTTTTCTATTGCTTGTCTCAAGCCGGCATCGTCATACATAGCACCTTCGGTTCCCAGATCGCGTACGGTAGTAAAGCCGGCAAGCAACGTTGCTTGTGCATGCGTAACGGCTCTGGCAGTACGCTCGGCACGGCTTTCTGTTAGCACCTGATCATTCCACGCTACTTCATTGTATGGATGTAAAAACAAATGTGAATGCCCTTCTATTAGACCGGGTAACAGCGTAGTGCCTTTCATTTCTATAACTCTTGTATTTGCAGGCAATTTGAAATTCATTGCGCCTGCTCCTGCTATTGTATTTCCTTTTACCAATACTACCCAGCCCGTGTGCATTGTTTCGCCATCAAACACACGGTCAGGCTTTAAGAGATAAAAAGAATCTGTTTGCGCAAAAGAAAAAAGAGAACAAAATAGCAGGGCAAAAAGAAAGGATATTTTCATGTAGGAAAGATAGTAAGGATAAGAATATTACAGAATGCTTATTCCTTTTCTTAAAATGATTCTGTTACTTTGAAAGTATGATGAGAATGCTTATACAACTTTCATTACTTTTTATTCCATTGCTTTCCTTCTCCCAACAATTTTCGCATCAGGAAATTGAACGCTACAAAGCCGAAGCACAGCGTGTAACTATTATCCGTGACAACTGGTTTGTACCGCACATTTATGGTAAAACCGATGCAGATGCGGTGTTTGGACTGCTGTATGCGCAATGCGAGGAAAGCTTTCAAAAAGTAGAAGAAAATAACCTCGAAATGCTGGGCCGCTTATCGGAAGTGTATGGCGAAAGCCGATTGTACGACGATTTGGAAATGCGGCTGATTTATGATACTGCCGCAGCGAAAAGGGATTACAACAATAGTCCCTTATGGCTGAAAAAGTTATTAGATGCTGCTGCGGACGGAGTAAATTATTATCTATATAAACACCCCGAAGTAAAGCCAAAAGTGCTCACGCATTTTGAGCCGTGGTTTGCCCTATTGCGTACTAACGGCAGCATCTCCGCAACACAGGATGGCGGCATTTCGGTGAATGACATGAAAAACCTCTACCCTGCTAAAGACAGCAGTGTGGCTTTTAGAGAAAAAGAAAATCCATACATCAATAATGATCCGATGGGCTCCAATGGCTTTGCAGTAGCACCACAAAAAACCACTGCTAAAAATGCTATTTTATACATCAATCCGCACGTTACTTTCTATTACCGTTCGGAAATGCAAATGGCAAGCGACGAGGGGCTGAATGCGTATGGCGCGGTAACATGGGGAACCTTTTTTATCTTTCAAGGCTTCAATCAATATTGCGGCTGGATGCACACTTCGGGCGAAGCAGATGTTGCAGATTTATTTACTGAAAAAATAATAAAAAGAGGCGACTCATTATACACACAATATGATGATCAATTGCTGCCGGTTACTGCGAAAACAATTACCATTCGCTATAAAAAAGATGATGGTTTTGGAGAACAAACATTTACTACTTATCACACTATTCATGGACCGGTGATGGGCAGCCGTAATGGGCAATGGCTTAGCCTGCGTGAGAATAACCGTTCACTGCCAGCATTAGAGCAATCGTGGCTGCGCACCAAAGCCAAAGGTTTTGAGGAGTTTAAACAAGTAATGAACCTGCGCTCCAACACATCCGACAATACTGTATTTGCCGATTACAAAGGAAATATTGCTTACTGGCACGGCAATTTTGTTCCGCGCCGCAATACCAAATACGACTATAGTTTGCCGGTAGATGGCAGCACGTCGGCTACCGACTGGAAAGGCATATATGCACTTGATTCTATTGTGCATGTGTATAACCCGGCTACCGGTTTTATTCAAAACTGCAATTCTACACCATTTACGGTGTCGGGAGAGAGCAGTCCAAAGCCGGAAAATTATCCTGTCTACATGGCGCCGGATGGGGAGAATTACCGCGGCATTACCGCAGCGCGTTTATTAAGTAATGCCAATGATTTAACAGTAGAAAGTATGATTAAAAATATTGGCTATAATCATTATTTAGCCCTTTTTGATGATTTGCTTCCAGTGTTGCTGAATGATTATACCTCTTTAGCGTCAACCGATTCATTAAAGCAATCATTAGGCGAGGCCATTACCTTATTAACTAACTGGAATAAATCTGCTGCCGATACTTCCGTAGCGTCCACCATTGCTATCGAATTTGGCTATCGTTTTTTACAAAAAGTACCGCCCGTTACTAATCTTTACAATGCCACGCATTTGGTGGAACAATTAAGAGCCGCCATACAGCATACTACCGCACTGGAAAGGCTGCAACTACTATCAGAAACTTTAAAGGATTTATCTAACCGCTTTGGTACCTGGCGCACTGCCTGGGGCAATGTAAACCGTTATCAGCGTCCTGTCGATGGTGTGTTTGACGATGCTAAGCGGAGCATGGCGGTAGGCTTTGCAGCTTCTAATTTTGGTTCTATCCCTGCTTTTGCCACACGGCGTTTTCCTAATACGGTTAAGCGTTATGGATTTAATGGCAATTCCTTTATTGCCTGTGTGGAATTTGGGAAAAAGATAAAAGCAAAATCTGTTATTACCGGCGGACAATCATTCAATCCGCAATCGCCGCATTATCTTGATCAGGCAGAAATGTACATTAATGGCAATTTTAAAAATGTGTTGTTTTATAAAGAAGATGTGATGAAGCATGTAGAGAAAAGCTATCATCCGGGTGAGTAAATTGCAGACAAGAAACGATCAGACTTAAGAGACAGCAAAATATAATTACATTTAAAGCTCATCATACCAAAAACATATCCGGTGAAACTACTTTTTTGTATATCAACAGTGTTGCTATTTGCAGGTTGCAATAATCAACCAAATTCGCAGTCTATGCAGCAGGCACAACAAGACAGCGCGATTGGCAAAATTGAATGGTACGACAGCAGTGCTGCCAGCATCATTGATAGTAATGCTGCTATAGAAGTAATTGGTAAAGGCTACAACTGGAGTGAGGGTCCGGTATGGATTGCAGAAAAAAGAATGCTCTTGTTTTCGGATGTGCCGGAGAATAAAATATACCAATGGAAAGAAGGCGACACACCGCGCGTGTACCTGATGCCTGCAGGCTATACCGGCAGTACGCCGAGGGAAGGGGAAATTGGCTCTAATGGCTTGGCACTGGATGCAACAGGCAACCTGCTACTTTGCCAGTCAGGTAATAGGCAGGTCGCAAGAATGAGCGCTTCACTGGATGCACCGAAGCCCGACTTCACCGCATTGGCAGCAAACTATAATGGTAAAAAATTTAATAGTCCCAACGATCTGGTGGCAGACAGCAAAAATAATATCTACTTTACCGATCCGGTGTATGGCTTACCTAAAGGCGCCGATGACCCAGCAAGAGAATTGCCGTTTGAAGGTGTTTATAAGATAAGTGCCGGTGGCAAATTGAGCCTCTTAATTGATTCCATTCCGCGGCCAAACGGCATCGCTTTTTCGCCTGATGAACATACTTTATACCTCGCCAGCAGCGATGAGCAAAAGCCCGCCTGGTATGCTTTTCAATTAGATGAAAATGGCAATATAAAGAGTGGTGGTGTATTGCTGAATGCTTTACCCTTGAAACAAAAAGCTGCCCAAAAACAAGGGCCAGATGGAATGAAAATAGATCAATATGGAAACATCTTTGGAGCTGGTCCGGATGGCATCAATATTATTTCACCAGCAGGCAAGTTGTTGGGTTTAATAAAAGTGTATAATCGCTTTACTTCTAATTGCTCGTTTAGTGCAACAAAAGATACCTTGTATGTAACTGCCGACGATATGGTGCTGCGGGTAAAGCTGCGGTAGTCATTACCTTATCGTCGTACCATAAGATTGTAAAGTAGTTGGAAAAACCTGTCAGGTTGAAGCACTTAAAAGTAAGCATGATGTACAACACAACCTTACAGGTTGATAAAATCATAAGTTATAGTTATTGATTAAAGTTATTTGGTCAATTTCCCTTTCAACATAGTAAAAGAGTGTGGCGGAAAACTGTACATTATTTTATTTCCGCTGGCATTGATAGCAGGCTTTTCTACCGTTTTTACTACCTCTTTATTAAAGTCGTTTCCCGATTTAATATCTGGTCCGTTCACCTCAAAAACCTCAAATGTTCCGCTGAAGGCACCATTCTGCGATAAAATGTCTGTAGTAATAGCTTCCTCCTTATTCCGGTTTACTACACACAGCGTTACTTCACCAGCTTTATAGGTAGCCGATACATCTAAGTAAGGCACTTTACTCAACTGTGCGGTTGTTTCACCCAAACCCAAATTAAACCGTTCGGTACTGTAATTTTTACAATCTACAAATACATCGAGCGATGTACCTGAAACATGGTTGGCAAACAACTGCAACGGATAGTAAATTGTTTGTTTAAACATTCCGTTTTCGTTAGTGAAAATAGGCGCTATCACATTTACCAGTTGTGCCAGGTTTGCCATTTTTACTACATCGGCATTGCGTATGAAAGCATTTAAAAATTCCGCTATTACCAAAGCATCTTCCAGATTGTATTTTTCTTCCAGCGCATTTCTGCCAGTTGCACTGGCGCCACGTCTTGCCCTGTACCACACATTATATTCATCCCATGCAATGTAAATAGGATCGCGATCGCCTCTGCTGGCAGTTTGCATCGCCTGCGCTATCATACCTTTTATAATTTTGGTACGCTGCTCTAAAACCAATGGCGTTGCAATAAAGTTGTAATAATTACTATCGGGGTTGCCCACATACATGTGAATGGCAATGTAATCAATCACATCTTTCAGTTCTGTAAGCACTGTTTGGTTCCAGTGGTCAGGATCGGCACCGGCGCGATAATTAGAAGAGCCTGCGGCCACCAGCTTGATGCCGGGTGAAGTTCTTACCATCAACTTGGCTGCTTCACGGGCTTTTTTTACATAGTCCTCTGCGCTTAGGTGCCCCATTTGCCAGGGTCCATCCATTTCATTACCTAGACTCCAGTATGTAATATTCCATGGCTCCGGAAATCCGTGTTTTTTTCTTAACTCAGCATAATATGGACCGTCTTTCACGTTGCAGTATTCTACCCAGCGGCGTGCTTCTTCAATTGTTCCGGTACCCATGTTTACTGTAAAATAAGGCTCTGCGTTAACCGAACGCACATACTGCATAAATTCATTTGTGCCAAAAAGATTGGGTTCTAAGGTATACCATGCTAATTCAAGACGGGGAACACGTTCCGATTTCGGACCAACACCATCGAGCCAGTTATAGTTGGAAACAAAGTTGCCGCCGGGATAACGGATGATAGTTGGATGCAAATTCTGTACAGCAGTCATTACATCTTTACGAAAGCCATTTTTATCAGAAAGCTTATTGTCCGGGTCATAAATACCGCCATATACGCAACGACCTAAGTGCTCTACAAAGTTGCCATAAATATGCGGGTCCACTTCTCCTATGGTGCGGTCGAGATCTATTTTTATCCGTGCATTCTGTGCGTAAAGATTGGAAAAATGCAATGGATTAAATGCAAGAATAAGCACTGTAAAAACCAGGCGAAAACGGGTATTCATAAGCGCAATTTTTATTAAATAAATACTGGTCTGATTTTTTGAATATTCCACAAATTTTAAAAATACCACTATTAACTTGTATGTAAAAACTTATAAATAGCTGCCGTTACATCTTACTTCCATTTTATTATTTCCCTTCATACTTATACTAACTATCTTATTCAATTGCATCCGTAGTCCAGTTGCCATTTACCAAACGAAGAATATGTAATGGATTGGCATTTTGTAAAGCTTCAGGAAGCAGTGCATCCGGAAATGCCTGGTAAGCTACCGGCCTTACAAACCGATAAATGGCAGCCGTGCCTACCGAAGTAGCTCTGCCATCGGTAGTAGCGGGGAATGGCCCGCCGTGCTGCATGGAATGGCAAACTTCTACACCCGTTGGGTAGCCACCATATATCACACGACCAGCTTTTTCTGATATAATATTGATGATGGGTTTCAAAGCTGCTGCATCATCGTCCACAGCATGCAAAGTAGCTGTTAGTTGTCCTTCTAAAGATTGAAGTGCCTGCTGCAATTCAGCTTCGTCTTTACATATCACCAATAAAGTAGCAGGCCCAAAAATCTCCTCAGAGAATTGTTTGTTGGCAATAAAGTCTGCTCCGCTGATCATGTGCACAACAGGCTGCGCTTCATAGCGGTCTGCCACCGGTTCTGTCGACGACTTGGCCAACACAAATATTTCAGCCGCATCCTCAAATGTTTTTACACCTTCGTAGTATGCTTTGTGAATATTTTTATTCAGCATGGGTGCGGGCATGACTGCCGCGATCTGCTCAGCAAAAGCAGTCCTGAACTGGAGTGCAGCATCCGTATCTGTCATAAGCACCAACCCCGGGCAGGTACAAAACTGTCCTGCCCCTAATATTAAAGAAGCAGCCAATTCCTTTGCAATAGCATCTTTTCGTTTTTTTAATGCACTTTCCATCAGCACTACAGGATTGATGGCACTCATTTCTGCATAAACTGGTATAGGGTCTGGTCTGGAAACGGCTGCATTAAATAAACGCATACCCACGCTACGGGAACCAGTAAAGCCAACCGCTTTTATAACGGGATTTTTTACAAGGCTTACAGCATCCTCATGGGAAAGATATACCGAAGAAAACACACCCTCGGGCATGCCGGTATCTTTTGCAGCTTTTATGATTGCAGAAGATACCAACTCGTTTGTTCCGGGGTGAGAGGAATGAGCCTTAACAACCACCGGGCAACCCGCCGCGAGTGCAGAGGCAGTGTCACCGCCGGCAGTAGAAAAAGCCAGTGGAAAATTGCTTGCACCAAATACAGCCACCGGGCCAATAGGAACCAGCATTCTCCTGATGTCTGTCCTTGGTAACGGCTTTCGCTCAGGCTGTGCGGTATCAATACGTGCATCTACCCACCAGCCATCGCGCAGCAGTTGTGCAAACAATTGAAGTTGCCCGCAAGTACGGTTCCTTTCTCCCGCAATACGTGCAACAGGTAAGGATGACTCTTGTGAGCATCGTTCTATTAGCATATCGCCTAACGCATAAATTTCAGCCGCAATTGCATCTAAAAAATCGGCACGCTTTGCGGCTGAAATTTCTTTATATACCGGAAAAGCATTGCTTGCTAAGGACAATACTTTTTCTAATTCTTCGCTGGTAGCAATGGCAAAGTTTCCTTGTAAAAACTGGTTGGTGGCGGATGCAAAAGCCTGGAATGTTTTATTGCTTTTTGCACTGTTTTGAAAGCCTATAAAATTTTCACCGGTTAGTGTCATATTGGTAAGTTTTATTGATGTTTAGTACATTGTCAACTAAATTATTTCAAACAGAACAAATCAGCTGTAGGGTTTTGTGAAGTTGTCAGTGTTATTATATATGATTTCTTACATACAGTTTTTTGTCACTTTTTCCCTTGATGGAAAAAGTAACCAAAAGATCAAGGACGACATGATCGCTCCGCGCATCTGTCCGTGCCTACGCCACCACTTAATCTAAATTGCATCTCTTATTTGAGTATATGGTTTGGCTGATATAAGGCTTGCTATTGATGTTTAAGTACTCTTTGAACTTAAAAGAATTTACGTTACCATGTACTTAATTTGATAGTTGAATGATAAGTAATTGTGATTCAAGTGCTGCTGCCCGTCATTCCGCCCCCTTAAGCCTGTACATTTAAAGCATACGGCGGCACAGGTGCTTCCGCATCTACATAATCCTGCAACGCTTTACTTTTTACAAATGGTCCCATGAGGAATAATAAAATAATCAGGCCTATTAATGACAACACGCCAAACCCTATAAATAATACATTGTATGCAGCCGTATAATTGTAAGCAGCAGTAACATACACCAGCGTAATGCCGGATAATGATTGAAAAATAGCACCGCCAATGCCATTGCCAATGCATGCAAGACTCCATCCGGAAGCAGCAGCACTTTTAGGTACTACATCAGCGGTGAGCGCTAGTGCATTGGCGGTGTAAGAAGTATATCCGAAGCCTGCCAAGCCAAAAACGATAAGTGCCGACATAGGCGTGGTTACAAGCAACGGTGCCAGCAACAGCGGTGCACACATGATAACACCAGACATACCCAAAGCTATCTTTCGTGCCTTTGGAATAGGAACCCCTTTCTTAATAATAAACTGTGTAAAATAGCCACCAACAATATTACCAATGTCTGCCATGATGAAAGGAAGCATCGCGTACCACCCGATTTTTTTCAAATCCCAATGATGTACATCCACGAGGTAGCGCCCAATCCAGAATGTAACAAAATACCACACCGGCTCAATGAATATTTTTGCCAGCAGCAACCTGGAAACAAAGCGGTTTTTTAACAGCTTCAAAGGCGGAATTACCCTTGCTTTAGCTTCTTTTACCGAATGCTGGGGCGTATAATAAGCAAACCAAAAGACAGCCAACCATAAGTACCCGAATACTGCAAGAATAATGAAGGTAGATTGCCAGCCATAGCGGGAACTCATGACTGCTATTAACGGAGGAACTACGATTGCCCCGAGTGCAGAGCCACTGTTAAATATTCCTGAGGCGGTAGAACGTTCATTGGGCGGAAACCATTCGCTGGTAAGCTTTAAGGCAGCCGGCCAATTGCCTGCCTCACCAATACCCAATAAAAACCGGCAAATACCAAATTGCAAAGGCGTAACGGCAAACGCATGAAAGAGCCCAGCCGTTGTCCAGAAAGCCATACAAAGCGAATAGCCAATCCTGGTTCCTAACTTGTCTATCACCAGGCCCGAAAGCGCATTAGACAACATATAGGCAACGAAAAATGCAGTGCCTATATACCCGAATGCATCGTCGGGAATGAGTTTCCTTAATTCGCCATCGGCACTCAAGTAATTAAAGGAGAGGCGATGAACATAATTGAGAAAAGTGGCCAAAAAAGCAAAGGTGATCATTACCCATCGCATTTTCAGCGGCTGCTCATTGTTTAAAGCAATTGTTGCATTTGCCATATCCTTATTTATTTTCCTTTTATTACGCTAAGCTGGGTTTGCAACCGGATGTCTTCTGATGAGCTGCCAACCAAAAGGTCGAAAGCACCTGGTTCTACCAAAAAGCCGTGTGATTGTTCATCATAAAAGGCAAGCTTATTTGCAGGTAAATCAAAAGTTACAGTTTTGGTTTGTCCGGGATTCAACGAGATGCGTTCAAAACCACGAAGCTCTTTTACAGGTCTTTTTACACTTGATTGTACATCGTGTACATACAGTTGTGCTACTTCATCGCCGGCAACTTTTCCTGTATTGGTAACATCCACGCTTACGGTTACCTTGCCGGATGGTGTTATTTGTTTATCAGATACTTTTAAATTGGAATATTTAAAAGTGGTATAACTTAATCCATGGCCGAAGGGGAAAAGCGGTTTTCCATTCAAATACATATATGTAAAGCCTCTTGAAATATCATACTCATCCTGCGGCGGCACCTGCGATTCTGAAGCATATACGGTATAGGGCAATTTGCCACCGGGATTAACATTTCCAAATAATACGTCTGCTATGGCATTAGCTCCCTGCTCGCCACCCCACCACGCTTCAATAATGGCTGGTGCGCTTTCTTTAACTGCAGGTATCGTAAGCGGACCTGCATTCATCAACACTACTATGGTGCGTGGGTTGGCAGCTAATACTGTTTTAAACAATTCCTCCTGCCCAGCCGGCAAGCCTAAAGAAGTACGATCATGCCCTTCTGCCTCCACATCGAGTGTAGTACCTACATAGAGTATGACAGCATCGGCTTTTTTTGCAGCATCAGCAGCATTTTGCAGTTCTAAAACAGTATCAAAAACAGGAGTGGCAGTTGCGTTTGAATCAGCAGTTGCATTCCTTCTTCTCCTGGGCGGCGGCAATGGTGTGCCTTTGGCAAAAATCACTTCCGTGCCTTGTCCAATACGGTTTTTAATTCCTTGTAACGGGGTAATGGCTTCCATTGGTTTACCGCTATAACCACCCGCGGTAAACACATCGGCATGTGGACCGATAACTGCAATGGTTTTTATTTTGTTTTTATCTAAAGGAAGAACGCCATTTTTATTGGTTAATAAAACGATAGATTCCTGCGCCTCCTGCAATGCGAGTGCAAGGTGTTCTTTACTACCAACTACCGACATAGGAATGTTGCTGTAAGAAACTTTATCCTGCGGATCAAATTCTCCTAACAAAAACCGGTCTCGCATTACGCGGTAAACCGCATCATTCAATCTATCCTCCGATAATAAACCCTGCTTTACTGCGGCAGGTATATATTCCATAAATTCTTTGTCAGAAAAATCGCAGCCCGCCATCACTGATTTGGCAACTGCCTGTTCGTAGCTCATTTGTCCTTTTTCGTGCCCGTTTACCATCGTTCTTACACCGCCCAGGTCCGAGACTACAAAACCTTTAAAGCCCCAGTCATTTTTAAGAATATCCGTAAGCAAATGTTTATTGATATTGTTAGGCGTGCCGTTAATAGCATTATAAGAAGCCATGATAGATTGTGCTTTACCTTCCACAATACAGTCTTTAAATTGTGGCAACCAGTATTCGTGCAGCATGCGCTCACTCACGGTGGCTGATAGCGCCTGCCGGTTTTCTTCTACATTATTTACGGCAAAGTGCTTTAGGGTAGATACGAGTTTAAGATGTTCAGGATCATTGCCTTGCAGACCTTGCACATAGGCAACCCCTATTCTCCCGGTTAAGTACGGGTCTTCACCAAAACATTCATTGATACGTCCCCAGTATGGGTTACGGCTCATATTGATAACTGGTGCCCGGTAGATTAAACCTTTTTTATCACCCTTAAAATTGGGATCATTATGCCAGCCATTGTATATAGCGCGGGCTTCATCGGAGATGGCAGTAGCTACTGCATACATTAGTTTTGTATCCCAGGTAGCTGCTGCTGCAATAGATACCGGAAACATGGTAGTAGGCCGGTTCCATACAACCCCGTGCAAACATTGATTCCATTTATCCGACTTAATATCAAAGCGCTCAATATCCGGCGCAACATGGTTTAAAAAAGCTGCTTTTTCTTCTAGTGTCATTCGCGACATGAGGTCATGTACACGCATATCAACCGGTTGCGTATAATCGAGATATAAAGGTGTTTTTGGTGGTTGCGCATGCAGGTGTTGTGTACAACAAAACAGCAGCACTATCAGCAACCGGTTTCTTTGGCTAAGCAATACGTTAGTTACATTTTTCATGGCTTATACATTTAAACTATACAAAAAGATATACTGCTGCAGCTTATTACTGCAGTAAACAAGGAGTTCGTTATTTTTAATCAACTTATAGTATTGATGCTACTGACACTATTCTTTCTTCCTCTTTTGAGAATGTCAATGGATTTTTTAGCGTTCTGCCCAGCCCACGCCATTCTACATTCATGATGTCGCCTTCCTGTAATTGTATCTTATCTCCGAAACTAAAGGCGTCTGCCCCAAAAAAGTGAATATGCGCCTGCATTGGGATGCGATGTCCGGGATATTTAAAATGGTGATGTTCTAAATTAGGAAGACTGTGCGCCATATTTTTCTCGCCGGTCTGTATTTCTTTCGACCAGATAACATTGCCCCTTCTTGTAATGCTTACTGTACCTTTTACATCTTCAAAATCAGCAGTTAATACCAGTTCAGGACCAATAGCACAGGACCTGAGCTTAGAAGGAGCGAGATATAGATAATTTTTCTTCTCCATTACATGGTCAGAAAATTCATTACCTGTGGTTAACCCTATTCTCCAGGGTTTTCCATTCCGGTCAACAATATAGATGCCTGCCACTTCCGGCTCCTCCCCGCCATCGTTACCAAAATGAGGTATTTCAAGGTTATCGCCGTGACCACGTAAGATATTGCCGGTGCCTTTATAAAACCACTCTGGCTGCACGCCTACTGTTCCGCCTTCGGGGTGGCCGCCATCCAGCCCCCATTGGTACATCTGCATACTGTCGGTTAGTTTTGCTTCCTGTGCTTGGTGCATCATCTGGCGGTTAAGCGCGCTGTTTTTATGCGTAAGCCCAGTGCCTGAAACAATGCAGGCAGCAGGGTTTTGAGGATAGTCGAATGAAGGCAGCCATCTCCATTCACTTTCGCCATTATAAACAGCATCATAGTCTAACACTTCATCTGATAAGCGGGATGCTATCAAAGCTTCCATTTTCGCTTGTGTATTAAGTGCATCAAATGCAAGCGCATAAACCGAGTCAGTATTGTTTAATAAAATGAGTGAAGGCTCTTTAACCATCGCTACCCGCCGCCCTTTTTCAGGATGTTTGATTTGGACCAGCCGAATGCTTTCTTTCATAATTATTTATTGGGTTTTGTAGAAATAACAGCCTGCGTGCGTGTTTTTAAATGGTAATCCATCCGCCATCCACCGAAAAACAGCCTCCGGTTGCATAGCTCGAAGCAGGACTTGCGAGGTAAAGCGCTATGCCACCTATCTCATACAATTCGCCCCAGCGCCCCATGGGTATTTTGGCAATAAAGGCGTTATACTTTTCCGGATCATTGGTAAGCGGCAGGTTTAAATCGGTAGCAAAAGGACCAGGTAAAATAGCGTTCACATTAATCTTTTCTTTTGCCAGTTCCATTGCCAGCGAGCGGGTAAGTTGTAAAATGGCACCTTTACTGGTTGCATACGGCGTGCGCTCGGGAATGGCGGTTACAGAAAGCATGGAGCCAATGTTAATGATGCGTCCGTAACCATTCTTCTTCATGATGGGTACCACTTCGCGGCAGGCTAACCAGGAGCCGGTAACATTTATCTGCTGTACTTTATTAAAGTCGGCCAGCGACAAATCTTCAATCGTTCCCCGTATATTGATACCTGCCGAGTTGATTAAGATGTCTATTTTCCCAAAGTGCGCTACCGTTTTTTGCACTGTTTGCTGCACACTTTCTTCGTTGGCAACATCGCAGTAAGTACTTATACAATCAACGCCATACGATTCTTTAATGCATTGTACAGCTTTGTCATTTTCTCCGTTTGATCTTGCAGCAATACAAATACCTGCACCTGCTTCTGCCAAAGCTTTTGCCATGGCAAGCCCAAGCCCGCGATTACCACCAATGACCAATGCCACATGGCCATTCAGTTTGAATAAGTCTAAAATTTTTTGTTTCAAGGTTATCCATTTTATGTTTAACTATTAAAAAAAGTTTCGCTTTAAATAGTGCTTAAGTAAAAACAAAAGCATGCAGCAATAAGCAAATACAAGTGATTGATACAATAATGTTGTATAGACCTGGTTTGTTGGCTAACAAAAATTTATTGCATCCTTTCTTTAAACTACCTTATCAGGTTATTAACTAAATAATTCTCCAATCCCTTATGGGTGAGGACACCCGTTGGTAGCCTCTCTAACAGACGGTGTCTCACCCATAAATGTTCGGAAGAAGTTTCCGCATTAAGTTTTTACTCTTTCTTTCTGCCTTGACGCAAAAAGAAACAAAAAAGTCAAGGACGGCATGATGGCTCCGCGCATCCGTCCGGGCCTGCACGCCACATTGCCTAAGATGCACCTTTATTATTGAGTTCTTTGGTTTGGCTAACAATAATCTTCCGGACACCTGTGGTGAAATACCATCTGAAATAGTATTGTTTATGCAAAACATATTTAGTTGACACTGCACTTATTCTATAATTTTAAATTGATCTACATAATCATCTTTTAAAGTAAGACCAACGCCGGGTTTGTTATCATCCAACTGAAGAAAACCATTTTCAGCAACTGCCTCACCATTGAATATGTACCAGAACATTTCGTTGCCTACTTCTATCTCCGTTTGCGGAAAATACTCCGCCATAGGCGATGCAAAAGAACTCATTACCACATGCAAATTGTGCATCTGCCCGCCATGCGGAATCACTTCTAC
This sequence comes from Ilyomonas limi, assembly GCF_005233845.1. Lineage (GTDB taxonomy): Bacteria > Bacteroidota > Bacteroidia > Chitinophagales > Chitinophagaceae > Ilyomonas > Ilyomonas limi. Next base: position 233,573 of record NZ_SZQL01000008.1, read on the forward strand.
GCCGTGCTGGTAAGCTAGGGTACAAATTTTTTGTGCCTCTGTAAATCCACCAACTCGGTTAGTATCAAATTGAAAAATGTCCAGCGCATCAGCTTTCAATAAATCATAAAAGCCAAAGCGGGTGTACTCGTGTTCGCCACCGGAAAGTGGTATATCTGTATATTGTTTTAATTTGGCAAAATTGTGTATCTCATCGGGCAGCAGCAGTTCTTCTGCCCAGCGCAGATTGTACGGCTCTAATGCCTGTAAAAATTGTTTTGCATATACAAAATCAAAACCCATATAGGCTTCGAGCATAATATCTACATCATCGCCTACCGTTTCGCGCACCACCTTTACCATTTCCAGGTTCTTTTTCATACCAGCTTTACCTTCTGTGAGCGGATAGCCGCAACGAAGCTTCATGCCAGTAAAACCCTGTGCTTTAAAATCGGCTGCTTCTGCCTGCAGGCTATCTAAATTGCGGGTGTATAAACGGCTATAGTATGTTTTTATGGCCGGCTTTGTTCTGCCTCCCATGAGCATAAATACCGGCTGTTGCATTACATGTCCTTTGATGTCCCACAGGGCAATATCCAGCGCACTGATGGCAGCCAGCACAGCGCCCTTTCTGCCATAAGCTACGGTAGAGCGATACATCTTTTCATACAGGTATTCTGTATTCAGGGGGTTTTCATTTATAAGTAATGGCTTTAACTTAGAATCTATAATCAGCTTTGTAACATCGGGGCAAAGACCTGCATTACCAATGCCTATATGTCCTTCATCTGTTTCAATTTCTACCACCAGCCAGCTAAAAAACCGGAAAGGCGCCTGGGAATCTTCCTGAAAAGGCAATGCACTTAGGGGTGTGGCAAAAATGGTGTCTGCTGTTTTAACGGGACCTTGCCACTGGTATAGCTTTGTTCTAACCGCTTGAATTTTCATCTGTTGTTATATTGTAATTGAAAAGAGTTTGTTTGTATGTGTTTTTTGTAAGTAAATGTTGCTTCGTAATTGTGGCGGCTTCGAGTTCTAAAATTTAGTTTGACATCATACTTGTTACACTGTTACAAAATATGTTTAGAATAGAACTGATCTATTTTGGATGCTATTGAGTTTACAGATACTTTAAGTATGATCTCTTACATTCAATTTATGTTTGTCACTTTTTCTCTTGAAAGAAAAATTAATCAAAAAGTTCAAGGACAAGCCGATCGCTCCGCGCGTTTGTCCGGCCAACGCCACCACTTACTCTAAGTTGCATTTTAGTATTTTGAGTGAGTGGTTTGGATGGCAAAGCCTTTTGCACTTATGATATTTCGCCGATGTTGGTGTTCTTCACCAACAGCAATGATTTAATGGTTTATTTATTTTGCCGGTGAAGAACACCGGCAAAGGCGCAAGTGATTTAGGTAACAGTGTACTTATAATCAAACTATGTAAACTGTTTTACCAGGAATATTGCAGTAATGAAACTGCTTGTCTTGGCAAATCCATCTTCAACACGGCCTCCCCATTTTTTACTGTTACCCATTCAGGTGAAGAATATAACTGCAACTGGCCGGCTGCTTCCAACTCTTTCACCTGCTGAGGAGAAGGGCTTTGTGGTGAACCCATCTTTTTCCAGGCTTGATAGGAATTGCTATGCTGTTGGTCTATTCTGTAATGCCGTAACATTACTTTTCCGTCGGGCAGTCCATTCATTTTTACAACCACCTGCGATGGCGGTACAGTCAAATCATTATTATCATGATAATTCCAAACCATTACCGTTGCCGTATGGTCGTCTTTAGCAGCAAGCGCATTAATATCCGGCTTATCTCCTCTTACACTGGAGTCGAGAATAGTTGCATAATTGTAAGCTAAGTTTTTACCTACTGCTACCCTGTCGCCCTGCATCATCCCAAACATCCTAAAAGTATTCAAGACAGGTTTATCCACGCCATTCGTTGCCAGATCTCTGAAGCCACGGAACCAAGGCTGATTTTCAAACTCAAAAGCCCAGGTAACAGCACCTTTCAGGTTTACACCCCGATTCTCAGCAATATCATATTTTCTTGCAAAGGCTGCGGCGGTATAGCTGGAATACATGGTACCATTGCGATACGCATTTTGAGGATTGAAGTCTTCTGAACAGGCGGCACAACCTTCAGGATCTGATTCGCCAATAATTATGGGTAAATTTTTTAATGTAGGATAAGATGCAACAATCTGGAAGCCGGCATCAATATCACGCAATTGCTTACCCACATTCATCTGCACCATGCCGTTCACCACTTTTGGTTCGCCTTTAGCATGAAAAGTAATTACATCAATCGGAGAGCCTTTTTTGCCGGTAACATAGTTCTTTCCGTTTACCACATGATCTAAGAAAGCTTTCATAAAAGTGGCCGCATCTTCCCATGCCGGACCCGTTACCTCCGGTCCACCAATCTTTGCAGTTGGCAAGGCACGCTTCACCGCATCGGCACAGTAATCATACAGCTTGATGTATTCTTCAGTTGTACCCTGCCAGTAACCAATATTGGGTTCGTTCCATACTTCCCAAAACCACGTTTCCACTTCTTCCTTTCCATACCTTTCTACAGAATGTTTTACCCATTCATACACCAGGTTGGCAAATTTCGTATAGTCTTTTGGAGGATAAGCCCAGCCGGTAAAAATATTACCATATTTCTGGTCGGGTCCCCAATTATGCCTGTACGGCTCCGGTTTGGTTGACAGCGCCTCGGGCATAAAACCAATTTGTGCAATAGGCTTCATTCCTCTTTCAATAAATGTATCAAAAATGCTGTCAATGATTGTCCAGCTATACACCGGGCGTCCTTGTGCATCTTCGGTATAGGCGTTGGTGGAACCCCATTTTAAAGCCGCTTTACCATCGCCCGAAACCAATAAACTATGCACTCTTACATTTACCGGTACTTTACTCAATTGGGATATTTCTGTCAGTAATTTTTTACCATCTTTCATGTAGGTGTAGTTGGGCTCATCGTAACCAAAAAACGCCCAGATTGGCTTCATAGCGCCCTGTTTGGTATTAAAGTCCACACTTATTGCTACAGGATCTCCGGATGAATTATTACTGCTTTGCGCAAAAACGCCTGCACCGGCAAAAACAGTAAAAGCAGCAGATAATGAAAGGAATTTTACAACTTTTTGAAAGCTTGTGTACATCATAATTTAGTTCTTATCTTTTTAGATTCCCGAATGTTTAATTTAAAGACTTGATATTGCTATAACGGTATTCAATTAAACATAACCTTTCTCATATAACTATTAATAACCAGGGTTTTGTTCCAATGTCTCGTTCCGGCTTATTTGAATGGCAGGTATAGGAAACAACTTGTGTTTGTCATCGGCAGCAGTTACGCCTCTCGCTTTTGCATCGCTTATTAACCGGTCGTGCCTTAGCAAATCCCAGCGGTAATGTCCTTCACCTGCAAACTCACGCTTATACTCCATCAGTAGTGAATCACGGAACTGATCCTGGCTCAATCCGGCTACATCAGGATACAGGCTTTCCGGTTGTTCTACAGCAGTACCAACCGCTCTTGCCCTGCGGCGAACAGTATTAATAGCGTTGTATGCTTCTGCAGTTGGTCCACCATTCGCCTCATTAAGCGCTTCTGCATACGCCAGCAATACATCGGAATAGCGGATCAGCGGAAAGTTAACGCCTTCTCTCAACGTACCGGTCGAAAAATCAATACGATGGAATTTAGTTAAGAATGGTGCATACATTTGCACGGTATCCATTACCAGATTAGCAGCACTTACCCCATTTTTATAGTAATAAGGCATTCTGTTACGCATTGTCCACCACTTTCTGTAAGTATCTGGCGTGGAATTAAAGAAATCACCTGTTGCCTGAAAAATTACCAGGTCTTTCAATGTATGAAACTGAATATTGGTACCATCAGGCAATGTTTGTGCAGGAGGTCCATACAGGTAAATTAATCTTGTTTGATACATTTGAGAAGCGCTGTTGGCATTGCCTCCAAACTGAATGGAAAAGAGGTTCTCCGGGCCATTCTGAAAATCGGGATTAAATATATTTTCGTAATCGTTCATCAAAGTAAAATAACCCATATCTATTACCTTTTTTGCTTCAGCGGCAGCATCTGTCCAGTTACGCTGTTGCAGGTACACTTTTGCAAGTAATGCAGTAGCAGATGCAGCGGTAGCTTTTCCCAAGGCCTGATCACCTGGATTAAATGGAGTTAACTCTGTTTGTGCCTCTTTTAAATCAGCAATTATTTGACTATAAATCTCCTCTTCCGAAGCACGGGACTTATAGGCGTCGGACAAATCCGAGGTGCCGTTTGTGTAGAGCGGAACACCGCCAAACATGCGTACCAGATTAAAATAAAAGAAAGCCCGGAGGAATTTTGCCTGCCCATCAATACTGGCTTTAGAAGCATCTGGTATTGGAGAATTTGCCAGCTTATCTATTAGTGTATTATCCCAGTTGATGGTTTGGTAGAAAGAGTTCCAGCAGGTAATCAATTCAATGGCATCGGCGGTCCAGGTGTACGTGCTCCAATCAGTAATTATGCCCGACCGGTCTCCCGACCCATTGGCAGAGCCGCCACCAGTGAGTGTACCTGCAGTTACATCGCCAAGTGTAATCATCTGACCATCGCGGTAAGGATCGTTCCAGAGGGTGTTACCATAAACCCCATTCAGTGCCAGTTGCGCCTGATCAACGGTTTGATAAAACTGATCTACCGCTACCTGGCTGTACACTTTTTCGTCCAGTGCACGCGAGCAGCTATGAAAGGTGAATGCAGCCGCAATAAGAACAAGCGATGCACCTGTTTTTTGTAAGTTTAAAAAGTTCTTTTTCATAAACAATCGTTTATTAATTATTTAAAGGGTAAGTGCAATAGAAAAATTGATAATTCTGGATGGCGGATAACCAAAGCGATCCATACCTTTTGAAGTGTTGCTGGTACCATAGGAATTCACTTCCGGATCGTAACCTGAATATTTGGTAAATACGGCAAGGTTATCTGCACTTACAGCTAAGCGTGCACTATGTATCACTTTGCCGGAGAATAAATTTTTTACCGGTAAATTATAGGCTAAAGCCACCGTTTGTATGCGCAGGAACGAACCATCTTCTACCAGTATAGAACTTACTCTTTGCGGATTAGAAAAAGCGGCGGAAGGATACTTACCGTCGAGGTTATCGGGACTCCACCTGTCTAAGCGCTTAGCGGAAGGTCCTAAACCATCCAATGCCAGTTGCTGGGCAGCCAGGTTAAGCACTTTGTTGCCGTATTCGCCATACATAAATACATGCAAACTCCAGTTTTTATAGCTGAATTCATTAGTAAAGCCAAAGTTGAATTTGGGATTTGGATTACCTAAGAAAACATCATCATTCTCCGTATCATAGATGCCATCTCCATTCACATCTTTATACCGGATATCGCCGGGCTTTGCTGCAGGCATGGTGCCTACTTTATCAATCTCTTCCTGCGAAGTCCAGATACCTTCGTACACCGAACCATAAAACTCACCTACGGAATGACCAGGTTGTAAGCGGGCAGTATTTTTATCGTGCGGTGTTACATTACCGCCACCTACCCAGCCGGTATAGATGTAAGGCGCTCCGCCAAGAGACAATATTTTATTCTTATTGAAAGAAATATTGAAGTTGGTATTCCAGTTGAACTTGCCGGTAAAATTGGTACTGTTCAACCCGATTTCTACGCCTTTGTTCAACATAGCACCGGTGTTTTGCAATACGCCTCCAAAACCTGTTTGAGAAGGTACGGGCACATCCAGCAGCAAATCGGTGGTTTTTTTGTAATAATAATCTATGGATAAACTTACGCGGCCTTTTATTATTCCCATATCCAATCCTACATTATACTCGCTTGTTTTTTCCCAGCTTAAATCGGGATTAGCAAGGTTTTGCGGATAGGCAATCGGGTACCTGGTAGTGCCATAAATATAGGAAGAACGGGTACCATAAGAAGTACCTAATAAAGACAGGGAACGGTACACACCAATGGCTTCATTACCTGTTTTACCATAACTGGTACGCAGCTTTAACTGGTTAAATATATTCATCCTTTTAATGAAGCCTTCTTCGCCTAACTGCCATGCAAAAGACACAGAAGGAAATACACCGTACTTATTGTTTTTACCAAATTTAGAGTCGCCATCTGCACGCACAGAAGCAGTCACCAGATACCTGTTGAGTAAAGAGTAATTCACCCTGCCCAAATAAGATATCAATGTCCACTCCGTAAAGTTGCTGCCGGGCGTTTGCACACTGCTTCCTAAGCCAAGATTATAATATTGAAAAATATCACTTGGGAAGCCAAAAGAGGAAGCACTTAAAACTTCATTAGTATTCTTTTGATAAGTAAAACCACCCAAAATAGTAATGCGTTGATTATCGTTGATGGAAGTCTGATAAGTAAGCGTATTGGCATTACTGAAGTTGGTGTTCTTCATGCTGGTTTGGCTTGCCTTGCCACCGGCACCGGCAGCAGCTTCTGAACCGATTGGATAATATTCATGATACCGCCAGTCATTCACATCCACACCAAACCGTACATTCAGGTCCAGCCCTTTGATAATCGTATAGTTGCCATATACATTACCAATCAAGCGACCAGTGTTTGTTAACTGCTTATATTTATCGGTCATCACCAACGGGTTTTCTCTGCCACCACCCAGGGGATAATTGGCTAATACGATGGGATTGCCAGCGCTATCTCTTGCCGGAATAGTGGGCGGCGCTTCATAAATGGCATCAATCACATTCGAGATACCTTCGTACCCTTTAGTATCTGTAGGCACAATCTTATTATTAGTAATACTGTATATCAGGCTTTCGCCAATTTTAAAATTCTTACTTACGTTAGCATCAACATTAATGGTTGCGCCATATCTTTTAAAATTGGAACCTGTTACAATACCATCCTGGTCTGCGATATTGCCTGCTACCAAATAACGGATGCCAGCATTACCACCGGAGAAGGATAACTTGTATTCTTTGCGGGCAGCCGTGCGGTACACTTCATCCTGCCAGTCGGTACCTTGCCCAAAATTGGCTACTTCCTGATCGGAATACACTTTTGCCTGTCCCAGCAATACGGCTCTTTCGTTTGCCTGTTCTGCCCATTGCTGTGCATTTAAGAAGGGCAATTTATTACTCAATTTAGCAATGCCATACGTATATTCTGCAGTAGTGGTCTGCTGACCAGATTGCCCTCTTTTAGTAGTAATCAATACTACGCCATTAGCTGCCCTGGAGCCATAGATAGCAGTTGCAGAAGCATCTTTCAACACCTGTATAGAGGCAATTTCAGAGGGATCTATCGAGTTAAGTGGATTAGGCGGCGCACCAAAAGAACCCACATCTGTGCTTCTGCCGGTTATAAAATCATTGGAGATAGGCATGCCATCAATCACATATAAAGGAGAACCGCCTGCAGAGATGGAAGCCGTACCACGGATTTGTACCGAAATGCCGCCACCCGGCGCGTGGGAGTTGGTATGTACCTGTACACCCGCTACTTTGCCTTTTAATGCCTGGTCGGGTGTGGTGATAGCCGTTTTTTCAATATCTTTTTCTGAGACAGAAGCAATTGCTCCGGTTAAATCCTTTTTCTGCTGGGAGCCATAACCAATTACAATTACTTCATCCATGGTATTCACTTTTTCCTTCAATACAATCGTCATGTTTTTGCCGGTTGTCATAGGTACTTCCAGGCTTTCAAAACCAACAGAAGAAATAACCAGCACTGCTCCTGTACCTGCATCTATGGTAAAAGTTCCATCCGATGACGTCATGGTAGCAGAAGTGGTGCCTTTAACAGTAACAGTTACACCTTCCAGTGGTTTACCCGATGCATCTGTAATCACCCCTTTTATGGGTGCAGCAGCTATTGCGGTAACAGTAAGCAATAGCAGAACAGTGAGGAGTGCAGACAGTTTTCCGCGCTCCCGCAAACGTTTTAAAAACAAGTTCATACGGCGGTTTTTTGTTAATATGTAAGAAAAGAGGTTCTGTATCGCTTAGCCGGCGCTTAGCGATGCTTGATTAGTTGGATAATACTTCTTTTTAAGATTTAAAAAATAATAGACAGTTCAGCTTGTGTTTACAATTGTGTGTTATTCTTTAGGCAATTCTTTTCCTGTCAGAAAAAACCATATTTTTCCAACGGGCGCAGTTACTCAATCCCAGTTAAGGCAAATCCAATCCTATATGTTATAGGAATATCGGCAATATTTACTTCAATCGTTTACTTGCTTCAGATGTGTTAGCGCTCATCCGACCGTTGTTATACCCTTAAGCATATTCTCCAGCAAACAGCTATTTGCCTGATGTAGTGGTACACACTTAAGGTACTTTATTATTTATACTATTATGGTTACGTTATCTTCTTACAAGCGATTGGTGTTAGTTATAAAAAATGTATGCTTTGTTTTATAGCAATCAAACAAAAATATCGAGATACATTACTTCCTCTGAAACAGGCATAATACCATGCTTCTGCAAAGAATTAAAATATAAGCTATCACCTGTTTTCAATACATATTCCACTTCGCCCACCTGCATTTTCATTTGCCCGCGAATGATGTATATAAACTCTTCTCCTTCGTGCGATACTTCATGCGCTTTCACTTCGCCTTTTCTTGCAACAAACAAAAAAGGCTGCATTTTCTTCTCGTGATAATCCGAAGCATAAGGGTAAATAAAATACCCTTTATCGGTTGATGTCAAGTTTTCCTCAGCTTTTTTTCTTGGTGTAATAATGGCGTTCAAAAATTCGTTTTGCTCCAGCAATCCGGATATGTTTGTACCTAATGCCTTCGCAATTTTTACTAACGCTGCAACAGACGGAATAGCCTTATTATTTTCAATTTTAGAAATCATACTCCGCGATAGTTCACTCGCATCTGCAATTTCCTGTAAAGTCCTTTTCTGACCCATGCGCAGTATTTTAATACGATCCCCAATATTCAGACTATTTATTTTTTCCTCCGTCAGTAGTTCATCCATTATTAAACTTTGTTTACGCTTGTTCAACTTTGTTGAATACAAATGTAACAGTTTTATCAAAACTTCCAAATAATTTAAAAAATAAATTATCCGGTGATAAAAAAGGTAATTAAACGAGATAGGAAACCTTCTCTTGCCATTGCAATCAGTTATTTATTATCCTTTACTTTTAACCCCTCAATAAAGACTGCAACGTGAAAAACATTCCATTCTTATTATTCGCCTTGTTTGCTACACACAGCTTCGCACAATCCAATCATCAGCTTGCAGATAAAACAGCTTTCCAAATTTCGGCACCATGGAGCCCTGCTTATGATGTACGCTCCGATGTAGCCATTGTGTATGGCTACGACAGTACATTTAATGATCGTGTAGAACAATATAAACAACACGGCTACAATGTGCAGTTTATGACCGGCATTGCCTGGGGCAATTACCAGGATTATTTCTCGGGGCAATGGGATGGCAAATCGCATTTGGATGAAGGGCAAATGGATAGAAAGGGTGACAGCATTGGTCATGGCAGAAACGTGCCTTACACAGTGCCAACAGATAGTTATATTGCTTACTTCAAAACATTGATTAAGAAAGTAATCGATGCAGGCATCAATACCATTTACCTGGAAGAGCCGGAGTTTTGGGCGAGAGCCGGCTACAGCGAAGCATTTAAACGCGAATGGCAAAGCTACTACGGCTTTCCGTGGATGCCGCAACACGAATCACCGGAAGCAACTTATTTATCCTCCAAACTCAAATACCACCTGTATTTTAAAGCACTGAAAGAAGTGTTTCTGTATGCTAAAGAATATGGACAAAGCCAGGGCAAAAACATTCGTTGTTTTGTGCCAACCCATTCGTTGCTTAACTACTCTTCTTGGCAAATTGTAAGCCCCGAAGCGAGTCTTGCTGCATTGCCCGGCATGGATGGTTACATCGCACAGGTATGGACCGGCACTTCGCGAGAGCCATTAATTTATAATGGTGTAAAAAAGGAAAGGGTATTTGAGAATGCATTTCTGGAATATGGTTCTATGCTATCTATGACGGCACCCATCGGTCGCACCATGTATTTTTTAACCGACCCGATAGAAGATTGGCCACGTACCTGGGATGATTATAAACGGAATTACGAAGCTACGTTCACAGCAGAAATATTGTATCCTACTGTCTCCCATTTTGAAGTGATGCCTTGGCCAAACAGGATTTATCTGGGCAAATTCAAATTGGAAAATAGTAATGAAAGACAACCCATTTCGCCTGCTTATGCTACACAAATGCAGGTGATGATTAATGCGCTCAATTTTATGCCTGCATCTTCCAATACCATCAACGGCAGCAAAGGTATTGGTGTGCTGGCAGGCAATTCAATGATGTTTCAGCGCTTTCCTACACATGAAGGTTATGAAGATCCACAGCTTTCAAATTTTTACGGAATGGTATTGCCTTTAGAGAAGCGCGGTATTCCCGCAGATATTGTACACATGGAAAACTTAGGTTTCCCTGCTGCTTTGCAAAATACGAAAGTGCTGGTGATGAGTTATACCAACATGAAGCCGCAATCGCCACAGGTACACCAGCAATTAGCAGCCTGGGTAAAGAAAGGCGGCACGCTGTTGTATTATGGCAGAGATAACGATCCGTTTCAAAAAGTACAGGAATGGTGGAATACGAACGGGCTGAACTATGCCGCACCTTCGGAGCATTTATTTGAACAAATGAATATTAATCCAAACGATCACGCTTCTGTATATCATTATGGCAAAGGAACAGTATATGTTGTACGAAAAGATCCAAAAGAATTAGTGTTAACTCCAGGTGCTGATAGTGCTTTTTTTAACTTGATAAAAGATGCTTATGAAGCATCTAATCATACGAAGCTTATAACCAAAAATTACTTCTATCTTGAAAGAGGACCTTATGATATAGCTTCTGTAATGGATGAAAGTGTAAGTGATAAACATTTAACTATTAATGGTCCTGTTATAGATTTATTCGATCCGTTTTTGCCTGTATTAAACCAAAAAATAGTGCAGCCGGGGCAACAAGCTTTCTTATACGATTTAAAAAGAATAAAAGATAAAAAAACACCACAGGTATTATGTGCAGCGTCGCGGGTGTATGATGAGAAAAGAGATGCACACAGCTATACATTCATCGCTAAAAGTCCGGATAATACGAATAATGTAATGCGTATTTTGTTGCCTGCAAAACCACAAAACGTTACGGTAAAAGATGCCAATGGTAACGTGATGAATGATGCTTTCTATAGCTGGGATGAGCTGTCGAATACCTGCCTGTTGCAATGCAGAAATGCTTCTCCCGGAATAGCGGTAAGTATAACATGGTAACTGTTTTTTAAGATTAAAAATTAAAAGCTGATGAGTTATAACTGACATGCACAATTTTTGTGAGCTACTTATCACATTAATAAAACCACAGTATCAAAACCATTATTTATGACAGATCAGATTAAAGACAAGGTAGTGTACATTACGGGCGGCAGCAAGGGAATAGGATATGGAATAGCAAAAGTATTATTGGATAATGGTGCAAAAGTAGCCATCACAAGCCGCCATTTACAAGCTGCACAGGAAGCTGCAAAATCACTAAGTGAAGATGACACGAAATTATTGGCATTAGAATCGGATGTGAGTTCTTTACAATCGGAGATGAATGCAGTAAAAGCAGTAACAGATCACTTTGGCAAATTAGATGTATTGGTTGCTAACGCAGGCATCGGACATTTTGCTTCTATTGAAGACCTTACCGTAGAAAACTGGAATAGCACAATCAATACCAATCTTACAGGTGTATTTCATAGTGTAAAAGCAAGCATAGAAGCACTCAAACAAACAAAAGGTTACATTATTACCATTGCCAGTTTAGCAGGCGCCAATTTTTTTGCAAACGGCTCGGCGTACAATGCGAGTAAATTTGGACTGGTTGGCTTTACACAAGCGGTCATGCTCGACCTCCGGCAATATGGTATAAAAGTTACGACCATCATGCCCGGCTCGGTGGCTACTCATTTTGACAATCATATACCCAGCGAAAAGGATGCCTGGAAAATACAGCCGGAAGATATTGGGCAAATAGTAGCCGACCTTTTAAACATACCGCAACGCACCTTGCCCAGCAAGATAGAAGTACGACCTACTACGCCGGGGAAATAATGTTTGTGAATGGCGGGTGGGTGAGTGCAGGAACTTTGTAATAATGGCGCGATTTGCTCGCGCCATTATTGTTACACTTAGCACACATTACGTACATTAAAACATGAATAGCTTTACTAAAATTTTACATACTGCTTTGCTGGTATTTTGCTTTCACATTGTCCAGCAATTGGATAAACTTTTCTACCGAAGCATCATATCCATAGCCATCTTCTACCAACCGTTTTTCATCACCATCCAGAAAGAAATAAAACGGTTGGGTATTGGCTTTGAAATAAGTTACCTGCCTATCAGTATTCAAGTCGCCCAATGTTTCTACTTGTTTGTTCAAAGCTTTGGAGAAATATTGTTCACTTTGTGGCAGGTCTATATTCTGTACATCTACGTATAAAGACACAATTATAAAGTCCTCTTTCAATCTTCTCATTACTTCCGGATTACTCCATACCTGCCCTTCCATTTTGCGGCAGTTTACACAATTAATGCCTGTAAAATCAAGCATCAATGGTTTATGTACTGCAACTGAAGCCGCCAGTGCTTCTTTGTAATCGTAGTACACATGCATACCATATTTCGTTACTACTTCCGGCTCGTATATTTTCATTTTATCTACATACTTCACCGGGTGCGGCGCATTGCTGTTTGGCACAGAGGAATAGTTAACCGCATTAGCATTATTAGCTACGGAAGCATTAAAATCCTGCGTACCCATGGGCGGCACAAAAGCGCTGATAGCTTTTAACGGAGCGCCCCACAAACCCGGCACCATATAGACCACAAAAGTGAAAACAGTGATAGCAAACAACAGCCGCGGGATGCTCAGGTAAGGCAAGCCCGATTCATTTACCGGCAATTCTGTATCGTGATGCAGTTTTATTTTGCCTAATAAGTACAAACCTAACAGTGCAAAAATCACAATCCACAAACTCAAAAATACTTCTCTGTCCAGCAGGCGCCAACCCTTAGATAAATCAGCGTTGGATAAAAATTTCAACGCTAAGGCAAGCTCTATAAAACCTAACGTAACCTTTACAGCATTGAGCCAGCCACCCGACCTACCCAATACATTGAGCATACCCGGAAAGAGGGCAAATAATGCAAATGGTAATGCCAATGCAATAGAGAATCCCAACATGCCAATCAACGGTCCGTAAAAGCTACCATTAAAAGCCAGCACCAGCAAAGGCCCAATCACGGGGCCAGTGCAGGAGAATGAAACAATGACTAATGTAAGTGCCATGAAGAAAATGCCTGCCACATTGTGCATGCCTGCTTTCGTATCGGCCTGGGTGGACCAACTCGCCGGCAGCGTTATCTCAAAGGCACCTAAAAAAGAGATACCAAACACAAAAAATAGTGCAAAAAATACAAGATTGGCAATCCAGTTGGTAGCTAAGTTATTTAAAGCAGCCGGGCCAAAAATGAGTGATACTAAAAAGCCAACTAATGTAAAAATGACAATGATGGATAGCGAATAAATAAAAGCGTTTTTGATACCTTCAGCGCGTGTTTTGCTACGCTTGGTAAAGAAGCTCACCGTTACCGGAATCATGGAGAAAATACAAGGTGTAAAAAGCGCTACCAGCCCGCTACCGAATGCTGAGAAAAAGATTAACCATAAAGAATGCCTGATATTGGTTGCCTCTACAGGTGCAGATACAACTGTATTGTTTTGTTGAGGTTGTATATAAAATTTAAAAGGTTCTTCGGCTGGCACATATTCATCGCCGTTTTTATACATATAGCTGATGGCACCTTTCAACACCAAACTATCTGATGGCTTTGCTGTCACTTTTTGCAGCCAAACAACAGAGTCATTGTAGTATTTCACCTGTGTATGAAACGTAGTATCCGTTGCGGTTTGCAGTTTTCCTTTTTCGTCAACAGAATCCTTTACGTATTTCGTAGCCGTGCTGTCGAAAGTGATAGTTGTAAAAGGGGCGTCGTCCGAAGTCTTGTGTATAGAATAGAGTTTTATATCCGGATTAATTAATGCTTTGATAGAAAGAATTACTGTATCATCTTTTCTTGTTTGATCGTATTTAAATTGTACAGGTTTAACTTCCTGTGCAGTGCTTATCAAAGCAGTGCAAAGCAACATTATTATACAAACAAATACCTGAACCAGCTTTATCATGTAAACTTACTTATACGTGAATGAAGTAAAAAATCAAATGTACTTTGTAAGTTTTACTTATAAACAGGATGAGAAGGAAAGCAGTAGTTTTAAGAATATCTTTATTTAAAAATATGCGTGTATTAACAGTTGTATGATGGAATACGTTTCCAATGAAAACATAAAATCATGAGCAACTCATCTTTTATACAAATAAATAACAGGCTGAGCTTGGAAGGATTGCCTTGTATTTTAATCCGCCGGCAACACCTATTTTCACATTTGTTGTTCACTATTTACAACAAGGGCATTCGCGTACCATGGAATAGTTAAATTCAGTCCTTCCTGTATATTTATTTGGGGCTGATAGCCGATCAGTTGCTTTGCTTTAGAGATATCGGCAAGGCTGTGTTTTACGTCTCCCTTTCGCTCCTC
>NZ_SZQL01000009.1:0-96184 GCF_005233845.1 Ilyomonas limi
GTAAGCTTCGCGAGCTGATGTGGTCGGAAGAGTACAAAGAAAAGAGCGAACTGCTCAGAACCATCCCCGGAGTAGGTCCGCTTACTGCCATGCTATTCCTGTTAGAAGTGGGTGATGTCTGTCGCTTTAAGTCTTTTGATGCCCTGAACCGCTTTGTAGGGCTGTGCCCAGACAGCCATAGCAGCGGAGAGACTGAAAGGCATACCGGTATCTCCACCAGAAGACATAAAACGCTCAGAAGTGCCCTGATAGAAAGTGCATGGCAACTGTTGCGCAGAGACATGGCTATGTTCAATTATTATAAACAACTGACCAAACGAATGAAGTCACAAAAAGCAATTATCCACATCACCAGAAAACTGCTCAGAAGGATGCGGGCGGTGATGTTAAGCCACAAAGTATATGTGAGCGGCACAGAGGGTGATGTTACCCGTGAGCAGATCAATGCACCGCAGCTACCTGCTGCTAAGCGTAAAGGCAGACCATCAAAGCAAAGCGCCACCGCGGGTATCACCGTGTGAGCTAACGGATTTTTGAGCAGCAGTACATGATGGAGCACCATCGGAAAATCCATTAGCTCCCCCAGTGAGCAAAAAAGAAATACAGAGTCATGCTTTTCACCAGTAAAGTAGAGTAACATACATTATAGCTATGGACTGCTCAACACATGGTGCATTTCGGATGCCAACAGCAAGTCTGCAGCCATAGCCTTTTATACAACCATTGATATAAACTTGCAGATTTACTGCTAATAGTAGCCTGCTCTAATTTATAAATGAAAAGAAAAAATCATTGTCAATGAAATGAAATAATCAACCATATAATTACTTTACTTCCTATGCAGCTAAATGCTTTACATAGTAGCTAAATGCTTTACATAGTAACCATGTGTTAGGCGCGATCCCATTCAAATACTCCTGCTTACAACCGATAAGTGTTCAAAACCTGCCGTAGTGCAATCTTACGCCACATCATTGCAAACGGAGCGAAGCAATGCTTCCCATCAGTTTGCAGCAGCTTACAGTCGCTTTCAATGGTGTGTTGGTTCTTTCATCCAGCCAGGGCAGCGCACCTGTTATTTTCATTACTTACCCCTTTAAGTTTTCGGCTTTTTATAACTTGTTCTAAATCGCAATTGGAAAAACTGTTGAACATTAAGGGTATATGTACCACAAACTTTGTAACCGGTTTTTATATGGATATTTGTATTATAAGCCTTAAAATAAAGCATCTGTCATGTACGAATTATTCTTCCAGAATTTTAATAAGAAAGTTCCCCTTACGCAGGAAGAAGAAGTATATATAAAGAACTATCTCTTACCAAAAAAACTGCGTAAAAAGCAGTACCTGCTGCAGGAAGGAGATGTATGTAAAACAATTGCTTTTATTGAAAAGGGAGCGCTTCGGGAATACTCTGTTGACGACAGTGGCAACGAACACATTATTCAGTTTGGCTTAGAAGGCTGGGTCATTTCAGACTTATATAGCTTTCTTACCGGAGAGCCGGCTACTTACAACATAGACGCGATAGAAGAGGCTGAACTGGCACTAATCAGCAAATCAGCACACGAAGAGTTGTTGCTAAAACTACCCAAATATGAAACATTTACCCGGTTAAATATCACTGGTGCGTATTTGGCAATGCAGAGGAGATTAACCTCCATTATTAGTACATCTTTAGAAGAACGTTATACATATTTTACTTCCCTTTACCCGAATATTGTGCAACGTGTACCACAGCACATGGTAGCCTCTTACATGGGTCTTACTCCAGAAACATTAAGCCGCATTCGGCGGCGGATTTCATCTAATAAGTAACTGTACTTACGTACCGAAAGGTTATGTATCAGGCTCAATCTTTTAAGGTTTTTTCAGGACAAGTATTTCAGTGTATAACTCGTCCAAAAAGCAGTTAAACAAAAAGTAAGAAAAACCAACAACTTTATTTCAGGTCAAATTCCTTTTTGAAGCGCTGTAACGGCTTGCACTTCACCACAGAAGACAGCAAAAATACTGCGTAAGTACAGTAAGCAACATACTTCATCTGAATAAAGCCTTGACTAAAATCAATGCTTTTTCTTGCTTGCACGCAATGGAACAGGGTGCACCTGCATCGTAGCTTTGCCATATCATAAAAACAAACAAAATGAAAATAAAGCAAATAATAACAATAATAGGAGCCACAGGCAACATGGGCTCAGCTATTTCAAAAAGTCTTTCAAAGGGTAATTACAGGCTGCTGCTATGCGCCAATGACCGGGATAAAGTTGAAGCATTGGCTCAGGACATTAAGAATGATAATCCTTCAGCCGATGTAGAAAGTATTGATTGTTCTGTTAATGCCAGTTATGAAGCTGATGTAATTATAGTTGCCGTTCCGTACGAGGCAGAGAAAGATGTGGCACAGAAGATTAAGGAAATGGCAAATCAAAAAATAGTTATTTCTATTGCTAATCCTTTAAACAGCACGTACAACGGATTGGTAACAGCACCAGATACAAGCGCCGCAGAAGTATTGCAAAAACTACTTCCCAATTCAAAAGTGGTAAAAGCATTCAATACAACTTTTGCCGCCGACTTTTCTACCCCTGTAATAGATGGCAAACAAGTAGATGCCTTTATTGCAGGTAATGATGAAGAAGCATTACAAACGGTTTCAGAACTGGTTAGTACGGCAGGTTTCAACCCGATCGTGGCAGGTGACTTATCATTCAGCAGAACACTTGAGAATATGCAGTTATTGCTTATTACTTTAGGTATGAAGTATAACTACAATTGGTTAGCAGGCTGGAAAATCTTACATAATTAATCAACTTATAAACACACGAAATAAATAAAGGAATGAAAAAATTATTAGCAACAAATCCGCAAAATAATACAGCATTAATAGCACGTCTTGCATTAGGCATCGTACTGTTTCCTCATGGTGCTCAAAAGCTATTGGGATGGTTTGGCGGTTATGGCTTTGATGGTACAATGGGTTTTTTAACAGGCGGTGCAGGATTACCTTATATCATTGCCTTACTGGTTATTCTGATAGAGTTCTTTGGTGCGTTATTCTTAATATTCGGTTTTGCAACCCGGTTAGCAGCAACAGGTGTAATTGGCAGCTTTACAGGAGTGGTGGCAACATCACACCTGAACAATGGGTTCTTTATGAACTGGTATGAGCAAGCAGGGCAGGGAGAAGGTCTTGAGTATTTCGTCTTACTTTTTGGTCTGGCAATAATTGCTCTGATTGCAGGCGGTGGCAGAGCAAGTGTAGATGCAGCAATCACTACCAAGAGTGTAGAAAAAAATCGGGCAAGTACTAACCAGGCTTTGGCATGAAAAGAAAGCAATTTATAAAAACATTCATAACAGGAGCAGCAAGTATGACAGCGTTAACAGCATTCAGAAGTTTTACTGGTGACCTAAAAGAACAGGAGCAGGTTATGCCTGTCCTGTTTATTGGTCATGGTTCACCAATGAATGGAATAGAAGATACAGCTTTTAGCCGCAGATGGACACAGATGGCAAAGGAAATCCCAACACCGAAAGCAGTATTGGTTGTATCCGCTCATTGGTTTACAAAAGGTACTAAGATTACTGCAATGGAATTTCCAAAAACCATTCATGATTTCGGCGGCTTTCCAAAAGAACTTTTTGAAGTGCAATACCCTGCACCGGGCTATCCGCTATTAGCAAAAAAGACAGCAGATTTATTGCATTCGGCTCATGTAGAGTTAGACCATGATTGGGGCTTAGACCACGGCACATGGACGATTGTAAGGCACATGTATCCCGATGCAGACATTCCTGTTTTGCAGTTAAGCATTGATTATACCAAAGGTCCGCAATACCATTATGACTTAGCAAAAGAATTGTATTCATTAAGAAAGAAAGGAGTACTGATTATTGGTAGTGGCAACATGGTGCACAATCTGCGTATGGCAGCATGGAACAGATTGAATGAAGAACAATACGGTTACGATTGGGCTTTACAGATGAATGATAAGTTTAAACAGCTAATTAGTAATGGCGATTACAAACCTTTGATAAATTATGAAAGCATGGGCAGAGAGGCAATGCTTGCCATTCCTACCCCGGAACACTACCTGCCGTTAATGTACACTCTAGGTTTAAAAGGTGATAAGGATGCTACATCATTTTTCAATGATAAAACTGTTGCAGGTTCACTGACCATGACCTCCGTAAAACTTGGATAATCGATTGCTGTTGAACAACCTGATATTTCTGCTGATACTATTTATGATAAACTCAGATAAGGACACTACAATGATATATTCAACGATTAAGGATGAAACTTCCGTACAAAATAATGAGCCCTCTCTTCAATATCTCATTAGAGAACCAAAGACGAATACAACAACTAAGAAAGCGATTGTATTGTTGCATGGCGTTGGAAGTAATGAGCACGATTTATTTAGCCTTGCAGACCAATTGCCTGATGAATATTTTATTATATCGCCTCAAGGTCAGTTTGCATTAGGTGCAGGGAGATATGCATGGTACCAGGTGGATTTTTCAACCGGTAAGCCTGTCATTAATGCGGAGCAGGAAGTATCTAGCAGAAAAGTCTTAATTGCCTTCATCAGTCAGCTAAAAAAGCAATACAATCTGGATGAAGTTTATTTGGGTGGCTTTAGTCAGGGCGCAATCATGAGTTACAGTATCGGATTAACACATCCCCAAAAAGTTGAGGGAATTATCTTATTAAGCGGCAGGTTGCTTAATGAAATAACACCGTTGATTAATAAAGAGGAGGACCTTCAACAACTGAAAGTATTTATGGCACATGGCATACAGGACAATATCCTACCCATCACTTATGCAAGAGAAGCAAAGACATACTTACAAACATTAAATGTTCAATTAAGCTATCATGAATACAACACCGGACATCAAATTAATAGTGCTATAATAAAAGACTTGAATGACTGGCTCAAATAACCGAAGGAAATTTTAATTACCATAAAACACAATAAAATAAAACAGAAACCTTTGGCTTTATCTTCCCGGCTGAGAATGTCAAGGCTTTTTGTAAAACGCCACGCTCCTGCTCCAACTTCCGGATACGTTTGAGCAGTGCCTGCTGACATTCCACGCTGCTTCCATTATGCCCTTACCAACTGTAACCGGCTGTTGGCTAATATTAGTAATTTCTTTGCTCCTGTTTATTAGCGCATTTCCTTTCTCCCTTTGTTAGAGTAGTAAAGATTTGAGGTTAATTGTGGATAGGTACATTAAAAAGTATAACGACAATATTGTTAGTATTTTTTAATCTGAAGCTTGTTTGGTTACCCTTCACTTTATTATCCTTTAAAATTAATTCTCCAACCGGTTCCACCAGGTTTTTTTTAGTATTAAAGTTATAATAACGAGTGTAATCGCTACTAATATCAAGGGCAGTTTTGACCATAATATAAGATACATGGGGAGTAATGCTAAACAACATTGACCAATTACGCCAATTACTACATTAAACATATCCAGCTTAAAGTCTTTATTCTTTGAATAAGAAGGGTTTTCAATCTTGACCAATTGGTAAACCGGCTGCCAGAATCCCCAGGGGCGAACAGTTGTATAAAAGGATTTTAATAAGCTTATTTCTGCAGGTGGCGCGGTATAAGTGCCTGCAATGCAACCTATGAGCGAAATAAAAAAGAGCAGCGGCCAATTGTATAAATCTAACTGAAAGAATACACCAGGAAACCACTCTTTACAATAAGGGAAAATCAATGCCGCTGCAATACCACTGGCCATGCCCCAAAAAAAACCATTAGCATTAAAGCGCCACCAGATCCACTTTAGCACATTAGCAGCTATATAACCACCATACAATGCATTGGCAATCCACTGCAAGGAAGTGTTTATGTTTTTTACAAAAAAGCCCAGGCAGATACTGGTTACAACAATCAGCGCACCAATGAGATAGTTCATGGTAATGACCTTTTTTGTTGGTGCCCCGGGGTTAATAAACTTAAGGTAAATATCGTTAATGATGTAAGCCTGTGCTGCATTCAGAGTGCCTGAAAATGTGCCCATAAAGGCACCTAATAAACTGGTTAATACTATCCCCAAAATGCCTACCGGCAGTAAATTGTTGATGGTTGCCGGTAAAATTTTTTCAAAGTCGGTACCTGTGGGTGTAGCAAGATTTAGTTGTTGATAATATAGCAAAGCCAATACGGTGACTCCCGTAATCATTGCATAACGGATAGGATATAAAAAGAGCGACATAAAGCCGGTCATTTTACTGGCTTCTTTGGGTGAGCGGGTGGATAATACTTTTTGCATATCATAGTTGGGCGTCGGTCCGGTTAAAGAAGCAATGATGCCTTTAAAAGTCATCATCATAAAAAAGATGCTGAAAAAAGAAAATCCATCCTCCCTTATTTTTTTATTAACATCCGGAATAATATACGACCAGTCTAACTGAAGCTTTTTGCCAAAGAAAGGACTGCTCCAGCCATCTGGTACCGGCAGTGTATTTCCATGCAAATGCAGCATTGCTATAATAGCTATAGCTATACAGGCAATAATCATAATAATGTACTTTACTACATCTCCGATAACAATGCCATGCATGCCACCCAATACAGAATAAAAAGCAGCAAATAGAGTAAATACAGTGCCATAGAAATGAGGCACATACAGCGGCTGAACAGTAAATGGAATAAACGGCTGAACGATACGCCAGGGAATGAATATTTCTACAAATTTTCCCAAACCAACAAAACCGTACGCTAAAAACCCAAAGCAGCTTAATAAGGCAAAAGCTACCACAATGTGGTGTGATGCTTTTACACCTTTACCCGAAGTGCCAAAGCGCGTTGCCAGCCATTCAGCACCAGTAGTGGCATTGCTTCTGCGTAGCCACTTGCTTAAAAACATCATCATGAATATGGTGTTGAAAGATGGCCACAACCAGGGTATCCAGATACTTTTCACACCATACACAAAACACAACGTTACCATCCACATGGTGCCGCTAATATCAAACATATCCGAAGCATTGCTCAAACTTAACAGGTACCAGGGAAGCGACTTCCCCCCTAACAAATAATTTTCTTTACTGATGCTTGCCTTTTTACGTAATAACCATCCGATGAGGAGTGTACCAATAAGATAGGTGACAACGATAGCAATATCAATCCATTGTAATTTCATGTATTTGCAGGTAACCCGTAAGTTGTTGGTTGTATGTTGATAATTGATAAACGTAATGCTTAAACAGAATCTCTGATAATGAACTCAGTGGCTATTACTTTAGTCATTTCTATTTTTTCTCCGTTTCCTGTTATCTGGTGCATTAGAAATTGCATGGCTGTTTCGGCTATTTCCTGTACGTTTTGCTTTACAGCCGTAATAGCAGGTTTATATAGTTTAAATAAATCATGATCATCAAAGCAAATAACGGCTATGTCATCCGGGATTTTCATACCTAATTGATTGATGCTGCCTAAGCCATGTATGCATAAATAGTTGGTGGTAAAAAAGATAGCGTCCAACTCAGCATTGCTTTTTATAAAGTCGGCTATCAACTGTGTAGCTTCGTGATGGAGTGCCGTATAAGGCACTTTATAAATGAATGAAGGATTCACCGGAATGTTATGCTTGATCAATGTTTGTGTGTAAGCCGATTCGCGCTGTTGCGGATGCATGAGCGGGAAATCAGAAGTTATCAAACCAATATTGCGGTGTCCTTTTGCAATAAAATATTCCAGTGCTTCCGAAGCGCCGGCAATATTATCTGATAGTACATAAGGCGCCGGAAGCGTAGGGAAATAACGGTCTATTAAAACCACAGGTTGTTTTGCCTTCAATAAGTCACTTATCCCATTTTCCATGCCTGCAGTCGGGCTAATTAAATAACCATCCACCTGCCTTTGAAAAAGAAGGTTAACCAGCTCATTGCCTCTTACCGTATTGTTTTCGGTACTGCAATACAACACTCTGTAGCCATACTTTTCGGCTTCATCTTCTATTGCTTTTGCAATACTGGCAAAGAATGCGTTTGATATATCTTCGATAATCAATCCAAGAATTTTAGAACTGCCGGTTCGCAAGCTAACGGCTACCTGATTGGGCTTGTAGCCATTTTCTCGCGCCAGAATTCTGATTTTTTCTGCAACTGCATCACTGATGCGCCCTTGTTTGGCTTTATCATTTAAAACAAGAGAAACCGTAGAGGGCGCTACACCAGCCAGCTTCGCTATATCTTTAATAGAAATCTCTTTCATTTAAAATCCTTACTGATAAAAATAGATGTTATAGATTTAATTTTTTGTGTGCTAAAAATGAAATTTAAACATATCAAAACTGCACAGCATTTTTGTTATTATTTTGATACAGAGCAAATAGCGGTTATTCATCAATAAAGTTACTTAAGAGGAAAATGATTTGCCTGCATTTGCTATTATTTAGTGGCGTAATTTTTCTTATAAATTATTGTTCGGATTATTAGAGGGTTTGTTATAATAAATTTGAATGGTTTCATTGCTGATTAAGTGTTTGTTCAAATGATCATTAATGCCAGTACAACGTTTTTTACAACGATGAGCCGAAGTTCTATCTACTTATCACTTTTCTCCGGCAAAACCTCTAGCGGATAAGAGAATTGTTTAAATAAAAGATGTTTTACAATTGCCTTAATTAACAATCATAGATAGCCAGGATTTAGTAGGTTTAAATGAATATTCTGTACGAAATAAAAATTATGCGAATGATTTTTTACACTTGTATTTTTAAGAAAACTATGAGAAAATACTGTTTTACAACCATTATTACGGTAGCTCTTTTGTGCACTGCACAAGCATTTGCCGCTACTGTAGATACGGCATTAACGTATAGTGCAGCTATGAAGAAAAATATCAAAGCGGTGGTTGTATTGCCGGATAAGTATTCTAAACAATCAATGTATCCGGTAGTTTATTTATTGCACGGGTACAGCGGTAACTATGCCGATTGGATAACAAAAGTTCCGGCAATTAAAAACCTATCCGACCAATATAACCTGATTATTGTTTGTCCGGACGGAAACTTTGGGAGTTGGTATTATGACAGCCCGGTAGATTCTGCCTGGCGTTATGAAACGTATGTATCTAAAGAGTTGGTCAATTATATAGATGAACATTATGCTACTCAAAAAGACCGTAAAGGCAGGGCAATCACCGGCTTAAGCATGGGCGGCCACGGTGCATTTTATCTTGCTTTTCGCCACCAGGATGTATTTGGTGCGGCCGGCAGCATGAGTGGCGGTGTGGATATTCGTCCGTTTCCTTTAAACTGGGACTTGAGCAAGCGGTTGGGGAGTTATAAAGATCATCCCGAAAACTGGGAAAAAAATACAGATATTAACCTGGTTTATTTACTGACGCCCGGTTCTTTGGCTATCACTTTTGACTGCGGCACCGAAGACTTTTTTTATGGCGTAAACAAAGCATTGCATGAGAAATTGTTAGAACGGAATATTCCGCACGATTTCACTACGCGTCCTGGCGGACATACGTGGGAGTATTGGGCGAATTCTATTCCTTATCAAATACTGTTCTTCAATAATTATTTTCATCCTGCAGTGAAGAACAAGCAGTAAAATCGGGCGTAGGTATCATTGGGTTTGTTAGTCCGAGATTTTAATGCGGTGTTATTAATTAAGCTCCATAGGAGCAATACGTTGGAGGAAATTATTGTACGCATTGCTCCTATGGAGCTTCGGTTTGTATTTATCATAAATTGATGCTACTAACATAACGCTCCTGTGGAGCTCTTTATCATCCCGTATTTACCTTTGTAAAATAATGTTGTTTATCTATTTAGTACATTGTTACATAGACTATCTTGAGTTTAGTTGGAAAGAAATATTGTAGTTCTCGCCAACACTTGTCAGCCAAGCCGTTCATCCAAAATAAAAATCCATCTTAGAGTAGGTGGTGCGAAGGCAAGGACGGATGCGCGGAGCGATCATGCCGTCCTTAATTTTTTGGTTCTTTTTAATCAAGCAAAAAGTAACAAACAACAACTGCCGTAAGCAGCCATACTTTCAAAATCTTCAATGTGTATACTTGATAATAAAATAATGAAACTTATCTAACACTGTATTTAATATGAGCATGTTTATGTATGTTAATGCTTCGCATTCACGAGTCTTATTGTTCTGATGCCGAAAAGCGGAATGGCGAGCCGGACGTTTGTTTTACCCGAAGCAAATATTTGTTGTAGCTGCTCTTTTACATCGCCATTCAATTCAACCAATTCTGCCTTATCAGCCTTACAGTCAAAGCTGATATCGTGAGCCTTGTTGTCACCTTGGGCATTATATAATCTTACCAGCAAATCATTGTTTTCGTAAGTCATTGACGTGATTTGCCAGCCGGCTGTACCGGCATCAACAAACGATTGGTGAGTGCCGGCTGGTTCATTGGTAAGTGTTGCGAATAAGGGCGTATTCCATTGCTCAGCCAGCCTATTTATAGCTGCTTTATTCCATGTGCCGGTATGAGGTATGAATGCATAATGCATGTTGGTGGCGCTATCGGTTGTATAATTTCTTCCCCAAAGCCCTACGCCGGCATATTGCACCGTTAAACCCAATGGAAAATCAGCCCCATGTATATAGCTCGTGGTATGATCGGTGAGTAAGGTAAAGCCGTATTTGCCGGCTTCATCCGTTACATCCACCCAGTTTAAAATGATATTATTTTTAATACTGTCCCAGCGGTTGAAGAAGGTATTGTTCAGCTTACTTTCCGTTACATCAAAAGGTGCATCTTTATATACTTTTTGATGCTGCAAGGCAAGTGGAAAAAGGGCTATCAGCTTGCTCGTATCATTATAAAAAGCTTTATGCAAATCAGTTGCTTCATAGCCCGAATCCTGCCTGTAATTTTCCCCAACACGAAGATTGCTGTCGTAATCAATATGCAATTGGCAATCGATGATGGATTCCCCTTGTGTTAATTGAATTGTTTGGATGTATTGATGGGAAGCAAGTGTTCCTTTTACCTGTAGTGTAACACGTAAAGGACCATTTTCAACAACAGAAACCGCCACTTTATTGTTCACACTCGAAAGTAAACCACCGCCTTTATAAAAATTGCCTCTTAATGTATTAAAGCCCTGGCTGGTAGTATCTACAAACTCTTTGTTGCCCAACTGCTTTGCAATCAGGCTGGTAATAGCACCGCCTTTCGCCGGGTCAACAACAATTTTATACAAATCAGTTTCTAACCGGTAAGTACCATCTTTTAATTGCTGCGCTTTTACTCTGTTTTTTATATTGTTTTGAATAGCAGCAGGATTATAAACTGCATAACCCATAGCCGGAACTTTTACTTTGAGCAAGCGTTGCTTTGTACCATTGTTACCTGTTACAACTTGTCCCTTAAACTTTTTATTGAGTACCGTGGTTACGGGAACACTTACTACTTCCTCCCTGTCGAAGCCCATTGTGTTATACACTGCTATTGAAGCAGATTGCTGAGATTGTTTAGTGGTTAATACCTTGGCTGACTGTTGTATAATATCAGCGCTTTTGCTATTAGTATATTCGGTCCATTGTTTCACATGGTCTGCCCATGTTTGCCCGGGTTTACCATTATACGGCACGATCCAGCAGTCGTGGTGCTGCGACAACAAGAGTGTGCGCCAGGCTGCATCAAGACTATCTTTCGGGTAAACTTTATCTGCATACAGTTTTGCAAGTGAAGCCATCTTTTCTGCCGAAATAATTTTATGCTCCGATGCTCGTACCTGTTGTGCAATGCGTTGCAATACCTGCGATCCCCAAACCAGACTTACCTGTACATCTTCCTGCGATAAGCGCCAGTTGTCACCAGTGTTTTTATTCGCAATGTTGGTGAAATAGTTGCGCCATGTGGTGTATGCAGTTCCCTTTTGTTGCGCATCGCCCAGCCATCTGCCATTGCGCCACCCGGCATCCTGCAGGCACATGCCAATGGGATGTTGAATGCCTTGTTGCAGTGCTGCATTAATATACTGCTTGGAGTTGTTCCAAGCGGTCGTTTGCCAGGTAGAATGGGGCTCCAGCGCTTCACTGGCATAGCGCGGCACAGTGGTTATAGTGGTGCCATCCGGACCAACCCAATTAACTGTTTCACCACCATACGCGCGGGTATAACCGCCCCAGCAGGTATTCGGATTTTTTAATACTGCATTTTTAAAACCAAATGATTTCAAAATTTGGGGTAGCGCGCTTGTGAAGCAAGGCTCTTCGGATGAATAAGTGGTAAAAACAGCAGTGGGAAAATGTTGTTTCAGCTTTTGCATGCCGTATTGAAACTGGCGAATAATGCTTTCGCCGCTTATTGGAAACAAATAGCTTTGCGCATAAGAAGGATTAGTGTATTCTATCCTGCCATCAACCGATTGATTTTCGAATACTTTCTTAAAAGCTTCATAACCCTGCGGGTCCTTTACCTGTACCGTATCCCAGGTTTCAGGCTCTATCTCCAGGTTAATCTTCCAATTTGGGTATTTGTTCAATGTGTCTGCCATAAACTGCGTAACCCATAATGGATAATGCCCGTAAATACCGCCATGAAAGCCATCTGCAAACCAGGTGGATTGTGCTGTTGCAGTTATATTTTTAAAACAAAAGATTAGCGCTATAATAATATAAAAGTTGAGTTTCAAAGTTTTCAATTTCATTATCTTTTCAGCTTTAGGTAAATGTAATAAAGGGGCAAGACTGCCCCTTCCTTCAATTGCTTGTTTATTCTGAACTCAATAGTGAATAACCATTAGACAATATGATGTACGCTTGTGGTTAATCAATTTGCTTTATTGAAATAAGGTGTGCAGTTGGCTGTGCCATTTTGTACATTTCATCGCGCATCTCATTCATTTGCTCCTGAATCTTTTCTCTTGTTTCCGGGGATCTTACTTCTGCATAAACATCTTTTTTACTGGCTACAAAAAAGTCTTTTTTAGCAGCACTCATTACAGAATCTAATGATGCCTGGCTATCATTAAAGAGCATGCCTTTACCATTGAGATAATCATAATTAATCCAATAGTAAGCGCGCATTTTATCTTCCAGCTCTTTTCTTTTTAATTGTAAATCCATGATGGCTTTTGCCTGCTGGTATTGCGGTGTATTGGGGAGTATGGCAAGGTTAATTCCATCGTTCAACTGCTGCGCAGTACATTGTGATATTGCTTTGCCATCTATGCTAATGCTATAGTGATTGCCTTTCAACCCTTTTACGGTAAGCATTTCCTGATCAAATTCTTTGATGAAAGGAATAACATCCAATGCATCGCTTTGTTTTTGCGAATTGCCCCATACTCTGGCTACCGTATCAATAGGAAACGGAAGTGATTTTGCGAGGTATGTAAATGAAATAGCATTGTTTGCCGTAGATACATTAGATATGGTACAATTGCCGGATTGCAATACTTTGTTTTTGGCGGCATCAATACGCACATCTGCAATGGGCTGATTATTCAACCCCTGTGCTTTCAAAAACAGATAAGCCATCACAAAATGCCCGGCATTACCCGGGTGAATTCTGTCTGGCCCGGTAAGAGTAAATGTAGAATCTTCTTTTTGTTTTTGCTGTTCCATGGCTGTCATTGGATAGAACAAATCCACATACGCCCAGCCATCTTTTATAGCCGCTGCTTTCTGGAAAGCAACAATCTCTTCCATTGTTTTCCATTTGCCCGGAAAATAATTTTTCTCATTTTTTACGGTTTCATCGTATGGCGAGGAAGTCATCATAATCTTCCGGATATCGGGCAATGCATTCAGCTTTTGTTCTATCATTTTAAAGCTGTTGTAAGAAGTATCCACGGCTGCTTTTCGCACGCTATCCACTTTGTCTTTGTGCATGCCATATTCAAAATACTTGCTGTCATTCATACCAAATGAAACTACCAATACATCTGGCTTTTTTGCCAGCAAATCGCCCTCTAAGCGGGTATAAATTTGCTTAGCCACATCGCCGCCAATGCCGCCATTCATCACTTCCATTTTGCGGTCGGGAAAATGCGTGATGTAATACAGCCATACATAGTTGGGATAAAATCCGGCTTCAGTAATGCTGTTGCCGGCAAATACAACACGGTCGCCATTCTTAAATGGCGCAGGTGCCTTTTGTGCAATGGCTGATAAGCCTGTGAGCAGCAGCAACAGGACAAAATTTCTTTTCATCATATTTAATTCAGATAACTCCAATTAATATGTGCAGATATACTGCATTTACCTCTATTCGCATTTAATAAATATTGTTTTAAATAACACGAGCATACTGCTTATTAAAAATTATTCATTTCAGTAGCGGTGATATGTTTAATAAGTGACATGTTAATTGGTTTAAAAGCATTAGGGCAAATACCTATTAAAAACAGCTATGCTTATTTTAATCATTGAAGTGGTGTGCAGAAAACAAACTTAAGATGTTCGGGAGCATTGCTGGGATAATTTCCATATAGTCAAATAATTAATGTTTGAGAACTTACATATAAGGCAATCAATTACTAACTATTAACCACCAGGCATTCTATGAAAAGATTTGTACTGCTTCTGCTTTTTGTTATTACCTGCATGCAATCTTTTGCCTACACCAGTCAGGGCAACTGGCGCTGGCGTAATAATAACGGCTCCGAAACAACAGCCACCTGGCGGGCAGACCAGAATCAAAGTATCCGTATTAATTCTATTGATAACATCATACGGCTGCGCATCCAGGTAAATAATAATACCGGCAATACAAAAGGTATAAATAGTAACCTGCAATATGCTTCTGCACCGGATGGGCCCTGGCGGTATATTACCAACTTCGAGGGCAATAATGCATTCAGGTTTAGCAATACCAATGCAAAGGTGACCGACCAGTCACCTACTACGCAACAACTATCAGGCTCATCCAACACCTTTATTCAGGGGAAACTGTTTGTGAAAACGAATGAACTGGATGTATCGATGACGGATGCAACCACTACGGAGTTTGAATATAGCCTGCAGCCAACTGATAATATTGAGCCGAATACAACCTATTATTTTCGTATTCCCGGCAACGATTACCCGGTGGCTTTGCCCGCACTAAAAACAACAGCTACCGTCAAAACCCAGCCTAAACTGCTAACCAACGGCAGCTTCGAAGAGCATGCAAAGGACTGGACTTTTAAAGTGTTATCCCCTGCAGCGGCTACAACATCCCTGGCCGACAGCATCCATAAGGATGGTATCCATTCATTGATTGTAAACGTAACCCAAACGGGTACTGCTACTGCTGTAAGACTTACCCACAAAGCGATTCCGTTGAATGTAGGACATACCTACATGGTGCGCTTCTGGGCGTATGCAACTAAAAATTCGGCTAAGTTGCAACTGGCTTTGAAGGGGAAAAAAACGCTGCCATACAGTTTTAAATTGTACACCGGCTGGCAGGAATACACATTTGCATTTAAAGCCGCTGATTCCAAAGCAGCCTTACATTTTTTGTTTCAGACAGCTACCTCGTATGTCATTGATAAAGTGGAGATACTCGATGAAAATAATGAAGAAGTAGATGTGTCCATGAACTATATGTGGCAGAATAACCGTCCTGAAAGTGAATATAGCTGGTTATCTGCCGATGGGGAAAACTCGGAGCAGTTGCCCGATGGCAGAACCGTTTGGACGTTCTCTGATGGCTGGTATGGTTACAACGATACTACTACCAATTCTATGAGCACACACCAGTTGCTGCGCAATACATTTGTAACGCAAAGCAAACCAAGACCAAATGGAGCACTGCATACCATTATTGGCGGCACTCTTGACCAGCCACAGGCATTGATGATACCGCCTGATAAAAGAGGTCATGATAATTTCTTCTGGCCCCGCGATATGACGGTTGAAAATGATTCGCTGAAAGTGTTATTGCCGGAAGTTATCCAATGGCACGAAAATGATCCTTTAACCGACGGACATCGCCAGGCAGTGGGCGTTTTTTCATTGCCTGATCTTAAACTGCAAAGCATTAAATGGATGCCCTGGTTAGACTCTGTCACCACCAATTACATCGCACTGTGCAAAGGGGATGATGGTTATACCTATGCTTACGGAAGCCGCCAGATAACCAGTACCGAAAATCATGCGGTGGTAGCACGCTTTCCTACCGGTCAATTATCTGCTACAACGCCCTGGCAGTTTTTAACGAACGATGGCTGGAGCAACGATCCTGCTAATAGCAAAGAAATTGCAGATGTTCAGTTATATAGCGTAGCAAGGCTGGGTTATCACAACTATATGTCCTTATTCTTAAATCCGCTAAGCGATAAAATTGAAGTGTTGTATGCCGAAAGTCCGGTTGGTCCCTGGGTGGGCAGAAGCATTGTTGGACAAATAGAAGGACAGCAGGATATTCTTTCTTATTTTGGTTTGCTGCACGAAGAAACAGCAAATAATGGCGTTTATACCTTCTCTTATTCCAATATCGGCAACATTGGGCAAATGCTGGATGATAAAACAGTTTATTGGCCTTCGTATTTGAAAGCAGATTTAAAGAGTTTATCACCCTTCAATAACAATGTAGCACCTGTTGATAAACTGGAATTTACGGCAAATCATAAAGGAAAGAGGGCACTGCTGCAATGGAAATGGGAAACCGTAGTAAATACCAATCGGTTTGAAATTGAAAGAAGTGCAGACGGCAGAAAAGACTGGACAACCATTGCAGTAGTAAGCGCAAAGGACAGAGCCAGCGCAGCAAACTATGAGTTGTTTGATAACAAGCCTTTTGATGGCAAAAATTATTATCGTTTGAAAAGGGTTGATATTACGGGCAACTCAGCCTTATCACCGGTCAAGCTGGTTACAGTGCAGTCCGCTGCTGTGGCTACCATTTTTCCCAATCCAACACATGGCGCTGTGAATGTTATTATCAACAGCAAGGTAAAGGATAATATAACGGCTGTTCTTACGGATATGAAAGGGACGGTTGTTCATCAGGAAATCATCCCGGTAACGGCGCATAGCAGCCAGTATGTGTTACATATTAATCAAAACCTTGCTCATGGCTTATATAGTCTTCAGTTAAAAGGGAAGGAACTGGATATTCAACTGAAAGTAGCGATACAATAAATTGCGAATAAAAGGATATTATGATTTTAAAAGTGTGGTTAATGATTGCTAAAATTAACCGGGTTGAAAAGCGGAAAATTCAAAAGCAATGCTGTAAATGGGTGGCTTTTGCCTGCTTGTTATTCATTATAAAAGATAATGGTGTAGCACAGACGGGTTCTTTAGCTAATTATGTTAATCCGTTCATCGGTGCCAGCACCAGTGCTGGTAAAGCCGGCATTTATCACGGCTTAGGCAAAACATTTCCGGGTGCTACTACGCCTTATGGAATGGTGCAGGTAAGCCCGAATACGATTACCGGCGGCGACAACGGCTCCGGCTATAGTTATGAGCACACAAGCATTGAAGGTTTCGCTTTTACACAAATGAGTGGCATTGGTTGGTATGGAGATTTAGGTAATTTTTTAGTGATGCCCACCACCGGCGCATTAAAAACTTCTTCCGGTAAGTTAAACGACGCACCGCGCACCGGCTATCGTTCACGGTATGATAAAAACAGCGAAAAAGCATCTGCCGGTTATTATTCCGTGAATCTTACAGATTATAACATTAAAGCAGAAATGACAGCAGCGCCACACAGTGGTATGTTACGTTTTACTTTTCCACAAAATGACCAATCACGCGTACAAATAGATTTAGCCAGGAGAGTGGGCGGTACCTCCACATCGCAATATGTAAAAGTGGTAGATAACCATACCATTGAAGGCTGGATGAGATGTACGCCTGATGGGGGCGGCTGGGGCAATGGTGATGGCCATGCAGACTATACCGTTTATTTCTATGTACAGTTCAGTAAGCCTTTCGTAAATACAGGTGTCTGGAGTGCCGATATACCCGCCACTGCCAGCCGCAAACTGGAAGCTGTAGAAAGTGCTTATTATCAGCAGTGGACAGCCAACGCGCAGGTATTAAAAAATGTAAAGGAAAAAGAAGGGAAACACTTAGGCTTCTATACCGAGTTTGGAACAAAAAAGGGCGAGCAGGTATTGATGAAAGCCGGGATTTCTTTTGTAAGTATAAACGGTGCTAAAAAGAATTTAGAAGCTGAAATTAAAGACTGGAACTTTGAACAGGTCCATAACCATGCTGTTGCTTTATGGAATAGCGCATTAAATAAAATACAAATTGCAGGTGCTACACCCGGGCAGGATACCGTATTTTATACCGCCCTATATCATACCATGATTGACCCGCGTGTAGTAACCGATGTTGATGGTAATTATACCGGAGGTGATAAAAAAATACATCAGGCAACGGGCTTTCAAAAGCGTACTATTTTTAGCGGCTGGGATGTGTTTCGCAGCCAGTTTCCACTGCAAACAATCATTAATCCTGCATTGGTAAATGACATGATTAATTCGCTTGTAACACTGGCAGATGAAAGTGGCAATCATTACCTTGAAAGATGGGAATTGCTGAATGCATACAGCGGTTGCATGTTGGGTAATCCTGCTGTAGTGGTATTGGCAGATGCTTATATGAAAGGCATTCGGGATTATGATGTTAACAAAGCATATCAATATGCTGTGAATACCAATGAAAAGTTTGGTAACGGCACCTTAGGTTATACCACCGATGTTTCCATCGCGAAAACATTGGAATATGCATTTGACGACTGGTGCTTATCACAAATGGCAGATGCCTTAGGAAAAAAAGAAGATGCCAAAAAATATGAAGCACGTAGTAAAGATTATAAAAATATCTGGGACTCTACACATCACTGGTTTCGTCCGCGCAAAGCAGATGGCAGTTGGGAACCGTGGCCCCAGGAAGGCAGGCTGGCAGACTGGTATGGCACGTTTGAAACCAATCCTTATCAGCAAGGTTGGTTTGTGCCACATGATGTGGATGGCATGGTGCAACTGATGGGCGGTAAAGAAAAAGTAATTGCAGATTTAGAATCTTTCTTTGATAAAACACCCAGGTCCTTTAGCTGGAATGCGTATTACAACCATGCCAATGAGCCGGTGCACCATGTACCGTTTTTATTCAATCGTTTGGGCGCTCCCTGGCTTACGCAAAAGTGGACACGTATCATTTGCGACAGTGCTTATCATAATTCAGTAGAAGGGTTGGTGGGCAATGAAGATGTAGGGCAAATGTCTGCGTGGTATGTACTTGCCTCTGTTGGTTTGCATCCGGTGTGCCCCGGCAGTACACGTTATGAAATTACCAGTCCTTTATTTGCTGCATCCAAATTGAAAGTGGTAAAGGATAAACAACAAAATACATTTACGGTGATTGCTAAAAATAATTCGCCCCGGAATATCTATATACAAGGTGCAACATTAAACGGAAAGCCTTATCCGTATTGCTATATAGACTATAACGATATTGCTGCCGGCGGCACCCTGGAATTAACAATGGGAGATCAACCCAACAAAAGCTGGGGCGTAAATTGATTCAATCATTTTTTTAGTTTTTTCTTATAATTTTTTTGCAAAAACGATTTTTCAACTACTTTTAGCACATAAAACGATTGATATATGCCCGAAACGATGTCCAGCTATTCTCATTATACCGAAGAAGAATTGCTGAAGCTTGCCAAGCAAAAAAATGACCAAAAAGCTTTTGATGAAATTTATTACCGATGCAAACCTGCCCTGATAGATAATGCTTACAAAAAACTGCAATCACGCGAGAGTGCTGAAGATCTGGTGCATGATATTTTCTTAAGCTTATATACCAAAACCGAAGTGCTCGAATTCACCGTTTCTTTAAAAGCTTATCTCCATACGGCGTTAAAATACAAGGTGCAAAATGAACTGCGCAACAAAATGGTACGGGAAAGGCATAAGCGGTTTCTTTTTTTTAGCCCCAATTGCAAAAACGATTTTGCATCTAATCTGGAATATTCGGAATGTAAAAAGAGAGTAGATTCTACCATTGCTTCCCTGCCGTATAAATGCCGCCAGGTATTTATGATGAGCCGGGAATATGACTACTCTTATAAGGATATTTCGGGCAATTTGGGAATCTCCGTCAGCACCGTTGAAAAGCATATATCCAAAGCATTAAAAGTGCTTCGGGATAATGTGCTGTAACAATGAAATATAATCAGTTGCAAACTCATTTTTTGCCTACTTAGCCGCCGCTTCCTTTTACTCATCATTGCCATATTTACATCATGAAATATCAAGTCAAATACAGCCTTCTTCTTGTCTGTTTAATTATCAACACAGCGCTTATATACGCTCAGCAACCCAATCTGGTAAAGTATGTAAACACCTTACAAGGTACCAACTCTAAGTTTGAGTTAAGCTGGGGCAATACCTATCCAACAGTTGCGCTTCCTTTTGGTATGAATACCTGGAGTGCACAAACCGGCAGGAATGGCGATGGCTGGAAGTACCAGTATTTCTTGGATTCCATTCGCGGCTTTCAGCAGGTACATCAATGCAGTTCCTGGACAAATGATTACAATGTTTTTTCCCTAATGCCGGTAACTGGTAAACTGGTAGTGAGTGATGTAGAAAGATCAGCCAGATTCAGTCATCAAAACGAGATTGCGAAACCCAATTATTATAGCGTAAAATTTAATAATGGCATTACCACCGAAATAGCACCTACAGAGCGCAGTGCACACCTGCGATTCTCTTTTCCTAAGAAACAGAATGCTTATGTT
The DNA here is from genome assembly GCF_005233845.1 of Ilyomonas limi. Classification (GTDB taxonomy): domain Bacteria; phylum Bacteroidota; class Bacteroidia; order Chitinophagales; family Chitinophagaceae; genus Ilyomonas; species Ilyomonas limi. Next base: position 20,721 of record NZ_SZQL01000009.1, read on the forward strand.
GTTTTGGATGGCTATACCAAAATGAGTAGTGTAAAAATCATCCCGGAAGAAAGAAAGATTGTGGGCTGGGTATATAATGGCTACTTTGTGGACAGCAGTTTGAAAAGCTATTTTGTTGTACAATTCGATCAGCCTATTGTTGCTTATGGCACCTGGGAAAATGTAAACAACGCCACCACTGCCAATAATCAGCAAGATGAGGGAAAAGGCATTGGCGCTTATATTCAATTCAAGCCCGGCAGTATTGTTCAGGCAAAAGTTACTTCCTCTTACATCAGTCCCGAACAAGCGCAAACTGCTTTGGATAATGAGTTGGGTAAATACAAAACGCTGGATGAAACCAAAGCTGCTGCTTACACAATATGGAATGACGTATTGAACAAAATTTTAGTAGAAGGCGGCACGGAAGAAGAAAAAGCTACTTTTTATTCTTGCCTCTTCAGAGCCTCGCTTTTTTCCAGAATGTTTTATGAAATAGATAAAAGCGGCAAGCCTTATTACCGCAGTCCTTACGACAGTAAAGTGCATGAGGGTTATATGTACACTGACAATGGCTTTTGGGATACTTTCCGTGGTGAACTTCCACTTCATAATATCTTATATCCTACCATGCAGGGTCGTTATATGCAAGCCCTGCTTGCTGCACAACAACAATGCGGCTGGTTGCCTTCCTGGTCTTTCCCACGCGAAACAGGCGGTATGCTGGGCAATCATGCGATCTCCATATTAACCGATGCCTGGGTAAAAGGCATCAGAACGTTTAGTCCGGATAGTGCGTTGAAGGCTTATTTACATGAAGCCACCAACAAAGGTCCGTGGGGTGGCGCTAATGGTCGCGCCGGCTGGAAAGACTATTATTCGCTGGGTTATGTGGCTTTTCCGCAAAGCTCCGGCTCTACTTCGCAAACCTTGGAATATGCGTATGACGACTGGTGTGGCTATCACCTGGCAGACCTTACCAACAACTCTTTTTATAAAGAAGTTTTTAGCAGGCAGCTATACAATTATAAAAATGTGTATGATAGTGTAACCGGCTTTATGCGTGGTCGTGGCGAAGATGGGAAATGGACAGCAGATTTTGACCCCTATAAATGGGGCGGGCCTTACACCGAAGGCAATGCATGGCATTGGCAATGGTCGGTTTTTCACGATATAGAAGGGCTGATGAAACTGATGGGTGGTGAAGAAAAATTCTCCCAAAAATTAGATGCTGTTTGGACTGAGCCTAATACCGTAAATGTTGGCTACTATGGCAGTATGATTCATGAGATGAAAGAAATGCAGCTCATTAATATGGGGCAGTATGCACATGGCAACCAACCCATCCAGCACATGATTTATCTGTATGATTATTGCCGTCAGCCATGGAAAACACAGCAGCATATTCGCGAAGTAATGGATAAAATTTACAACGCTACACCGAACGGTTTGCCCGGCGATGATGACCAGGGACAAACATCGAGCTGGTATGTGTTGAGTGCAATGGGCTTTTATAGTGTTTGCCCCGGTACCGATCAGTACGCAATAGGTAGTCCGGTGTTTAATAAAATAACGCTCACATTAGAGAATGGCAATAAGTTCATCATCGAAGCGACTCACAACAGCAAAAGCAATGTGTATATTCAATCTGCTTCACTAAATGGAAAAGAGTACACTCACAACTATATTACACATGCTGATATAACTAGTGGCGGCACACTGCATTTTGAAATGAGTAACACACCAAATAAAGAAAGAGGTATCGGGGATGAAGACAAGCCATTCTCTTTATCAAAATAATTTATAAAAATTAATAGGGGTTGTATCTCCTCTTAGTGACAACCTGTAGTACCGGCTACTGATACATACACGAATATCAAACCATTTTATAAACTGCTGTTATATGAAAAAAGTATTCTTTAGTGCTGCCATTATTGCCTGCTTTTTTGCTGCATGCACAAAGGAAAACTTTCTTGATCAGACTACTACTACAGATCTTAATGAAGAGACTGTGTTTAGTGATAGTGCACGGTCAATGGATTTCTTAGCTAATATCTATTCTGGTATTGGTTTTAGTTCCGATTTATCCCGTTTCAATGGCGCAGCCGGTTTAGATGCCTGCTCCGATGAAGCAGAAGGTCCGTTGTCTGCCAGTATTACTACTTACAACCAGTTTGCAACAGGTGCTGTAAGTGCTTATAGTATTGCTACTGATGCATGGAGTACATCTTACACACAAATACGGGCGGTTAACCAGTTTTTACATCATTTACCAACCATTCCTTTCAACGATTTATTGCGTAAAAGAACACAGGGAGAAGCCCTTTTTTTACGTGCATGGTATTACGATATTTTATTAAAACATTATGGTGGTATTCCATTGGTTGGTGATACTATTTATACCACAAAAGATAAGATAAGTACAGTAAGAAATACGTATGAAGAATGCGTCAATTATATCACTGCGCAATGCGATGCAGCGGCAGCACTGTTACCTACCAGTTACAGCGGTTTGGATTATGGCAGAATCACCAAAGGTGCCTGCCTGGCATTAAAAGCCCGTGTATTGTTGTATGCTGCCAGCCCGCTGTTTAACGGCGGTGGTAATACAGAAGACGCATCCTTAAAAGCGATTGTCGGTTATCCTGTTTACAATGCCAATCGCTGGAAGCTCGCAGCCGATGCCGCCAGGGCGGTAATGGATTTGGGTGCTTATAGTTTACATCAAAATGCGTCTAAGCCGGGCTATGGTTTTTACGAATTATTTCAGCTACGCAAAAACGAAGAATACATTTTAGCCCGCATGAATCCTAATAATAAAGACCTGGAAAATCTGTGGCGTCCGCCATCCCGTGGTGGCAGCACAACGAGTGGTTCTTTTCCGTATCAGAATCTGGTAGATGCTTTTGAAATGGGTAATGGTAAAGCCATCAGCGATCCCGAATCTGGTTATGATCCTGCAAATCCATACGCCAACAGAGATCCGCGCCTGAATTATACCGTTACGCATAATTTATCCAGTATTTATGTGGCCTATGGCGATTTATCGCCGGTTTATACCTATGATGGCGAGCCAAATGGTGATGGCTTTGGGGTGGGCACGCCAACCGGTTATTATGGTAATAAGATGTGCAGTGATGATGTGGTGCCTAATTATTTTTTTCATGATTCGCCACGTTGTTTACCCTTAATGCGCTTTGCAGATATTCTATTGATGTATGCCGAAGCAATGAATGAATGGGGCGGACCAACGCAGGAAGTATATGAAGCGGTAGAAGCTATTCGCCAGCGTGCCGGATTGAATCCCTATCAGTTGCCAACCGGCTTGTCACAGGATGCAATGCGCAACGTAATTCAGCATGAAAGAAGAGTAGAGTTTGCTTTTGAAACGCAGCGTTTTTGGGATGTGCGCCGCTGGAAAATTGCAGAGCAAACCGATACACAAATGATGACCGGCATGCGTGTAAAAAGGAATGCGGACGGTACTTATACTTACATGGTTGTGGACGTGCGTAAACACAGTTTCAGACCGGCAATGTATCTGTGGCCCATTCCGCAAAGTGAGACCGCAAAATCAACTGACTTAGTGCAAAACCCTGGTTATTAATCAAATCTTTTCCGATAAATAAAAGCTTATGAAAGCGGCTGTACAATATCTGCTCCTGTTGCTATTCAGCATTATCTTTTTTACATCGTGCAAAACAACAAAAGATGTACTGGTAGAACCACAAAAAGACCTGAATGGTACCTGGAAAATTGTAATGGTGACACGCAATACAGTTGACATTACCGAGTATATAGACTCTTCTGGTTTTCGCCTTACACTGGCAAATGATAATACGTACACGTTGCAAAGCAATAATATCCCATTCGTGGTAAACAGCAATGGCAAATGGTCGGTTGATGATCCGCAATATCCTTACAATCTTTCTTTCAATCCAACAGACAGTAGCAGCACATTCACCGGCAGTATCGGCACGCCTGCATCTAAAGGATTGCGCAATCTCGAGGTAACCTTCAGCCCCGGCTGCCGTGCCAATAGTTATGTATATACGTTCGAAAAAATTCAGTGATAAAAATTGATGTATGCAGGTATCTACACCAAAGAATAAAAAATCATTCAGGCATAAAATATATTTCGCGCTGTTCATCGTTTTTGCAGGGCTTGTTATTGCAGCCTGTGTATCTACTATAACCATCTTAAGCCAGGATTCATTAGTAACGCCGGGCGATACGGCTCATATGGTTATTAATCTTCAATGGGCTGCTACCAACTACGACCGTAATGACCGGCAAGTTGTAGGCATTTGCGTTCCTAAGGGCTGGAATGCTGCGCAGAATACCACGATGACTTATAAAAGCGATGTAGGCGATGGTAAGATGGTATTGATACCTGATGGTATTACCGATCCGGCAACCGGTTTATCTTATCCAGCCGCTTTTACAAAGAAGTTTGGAATTGGTCCTAATTACATCAATGATATGGAATGGGTTGCCTTTTGGTCTGATGTAAAATTGAGTGTAGCCAATCAGTCAACCGTTAATGGACAAATCTATATCAACATCAAAACAAGCACGGATAACCTAAGCTTTAAACCGGGCTATGCCATGTGCGAAGATGAGGACGGATTATCTGATGCTAACTCTGGTTATTATACCAGTTTATTTGGCGATTGTATGCTGGTGGCTACACCTGATGCAGATGACATACAGGACTTTTGTAATCCGCAGATTGGTGTTGCCGATCCTGCCAGTGCTACCGATAATGATATTGTTACCATCACTTACAACGGCAGTTTAGATACTTCCAGCCTATCGCACGCGACTGACATTTATTTCTGCGCTAAAGGTTATACTGCCACCGGCGAAGTGATAGATCTATGTCAGCAAACAGATGCTACAAAGCTTACACTTTCCGGCTTGCAGCAATGGCGCATAGATTTTTGGCCGAAGAAATTATTCAACCTGCAGCAAGGGCAAAGTCTTTCAAAGATTGAATACTATTTCACAAATAAAGAAGGGACTATTAAAACAGGATATGGTAATACCGCCGATCCTTTTAAATACATTTTTAAATGTAAATGATGCTTTGATATAAGGCTTATTTACTGCTGCTTACTTAACTACTTATACATATACAAAGGTTTGCTGTATGAAAAGATATTTAGTATTGCTTTTCTTAATTTCTATCACTGCTTTGCCTGCTTTTTGCCAGCAAATTACAATATCCGGGACAGTGCTGGATGAGTATGGACATCCTTTAGGAGGCGCTTCCATCAAAACAAAAAACAGCACTGCATTAGCTATCTCTGATGCGAATGGTCAGTTTCAGATGGATGCTGCTAAAGGAGATATATTAGTAATTTCATATCCGGATTTTAAGGAAAGTGAAGTAAAAGTTGCCAACCCGGTTGCAGCCTTATCCATAAGACTTACAAAACGCGATATTTCTCTAAGAGATACCGTGAATGTGTTGTATGAAACAAAAGATGCCAATAAAATATTGGGTGCTGTTTCTACTATCTATACCAATCAACTTACTACCACACCTTCACCAACTTATGCATATGCATTAGCCGGACGATTGCCGGGCTTGTACACCCAACAAACCAGAGGCTGGACAGCTACCAATAGTAATGCTTTAGTATCTCAGGATGTAGATGGCTTGTATTATCCGGCTGCAGGAACTATTGGTGCAAAAGGACCGAATGACAATATGGAAATCATGTTGAGATTGCGTGGTCAGGCACCGGTAACCATGATTGATGGCGTGCAAAGAGATATCTATACTATTGACCCGGAAAATATTGAATCGGTATCCCTTTTAAAAGATGCTTTGTCAACCATTCTTTTAGGTCAGCGCAGTTCAAGAGGTGTGCTATTGGTCACTACCAAAAAGCCGATAGCCGGTACGCCGCATGTATCCTTATCTGCACAAACCGGCATACAAACACCGCTTTCTTTACCCGATCCTTTGCCCGCTTATCAATATGCTTATCTGTATAATGAAGCGCAAACCAATGAAGGCAATCCATTAGCTTATACTTACCAGGATTTTGAAGCATACCGCAATGGTACCGATCCATACGGGCATCCTGATGTTGACTGGTTTAATACCATTCTGAAAAAGAATTCATTAATTAACCGCTATAGCCTGAATGTAACTGGCGGTGGCACTGCTGCACGCTATGCAGTGGGATTGAGCTATCTGGATCAGCAAGGTTTGTTTAAAGGCAGCAACCCGGCGTATGAAACTAATGCAACCATCAAGCGTTATTCCATCAATTCAACCATTGATGTGAATGTAACAAAAGAGTTTACCACCAAGCTGCAAATCTATGCCCGGGTGCAGGATGGCAACCAGCCGGGCGGCACAACGGATGGCATCATCAGCGGCATGTACAATACGCCCGGCAATGCTTATCCGGTATTCAATCCCAATGGTTCTTTTGGTGGCACACAGGCTTATTCCAGCAACCTGTATGCGCGGCTTACCAACTCCGGTTATCTGCAGGACTACACCAGGGACATCTTAGCCAACCTTGAATTGAATTACAATTTTGATAGTTTCATAAAGGGCTTATGGGCAAAGGCACAAACCAACCTTTCTGTGTATTCCTCCAACTCGGTAAACCGTACTGCCGGCGTGCCTTCTTATAAGTTATCTATTGATGCATCGGGCGATTCTATTTATAATCGGTATGGCGCTATATCCGACCAGACAAATGTGTTCAATCTTACTTATAGTGCGCAATATTGGTACCTGCAAACTGCGTTGGGCTATACAAGACAGTTTGGAAAACACAACATTAATGCAAAGCTGTTTTACGACCAGCACCAAAGTATATTCAACTACGACCTTCCCGAAACCAATCATAATATTGCGGCAACAGCTGCTTATAATTTTGGCGGAAAATACTTTGCAGAAGCAGCTATTAATTACAGCGGCAACGATCGCTATCCGCCCGGTCATCAGTTTGGCTGGTTTTATGCCGCCGGTTTAGGCTGGAATATTACGCAGGAGAATTTTATTAAAAACAACAGCAGTCTTAACTGGATTAATAATTTGAAACTGCGTGCCACTTACGGCAAAACAGGCAATGATAATGTAGGCTATTTTAGCTGGCGCGAATCTTTCCGGATAGATATTGTAAACCCAACTTATCCCATCAGCACCAGCCGCGCATCACAAGGGGTGGCACAGCAAACCATTCTTGCTAACCCCAACATTACATGGGAAAAAGCTGATAAGTTTAATGTAGGATTGGATGTTGCTTTGTTCAATAATCATTTCCATTTTACAGGCGATTATTACATTAACCGGTATTACGATTTGCTGCAGTTGCGTGGCAAGCAACCTGCTTTAATCGGGTTGGCGTATCCGCTCGAGAACTTAGGGATCAGCCGTTACGCAGGTGCTGAGTTTTCGGCTACGTACCAAAATAATTACCGCAATTTTCATTACTACCTAACCGGTAATGCTACTCTGGAGCAAACAAAGGTGTTGTTTAGCGATGAGATACAACAAAAATATGATTGGAACAAACGTACCGGGGCGCCTGTGGGAATGCAGTTTGGCTATGTGGCAGAAGGCTTGATACAAACTCAAAAAGAGGCAGAAAGCAGTGCGCATATTGCCGGTTATACGTTGCAGCCAGGCGATATCAAGTACAAAGATTTGAATGGAGATGGCACTATTAACCAATACGATCAAACAGCAATAGGAGAGCAAAAGCCTTTGTTTTATTATGGTGTAAATGCAGGTATTTCCTTTAAAGGATTTGATGCAAATATTTTACTCCAAGGCGTTGCTAACAGAACGTATTTATTGAATGATTATTCTTTCAGCTCCGGTTCGCAACAGGCTTACACGTACATTGTTGGACGCTGGACACCCGAAACTGCTGCCACCGCTACCTATCCAAGGTTAACACCGGGCATTAATATGAATAACGATGTTGCCAGTACCTTCTGGATGAAGAATGGAGAGTACTTCCGTATTAAGAATGCTGAAGTGGGTTATACGCTGCCATACCAGTTTACCAATCATATCAAAATATCGTCGGTACGCTTTTTTGTAAATGGGCTGAATCTCTTTACCCATGCTGCTTTCGACAGGGTGGACCCCGAAGTGTATGGACAGGTGTATCCTATTCAACGGGTTATCAATTTTGGTGTGAACGTGAAGTTTTAAAAACATAAAAAAGCACTTATACCATTATCCGTAGCAGTCTTTTAATAAAAGTAATTATGAATAAATTTTGCTTACTGTTTTTACTGGGAGTTACCGGCGTTGTACTGTTGGGCTCCTGTAAAAAATACTATGAAAGCGTGCCGGTAGAAGCGGTAACCAGCGATTATATCTGGGATACAAAAGACTCAAATGGCGTGTATGCCAGTGAGTTTCTTTTCTCCATTTATGCATCTTTACCTGATGGGCAAAACCGCATCAGCAGAGACTTTTTAGATGCCGGTAGCGACGATGCGGTTACCTCGCAAACAAGTGCAGCACCCATTACCTTGCTGGCAACAAACGGTATTACTATTTTTAATAACCCCGATGACTTATGGACAAACAGTTATGCATCCATCCGCAAGGCAACAGATTTTTTGAACAACTTCAGTAAAGTACCTTTAAAAAATACTTATGAAAGACGTTCCTGGTTTGGTGAAGCCCGGGTGATGAGAGCCTTCTTTTATTTTGAATTGGTAAAACGGTATGGCGGTGTGCCTATTGTTGGCGATTCGGTAAAGACATTGAAAGACGATGTGCAGATCCCGCGCAGTTCTTTTGAGCGTTGTATTAATTATATCGTAAGTGAATGCAACCAGGCAATCGACAGCCTTCGTGATGATCCGGTGAGTGCCGGCAATTATGGCCGCTGGACAAAAGATGGCGCTCGGGCTTTAAAGGCGCATGTGTTGTTATATGCAGCCAGTCCTTTGTATAATGGTGGTAATGTTGGTGACTCATTAAATGGCTATGCCAGCTATGATGCCAACCGCTGGAAACTGGCGGCAGATGCTGCCAAAGCCATTATGGATGAAGGACGTTACCAGTTGGAAACTGATTTTAAAAATATCTTTCTTGCTCAGCAAAGTGTAGAAGTAATTTTTGCCAAAACAAACACGCAGAACTATTTTTTAGAATCGCGAAACGGACCCATTAATTTTTCTACTGCGCCGGCTACCGGCAATACCAGCCCCACGCAGGAACTGGTAGATGCCTATGGCATGAGCAATGGCTTACCTATTAGCGATCCGGCTTCGGGCTATAATCCGCAAGATCCTTACAGCAATCGTGATCCCAGGTTGACTTACACGGTTTTGTACAATGGTGCCCAATGGCTCGGCACGCAGTTGCAAACATTTAATGGAGGTGTAAACCGTCCCGGAGGTACTACCACGCAAACGCAAACCGGCTATTACATGCGTAAGTTTCTGGGCAACTTTGAAAATGCCACCACTTATGAAAATCATTATACCGATTGGGTGTATTACCGCTATGGCGAAGTGCTGCTTAATTATGCAGAAGCCATGAATGAATTTGCTGGTCCTACAGAAGATGTATTTAATGCGGTAGAGGCAATAAGGCAACGTGCCGGTTTAAATCCATATGCATTAGACCACAGTATTTCGCAGGATTCTTTACGTACCATTATCCGTAATGAACGGCACAAAGAAATGGCTTTTGAAGAGCAGCGGTATTGGGATATAAGAAGATGGAAAATTGCAGGCGAAATATATAACAGTGCACCGTTGCATGGCATTAGTATTACCAAAACACCCACTGGTTTTTTATACAATATTGTTCCTGTACTCACCACCGCATTCGACGAAAGTAAAATGTACTTCTATCCAATACCATACAGCGAGGTAGTAAGCAATATAAACATGCGTCAAAACCCCGGTTGGGATTAAAATATTCAAAATCAGAGCAACGAACTATGAAGCAATTTTTAATTATACTGCAAGTGTTGTTGTGTTGGGCATTTACAACCAATGCACAAACAATCACAGGTACTGTTTCGGATGCCAATGGTCCGCTTTCTGCGGCTTCGGTAGTGGAAAAAGGTATTAAAACCAATGGTACGATAACCGATGAAAACGGCAATTTTAAACTTGCACTAAAAGGTACTTCCCGCACATTAACGGTAAGCAGTGTAGGGCATGCTACACAGGATGTAAAAGTGGGTAATCAAACAAATATCAATATTATTCTGCAACCCGATGAACAAGGTTTGAATGCAGTAGTGGTAGTAGGCTATGGTACCAAAAAACGTGTAACAAATACCGGTGCGGTAAGTGCTATTTCGGGCGACGCTATTCGTCGGGTTCCTACTTCCAGCGTGCAGAATACGCTGCAGGGAAAATTGCCTGGTTTCTTCTCGGTTCAGCGTGGTGGCCAGCCGGGCAGAGATGCTTCCGACTTTTTTATTCGTGGTGTGAGTTCATTAAACCCCGATGGTAACAAACCATTGATTATTGTGGATGATATTCAATATACCTATGAGCAGTTGGCACAGATCAATGTGAATGAAATAGAAAGCATTTCTATTTTAAAAGATGCTTCTACTACTGCCGTGTATGGTATTAAAGGTGCCAACGGCGTACTGATTGTAAAAACGCGCAGAGGTGCATCGGGCATACCGCAGGTGAATGTGCGCGTAGAGGCAGGTGCCAATTCGCCTACCCGGAAACCCAAATTTTTGAATGCATATCAGTCTGCTACTTTGGTAAATGAAGCGCTGAGGAATGATGGATTGCAGCCACAGTTCTCACAATATGAACTGGATATGTACCAATCGCATCAACAGCCTTATTTATACCCTGATGTAAACTGGTATGATGTAGTGTTTAAAGATTTTTCGATGCAGGCAAATACCAATGTAGATATATCTGGCGGTACCGATAATGTAAAGTATTTCATCTCTGCCGGAGCATTTACCCAAAACGGCAACCTGCATCATTTTGCCGATGCCCGTAATGAAAGTGTCAACAATCAATACTTTTATCACCGCTACAATTTCAGAAGCAACCTGGACATTCAGGCAACGAAATCTTTAAAGCTCCGCTTTGATGTATCGGGGCGTTTTGGCCAGATCAATAATCCGCTGGTGTATAGCAATACCACTGCCACAAGTATCATGTCTGAAATTTATAATTATGGTATTATTACACCATTTGCAGCGCCGGTATTAAATCCCGATGGCAGTTATGCCTATGCCTTTGGTCCCAATCTTACCAATGTGCCCACCATCAATGCACGCCTGGCTACGATGGGGTACACCCGTAACAGCAGAACCGATTTCAATACGCTCTTTGATGCTACTCAAAGGCTTGATTTTATTACCAAAGGATTATCGGTACAGGTGCGCTTTGCTTATGCAGGTACGAATGATATTACACGCACACAATCGCGCCGTTATACGCCGCCGGCTTATCATTATGATTCTTCCGGTACTTACACGCTCGATAAAAATGGCAAATACAATTTAGCGCCGTTTGCATTGAGCGGCAGCAATGATTTGTACGACAGGCGTATCAATATTCAGGGCTTTATTAATTACGACAGGACACTTGGTAGTAACCATTTTTATGCTTTAGGGCTCTTTAACCAGGAGAATTATACTACCAAAGTCTTTGGTGCTTACCGGTTGGATGTACCTCAAAAGTTAAGAGGATATACACTCAAGTTAGGGTACGATTATAAGAGCAAATATTTGGTTGATTTTAATGCCGGTTACAATGGCTCCGACCGCTTTGGCAGCGGGCATCGTTACGGCTTTTTCCCCGCAGGAAGTATCGGCTGGAACTTAGCCGGTGAAGATTTTTTCAAGAATGCATTCCCTATGTTCCAATTGTTTAAGATAAGGGCTTCTTACGGTTTGGTAGGTTCTGATGCCGTAGTTGATAACCGTTATTTGTATCAACAAATTTATGCAAGAGGTGGTTATTACTTTTTTGGAACAACGGCCAACACGGTGCAGGGACTTTATGAAGGCAGCTTAGGCAACTCCAATGTTACCTGGGAAAAGTCAAGAAAAAAGGACCTTGGTTTAGACATCAATATGCTGCAGGATAAACTATCCATTACTGCCGATTATTTTAATGAATACCGTTACGACCAGTTATTTTATCCTGGCTCAATTCCCAATATTATAGGCGTTGGTTTTGCCCGTGAAAACCTTGCTTCTGTACGCAATCACGGTTATGAAGGTTCTATCCGTTTTCAAAGCAAAATAGGTAATGTGGGATATGATATTACCGGTGTATTCTCTTATGCTAAAAACAAGATTGTGTACGAGGATGAGCCATCACCTGCTTACCCCTGGCTTGCCCGCACCGGTCATCCTATTAATCAGCCATTTGGTTATACTGCTATAGGTTTTTATGAGAGTGAAGAAGACATAGAAAAAAGTCCGAAACCCAATATTGACCCAAGCGCTATTAAACCCGGTGATTTAAAGTATGCCGATTTGAATGGAGATGGAGTAATTGATGAGCGTGACCAGGGACCAATTGGCAAACCTAATATCCCTAACACCAGCGCCGGCGTTACGTTTGGCGTGCATTACAAAGGGCTGGATGTAAGTATTTTATTCCAGGGTGCATTCAATTATAGCTTTGCTATTCAGGGTATTGGCATTCAGCCATTCCAGAGCCAGTGGCAGCCTATTCATGAATTGCGCTGGACAGCAGAAAACGCAGCTAACGCTAAATTCCCAAGATTGAGTTCCAGTGCTTCTTACGAAAGCAGTCCAACTGCTTATCCTTCGAGCTTCTGGTTGATTAATGCCATGTATGTCCGCATGAAAACCGTAGAAATAGGTTATCAGTTTCCAAAGCAGGCATTGCCTTTTAAAATCAATAGTGCACGATTGTATTTCAGTGGGTATAACTTATTTACCTGGACAAACTTCAAGTTGTACCAGCAAGACCCCGAAGTGGCATCCAATACCGCAGGTGATGCTTACCTGAATCAGCGGGTAATGAATATTGGCTTACAGGTTGGTTTTTAAGGTTTGAATAAAAATAAGCACACGAAAGCCTTGCCTTGTGCAAGGCTTTTTTATTTAAGAGATTCTTTAAATTTATAAGAATGTGAATCCATTAAGGCTCAATGAGCAGTGTTGCACTAAACACATTATATAGCTCTGTGTTCCTCTATCACAAACTCTAGCAACACTGTAGTTCAATTATTTATGAAACAGTCTCTAAGGTTTATTTTTGCTATACGGCTGATAGCAGAAAATACATAACACAAGTTAACCTGCAAAAATTATCACTTTATTTTTTGCTGCTTATTTGCATTGAGATAAGGCGCAATAAAATAAAGTGCTATGCCTGCAATAAATAAAAACACGGATAATATTTCTGCTTGTGTGGGATGAAAACCAGCCATAGAATAGCGGATATTTACCCTGATTTTTTCAATAAAAAAACGTTCGATGCCGCAGAGCATCAGGTAAAAGGCGGAAGTGCGGCCTGCCAGTGTTATATTCCTGCGAATCAATAATAACAGACCAAATAACAATAAGCCTGCTATCAATTCATACAGCGGTGTTGGATATACCGGAACTGCCAAATGATAGCAGTAATTATCCCAGGTGCAATCTTTCATATACACCCCAATATTTGCTACGTTGTGCGGATAATCATAAGCCCAAAGCCAATCCGGCAACCAGTGAAAAGGCTTGGGGTGTACATTGGTAATTCCCCAATCACCATCACCACCTATCTGGCAACCTAAACGTCCTAAAGCATAGCTAAGTAATAATGATGGAGCCAATGCATCTGCCATGCGCATGCGTTGAACGCCCCAGCTATAATGATACCACCACATGGCAAATGTGGCAACAATCAGTCCACCCAAAAAAGCAAATCCTTCCGAAGAAAAAAGATTATTCAGTGGTGCTTTTATAAACCAGTTCCAGTTCTCGGCAATGCCAAACAGCTTGGCGCCTATTACACCGGCAATGCCAGCTACGATGATGCCTTTTGCAACACATTCGTGTGGCCAAACTTTTATTTTATGTACTTCAGGTTGGGATAGCTCTTCCTGCTTACCATAGTACCACGTAATAATTACCCAAAAAGAACCAGCGATTAAACCACCCCAAAAACTGCCCTGCCACGAAAAGATATATGCAGATGTATTGACAACACTATTATGTTGCAAGAGCAAATACAGCAATTTATAACCTGCTACAAAACCGAGCATAAAATGTAGTAACAAGCGGCTGACAGGAGCAGCTTTACCTACAGTAATCGTAACCAAACGATAGGTTAACTCGCCTCTTTTTTCTTTGCGCTTTAGTTCATACCGCCACATCCATGCGCCAGGAATGAAAGCGATGGCAATAAAAAAGCCTACCGAATTAACCGCTTTTAAAACCGGGATGCTGATCCCGAATACATCTTTACACGCATAATACAGATTAGGATACATACCACAGTTTCTGAAAAGAAGATAATTTGGTTCTAATGACGCTCGATGAATAAAGAAACGACTTTATCAAAGCATACTACGGCTTGCTATATAATTCTTTAATAAGGCCTAAGATAATTGTTTGTACTACATCGGTATTGAAGTAAATCACAGTGTAGCAGTATAATAACCATAAGCGTTAGAAACATGCTGTATGGTAAGCCAGCATTTCGTCATTGCGAGCGCATGCGAAGCAATCTGTGCTATACTTTTAATCAATATAGATTGGCTTACTTAGAACTGAATAATTATCCCTTTCAGCAGGCTGACTTCGATTGTACCTCTATCCACAGATTGCTTCGCATGCGCTCGCAATGACGCATTTATGTTCAGAACACTTATGGTATAATAGCCTCTCAGTATTCCGATGTGTTCTTCATGTCTCTGTGGTTCAAAAAAATTTATTCTGTATAGCTGAATGTTTTACCACTAGTTATACCTTTCCAGTCATCAGTGCGGAAAGGTAATGCAGGCAAGCCTTCTTTATTATACAAGTCCAATTCATCGGGATTATTTGCCCAGGCATACCGCACAGCTATAGGTGTCTTTACTTTATCACTGTACACTACTACAGTATTATCATTGCGTATATACGCCTTTGCCCAATGAAACACACTATCTGCACCGGCAATGCTAAAGCCATGTACATAACCGTATTTATCTTTTGTGAGTATAGTGTCATCAAAATAAACAATAATACTATCACCGGATTTTTCCATGCTTTTATACACCGGACTTACATGCGTGGTGTCTTTTCCATAAGCCACTTTCAAGGCAGCCAACCCTAAGCGTTTACCAACATCCTGTTTATTTTTTGGATGAATATCGTTGGCCTCGCCAATGTCTATTGCTGTTGCTATACCTGTGTTGGGCAATGCTAAAGCCGAAGCCTGTGCTTCGCGCAAAGCAGCCCAGTCCTCACCTGGTCCGGCATTGTAGTTGGCCAATTGTACAAAGAGAAATGGAAGATCACCCTGGTTGAAATGCTTGCGCCAGTCCTGTATCATTGCCGGAAAAAGTTGTTTATATTCTTCAGCACGACTGCTGTTGCCTTCGCCCTGGTACCAGATAAAACCTTTAATGGCAAGCGGCGTAATCGGAGCAATATTGCCGTTATACAAAATGGTTGGCGAGCCAAAAATGTATGCATTGGGTACAAGTGGTTTTTTAAAGCTGGCAGCATTAATTTTTTCGCCGGGTTTATACAACCATTTCCCTGCCCAGCGCTGATCCCAAAACATATTGTACATGCCGCCATTATTGCCTGCATCAAATACGCGCACCACCAGCACATTGCCGGTTGGTTTTAACACAGAATCAGGTACACTGTAGCCACGCAGGTTTTGGTTACCGTATGTTTCGCCTACTTTTATGCCATTTACCCAGGCAATATCATAATCATCTGCCGGGCCTATGCCGAAGTGAAAATTGCCTTTAAAATCGGGCGGCAAATCAAAGGTTTTTCTGAACCATACCGAGCCATCATAATCCGGTAAACCTTTATCTTCCCAATAGCCGGGAAGGTTCATGGTTTGCCAATCGCTGGTATCTGTATCGGGCTTGTACCATTGTTGCTCCAGCCCTGGATCATTTACTAAATAATATTGTTTTTCCCAGGCAGGCTTTCCCCTTTCAAAATCCTGTTGTATTTGTTTGAAACTCTTACCTGGCGCGAGATAAGTATTATAATAAGCATCAAATTGTGGAAACTGGTGTACCGCTTCATTGCTCATCCATTCCTCCACAGCCGTTGCGCCGAGGTTATCGCTGATTAAACCAATGGGCACACCGATATGCTCCTGCACATAACGCCCAAAGAAGAAGCCTACCGCAGAAAAATTTTGGATGGTTTCTACAGAAGCGAATTTCCATTCGCCACCTTTAATGGTGTCTTGTGGTACATAATCGGTAGCAATACCTACTGTAAAAAGACGAATATTCGGATTATTATCTCTTGCAGAATCCATTTCTTTTTGCGCCAGTTCCCGTACAGGAAACTGCATATTGCTTTGCCCGCCGCAAACCCATACATCACCAAATAAAACGTTGTTTAGCACAACCGTATTCTTGCCCGAAATACTTATCTGGTAAGGACCACCGGCAGGTTGCGCGGGTAATATTATCTTCCATTTGCCATCTTTGCCAGCAGTCGTTTTGTAAGTACTGTTGTTGAATAACAGCAAAATTTTTTCGCCCTTTGTTGCTGTTCCCCATATAGGGCATGGTTTATCGCGCTGCAATACCATGTTGCTTTGAAATAAAGAAAACAGCGTGATATTGGCTTTTGTTATACCGGTAAATCCTAAGGAGAGCAGCAGGTAAAGTACTTTGTAAGATATTTTCATTGATTAATCATCTGTTTTTATTTGTTGTCACGCAAAAGTTCTTTCCCCTCAATTACGATCAGAAGCTGTATAAAGTAATGAAGTAAGTGATTCCCTTCTGTTTATCAGTTCCGATTGTGTGAGTTCAATACTTATAATTTTTAAATTCACCATTCATTAGTCCTATATCAAACTCATCTTACCGAAACTAATTTCTTAAATGCCAAAACATAAAGACATGAGTTGTTTGAAAACAATACATTTGACGCCAAGTTATAATTAATAACCAGTATAACAAGAAAAGTCAAAATGGCATTGATAACGATTACCATGAGAAAGATAACAGACTACTGTAGAAGCGGGTGTGCATTCTTAATGAGCATCCTCCTTATAACAAGCTGCAACAATGCAAAACAGGAAACCACTACAAGTACCCTTACCGACACCACAGCGGCAATGCTGCAATTACCACCAGGCTTTGCTGCTACTATTGTCGCCGATTCGTTGGGCGCATTACGCCACCTTGCCGTAAATAAAAAAGGGGACATTTATGTAAAGCTCAGTGTATTAAAAAACGGGAAGGGTATTTATTTTTTAAGTGATACCAACGGTGATGGAAAGATAGACAAGAGCACTGGCTTTGGTAATTACCCGGGCACCGGTATCCGCATCATAGGCAATGAATTGTATGCATCTTCTAATACCAGTGTGTATAAATATGAACTAAATGACAAGGGCGAAGTAGTAGATACCGGCCGTGCAGAAACAATAGTGCAAGGGCTTATAGATAAAGGCAGAGACAATGCAAAGGCAATAACGCTTGATGCTAATAACCACCTGTATGTTGCCATTGGATCTTATGACGAAACTTGCACCGATGCTGCAGGGCATGGTGTTTTGAATTGTCCACTGCTCGATTCGGTAGGTGGCATCTGGCAATTCAGTACCAACAAGCTTGCCCAGAGTTATGCTGATGCGGTCCATTATGCAAAAGGGTTGAAAAATGTAGTGGGATTGGATTGGAACAAAGCCACCAATACTTTATTTGCAACCCAGCATGGGCGCGGCGGACTGCACGATAAATTTCCAAAACTGTACACGCCGGAACAAGACAAAGCACTGCCTGCCGAAACTTTGTATGAGCTGAATAGAGGGGATAATGCCGGCTGGCCGTATGTGTACTACGATCCTTTTCAGCACAAAAAAATAGTAGCTCCCGAATACGGTGGCGACGGGAAAAAATCGGTTGATGATAAATACATTGATCCTGTTGCCGTTTTTCCGGCACATCTGGGGCCCAACGACCTGCTGTTTTACACAGGAAGCATGTTTCCGGAGAAATATAAAAACGGAGCTTTCATTGTTTTTCACAGCCAGTCGCAGCCATTAAAAAAAGGCTATCTGGTGGCGTTTGTACCTTTTAAAGATGGCAAGCCGGCGGGCGAATGGGAGATATTTGCTGATAATTTTACAGGCGTGGATCTGAGCAATCCCAATGGGTCTTACCAACACCGCCCTATTGGTATTGCGCAGGGACCTGATGGCGCTTTGTACGTAGCAGATGACCTGAAAGGCACCATCTTTAAAATTACTTATTCTGGTGATAAGAAATAGTGTTGAAGGTTGGTGAGAATAATAAATGCGTATAATTGTTTTGCTATTTTTCTCCGGTGCTGCGTAGTAACGCATACTGTCTTATCTGCTATGTTTTGCAAGGTATGGAGGTGTTAATGTGTATTCATTCATCCAATCAACTACAGAACAGTAACACATAAGAGATGTTTTATCTATGCTTGCAAAAAGAATTGTCCGATACGTACATACACGCACCGGACAATTCTTTTTGCAAGCAGAAAAGCGAAATTTCCTTTAATTAATTACTACTTACGGATAATTTGATTCTTTAAAGAATAACTGATAAACAGAATATCTTTTTGCGTGTCCCGGTCAATGTTGTGTTTTTGTAAGGTCTTCATAATATCATCTATCGCAGCAATATATTCCGTTTCGCTAATGTTCATGCCCTTGTGGGTTTCTACCATATCCCTCCCGGTATATTTTTCCATACCACCACTGCCGGCGCATAAGAACTGCACCAGCATTTCCTTCACATGATGCATTCGTTCAGGCGTATCTCTGTAAGGTAGAAAACGTGCTTTAATCACCGGATTATTCATGTGTGCTTCCACAATATCCTCTACCAGACGGCGAATACCTTCGGCTTCACCAAGTCTTTCGTACAAGGAAAGTGATTGTTCGGTTAAGATTTCCATATGGCTATTTTAAGGTGAAGAAATAATATTCAACAACATACAGGCTTTAAGCATAAAGAAGCAATGCTCACATGGTAGCCTTAGCATGTTTCACTCCGTGTCATCAATATCAGCCTTTGTTTATCCAGCTTGTGTTGTAAGATGCCGTTTTGTATTTCAAAATTACATTTGCAAGCTTAAGTAGAATGCAACTTTTGGTTCAAATAGTAGCAATTATGATTCACCCGAAAACAAACTATGCAACCAGGATAGCATAATGCGATGGCAATACACCAAACCTTTTTTGAAAGCACTTTGAAAAATAAGATGAACTTGTAAATCCTGTGGCATAAGCAACTTCAGCAATATGGCGCTCTCCCTTTTCCATTAAATGCAATGCCTGCTGCAAACGGAATTCTTTGATAAAATCGTTAGGTGCAAGCGAAGTTAGCGACACCATTTTTCGATATAATTGAGACTTGCTTGTGTGCATAGCTTTGGTTAACAAACGAATATTCAGTTCCGAATGGTGATATTGTTGTTCCATGAACGCTATTAACCTATTTAAAAACGTCTCATCTGTTGCACTTATCACTTTTACAGGCAACCTGCTTTTTGATAAGCTAAGCCCTTCGTCTCTGCACCAATCTTTTACCGATGACGTAACCAGGATATTGCCATCGTTGGCTGCCACGCTCAATCTTTTTGCAACCTTTAGCGCCTCACCAAATAAATCTTTGTTCTTTGTAACCGGCATACCTGCATTCAAAACAATCTGCAGTTGTAGTGCATTCGCTGATATGTCGTGCATGGCAATACTTTTCTGCACTTCAACGGCGCTGGTAATAGCTTTGGTTGGAGACACAAAAGAAAATAAAAAGCAACTACCCGTATGCTCTACCCCGGTGCCATCAAATCGCCCGGTTGTTATTCTTAACTGATTAGTCGCAATGTTTATCACTTTATTGGCATTAGCATCATTGCATTTTTCCAATACTACAGCAGCGCCTTTTAATGTCACCAGCATTAAGGTTCTAAACGCGGATTCCTGAATAGCAGGTAAGCCGGAACTATTATCTGCCTTTGCAATTTCCGGGTCTGTAACCCTGCCCAGAAACGATTCTACCAAGTGTGGATTTACTTCAATAATTTGATGGGGTACCAAGCCATGTGCATGGTTGTGCATTGCTTCTACCGAAGCTTCGTCCGGCGCTTCTACGAGGCAAAAAGCTGTTCTTCTACGCTCATCAAACCAATAGGTTAGGGCGCGGCATCCGTACTGATCTTGTATTTGCAAATCTTTTGCATGCGCTTCGGCAACATCCTTAGCTGTTACTTGTGGCAAATTGTGGCGGTCCATGTAGATAGGCATACAACCAGGTTTTGGGATTACTGCATGACTGTTTTGCTTTTGTATTTGGTGTTAAAGCGCGTACAATATATTCCTCTTTTGATAATAAGTAAAGTGCTAAGTATATAGCAATATACGAAAAATAAAATACCTGCTACTAACCACAAGATTTGGGCAACTGCCCGTATATAAATTAATAAAATAAAGCGCTTAACTAACAACTTACCCACTGCTGTACTTAGTCTTGTTTCACACAGGATAGTTTTATTGGAGAAGCATCAAGAAAGGCTTCAAATAAACCTTCATTAGGCATAAGGTATGTGCTGTGTTAATTTACCAATGAACTCAGCGAACTCTTCCAAATTTTGCCTGCTTTTCCGTAGAGTGTGAAGCCTCATTTATTATTAATTGCTCCAAGCACTCTCCGTGTCTCCATCACCGCACCCCAACTATTCCCCATTCTTCTTTCCCCATCCATACCAATCTTCCATTTGCTTAATTAATGCATCCATTTGTGCAGGTAAATTCGTTGGATCAAAATCTTCTTCGTAATACATTTCACCGGTGGCGTCTTCTGCAGAAATGGTGTTGGCATTCACATTAAAAGGTCCGGCACAGGCAAGTGAATAACTTGCATCATCTTCTTCGCCGTAAGTAACTTTGTAAAAGTAAAAACGGGCCTCCTTTCCTTTAAAATTAATCACTTTTTGCGTGAGATAAGTAAGATTGGATGGTTCATCATCATCGGAAGCAGCAGTGTACACATAACTCTCTGCAAAGTCTTTTTGTGTAAGATAGGCCTTTGGGTACAGCGCTTCTTTTTTATACGCACGCAAGGTGTCGTATAGTGCAGTGCGGGTTCCTTTTTCTGCTGCCAGATTTTGCAATGTGGATGGGTTAAGCACCTGTTTATTATGCAGGAGCTTGCAGGCCGCACTCATTTGCAGGTAAGGACTCTTCTTTAGTAAAGTCCAACTTTGCAGTGCCGCATTGGTAGCGGTATTATTTATATATCCCAACACATCCAACAACGCATAATCGGAATAATCATACGAGTCAGGATCACTCTTGATATTCTTATAATGTTGCTGCGCAAACCGGAGGATGCTTTGTTGATAAGGTTCTGTTACAGTAATATCCATCAGGCCGCTATCCAGCAATGGTCTTGCAATGCGGAGAATGGATGGCGCCATCACCGTATCATCCAGCAAAGGCAATAAATCGGCAAATATAGATGCCGTAAGCTGTAATGAATCTGTAAATGCACTCACAAATGAATAATCCGGTTGTTGCTTTGGTGGCTGCTGCAGCAGTGCCGTTTTTATATCCTGGTAATGTTCTTTTGTAGGAAAATGGAGCAGGATACCGAGCAATACGTTTTTGTCGTTCTCCGCAGCAGACAAATAATGATCCTTTGCAAAATAGTAAGATGAACTATCATCCATATTTATAATGGCGCGCTGCAATGCTTCTTTGGTGGTACCATATCCTTCTTCATCATCGGCATATTGCTTCAGCAGCGCTTCGTGCAGCAAAGGCAGTTCTTCTTTTGAAAAAGGAACGGTATTCAAAAAATCCTTTGCAGTAGCGCGGGTAGCGGAGTCTTTACTGGATAAATCGTGCAATAATAAGGTTGCTTTTGAATTAAAAAGCTGATCGTTGGGAGCTGCTTTCGCAAACCTGAAATCTTCAAAAAACTTGTTAGTATTATTGTTATAAATTTCGGATAAAGGTTGAATGGTAACCAGGTTATACAATTTGTTATCATTCAACAACAACCGCTTTCTTCTTACATTGGCAGCGCCTTCCTGCTGCACTACCATCTCCATGCCGCGAACGCCGCCGTTGCTTATAAATTTTTCAGAAAGGATGGTATCGTTATAATGAATATTGGTGTGTCCCAGCTTTTTCAGCAAAGTGGTGTCATCCTTTTGCCAGTAATATTTACTGAAGGGTTCTGTCGTTACCGTGTAACCATCCGCACGGAACTTATCAAAACTTTCATATTTGTACGTGGTATTGATGTCTGATGAATCGGAGACATCATCAGTTGTAAATTCACCTGGCGCCCAGGTTGAAAACAAGGTGTCGCCGGTGGTATATTGCTTCCATTCGGGTACCGTATAATCCAGCATTTTAAAAGAACCGAAGAACCTGTCCACAACGGGATTGTCTTTTTTAGGATCATACATCGCGACCAATGCATACCATCGGTTACCCCTGAATTCATAACGCGCTTTCATCATCACCGGTGCCTGTACCAGCATTCCCCCCATCTCCATTACCCGGTGCCCGTCTTTAAAATAAGTAGTATCAATACTCAGCTTCGAGAATTTATCTTTCTGCGATTCCTTCATACTTGCAAGCATTACGCTGTCATTCGGTATAAAGAAGCCCGGCGCAGCCTCATTGACACCAAAGAAAAGGTAGTCGCCGCTTTTAGGGTCAACTACTGTTTTCAGATCCCTGCTAATGGATTTGTCATCACTTGCAGATGCAAGATCATCGGTAGATTTTGGCTGCGCAGGAACATCTATGGAATATGCTTTTTCGGCATTGGTATAAGTAATATATTTTGTATCGTCTGTTTTGTTGTTATTCTCGGTTATTACATAAGAATGTAAAAATTGGTTGATAGCGTTTGCAACAGCCGTATCCTTCTTCATAGCCACAGCAATCGCCATATACATAACACCGTCTTTGTACAGCAGGTAGCCCCGGCTATACTTATCTTTATCCAAAATGAATTCTCGTCCCGATACATTACTCACAGTAACAGGCTTGCCTTTGTTGTAATCGCTTGTACCAAAATAATAAGAAGCCATCACGCCCATAACACTGTCTGCCATCTCTTTGGAATAAGGCGTTTGTAAAGCGGTGGTCATATACATGGTACTGTTGAAAACATCAAAGTACATTTTCATGTTCATTATGCCATAGAGCGTCATATTGCCGGCTTTGCCGGGCATAGAGGCTACATACAATCCGGCTTCATCTTTCACATCATACCACGGCAATGCTATTTCGGGCACTTTGTAAGCAGCCGGTTTGATTTTTTTTGATGAAAAAACCGGCGTTACCATAAATCCCTTTTTTGTAAGTAATGCTATCAAACCATCGCTGCCAGGCAGATGCGCCGCGCCTACCGCAAACACCATACTGCGCTCATGGCTTAAGCTATCCATACGCATTGCCATTTTTCTATTGCGTACCGTAAGCAGTTTATCCCTATATGCACTGTCATCAAAGTACGACAAGCGTTCTATAGCATTTAAATCATTCTTTACGTAAAAATTAATGAGCTGCTCGGTACCAGAAGTAGCTTTTGCTTTTCCTCCACTTTTACCATCATTTACTGCCAGCTCTTCAATATCCGATTCATCTACAGCGTAATTTATCAGGTTTTCCTGGTCTTGCATATCCTCCACGCCACCTGTCCATTTACCCTGGCGCCGCGCCACATCAAAGAGGTAAGCATCCAAAAAGGTCTGCATTTTGCCGGTTTTGTAGCTTTCTTCAATCCATTTATTTTTTTCTTTTAGTACATCGGCCGTTGTAATATCATCTTCATCTTTATTGAACTTTTTGGCTAATACTTTAGCATATTTTTTAAATTCCTTATCGCTCATCATGTCTTTCAAACGCTGACTTGCCAGAATGCTTTTCTTAGCTTCATCTATGATAAAAGGCGTAAAGTCATCGGGATTTATCTCGATGGCAAAACCTTCGGTATTTTCAATAGCTTTATACAGGGAATCTCCGAGGTTAAAAATCCGCTCATCGGTAAGGTGCATGGTACCATACAGGTAAGAAGGCTTTTGCAAACCATTACCACTTATTTTCCACAATAGCGTGGATGGTAATTGCTGCGCAAACAGGAAATTGCCGAAAAAAAGGGCTACAAATGCAACGATAATATGTACTTTTCTCATAAGAGGGTTTAAGCCGGACAAAAATAGTTGCTGCTAAAACATAATGCGATTAATTAAATATGAAAAAGAGCTTTAATGCAATTAAGAAATGAGAACAGTACTATGATGATTATTGCAAGCGAGTTATACTATAGAAGCGGCGAGCAGGAAGCCGGGAATATAGGATGCCGCTTAGTTAAAAACGATATACATATATTTTGTTCGGCAGAACACGAATACTGTTCGGAAGATTTTTTAGTGCTGATTAAATGAGTAAAGTATTGAAGAGTGATTACTTACATACACATTCTATCTTCCTTTTTTCTCCCCGACTTGTCGGGACAGGCATTGAAAGAAAAAGGTACAAAAAAGTTATGAATGTATTAATGTTTTTTCAATGGTATCCAAGACAACGCTTCGCTTAATTATTTCGGATAGTAAATATTTTCAATAGACTCAATGAACCACTCCGTGGGTTCAAGGACGGCATGATCGCTCCGCGCTAACGCCTCCACTTACTCTAAGATGGATTTCTAAGACTTAGACGATGATTTATCTGCCAGCAAATCTTCGAACAGTATTACAGTATTTGGCAGAACACCAACTGATAGATAAATATTGTTACTGCATTCTCCCTCTCTCCCAAAGCTTTGACCATAGCAAATGTTGGTGTAGGTTTGTAAAAATTATGAAAAACATGATGAAGTACCTTTTTACTGTTTTAGCAGCAACTACTTTATTGCTTACCAATGTTGTCGCGCAGGTTACTATGCCTCAGCCAAGTCCTACCCAATTTATACGACAGGATTTTGGAATGGGCACCATCGAGCTTACATACAGCCGGCCTTCTATTAGAGGTCGCCAGTTGTTTGAGGCAAATAGTGTGTTAGCACCTTTGGGTAAGCCGTGGAGAACAGGGGCCAATGCTGCTACCAAAATCCGTTTTACCGATAATGTAACTATTGGCGGCAAAACCCTCGATACGGGCAACTATGTTATTTATACCGTTCCAGGCAAAGGGCAATGGGATGTTGTTTTTAGTAAAGGCACAGCCTATCCTGGTCAGCAAGGTTTTACAGAAAGTGATGATGTAGCGCGGGTGAAAGCGCCCGTAACCACTATTAACGACAAAGTGGAAACCTTTACCATGCAATTTGGAAACCTGCGCAATGAAAGCTGCGAGTTGCAACTGCTATGGGGAAATGCGGCTGTAAAAGTGCCCATTACCACCAATATCAAAGATCGTTTGCGTGCACAAATTGAGGCCGCGTTGCAGAGTGATAACAAACCTTATCAGCAGGCAGCCAACTTTTATTATGAGTGGGATAAAGACTATACCAAAGCTTTGGAGAATGTAAACAAGGGTATTGAACAAAATCCAAAAGCATTCTGGCTGTACCTGCTGAAAGCAAGAATTCAAAAAACAGCAGGTGATAAAACCGGAGCCGTAGCCAGTGCCAATAAGACTATTGAGGTAGCCACGGAAGCTAACAATGACGATTATGTAAGGATGGCAAAAGAATTAATTGCTGGCAAATAATTTCCTTTTCTTATTCTCCGCAATGTTCTTCAGCACAGCTATTTAAGAGAAGGATATATTGCAGAGAAAAGAAAAGATGATTTTCAACACCCGCGCGTTTCCTGCACTGCCAATGATGTGCAATGAAGACCGCGGGTGTTGATTCTTTCACCCGTTTGCCCAATCAAAATTTCCTAATTAGTCTACCTCCTGCCCTATCCTCCAATTACTTGTGTACACTTTTATTATTGTACTTAATAAAAAACAATTTCGCCTGCAATACTTTCCTGTACAGATTCTTCCTTAAAGTTGAAAATCAAATCCAGCAGAATACGGGCTGCTTCTTCGCCCTGACGAAATGGAAATTGCTCAACGGAGACAACAGGCTTATTATCGAGATATTTGCAAAAAGGAAGATTTGCATAACTGGCAAAAGTGATGTCTTTATTTAGTTGCAGGTCGGTTTGTGTTTTAATGAATTGAATAGCATCCAACACTACCCAATCGTTAAAGACAACAATGGCGGTAGGTCTTTGCTTTTGCGATAGTAGTTTACTTACGGCATTCCAGGTTTGCTCTTTAGAAAAATCGGTTTCCACAATGTAAGCAGGATTCACTTTTAATCTCTTTTTTGCCATGCCATTAATAAAGCCTTTCATCCGTTCTGCATTAGCTGTTATTGATTGCGGCCCCAGCAACAGCGCAATCTTTCTGTGGTGCAGTTTATACAACACATCAATCAGTTTAATGGAAATATGGTAAAGGTCGCAGGTAACTTTATTAATATGTTGCTCATTGGGAACACGGTCAAAAAAAACAACCGGAATGTTATACTCCTTCAAAACATCAAAATGGCTGACCTGTTTGGTTTCTTTTGAAATGGATACGAGCAAACCATCTATTCGCCGGCGTGTAAAGGATTCTAATAATTGCTGCTCTCTTTCTATACTATCATGACTTTGTGCAACAAATACACTGAACTTATTTTCAAATGCAATCTGCTCAATACCGCTTACTGCCTTTGCAAAAAAATCTTCCGACAAAGTGGGAACGATAACACCAATGGTATAAGTTCTTCTTTCTTTAAAATAAATAGCCGTTTGTATAGGTTCATATTTCAGTTGTTTGGCAAGTTCTTTTACCGCATTCTTGGTGCGCAAACCAATGCTGGGATGATCGTGCAATGCCCTGGATACAGTGGATGCAGACACTTTTAATTGCTTTGCAATTTCCTTTATGGTAGGCAGGTTTTTCATAAACTATTATTATTCTCCTATCAACGCAAACGATTGCCATTATAATTTCGGGAATTTCATCTTACTTTTCGCTTTTATCACAGTACTATTTCGGCCTTATTCTATGATTTTGACTGTCTGCGAAAAATTCAATTTACCTGATATACAATCTGTAAAGCCGCTGGTGAGCGGGCTCATAAACAGCAGTTATAAAATTAGTTTAAATAACGGCAACTCCTATTTTCTGCAAAGAATAAATACAGGCATTTTTAAAAACCCGGCTGCTTTACAAAAAAACTATCAGCTTATACAGCAACATTTAACGTTTAACGGCGCAATGAAATTGCCAGAGCTGGTAAAAACTGCTACCGGCAATCTTTTGTATGACAACCATGGCGAGGTCTGGCGCTGCTTTGAATTTGTGAAAAATACCTATAGCCCCACTGCTGTTCACACACCCGAAAAAGCGTATGAAGTAGCACATTGTTTTGGTTCGTTTACTGCTGTTCTTCAAAGCTTCGATAGTACAAAATTAGAAGTCATTATCCCACATTTCCACGACCTGGATTTTCGTTACCAGCAATTTAAAACAGCTTTGCAAAATGCTCCGACAGAACGGATTGTGCAAGCAAAAGATTTAATACAACGCATAGAAGATTATGCTTCGCTGGTAAAGAAATTTATGATTATTAATGGCGATAAAAAAGCATTTCCCTTGCACATCATGCATCACGATTGCAAGATATCAAACATCCTTTTTGATGTGGATACAAATGCCATTCGTTGCCCTATAGACTTAGATACAACACAAGCCGGATTTTTCTTTTCTGATATGGGCGATATGGTTCGTACCATTGTCTCAAGTTTAGATGAAAATGATACTCGTTTTTCTGAGCTTGCCATTCGTACCGATTTTTTAAAGGCTGTAACGGAAGGCTATATGGATGCGATGGCGCCTTTTTTAACAGCAGAAGAAAGGAGCAATATTCCTTATGCAGGCAGTATTATGACTTATATGCAGGCAATGCGTTTCTTAACCGATCATCTAAATGGAAACATTTATTACAAGACAACTTATCCCGAACAAAACAAAGACAGAACAATCAACCAGTTGCGTTTACTTGATCTATTGCAGGAA
This sequence comes from Ilyomonas limi, assembly GCF_005233845.1. Taxonomy (GTDB): domain Bacteria; phylum Bacteroidota; class Bacteroidia; order Chitinophagales; family Chitinophagaceae; genus Ilyomonas; species Ilyomonas limi. The sequence continues at coordinate 48,921 of NZ_SZQL01000009.1, forward strand.
CATATAACAGGTAAAAAATATACTGTTGCTTAACAACGGGCGTGCCGGTATTATAAAAACTGTGCAGCTACTTTTTCAACACCTGTAGTGCGATTGAAATAATGGTTTTCCATATCCATTTTTAGTTTGTTTAATAGAGCTTCCTGCTTCTTTCTTTTTGCTGCGTCAACCGGAGTTTGCTTTAGCCTGGCTTCCAATTTCAACTGTTTGTTTAGCCGGTAATAATGTTCTATTTCGTGCAGCGGCAAAGCCTGAGATAATGCACCTGCATAATCCAGTGTGTAACCGAGTTGCTGCAAAGTGTCGCCGGCAACTCTTTCGAACAAAGCAATTTCACCGGCCGATAATTCTTTACGGTATTTATTGTAGTTATCAGCTAATACCTGTCGCTCCACGTTCTGCCACATGGCACCCGAGGAGGCTGTGCTTTTTGCTTCTTCAGAACGATAGTACAACAGGCAGTTGGCATCATATTCAGCACCGATAAATGCACCTATTTTACGCAACTCTTCTTCAGGATTTGCAATCAGTTGCTCATAACAAACCGATACACATCGTTCATTGCCTACATACTGTTGTAGTGCTATACACTTATCCTGCTCTTCTTTCCATTGCTTTGCAATATTATAAATGTGCTTTTCACCAACAACTGCTTTTTTAAAGGAGCAGGCAACATCTCTGCCATCGCGGTACAGGAAAATGTAAAGCGGTTGCAAAGAAGCTTCCAGTTCTTGGGCATAATGGATATTAGACATGCTCTTGCATATCCAGATACTTGCATTTTTGTCCCTCGCTTTTTCCTCATACATTACCCGTGCAATTTCAATGATTGTAGGCGCTTCACACCGTTGCACAATCCTGTCAACGTCCAACGCTGCATGCTGCCAGGGAACGGGGTTGCAAGCCACCAACTGACAAACATCTGTGACCAACTTTCTGAAATTAGGGGTATATAATAAATTGCCATACAGCGGCAGCAGTGGAACAAAACGTTCTAAGATATGCGGCGGGTGCGGCGCAGAAACCTGTGGCAATTGATTAAGCATCAGGCGCAATAAATTAGAGCCTGAACGCTGTGTGCCAATCATCTGAACGGCAGTTAATCTCATACACTGAATAGTAAAAAACTTTATTTACAAAATAGAAATTAAGAATAATTATACAAAAGCGCTATTTTAGCAAAAGGCCTGCTGCGCCTGCATTTCAGCACATCTTTAATGCAACTTTTTTATAAATATTATCTTTTCTAATACAAGATATATTTTCTCCTTATTATAAAACTTACGCAATCGTTTCCGTAAAAAAATAAACATATAACCGTTTAAGTTTAGCAAATTATTTTCTTTCTGCTAAACGAACCACACACATGAAAATGCTCAGACTATTGCTTTTGATAGCAACCTGCTTTCTGTTTTTTGATTCCATGGGGCAAGGTAATTCCCGGCTCATTTCAGGTGATATCACCGACTCTTCCGGCACTAAAATGCCGGGTGTTACAGTAAGCGTAAAGGGAACAACTATTGCCACAGTTACTGATGATGCCGGCCATTTTTCTATAAATGTCCCCAACAAAAGCAATACGTTGGTAGTTAGTTCTGTTGGTTATGCGCCACAGGAAGTTGCTATCGGCTCACAAACATCGTTGTCCATTACTTTACAAACTTCTACCAACAAGTTGGACGAAGTGGTAGTAGTGGGCTATGGCACCACAAAAAAGCGGGATGTTACCGGCGCCATTGCATCGGTAAGCAGTGATAACTTAACACTGGGGGGCGTAGTTGCTAATGTGGGGCAGGCATTGCAGGGACGTGCTGCCGGCGTGCAGGTGCAGCAAACAAATTTTGCTCCCGGCGCTCCTTTATCTATCGTTGTTCGTGGTGGAAATTCAATTAATACCACCAATGCACCTTTGTATGTGGTGGACGGATTTATTACGGATAACGGCAATATGATTAACCCCAATGATATTGCAGATATACAGATATTAAAAGATGCATCTGCGGCCGCCATTTATGGCGCGCGTGGTGCAAACGGTGTAGTGTTGATTACTACCAAGAAAGGTGCCGCCGGCAAAGTAACTATCGAAGGCAATATTTCTCATGGTACGCAATACCTCACCTATAAACCCGATTTAATTAATGGTGCTCAATACACCGAGGTAATGAACGCCATTGCTGTAGAAGATGGCAATCCGCCGCCATTTCCCTCCTCTTTTCCAACCACCAATACAGACTGGTGGAATTTAGCCACACAAAATGCTTCGGTAGATAACCAAGGTGTAAGCATTAGCAGCGGTGATAAAAATTCAAAACTATATACCTCTTTTAATCATCTTAAACAAACCGGCGTACTAAAACATACCGGCTACGAAAGGTATTCCGGCAGAATTGGTGCAGAGAAATCAATAGGTACCAAAATAAAAATGGGTGGTAATTTTTATGGCGCTTTCAGTAGCTCTACATTGCAATCCTATACAGGTGATATTACCGCACCTTTATTTGGTATTATGACAGCACCCACCAATATTCCCGTGTATAATGCAGATGGTTCTTACTACAAATATTTAGGTAAAAACAACGCACTCGCCAGCTTGCTGGAACCCACCAATAACTCGAGTAATAAGCTCGTAAATGCTAATATCTACTTAGATTATGATGTTGTAAAGAACCTTACTTATCACATAGATGGTGGTGCTGAGTTTTCGCAAACAACAGCCGGCCAGTACACGCCGAGGACATTGGTTGCTGGTGCTGCGAGCAATGGTATTGCTTCTGAACAAATGTTTAATTCTTCGCGCTGGCTGGTGCAGCAATATCTTACCTATAAATACAATAAAGGCGATCATTCCCTAACTGTTGTGGGTGGTTATTCCAATCAGCGTGACAGTTATGAAAGTTTACGTGGCGATAACAAAGGGTTTTCCACTGATAACTTTTTATATTACAACTTAGGTGCAGGTTCTTTGCCAACCAACCCTGCCAGCAGCAAAACAGAGCCATTGAAAGCTACCTCTTTCTTTGGCAGAATCAATTATGGTTTTCAGGATAAGATATTGGCAACCTTTACATTCAGAGAAGATGGTTCTTCCAAATTTCCGGGTGGCAATCGCTGGGGTGCATTTCCTTCCGGTGCTATTGCCTATCGGTTGTCCGATGAAAAATTCATCAAAAATCTTAATACTTTTTCCAGCCTGAAAGTAAGATTAGGTTATGGATTAACAGGTAATGACCGGGTAAATCCTTATCAATATTTAACTACTTTTTCCAACTACAGCACCGTGCTCGATGGAAGCGGTGTATTGCAGGTAGGCATCGAACCTTCTGTTTTATCAAATAACAGTTTAAGATGGGAAAGTACAGCGCAGTGGAATTTAGGCATTGATATGGGCTTTGTACAAGACCGTGTTACCGCTACCATTGATTTATACAGTAAGAAAACAACCGATCTGTTATTGAATGTGCCCATTGGTCAATGGTGGGGCTTTAGCACGCAGTTAATTAATGCCGGCTCTATCCAAAACCAGGGCATTGAATTGGGTATCAACACCAGCAATATTACCTCAAAAGATTTCTCCTGGAACAGTACTTTCAATATTGCATACAACAAACAAAAATGTATTGCTTTAGCACCCGGCGTCCCTGTTATCAGCACCAATACTGCCAATCCCAGCGGCGTGGTATCAGGACGTGAATTTACCCGTTTGGAACCCGGACATGAGCTGGGTGAGTTGTATGGCTTTGTATATCTCGGCGTCATTAAAACCGGTGAAAAATATGATGCAGAGCCTAATGCAAAACCCGGTGATCCAAAATATGCCGATTTGAATGGTGATGGTGTTATTACACCCGACGACAGGAAATATCTTGGCAATACCAATCCGCATTATACGGCTGGTTTTAGCAACCGCTTTACTTATAAGGGTTTTGATCTGAATATCTTTATTCAAAGCAGCTTTGGTTATAGCTTATATAACATGAACCGCCTGGTATTAGAGTCCACTACAGGTAAAGATATTCTGAACCGTTTTGTACCCGGCACTCACGAAAACACCGATGTGCCGAGAGAAGGTTACTTCTTAAGTGCGTATGGCAGTTATGTAAATTCCCGCTTTGTAGAGAATGCTTCTTACATCCGTTTAAAGCAGGTTTCCCTGGCGTATAATCTGCCGCAATCGCTGCTAAGACATCTGCGCATTGTGGAGAATTTACAGGTATTTGCCAATGTACAAAACCTCTTAACTATTACCAATTATTCAGGTACTGACCCCGAAGTAAATGTGCATACAGCGGCTAATAATTCGCCCAATACTACAACATTTAGCTCTATCAATAACCTTGGCGGCGGTTTGGATTTCGGTGTATTCCCTGCTTTCAAAACATTTGAATTTGGTGCAAGATTGAGCATTCATTAATCAATCATCATTGCTTCTTACGATAAAGAAATAATAATATGAGAAATATAAAATTGTTATGGATAGTTGTTGCAGCCGCTATTATCGGCTCCTGCAATAAAACATTAGATCCGAATGTGTACAGCAGTCTTACCAACACCAATGCTTTCAGCACCCTATCGGATGCAATGGCGGCTGTAAATGCGGTGTATGCGCGTTTAAAAGGTCCTGTTGTTGGAGATAATTTTGATTACTGGACAGTGCGTCACTTTGCACTTACCGATCTTACAACAGATGTGGGACATTGTAGCTATGGTGGCGACCCTGGACAGTTATCTTTAGCACAATGGAATTCCAGTAATGGCTTGCTGGCAGAAGACTGGCGGCAGATTTACAAGCTGATTGCTGATGCAAATAATGCTTTGTATAATCTGGGTAATATGACGGTTTTAACCGATGAACAAAAGAACCAGTTCTTTGCTGAAATTAAATTTCTGCGCAGCATTGCTTACATGGATTTAACGGATGCGTGGGGACCAGTACCCATGCTTACAGAAACAGATGTTGCCAATGCCACCTCTGCCTCTTACACCAGCCAGCCAAAGCCAGCTTCTGTTGCGAGCATTGATTCTTTGATGATTGCAGATCTCACTTTTGCGGCTGCCAACCTGCCCATCAATTATGAGAACAATGCCATCTATAACAGCAACGATTTTGGTCGTGCTACCAAAGGTGCAGCGCTTACTTTGTTGGGTAAATTATACCTGCGTGAACATGAATGGCAGAAGGCAGCAGATTATATGAAACAGGTGATGGATATGAATGTATATGCCTTGTATCCAAGCTATTTAGGGTTATTTACTGAAGCCAATAAATGGTGCGAAGAAAACATTTTCTCCGTGCTTTCTGATGCTAATGTAAATGGTACGGAGCTGATGAATCACTTTGGTCCGCAAAACCACCCGGTGGTGCAAAACAGATGGCAGTATTACGCGGTATCATGGGATTTTTATAACTCTTTTGAAGAGCAGGACGAACGCAAGCTTTGCTTCTATCCGCGTTATACCGGCGTTGATGGATTGATCTATGCAGAACCGCCATCGCTGGGTGCACCGCCTCCCGAGGGTTATAGCTATATGCCGGATATAGCTACAAAAAAGTATGCTGATTCTACCGGCTCGGTTACGTTGTATTATGATGGTCATAGTGTAGATATTTTGCGCTATGCAGATGTACTTTTAAGTCGTGCCGAAGCATTAAACGAACTGAACGGGCCAAGCGAAGAAGTGATCAATCTGATCAATCAGGTGAAAGGTCGTTCCAAGGCTGATCTGCTCAGTGGCACTTACACTCAGGAAGGAATAAGAGATATTCTGTTGCAGGAACGTGGCTGGGAATTTTTCTATGAAGGCAAGCGCCGTGCCGACCTTATTCGTTTTGGTAAATACGATACGATTGTAAATGCGTACCTTACACGCATTGGACAAACACCGGCTATTGTAATGCCAAAGAACAGGTATTTTCCATATCCTGAAAATCAGGTTACCATCAATTCGAATTTAGATAATTCCGACCGATAAAAACCATTTTGTAAAGGATATGCAGGCATCTTTGTTTGCATATCCTTTTATTTTATAAATATTATGTTCACTAAGCTTTCTTTCTTCCACTTTTTAGTCACTTTGGTTGTATTGATACTCGCATCCTGCAACAACTCAGCAAGTATTATCAAAGACATTAACATTGGCTTGCACAACAACAATAAGCTGCTCATACAAATTGATGTAAATACCATTAAACCGGCGCAGGTATATGCACAATATTGGGCAGATAGCGCAGAACATGAAAAGCTAACGTCGGACACTTCAAAAGCTGCTTTATCCAATTCGCTTGTTTTTACCAATATTCTACCCAATACCAAATACAGCTTTCAGTTATTTACATTAGATAATGGTAAGAAAGGCGAAAGCAAAACCTATCATTTTCAATCTGAACAATTGCCAATATGGCTGCAGGATCAGTTTAAAGCTACTGCGCCAATGCCGCAATTGCTTCCAAAGGTTTTTACAAATGGTTTCCTGGTGATGAACAAGCGCGAGTCGCCCGGCTTTACTTACATTGTTGATACCAAAGGCAGGCTGCGCTGGTATAACATGGCAGACAATATTGGTGTAAAAGTTACTCATTTTACCAAAGACAACACCATACTTTCCATACTCGGCACTAACGATGATCCAACGAGTTATGGAAGAGCCATTTTAGAGGTGAATTTGAAAGGAGATACGCTGGTACATCTCCAAAAAGGGCAGGGTGATTTTCAATATACCATTCACCATGAAATTATAAAAAATGATAAAAATCAACTGGTTACTTTATATGTTGATAAAAGAGTGATGGACCTGCGTGCTGTTGGTGGCAATGTAAAAGATACCGTTGCCGGCGATGGTATTTTGGTAATGAATAATAATGGTAAAAAAGTATGGCAATGGAGCGTATTTGATGCCGTTGATCCATTAAAAGATCCGAAGATTTTAAAGGATAAAGGGGATTGGATGCATGCCAACAGTCTGAGCTTTGATACGGATGGCAATTACCTCATGTCCTTCTATAACAATGGTCAAATATGGAAGATTAATGCAACAACCGGTGAAGTAATATGGAAGTTTGGTAAGGGTGGTACTTTTACGATGCCTGCCGATTGCCAGTTTTCGATGGCACATGCCGCGCACATCAATCAAAATGGCGACCTGATGTTTTTTAATAACGGCATTGACAAACATCAATCTGAAGTATATGCTGTAAAGCTGAATGAGGCGGCGAAAACAGCACAAACGGATATTCATATACAACTTCCGCAGGAAATATATAACGACCGCATGGGAAGCGCGTATATGGTAAATGATACAACAATTCTGGTATGCTGTTCCAAGCACCACATCGCTGTATTAACAAATAAAAAAGGCGTGCTGCTGTGGTCTTTGGATACAGCTATTCCACCTTACCGCGTTGAGTTTGTGGATGGCGAAACATTGCGTAAGTGGCTGTTACCTTAGCAGCATAATATACCGGATTAGTGCATTTGTAGTCATCAGGCTTTTATGTCCGATGAATGTGGCAACAACGATTAGTAATTAAATTCAAACAAACGATTGCACCAATAATCATAAGCATTATAGTGATAGATTCGCTTTCTACGATTGCATTGCCAAACGGTTGCCAATTGAATATACAGCTTTGTAAAAAACAGATAATGAAATATTGCTTTTCTATTCTCGCTTTTATACTCAGTAGCGCTTTACAGGCGCAGGATGTAAGCCTGGCGCTGCAAAAGAACTCACCATTGGATGCTACTGAAAAGACTGCGCAGTGGCAGGCACTTGAAAGTCCTGTTCAGGTGGGCTTTGTTAATAGCAATGTACGCTATAGTCAGGAGCGGGTGCCGCAAACCCTTCCGCAAAGCAGCTATACATTAGCAGCCTGGAAAGGCGAGAAAGTACATACGCAACTGGCGGTGTGGAGCAATAAAGACATTGCAACGGTAACTGTAACTGTTAGTGATTTAAAGTCGGGGAATAAGCAGATGATTCCAAAAGGAAATATCACCACTGGTTTTGTGGGTTATGTAATGACTGATGAATATAAAGACGGCTGTGGATACCGCAAGCCACAGGACTTCGATTCGTCGCTCGTTGCAGACCCTATTAATACGTTGGTCCAATCTGTTGTTTTGAACAAGAATACTGTACAGCCAGTATGGATAGGTGTGCAGGTGCCAGCTACTACGCCTGCCGGTGTGTACGATGGTACAGTAACCGTTAAGGCAGATAAAAATTATGTGCTCAACCTGTCGGTAAAGGTGTTGGATAAAGTGCTGCCACCACCTGCGCAGTGGGCATTTAATCTCGACCTCTGGCAACATCCTGCCGCCATTGCACGGGTGCACCATGTACCACTGTGGAGTGATGCACACTTTGCCTTAATGAAAAAATATTATACCCTGCTGGCCAGTGCCGGTCAAAAGAATATTACCGCCAGCATTGTCAACGAGCCCTGGGGGCACCAGACGTATGATGATTTTCCCAGCCTTATACAATGGATAAAAAAGAAAGACGGCAGTTGGCAGTACGATTATAGTTTGTTTGATAAATACATTGCCTTTGTAATGAGTTGCGGCATTAATCAGCGCATCAACTGTTACAGCATGGTACCCTGGAAAATTGCTTTCCGTTATTACGATGAAAGCATTGGTAAAGACACAGTTTTTACCGGCGATATTGGCACACCGGCTTACAATGAATTCTGGAAAATGATGCTAACCGATTTTACCAAACACCTGAAAGAAAAAGGCTGGTTTGGTAAAACAGCCATTGCTATGGACGAGCGGCCCATGCCCGCCATGCAGTCTGTTATTCAATTATTGAAAAAAATAGATAAAGATTGGAAGATTGCGTTAGCGGGCGATTATCATCCTGAAATTGAAAGTGATGTATATGACTACTGTATTGCTTCCCGCCTGCAGTTTCCGGCCAATACATTGCAACTGCGGCAGCAACAGGGCAAACTCAGTGCCTGGTACACCTGCTGCACCGAAAAATATCCCAATGGTTTTACATTTTCACCCGCAGCAGAGCATGTGTGGATCGGCTGGTACACGGCTGCAAAAAATATGGATGGCTACCTGCGCTGGGCGTACAACAGTTGGACAAAAGATCCGTTGCACGACAGCCGTTTTACTGCCTGGCCTGCCGGTGATACGTATCAGGTATATCCCGGTCCTATGACCTCTATCCGTTTTGAAAAGTTGATTGAAGGGGTACAGGATTTTGAAAAAATCCGCATGCTGAAGGAAAGGTATAAAAAAGAGGGAAATGGGGCAAAATTGAAGGAACTGGAAGAAGCGCTTGCCGCTTTTGATATTGAGGTATTACAGCACCGCACCGCCGAGGAAATGGTGTTGAAGGCAAAGGATCTGCTGAACAGATAGGCTCTTTTGTTTTTTATCTGATGCATGACGGATATAATAGGACATGGCTACGGTCCTTGCATGTATTTCGGTAGTCTTTTGGAATCTGTTTGATAATAAGATAATGTGTGAATCCTTAAAGCACAAGGAACACCAACCTTCCGGTCGGCAGACAGCGGTTCACAAAGATTAATAAAGAATACTTTGTGCAACTTGATTACTTTGAGTCTTTGTGATTCCTGTTCTGAAAGAATGTAAACTGTTTGGCTTTAAATTGTTATTTTATTGATTTAGACGGAGCACAACAAAAGAATAATAGAAGAATTATAATGAGAAAATTTGTTTGTCTTTTTGTAGTCATCTGTGTAGCACAAACATTGTTTGCACAGGAAACAAAATATACCATTGCAACAGAAAAAGAAAAATGGAATACCGATTCTTTAGGCAATCACCGGGCAGTAGTAATGGTAAATAGCAACGTACCTGTTGCAAAGGCATCCATTATTTGGCGCCGGAGAGATGATAACCCACAAGACAAACGCATTATTGTAGAAGACGCACAAACCCACCAAAAAGTAACCAATGTAAAAACGGGTAACATCACCAATTTAAGTGGCGATATTTATTTTCAACCGGTATCTGGCAAAGGCATTTACTACGTGTATTACATGCCTTATAAGAATGAAGGGCGCTCCAACTATCCAAAAGGCGTTTATCTAAAACCAGAAAATACAGCCGATGGCAACTGGTTGCAAGGAATAAACAGTTCCATCAAACCCAATGCAACAGTACAGGAAATTCAGGCTATTGATAGCCTGAATAGCTTTTACCCGATGGAAGTGATTGCTATTGGAAAAGAAACGGCTGCATTAACAGCAAAGAGTAAAAACAAAGATTATATCGTATTTCCCGAAGACAGAATCTATCCAATTAAAATGATGGATTATCTGCCTTACAAATGGGTACAAAAAGGGCTTAGTAATACCTTTAAAGGAACAGCAGATAAAGGCGAAAATTATTCTTTTCAGTTGGGCATTTATGCACTAAAAAATATCAATAATGTAAGCATTAGTTTCAGCAATCTGCAAGGTGCAAACGGACAGTCTATTCCGGCTGCTGCTATTAGTTGTTTAAACAACACAGGCATTAAATACGATGGCACTCCGTTTACCAATACAGTACATGTTGGTGCCGATAGCGTGCAGGCAATGTGGTGTTTGGTAGATATTCCGAAAAAAATTCCTGCAGGCGTGTATAAAGGGGAGGCAACGATTAACACCAACAGCGCTCCACAAACAATAAACATCGAAATCGCCATCAGCAACAAAGAAGCTTTTAATGGCAATATTGCCGAGCCGTGGAAAGGAACAAGGTTGAAGTGGCTTAATTCTGCGATGGCGCAGGAAAACAAGGTAATTGCGCCTTATACACCGTTGAAAGTAAACAACCATACCATTAGTTTATTAGGTAGAAAAATAGCAATAAATAATGATGGTTTTCCGGCACAGATACAAACCTTTTTTACTTCTGAAATGACGGAGTATAAAGATTCGCCTAATAACCTTCTTACAGAGCCAATACACTTTCATTTTACAACGGCTTCTGGCAGTAATATGCAACTGCAAAGCAAAGGATTGCAGTTTACGGAACAAACGGAAGGCACTGTAACCTGGAAAGCAACAAGCAGCAATGACACGTTGCAGATGGATGTTGCCGCTTCTATGGAATTTGATGGTTTCATCAGTTATACGGTGAAGCTGACTGCCTTGCAGAACGTATCTTTCAAAGACATCACTATGCACATCCCCTTTACCAAAGAAGTTGCTAAATACATGATGGGCTTGGGTGAGAAAGGTGGTTATAGAAAAGATAGTTTTGAATGGAAATGGGATGTTGCACACAAGAACCAGGATGGTGCCTGGATAGGTAATGTAAACGCCGGCTTGCAATATTCGCTGCGCGATGAGAAATATGTGCGTCCGCTCAACACCAACTTCTATTTGCAGAAGCCTTTATTATTGCCAACATCTTGGGGCAATGATAACAAAGGCGGCATTACCATTGGTGAAAAGGGAGCTTCCATATTAGCCAATAATTATAGTGGTGAACGCACGGTGCAAAAAGGTGATACGCTGTATTACAACTTCACCTTACTCATCACGCCGTTTCATACCATCAACACCGATTTTCAGTGGGCAAACCGTTTTTACCATAAGTATAATGCCATTGATTCTATCAAAGCTACCGGCGCAACCGTTATCAATATTCACCATGCCACACCTATTAATCCGTGGATTAATTATCCGTTTATTGCATGGCAAAAAATGAAGGCGTATATCGACAGTGCGCACCAAAATGGCTTAAAAGTAAAGATATATAACACGGTACGCGAGCTGTCTAATCATGCCTATGAAACCTTCCCGATGCGCAGCCTGGGACATGAAATTTATTCACCCGGCAAAGGTGGTGGTTATAGCTGGCTGCAGGAGCATATAGACAGCGATTATATAGCAGCCTGGTTTGTGCCGGATCTTAAAGATGCAGCTATTGTAAACAGCGGTATGAGCCGCTGGCACAACTATTATGTGGAAGGTATGAACTGGCTGGTGCAGAACGTAGGTATTGATGGTATTTACCTGGATGATGTTGCCTTTGACCGCGTTACCATGAAGCGCATCAAACGCGTGTTAACAGCAGATAATCATCCCGGTATTATTGATTTACATTCTGCCAATCAATACAACAAAAATGATGGATTTAATAACAGTGCCAACCTGTATATGGAGCATTTCCCTTATCTTAATCGCTTATGGTTCGGCGAATACTTTGACTATGAAAATAATAGCCCCGATTTCTTCTTAACCGAAGTGAGCGGCATCCCATTCGGCTTGATGGGCGAGATGCTGCAGGGCGGTGGTAATCCCTGGCGCGGCATGATTTACGGCATGACCAACCGTATGCCCTGGAGTGATAATGCCGACCCGCGCCCGATATGGAAAGTGTGGGATGACTTTGGTATGCAGGGCACAAAAATGCTTGGCTACTGGAGTGATAACTGCCCGGTGAAAACAAGCAATGATAAGGTGCTGGCAACGGTGTATAAGAAAGAAGGGAAGGCACTAATTTCTATTGCAAGCTGGGCGGATAGTGATACAACAGTGCAATTAAAAATTGACTGGAAAGCCTTAGGCATAGATGCATCTAAAGCAACGATTACTGCACCGGAAATAAAGAACTTTCAGCAGGGAAAAACATTTGGATTGAATGATGCTATTACGGTTGCAAAGAACAAAGGCTGGCTGTTGATTATTCAGTAAAAACGATTCTGCGTATGAAAAAACTATGGATGTTGCTTATTCTGCTTGCGCATTTTGGAAGTGCAACATCGCAGTATAGTGTTACAGTAAAGGAATATCTGAAAACATTTCCTACTTATCCGTTTTCCGATCCCAATCCTATACCGTTGCTCACACAAGTATATCCTTATTTCCGTTTTGATGGCTTTACCGATAAAGCAGTAAACAAGCAATGGAAAGTAGTAGAAATAGAAAATGCATACATCAAAATCTTAATTCTTCCCGAGATTGGTGGCAAGATTTGGGCAGCCATAGATAAGAAAACGAGCAAGCCTTTTTTGTATTACAATCATGCGGTAAAGTTTAGAGATGTTGCGATGCGTGGTCCCTGGACAAGCGGTGGTCTGGAATCTAATTTTGGCATTATTGGTCATACGCCCAACTGTGCAACGCCGGTGGATTATACCGTACAACATGAGGAAGATGGAAGCATTACCTGTACTATTGGCGCATTGGATTTATTAACGCGCAGCAACTGGCGCATGGAGATTAATGTACCAAAAGATAAAGCTTTTTTTACTACACAGGCTTTCTGGTACAACACAACCCCTGCTGAGCAGCCTTATTATCACTGGATGAATGCTGCCGCAAAAGCAAGCAACGATTTAGAGTTTATTTATCCCGGAAATAAATATCTGGGGCACAATGGCGAGTATGCATCCTGGCCCGTAAACAAGCAAAATGGTAAACGAATTTCGTGGTATAAAGAGAATGATTTTGGCGGCTACAAATCATATCATGTGTTTGGCAAATACACCAACTTTTTTGGTACGTATTATCATGATGAAGACATGGGGATGGCAAGGTACAGCACGCATGATGATAAAGCCGGTAAAAAGATCTGGATCTGGGGTTTATCGGGGCAGGGAATGATATGGGAAAAAGAGCTGACCGATACAGATGGGCAGTATGTAGAAGTGCAGTCAGGAAGGCTCTTTAACCAAAATGCAGAAGGCAGCAGTTATACGCCATTTAAGCACATTGCTTTTGAGCCGTATGCAAGCGATAGCTGGAAGGAATATTGGTATCCGGTAAATGGAACCAAAGGCTTTGTAGAGGCCAATCAATATGGTGCTTTCAACATGAAATACGAAGATGGCTGGCTGAAGCTGTATTACTTTCCGGTGCAGGCCTTACAAGATACTTTGGTGGTGAAAGAAAACGATAAAATTGCTTATAAAAAAGCATTGCATTTATTGCCCGAACAAGTGTTTAAAGATTCAATACAAGTTGCTGCAGATATAAATAAACTAACAGTAACAATAGGTATTGACAAGCTGCAATACAACGCTGATTCATCTGCAAATGCATTAAGCCGCCCGGTTGAAACCCCTACAAATTTCAACTGGAATAATGCGTATGGATTATACTTGTTAGGCAGCGAGTTGATGAATGAAAAGTTATATGCAAAAGCCGAAGAAAACCTGACCGCTTCATTGCAACAAGATTCTAATTTCTTACCAGCGTTAGTGAAGATGTCAGAATTAATGTATCGCAATATGCGGTATAAAGAAGCATTGCAATTAGCAACCCGTGCATTAAGCATCAACTCGGTGGCTGGCGATGCAAATTATTATTATGGATTGGTTAATGAGCAATCAGGAAATGTAGTTGATGCAAAAGATGGATTTGATATTGCAGCTTTAGACCCGGCTTACCGAAGTGCAGCTTACACCGAGCTGGCTTCTATTTATCATAAAGAAAAGACCGATGACAAGGCTTTGCATTATCTACAAAAAGCACTCGTTTATAATGCGCATAATATCGCTGCTTTGCAATTGCAGGCGGTTATATACAGGCAGCAACATAACCGGAATGATGCACAAAAAGTATTAGCTATCATACTGCAATTAGATCCACTAAGTCACTTTGCATTATTTGAAAAATACCAATGGAATAAAACTGAAAACAATAAGCAGGAATTTATACAATCCATCAAAAATGAATTGCCGGCAGAGACCTATGCAGAGCTGGCAATTTGGTATCATAAACAAGGTTGTATTGAGGAAGCAAAGCAATTATTTACGCTCTCCTTGCCATCGCCCGAAAGTGTGTACTGGCTGGCTTATCTGAATGGTGAAAAAGTAGATGTAAGTAAAATGGATGTATCCTTTTATTTTCCTTTCCGTTCTGAAACAGCAGGTGTGATAGCAACACTGATGAAACAACAAGAGGATTGGTTATTGAAGTATCACTTAGCGCTGATTTATCATGACAGAAATAGAATTGCGGAATGTAAACAACTATTGATGACTTGTGGAAATGATCCGCAATTTGCACCTTTTTATGCGGTAAGAGCCGCAATAGAGCGTGATAGCAATACAACGAGTGCAGCAACTGATCTGCAAACGGCACTATCGTTAAGTAAAGACTGGAGATACTATAAATTGTTAGCAGAGCATTATTTAGCAACTGCTCAAAACGATAAAGCACTGGCTGTTATTGAACCCTATGCAAAAGCACATCCAGGCAATTACATCATTGGTTTATTATACACCAAAGCTTTATTGTTTAATAACCGCCTGAGAGAAGCTGATAAAATAATATCCAAACTAAATATACTACCCTTTGAAGGGGCAACGGAAAGCCATGATGTTTACCGCGAAGTAAAGCTGCGGGAAGCGATGGATGCATTGATAAGTAAAGATTATAAAAAGAGTATTTCTTTTATTCAGCAGGCGCTGTTATATCCCGAAAACCTGGGTGTTGGAAAGCCTTATGAAGAAGACATAGACCACCGTTTGGAGAATTGGCTATTGTACCTCAACCATACTGCCCTTAATAATAAAACGGCTGCTGAAAAAGATTTACAAAACATCATCCATTTTGCAGTTTCGGATAATAACGAAAGAAATATTCAATCTTCTAATGCATTGGTGACCGTTTGGGCTTACGAAAAAATGAATGAAAAAGAAAAAGGCAATGAGTGGCTGAGTAATGAGATAGCACAACAATCAAATGACAAAGGGCTGTCCTGGGTAAAAGCCATGCTGGAGCATGGTACTACATCGGGCAATATACCACCGGGCAGTAATGAGCGGGTTTTGTATTACCTGATGAATAAAATAAAGTAAGTTTAACCTTTTAAGCCTGCTTACTTTTGACTATGCAAAGAGTCATTACGCTCCTCGAAATTATTACTGTCGTTTTGTTTACAGTACAGAGTGCCGCTGCACAAACCAATAAGCAATTGGCACAAACAATATTGCATGATAAAAAGCTGGATACGGTGCTGGCTAAGGCCAAAGAGGTATTAAGTAAAGGATTCAATGCAGGTGATGGTTATCCGCAGGTTTGGATACGCGATTTTAATACGTTTATTGAAACCTCCTGTGAGGTATATAGCCTGGATAGCATTCGTAAAAACCTGCTCACATTTTTGTATTTACAACAACCCAATGGCGAAATTGTAGATGGTTATGTGTTGAAAGGTCATGTAACCTGGGGTGATCCTAATATGTACTATTCAAGTATTGACACTACACATGTTGGTTTTAAAAACACGGTAGAAACCGACCAGGAAACATCGCTGATACAAGCTATTGGAAAATATATCAGCATTACAAAAGACACATCCATACTGTATGAAAAGATTGGTGGTAAAACAGCATTGGAACGCTTAGGCTTATCTATTGAATTCTTATTGAAGAACCGCTATTCGAACAAATACAATTTGCTTACCGGCGCTACCACTCAGGATTGGGGCGATGTTCAGATAGAAGGCGGTGCGGTAGTGGACATTGATAGTCTTACGCATTGGTCGGTAGATGTGTATGACAATGCCATGTTGATCATTGCTTTGAATAATATGATACGTTTTGCAAAAAAGGAAGGCGACAAACAGCAATGGACAGCTCTAAAAGAACGTACAGCAACCAACGCCAGGAAGTATTTGTGGGACGCTTCAAAACACAAGTTCATTCCACATCTATATGTAGATGGCTCCCCTTTTCCTAAATCCTTTGATGAAAATAAAATCTATTTTCATGGTGGTACGGCTGTAGCCATTGAAGCAGGTTTACTATCAAAAAAAGAAATAGCGGAAGTGAATGCGGATATGCTGAAAAATGTAAAGCTTTCCGGCGCACCATCTATCGGTTTAACGTTATATCCGCCTTATCCCGAAAACATTTACCCGGGTTCCCATTCCAATAAAGAGTACAACTACCAGAATGGTGGCGACTGGTCGTGGTTTGGTGGCAGAATGATACAGCAACTGGTTACCAACGGCTACGTGCAGGAGGCTTATGATGAAGTGCAGCCTATAATTGACCGCGTACTTAAAAATGAACGATTTTATGAGTGGTATGACAGAGATGGTAAGCCCCGCGGTTCTGATAATTTTAAAGGTTCAGCAGGTGTATTGGCAAAAGCAATAGTAATGTTGAGAGATTGGGCAAAGGAGCATCAATAAGTTTATTGGAAAACTTTGCTTTAATATGTTGGCTTGTGAACTATAGATTGCCCTTTGCAACATATTTTAAAATTGCCTATTGCTATTTACTAAGTCACTATTAAATCTTGCTAATTTATTCATACAGATCTTTATAAAACATCAAATTGGCAAGCCCATCAATAGCCATTTGTACTAATGAAAAACATACGGCTTGTATCCTTTTATCAGTTCAAATTTTTAGAGTGCCTTACTGGGGAGGTTCACATCATTCTAAACTAAACTGGTTAGTCTTATTTTATTTTGAGTTTTTGGTTGGTGGAAATATTATAGATGCTCATCTCACTTTTGTAAACTGAACAAGCAAGCTTCAGCTAAAATCCACCCTAGGCTAAGTGGTGGCGTTGGCCCGGACGGACGTGCGGAGCGATCATGCCGTCCTTGACCTTTTTGGTTACTTTTTGTGTCAATGCCTGCCCCGACTTGTCGGGGACAAAAAGTGACAAACAAGAACTGTATGTGGGAGATTTCACTTTTATATCCGGTAGTACATACACCCGTTAAAAACAAAATAAATTTATATAACACTATACTTTAACAGGCTGCATATATCCTTATAAGTTATTTACTTATTAAGATCCAGGACCGAAAACTACTCTTCTATCGCAGGCATTAAAAACGTACTCACTTCGGGTGTGTGATGTTCTTTTTTCATAATATTCTGCATCTTCTTTACAATATCAGGATGTTCATTTGCAACATCCTGTTGCTCCTGTATGTCTTTGCTTAAATCATACAACTGCATAGTGGTGTTATTATCCTTTTTTATGTTCAGAATTACCCCTTTCCAATTACCCATTCTTACAGCCTGCTGGCCACCATATTCAGGATATTCAAAGTATAAATAGGGGTGTTGCTGTTCTTGTTTTTTGCCTGTTATTTCGGGCAAAATACTAATGCCATCAATCCCTTTTGGAGCCGCTATATGCAGTAAATCACAAAATGTAGGCATCATGTCTATCGTTGCAGAAATCATATCGGAAGTGGAGCCTGCTTTTACTTTTCCAGGCCACGATACAATAAAAGGTTCACGTATGCCGCCTTCATGCACAAAGCCTTTGCCCCAGCCTGTTTCAGATTTAAACGGACCACCACTATTGAAGAATGGCCCATCTACGCCAACACCGCCAAACGATGGACCGTTATCGCTGCAAAACATAATGATAGTGTTCTCATACACCCCTTTCTTTTTCAGCTCCTGTACCAACTGTCCTACCTGTTCATCCAATGTGGAGATCATTGCTGCATAAGTCGCGCGTGGATAACGGCAGGGAAAATAACTGCCACCTAAATAAGGTTGTTCATCCCCAAACTTTTGATGATAATAATCTACCCATTTTTCGGGTGCCTGTAACGAAACGTGTGGTAATGGTGATGGATAATATAAAAAGAAAGGCTTGTCACTATTTTTATCTATAAAGTTCAAAGCCGCTTTTATTAAGAAATCGGGCGCATAATCTTTCTGTTGATATACTTCATAATTCTTTTCATCCAGCGGGTCTAAATTTTTGGGAAATGTGATTTGCGGATCCACAATTTTATTATTCAGCGGCACGCGGTTTTCATTCTCCCACAAATGCCCGCTATAATAAGTATGATCCTGCCGCTGGCAAATGAAACCATAGAAATAATCGAAACCTTGCTTGTTAGGCGTACCATTGGTGAATGGTGAGCCAAGTCCCCATTTACCAATCAAGCCTGTTGTGTAACCCTGGCCTTTCAACACCTCTGCTATCGTTAGTGTTGAATCAGGAATGGGTCGTTGTCCTTCCAAAAAAGGATTGGACTCCATCGTTTTAAAGTTCCATACATCGCCGCGCTCTTCCCATTCATCGTTGCCACGTATATAGGCTTTGCCGGAGTGAATGCCCGTCATTAATAAATAGCGCGATGGTGCACAAACCGGAAAAGCATAATGCTGCGTAAAGCGCATGCCGCTTTTTGCAAGCGCATCAATATTAGGTGTTTCTATCTTTTGCTGACCGTAGCAACCTACATCACCATAACCCATGTCATCGGCAAAAATGTATATAATGTTGGGCTTGCTGTTGCTGGCTGTTTGGGAAAAACTGGTAATGGCAATGGTCCACAATAGAATGAATGAGAAAGCTATTTTCATAATAAGTAATGCTATAATTATTGTTGTGGCAAATGTGCAAAATCAATTACCGGTTTGTTGCCTGATGCCTTGCGTGTAAATGATTGGTTAGGTTTTACAAAGCCATTAAAAAATCCATCGTTACGCAAAAAGAAATAATCGCCATCAGCACCGCCGGCATAATCTTTCCGGTAGCCACCTTTGGCAGTTGCATCGGCAGTAAAGATCGCATTGGTTAATTCGTGCCATTCGCCTTTACCATTTCTTATCCATTGATTTTTATAAAAGCCCGTTCTTGTTTCATTACCGGTTTCGGGTATAAAATTTTCGAGAAATGAATAGAGATGTGTAAGATAAGTAACCGTTTGTGGCCGCTTAAAAGCAGCAATTAAATACCACTCATTTGCACTTATATCTTTAAAGTAAGCCGTGTAAGTGGTAGTATGATGAGTTGAATCGGGCTGCGCACCCAAGAGGAATGCATAGGTTTTGCCAGCCTGCCAGTTAAAGCGCATAAAACTTTGTCCTCCGGAGCCTTCATTGCCAAAATCCTGCGCATGTACAGCAGTACCTTTTTTTGATAACACGATGCGCATACTATCCGGTATGTCCTTTGGATTTTCTGTTTCAAAAGGACTCCATACAGAAAATAAAACACGGCGTTCTGTATTGCTGTTTACCTGCATTCCAAAATAGCCTTCACCAAAGCCATCTGCCATAAAATAAGAGCCTACTTTATCGTTGCCTGCGGGTACTGTAATTTCATTATAAAACCAATGCACGTCACTCTTTAATTCATCCGGCGGCGGATAACGTAAATGCACCGAAGGACCCCTGCGACCAAAATGAAAGGAACTGCCCTTTTTTACATACACCAGCGTGCTATCCGGCTTGTCGTGCTGAAGAATTAAGTCAGAAATATTGGCAAATACAGCCCCGGCTTTGCTAATACCTTTCAAATCAACTTTTATATAACCGGGTTTTGAAACTACCAGTTTGCCTATATCAACAACATCAAAATCTTTATTTGCAATATGCTTATTAAAAATACGATTCCCCGATACAATGCTTATATCGCTTGCACCTTCGGGCACTTGCAATCGCAAAGCAAGATTAAAAGTTTGCGGCACATCGGTTCGAAAGTAAATGCTTGCCATAGAGGAGGCGTCAGACCAATTTATTAAGCCGCTATCGCTTATTACTGCCGGTTCATTTACCCACGCATTACCGCCGAGCGGAATAGTATCTGTATATATCTGTTGAGATAATACCGGCCTGCTGAAAAACACTATTACTAAAATGAAAATAATACCCGTAAATCTTTTTTCGCAATACATCATGGTACTTATATATCAACTGGCTTTAAAAAGAGCAAGCAAATAAGTAATTTTATTAAAGCCCCCATCACTCTATTTCAAAATTTAGCGCTTTTGGGTAAAGTACAACAGTTGTATTATTGCAGTGATTGTTCTCCGGCTAAAAGAAGATAAGCATGATGGCTTCACAAATTGATCTCTTGTTTAAAGAACCAAAATGCTAACCACCTTAAATGTACATAGCCGTTAAGCAAAACTTTTAATACGCATTTTCTTCCCCTATAATGATATTCCAAAAGGTTAAAACCATAATCTTAATATCGAACCAAAGAGACCAGTTTTCCATGTATTCAATATCGTATTCCACCCTTTTTTCCATAAGCATCAGATTAATTATTTCTCCCCTGTAGCCATTTACCTGCGCCCAGCCGGTAATACCGGGTTTTAGATAAAGCCGCCCCATGTAATGTTTTATTTGCTTGCTATATTCCTCGGTATGGCGCAGCATGTGCGGGCGTGGACCCACTATACTCATTTCGCCTTTCCATACATTTATAAATTGCGGAAATTCATCGAGACTTGTTTTACGGAGAAAAGCACCCACCTTGGTTATCCTGCTGTCTTTGTAAGTAGCTTGCTTACTATCGCTCTCCGCATTTACCCTCATGCTGCGAAATTTAAGACACACAAAAGAGTCGTTATCTCTGCCCGAGCGCAACTGTTTGAAGAAGACAGGACCTTTGCTCTCGAGTTTTATAAGTATGCCTATCACAGGGATAAGCCAGGATAAAACAAAAAAGATAACTAAGCTGCTTATGATGATATCTGCCGCCCGCTTGGTTATATAATTTATTGGCCGCCGTAATGGCTCATTATACCGCTGCCATACAGGCATTCCATTAATGTATCTAACATGGCACAACGGTCCTTCGGGCAAAGCTTCCAAATCTATAAAATTCACGCGGATGCAATGTTTTTCTGCTTCCTGAATGATTTCTTTTACGTCTAATGTATATGCAGAGGAAGCACTGATGTATAGTTCTTTTACCCCTTTTTCTTTTGTAAAATCGATAAACGAAAAAATAGATGTCGTACTATTTATATTTTGTACAGGCAGCCCTGGCTCATAATTATCAAAGTATTTGATATGAGAAAATTTATTTTTATGGTGCAGGTGGTTGGCCATCTGCAGGCTCTTCTCATTGGTTCCTATAATGCCAATACTATGGTGGTGACCGGATGCTTTATAAAGTAAAGCAATAATGTCGTTGCAAAACTTTTGTAACCCCTGTAAAAGAAGGGTCCATACAACCAGCAGCGCTAAAAAAACCGGCAGCGAAATAAGTTGAACAACGAAGATGATACTCAACGTTATAGAGCCCGCACACATCAGCATTATGAGGATGCGTTTTCTGCCTATAACTGAACGCTTTTTGTTAGGAGATTTTGCAGCAGGCCTTAACGCCAAATAAAAGGAAAGCACATAAAAAAGAAGGAAAAAAAGTAGAATAAAAGAAAAATTGAAGCCGGGAATTATATAATAAAATGCTCCCCCTATAGCTATAACAAAAAGATTGATGATTACAATCCTATTTAGAGAGACATACCTTCTCATGAGGTTTTTCATGAAAATTCTTATTAAGGGATAAAGGAAATATTCAACTTTTCAGAGCTTAAATGTAACAACAACAAACCAGTTATTAAAAAAAATTTAAAAAGTGTTTTTAAATACTGCTTTAACCACCTTATAAATATAAATTCTCACCTATAAACCTTGAATATAGCTTAAAAAATTATAATAAAAAAACTTGTTTTTTTAATCTCTTTTTATATCTTGCCTTTACATATAAAATCTGTGAACAGATGATTGTTTGAGGCGTTTACTATAGCTCTTAACCATGAATACTCCCAAGACTAATCATTTCTTTTTTAGGAAGGCTCTTAAAAGAAATGCACCATTAAAGAGCAAAATAACTGCTTACCATTCAATTGCATTTAGATTTTAAGTGAAAACCGGACTGTGTGGTGTGTTATTTTTATTAAAGTAAATAAGTGTCACTAACAACCAAAGAAAATTATATAACAAATTTCAACCTTGCATTAGTTTTCCTCGTATATAATAAATTAAAACACCTTGAATCACCAACTTTCTAAACCTCCTTTGACATGAAACCGAAACCTAAAGTTGCTATTGTAACAAATATTGCGTGGAACATTTATAATTTCAGAAGAGGGTTGGCAAATGCAATAAAGGAGGCTGGATATGAACCTATTTTAATGGCTGCCGATGATGAATATGCAGAAAAACTTAAAAGAGAAGGCTGGCACTTTATTCCTCTCAAAAATATGGAACGGGCTGGAATGAACCCGCTGGCAGATGTAAAGCTGATGCTTGACTTTATAAAGATTTATAAAGAAAATGACATTAAATGCGCTTTACACTACAATTCAAAACCTTTGATTTACGCAAGTTTATCTGCCTCTTTTTTAAAGATACCTTACCTTCCTACGATTACCGGGCTGGCAGGTCCTTTTTCGGGCAACAGAACCATTACAAGCAAAATAGTTACGCTGCTGTATAGGTATTCATTGAGAAACAGCTATAAAGTGTTGTTTCAAAATAATGAAGACCTGCGTTTCTTTTTAGACAAAAAAATTACTCAGTATGAAAAGACGATAGTAGTGCCAGGCTCAGGAGTCAATCTGGATGAGTATCAGTCAGCCCCCTTTAGCTTTCCGCCAGGTGATAAAATTGTTTTTTTAATGCTTGCACGCCTTTCAAGAGCAAAGGGTGTGGAGTATTATGTACATGCAGCAAGAGCAGTAAAAAAGAGATTTCCCAATGCCATTTTCAGGCTGGCAGGTCCGTTTGAATGTGATGAGCTGGCAATTAGCAGGCAGGAGGTGGACGGCTGGCAGCGCGAGGGAGCAATAGAATACGTAGGTGTTTCTGATGGTGTAAAAAAAGAAATCAGCGAGGCGCACGTTATTGTGTATCCATCGTATTATCGGGAGGGTATTCCAAAAGCACTTATCGAATCAGCAGCTATGTCTCGCCCAATCATTACCACAGATAATGTTGGATGCAGAGAAGTGGTACAGCATGGTGTAAACGGCTTTCTTGTTCCAATAAAAAATACGGAGGCCTTAGCAAAAGCATGTGAACGTTTTATATTGCTGAGCGAAGAAGAGAAAATTAAATTTAGTACAGCCTCCAGGAAAATCTCACAGCAATTTGATGAGAAAAAAGTGCTGCCGGAATATATATCGCTTATAGATAGCTGCCTGAATAAAGGCAATATAAGCGTTTCTGTTTTGAATTATGATCCGGTAGCCTTAACAGAAGTTCAATAACCCAATTTTTTATACAATTTTCCGGCAATAATCTTAAAAATCAACCGGTGATATACTGACAACCCTATCTTTTTAGAATTATACGATTTCTTAAATCTAATTTCTTTCTCCAACCGGAGCCTGTTGCCACCAACATTATGTTTCGGGCGAAAAGGAAGCCCGTTTTGTATCATCGCTATCACTTCAGATAAATCTGTATCTACAAACGCTCCTATTTTTTGTAAAACGCTTTCGGGCTGTGCAACAAGGTCTTCATACTTGATTTGTATATACCTATTTGCCGGCATTTTCGCTCCCAAACGTTGTGCAATAGCGTTTCCTAAAAACCAGCCTACCGAAGAACGCGCAGCTGCAAACCGGTCATTTTTGCCATAGCCTTCCAGTGCCCAGTTACGTCCTTTTTCTACGTACGATTCTACCACACTTAAACCGTTTTTTACTAAATGAATTACATACACATCAAAGCCGGTGTATTGATGCAAAGCATAAAAACGGCCAGCCATATCCCTGGAAGTTTTTGATGAATCAACGACTATATCTTTGCCTGAAGTTGTAAAAATGTAATCGTATAAAGCGGTTTGAATCAAGGTGTATTTCTGAATAATATCTGGAGCAATTTTCCCGTTTGTGAGTGCAGTAATATACTTGCGGTTTTCAACATGTTGTACTATTTCCCTTGCTCCTTGCAAGCTTAATCCCTGCGGTAGTTTTAAGTCTTTCCAAAAACTGCAATCTTTATAAACTGCTCCGCAAGTACAGGTACGTGTACCATTCAGCCAGTCTTCAAATAAATAAAACAGCTCACCAGTACCAAATATTTTAGTATGGCTACCCAACAAAATGTCCAGAATAGTGGAACCGCTTCTGCTGTATCCGGCTATATAAATGATTTTCCTTTTCACGATTATCGCACCTTAAGGTATTGATCTATGTATTGTTTGGCAGTACTTTCAATATCAAATAATTCAGCAGCTCTTTTAAAACTTTTTTCTCCTAATGCATCAATCGAAATTTGATCATAAGAAGCAAATTTTAAAATTGCTTTTTTTATTTCGTCAGGCGATTTGGGATGCACAAAGTAACCCACCTCCTCACCCACTACTTCGCGCAGGGTAACGATATCTGAGCATACCACCGGGCACTTTGCTACCATTGCTTCTACCACCGCATTACAAAAGCCCTCCCACAGGGAGAGCATTACAAAAAAATCAGCCGCATTTATTAATTTGAATACTTCTTCGCGCGGTAATATCCCTAAAAACTGTACTTTATTAAACTTGTCCCAGCTATTTTTTACCGCCAGCAAATCTTCGTACAAATTACCAGCGCCCGCTATCAGCAACCGGATATTTTGATTTTCGTACGAAGCAGCAGTAAACCCTTTTATTAAGTTTTCAATATTCTTCTGCTTTATCAATCGCGCAGCACAAACAAATAAGCGTTCCTTTGGAGCAACGCCGTATTTTTCTCTTAGCTGCCGGCGGTTTTCGTCGGTTGAAAAAGCTATAATTTTATTGATATTAATGCCATTATAAATTGGGATTGCTTTTTTTCCTGCTACCAGTTTCTCCAGTGAATTAAACGAATCTTTTGTACTCACCGAATTGCATATTACTATATCGGCTAAAGACAAAATTGGTATGTTCAAAATTTTTTGATGCCATTTTGCAAAACGATGGTCGTTGTGCTCTGTTTTAACCACCAGTTTTACTTTATTATACCTGGCAGCCAGCATAGCAATAAGTGCAGAAAAGTTGTGATGCACATGCAAAATATCCGGCTTGGTTTCCTTTATCAACTTATTTACTTTGCTAAATGCCCCTTTAATACTGGACTTAGGAATATTGAGATCTATTACATTTTTCGCAAAGCTCAACGGCTCGCCAGGTACTGCTCCATAAAAAGATACGATGTGCAAATTTATTCTGTCGCTTTTGCGCATATAGGTAGCCAGTTCCAAAGGAATGGAGGTGGTCGTATTTTCGCTGGTTATGTATAAAACCGTCAAACTATCTTTCATAGGTGTAGAGCCGTTGAAGAAAATGGCACTTATGTTTAAAGGGTAGTTATAAACCGATTGGTGTTTCCTGAACATTCGGGAATTCGCTCGTTAGTTCTTGTTTTCTTTTTTCTTTTACTTTTTTGTGAAACCGCAGTTCCTTGTTTAAGCCTAATATCATGCCGCAGGGAAGGATAACATATAACCAGGACAACGCTTTGCCTGCCAAAAAGAAATTAACAACAGATCCTAAAAAGAATAAAGCTATTGCAATACGTGCATAAAGGGCAATATGCGGAATCCTGTTTTTAGATAGTTTCCATAATTCAATAAAAATGAGCACCAGCGGCACCATAAAAAGAATGATTCCTATAATTCCATTTTCCGTTAGTATTTTCAAGTAAAAATTATGTGCATCATGCGATATGAACCCATGCGTATCCCTGATGATATAATCTTTGAACTCGTCAATTCCTATCCCCGTAATCGGATACTTCATAAAAAGCTGAATTCCATAATTAAACATGAAAATACGTTCTTCATCACTTTTGGATGCATAGGAGTCGTTGCCACCGGAGAATACGCTACCAATATCGGACAGGGAAGATAGCTGGCGATCTAAATAACGGAATTCCGGCAGGCTTACCAGCAACAAACCAGTAATAATAGCAACAACACCCACGATTGTAAAAAAAGTAACTATTCCATTGATGTTTTTTTTGCTTAAACTCGACTTGACCTGGAGGTAAGTGAAAAAACCGCCTCCAATTACAAACCCTGCCCATCCTTTTCGTTCGCCCGAAAGTAACAGCATCACCAAACCTAAAAAGACAAACCCCAGTTGCAACAGCGTTTTTTTATTACTGCTAAACAAGCGTATTACAGCCAGTAAAGCAAAGAATGCAAAGCTATGTTTGGGCGAATCTAAATCTTTATAATTGGCAAACCTCCCACCTGCAATATTATACATCATACTATAAAAGGCTATGCATCCTGTACCCCAAAAAAGTATATCAATAAATTCCTTTCGTTTTTGGGGCTCATTGGTAGCTTCTGCTATCAAGTGCATTAGAAAAAGATATTCTACCAGTTGGATCGTCTCCTTAATGATACTGCCGAATGTAACTTTGGTAATACCATTAACCAGAAGATATACTATTAAAATATACAAACCGGAAGTAGCAGGATTGTTGGAGATTTTCAATTTGCCTGTAGATAAAATCATTAATGCGACCAATCCCACAAGGAAAAAATCTATTATCCGCAGGCGGACAAAGGAAAGCTCATAATCAATGTCGAAAAACAAGGTTAAAATAAAAAAAGCCAACACATGGTGGAATCTGATTTTCATGAGCTTTTATAGGGTTAAGATATGCTCTTAATAAATATTTTAATATTAAAATATACGAACTATTGCCAGCAGGAAGCGTTTATTTTGTTTTAACGACATATCCTAATGGCTTTTTTCTCTGATCGAATACCCGAATGGATTTGGACAACCTGTCATTTAAGGCTGCTTTGTTCAGCGTATTCTCAGCCGATTGCATTTCAGCAGAAGCGGGATTACTTACATTTTTAAACTCGCAGTCAGTAACAGTAATTGCATTTCTCGATCTTTTAATTGCCGTAGTGCCGGTATTAAAATGACACTTACTCACCAAAGCAGCGGCATTTACAGCCACATCAAATAGCTGGAAGCTTGAGCCAGTAACGTATTTTGCTTTTACTCCATCTTCTTTTGTCCTTCCTTTAAAGATGCAATCCTTTACGTAAGTAGCATTCTGAATGAAAGCACGTAAGGTGGTGGAGTCTTCTTTACGGAGGGCATAAGATTCAAACTGGCAATCCTCTATTATCCCCAATTGCAAACTGGATGCATTGCGAAAATCTATTCTTCCATTCTTAAACTGAGAATTTTTAATGGCAGCAAGCTCGCAGTCGTTACTGATATGTATATCAGCATGATAATTGGCAGAATTATCTGCACCAATAGTGCTATTATATATGAATATTTTTCTGCAGCTTTCAAAGTGTATGGCATCTTGCCCCTGGTTATAAAAGTGGCAATTATTTATAACTGCCAGGCTACTGTCGCTTACAAAATTAGTAGAGTACTGCACGCCAATAGAGCCTTCTTTGCAATCAAGATTGATAAAATAAACCACCTGGCTATTTCTTCTTGTGCATTTAAAATAAGTGGACTGATGACCTTTGCCATGCGTAGTACGCAATTTGGAATAATTTAAGTTAGCTCCTCCCGAAGCTTTACTGTCTGCAATCACGCCCAGTTCACATTCAAATAATTCTACCCCATCATATACCGTATTGATTAGCGAAACATCTTTTACCAAAGCAAATTTTGCACTTCGTATAGTCAGCAAACCATAATTGCCTTGTGTGCGCACCCATTCGTTATTGCCGGTGGGCGAGCCAGGCCAAGACTGCTGATTCTTATTACCATCAAATAACCCACCCAGCCAAATAAGCTGGTTATTATATCCGTTGCCACTGCCTTCAAAAGCTATGGCATTATAGCCGGTATTATTAGCCATTTTAAATGTAGCACCATAGGCGTAAATAGTAATGTTTTTATTAAGCGGTACCCGGATGAGGTTTTGAATAAGAAAGATTTTTCCTTTTGGGAAAATTACCCCGCTGCCATCTTTACAAGCTGCAAAAGCCTTTGCAATAGCATCGTCATCAGCCTTAGTGCCATTGCCGGCAGCACCGTAGTCCATTACATTTACAAAAGAAGCCGTATTGATGTGTTGAAATTTTTCCTGCACTAACACCGGATAAGGAGTAGTATCGTTGGTGGTTAAATATTCATTCATCGGGAATACTACCTCAAAATTAGATATATTATCATTCGCTTTTTTCTTCTTTGCATTAGGGTTATTGCCTTGTGAAATACAGGATGGTAATAACAGTAATATGGATGCACTTAGTAATAAAAAGCTTTTGATCAGATTGTTCATCATAAAAAATTTAGCGCTATTTGGACTGGAAAGGTAGTGCTCTGTTTAATAATGACGACAATGCTTCTAAATCTTCACAATAATATTGCTGTAGTGCTACCGCATCGCTTTCAGGCATCTTCTCATATTGCTTTTCCACCGTATTCAGCTTTTTGATGCGATCTGAAAAGCCTTTGCGCTTCATCCAGTTAAGCACGCTGCTTAATGCCTTGCTCCTGCGCATCTTATGTACCAGATACATTTGTTTATTTAATAATGCGGCGCTTTTGTAAGCAGATGCCTCAAATACTTTTTCCTGTACCGAACTGTCGTTTTGGTAATATGCATCGTCAACTCCTAAAAAGCGGCAAACCTGAGCAAGCCAATATTCAGGATTTTTAAAAACCTCCTCCGAAAATAATATTAGTATTTGTTGCGGGTCAAATAATTCATAGTACGTTTTCAATTGTTTATAATACAATCCCCGCTCAATAAAACGCGGCTCTTTTTGTTCAATAACTTCTTTAAAGGAGGCGAGCGTAGTATGACTCTTTTGCTTTGCCATCCAGTAATGCGAGTAGGCACGCTGTACAGGATTACGCAACATGGCAATCAGTTTTACGTTGGGCAAGGTAGCTTTAATACGTGCAGGCGCTTCGGGGTCGCAGATGTACATAGGTGTAACTTCGCCAATGGCTTTTTGCCCGTTATATTCTTTAAAAAATTCCAGGTACCAGTCTAACCCAAACTGAAAATAATCATGCGCAATACCATTGGAATTGTACTTATTAAAAAAGTGTATTTCTTTGGTAGGCGGCAAAAATACGTCCGGGTGCTTTTTTAGTTGAGCATGCAGCCAGGTGGTACCACCTTTTTCCACACCAATAACCAGGAAATTTGGTAAAACAGAATTAGCCATTTCTTACAAAAACTATTAAGTCTGATATTTTTATTTAGCTGTTGCGCAATATTTTAAACCCGGAAAGTTGCTTAACAAATATTGCCAGCCACAATGCGTAAGCTTTGAATAATTTGACATCTTTTTTAAAAGATTGATTTACTTCCCTAAAGGCTTTTGCGTGTTCGCCTTTTTTATAAAAGTACAACCCCACCTTGTAATGTATCAGCGCATCGCGCTTACGGCGGTAAGGTGCAATAGCAGGCTCTAATTGCTGCATTTTGTCTAAGGCTATTTTATAGCCTTTGGCATTTTCGTAAGTATTGGCACCTAAGCTGTCTTTCAACTCTCTTTTTTTAAGCAGGCAGCCTTCTACATGCTGAAAAGCATAATGTCTTGCTATTCTCAGCCACATATCAATATCTTCTCCGCCTTCGAGGAGGGTTGTATCAAACAAACCTTCTTTTTCAAAACAAGCCTTTTTTACCAATACGGTAGAAGGTATAACGGGTGCACCTTTTGCCACAAATTTGAACAATAAGTCCTGTTCATCAGCCTGGTATGCGATTACTCTTACAGGAGTCAGTTTTTCCTGCTTGTAATCGTACTTAAACAGATCTGTATAGAACAATCCTACTTCAGGATGTTGCTCCAAAGCTTTGCATTGCCTTTCAATTTTATCAGGCAGCCACAAATCATCTGCATCCAGGAAAGCTATATAATCGCCTTGTGCATTACTGATGCCTGTATTTCTCGCAGCCGATACACCGCCGTTTTGCTGATATATATAGTTGATAACCGGATGCAATAAAGCTTTCTCTTTTATCACAGCAGCCGTACCATCAGTAGAACCATCATCCACCACTATTATTTCTTTGATTGCTTTACTATAGGTCTGCTGCAACACGCTGTCCAGCGCCTCCGCTATAAAAGATTCTTTATTGTAACAAGGTATAATTACCGAAATAAAATGTTCCACTATAGCCATTCTGTTTAGTGCTTATTGGTATTTAAGCCGTAAGCATTTGGTTATACAATTCAAGGTATTTTTTAGTAATAAATCCCATTTCATACTGCTCCCTTATTGTATTGAAAGCATTAATTCTGTAGCATTCTACAAGCTGCGGAGTGAGATTACCCGCACTTTTTATTGCCTGGCGCATAGATTCGTTAGAACCTACCTGTGCAAGAAAGCCATTGGTGCCGGGTGTTATCAAATCTTTACTTCCACTTACTTCATTGGAAATAGGGATCAATCCTACACTCATAGCCTCGAGCAATGCATT
This sequence comes from Ilyomonas limi, assembly GCF_005233845.1. Lineage (GTDB taxonomy): Bacteria > Bacteroidota > Bacteroidia > Chitinophagales > Chitinophagaceae > Ilyomonas > Ilyomonas limi. The sequence goes on from NZ_SZQL01000009.1 coordinate 79,991, forward strand.
GGAGAGTCCTTCTGCTTTTGTAGAAAGTACAAAAAAGTCGGCAGCCAGTAAAAAAGGCCATACATTTTTCTGATAGCCTTTTAAGGAAATCACCTCGTTTAATCCTTTTTCATTTATCCTTTTTTCCACCTCTTTTCTCATCTCGCCATCGCCTAATAAAAGGAGAAAATAATTATTTTCTATAGGATTGTTACCGGCAAAACTATCAATAAGCCCAAGTATATCTTTTTGTTTTTCCAAACGCCCGGCAAACAGAAAAATTTTACGCTCCAATGGCAAATTCAACTGCTTACGATATTGCATTTTTCCTGCCGGCGAAAAGAGTTGCGTTATTTTAACTTCTACCCCGTTTGGCAAAAAAATAATTTTGTGTGCGGGAATTTTCTCTGCAAGTAATTCCTGTTGTATATCCCTGCTTATAGCAATTGCAATGTCAATATGTTGTACTACATAGCGGTGCAGCATTTTGCCTATAAAGGCTTTTCGTTTTAAGGTTAATAAATCAAAGCCATAACCCGAATTTCCGATTTTAACGATGGAGCGCTTCCGCAAAAGTTTACAGGCATACAATCCTGTAAATGCATTGAACTTTGCCTGGTGCATGTGAATCAGATCGTACTCATTTTTATGCTGCTTAAGCCAGCGAACACATTTATTGAACCAAATAAAGGAAGCGTGCAGGTATTTGAATGATAATAACTGTGGCGGACCATAACTCAATAACCGTATAACTTTAATGCCTTCCATCTCTTCATAAGCCGGAACTTTTTTATTTATTCTACTCGTAAGAATAGTTATAGAACATCCATACTGTTGTAATTGCTGCGAAAGCTTAAAACACTGCTGCTCTGCACCACCATTTGCTTCCGGCATAAACTGCGCAGTTAACATCACAATGCGAAAATTCTTCATTAGTCCTGATCTTGTTGTGCAGTGTTTTATTGAATGGCAGATAACTCTTTAGAATAACCCAGTAATTCAAAATCTTTCTCATAGATGGAAATTACTTTTTGAATCATAGCATCGCTGGTATAATATTGCTCATAAGGAAGCCTTTTGCTTTTGGTTACATTCAACTTTTGCAAAGGTTCGCCTGCACCAATTCTATTGCTGATGTATTCATAGTCTTTTTCAATGGTTTCAAACCGCCCCAAATAATCTGTTAGCAGCCTGTTATCCGAATCGCAAATGAAGTAGTGCTGCGGTCTGAAATAGCGGTTAGCTTTAGCGGTTGCCGGCGTAAGATAATTCAGTACAAAATTTTCCAGACTTTTATAGGGCTTTACTGTTTGGGCGATTTTCGCGTCTGCCGGGCCACCGCCTCCATCCTTCAAAAATTCATAAGCCGATATTAAGCGGGTAAAAGGGTTGCGAACAAAAGCAAATTTGAAGTAATTGTTGAAATCCTTTTTCCCAAACAAAATCTGATAGTACAAAGCCGACATATTGCCAATGCTTTTGCCCAGCAGCGATACAGAAATGGAAATACCGGCAGTTTTAGTGATATGTATAAAAATGCACTGATGCTTATATAATGTATTAAACCACGCTTTCTTCCGTTTAGCGTTTAAGGTTCTTTGGTTGAATATTCTCTTCAGGTAGTATAAGGATTCGTCTTTCAGGTTCATACGCTAACATCCGTTTTAGATTTAATAATTTTAAAAAGTTTATCGGAATACTTATATTCCTAACAAGCTTCAAAGCTGCCAGGAGCTTTTATCATAATACAAATCAGCTATCTCAGAAACGATATTATAAATCCTTTGCACCTGCTCCTTCGTAACCACTTGTTTCCAATATTCTTTCAAAGCAGAACTGTCTCTTTTGAAATCGTGCCATATATTGCCTTCTGCAAGGATTTTACCCTTGTTATAACTTGTTTCACTAATAAATTGTTCCATTTCTTTAGTGAATGAAATTTGCAATCTGTTACAAAGTGTCTGGAAAAAATCTATGGGTGAAGTTGAAATGTCTTCATGCTTAACCAGAAGCCATCCATCCTTGTCCCGGTGCTTATTTTCTACAGCAGTAAACACTTTATTAATACACTTCCAAAGCAGCGCTATCCTTTCTTCATAAGTTAAATTGTGGGCATTTTTTATTAACGCTACTTCATCTTTAAAGTAAACCTCAATAAGCTCTTTCTGTCCGAGGAAATTTTTAAAATCAAAGTCTGACTTTTTTTGTTTTAGTGAGCAGTAAAAAGCCATCGGATGCCTTACAACTGTTATAACTTTTGCATATTCCTTGCTAAAAATGTAATCGCTCAGAAAAGATGCAAAAGGATCTTTTAAAAGCAGGCTTTTAGATTGTTTCTTATCATTAAAGTAATTTCTGTATTTTATTTTGTCTCTGTTCCCAATCAGTTTTTTAATATAGTATTCCCAAATTGTATTTTTAGCATGTTTCTTAATGATGAATTTTGCATCACCATTAAAAAATTCATCAACGATTTCAGTATAATTAAAACTTTGAGCAAACGGAAACCTATGGTTGATACCATGCATACCATGGTTAGCTCTGAAGGGTTCATGAAAGTATATATAATTATTATTTTTTTCGAGCACTTTACCAATATAAGTAGTGCCGCTTCTGGGTGCACCTGTAATGAGAATATTTTTACTTGTATTCACTTGTATTCATACATTATATATATTCCAATTGCTCCATGCTTTTCTTTGCAAATTTTAAAAACAACTGCTGGTCCTTTTGACACATCCTGGCAATTTGATTTTGGTTAATATCCGGATTTACAAATTCAAAAAAATTATCAATATCAATCCAATATTTACTTCCCTCTTCCAACTTTGTATCGTGCACTCCGCTGGAGTTGATAAATTTTTTTGCTTTTAATCTTAAACTTATTTTATCGCCATAACGCAATCCTGCTTTATCATATAAGCTATGTACAAATTTTTTAGGATCGGCAAGCAAGTCCTCAAACTTAAGCAGGTGAAAATTGGGATATTTCGCCTCATACTCTAGCAGCTTTGTAACCATTTTATTATACACAATCCCAAACTTACCCGCATCCTTAAATGTTTTCCGGCGAAGGCGGCTTTCACACAATGCCAACCCGTTTCTAACTAATCCAAAATGTACACTATCAGGGTACATTTCCACTAAAGCCGGGGTCAAAAATATCAGGCCATTTACATGTTTGGGCACAAGCCGGGTGCGCTTCAACTCCTCCAAAGTATATATTTCCTCCGGCGTTTTGTATTTATTAAAAGGATGGTCAATATTTTTTAGTTTCCAGGTATATAACAGGTTATCAAGATAGTTTCTTGCAAAGCTGTTTAGCCGGCGTTCTGTATGATTATTGGCATGAAACAAGCCGTAATTTAACATCCAATAACCACTCTCCTTTTGTGGGTGCGGCAATGGATAACCGCCACGCAACGAAAGCCACATATTTACAGCACTTTTCCACTTACCGGCTTCCTGCCAGATGATTTTATCAGTTTCTTCTATGGGAGCACAGGCATCGGGATGGCTTTGCAATATTTCCCATACAATATTGCTGCCTCCACGTGCGAACGTATTTACAAAAATCGGTTGATGATTAAGCATTGTGTTGTTTCGACTGTTAGTAAAATTGCTTTTTTGAAATTGGAATAATTATACCAAACTGTAAGATTGCTTCCTCTTTTTGGTTGCAATTTTTACAGTTGAATAATCAGGTAAAAAACAATTCAGGCGCGTTAAAATGTTTTGCTGCTTTACGAAAGACGATATAGAGAATCAGCGATAAACCGATATAAATTCTATATTTCCTGTAATGCCACCATCCGCTTAAACCGCTCTGAAAACTCCAACATATCATCAAACTTTCCGGAAGCCGAAATTTTTCCTTTGTCCAGCAGGTATATTTTATCAGCGTTTTTAATAGTTGATAAACGATGCGCAATGATAATGATTGTATAATTGCCATGCAGTTTATCAATATTGGTGCGCACTACCCTTTCTGTTTCCGAATCCAAAGCCGAAGTTGCTTCATCCAAAATTAATATCTCTGCTTTTTTGTATAACTCCCTTGCTATAGATATTCTTTGCCTTTGGCCGCCGGATATTAATATGCCATTATCGCCTAATGGCGTAAATTCTTTTTCGGGTAACGACTCAATAAATTCATTCAGCGATACCAATTCTATAACTTTTGAAAAATGCTTTATATTTTCAGGTGATGGCTCATCCCAAAAGGTAATATTATTAAAGATGTTGTCATTAAAAATTACCGATTCCTGCGATATATATCCTATTTTATTTCGATAACTATCGAGATTATATTCGTGCAGGGAAACGCTATCTGCCAATATTTGTCCGCTATCCGGAGCAATCAAAGACGCGATTATATTGGCAAGCGTGGTTTTGCCCGATCCGCTTTCGCCTACCATTGCTATTGTTTGATTCTTGGGTATCCTGATATTAATACCATCCAGTACTTTATGAGCCCCATAAGAAAATACTACATCTTTTATATGCAGTTCGTGCTGAAAAGTGTGGAATAAAGTTGGGCGCTGCACTTCCTTTTGCTGTTCCATTTGCTCCGAAAGCTTAGACACGGCATTTATTGCGCCTACATTATTGATAAATTGTTGCCAGTTGTTTTGCAAGTCCACCAATAAAGCCAATGCACGGTAAAAAAGTAACAGACTCAATAGTATGGAACTTAAACTTGCGCCCATTAGGGTTAACTGTACCTTAATTACGATCAAAACAATAATAATAATGCTCGGCTCTTTCAAACTTTTGGTAATAGAATTATAAAACCCTATTTTTTTATATAAAGTTTCGGTTTGGGTTATCACCTCGCGCAGCTTAACAGAATACAAACTGAAATAATTGGTAGATTTCAGATATTTGAAATTTGAGATAGCTTGTATCAGGAAACTATTAAACTTATTTCCCTTTTTTGATAAAGACACCGAAGTTCTCTTGGTAGCTATATATACTTTTCGGTAAAAAAGATTAGATAGCGCTGCACCTGTTCCTACTAAAAGGGCAAACTGGTAGTTTGCCAAAAAAGCAAGGATAATATAAGTAAACAGCATTACAACCGATTGTGCAGCATTGAAATAGTAAAATATGCTCTGGTAGAGGCGCAGCATTTCGGTGGTGAAGATATTTTGTATTTTTCCGGAATCGAGCTGTAAAAAGCCCCGGTAGCTTAATTGCTGCAACTGTTTAGCCAGATTAAAACGGAGCCTTTTAACGAAGCTTTGTCTTAGAACTACCTGATAATTCAGTTGTACAAATTTTACCAGCCCTTTTACCAGGAACAGAATGAAAAGTATGCTCAGAACAGTATTAAGGTTTAATTCGAAGCCGAGACTTTTAATAGCATCTGTCAGGTAGTGTAGCTGCCCCAGCGATTTTCCGCCTGTTTTACCTCCGTTATCGCCTACGGCCTGCAGCAAGGGCATGAACATGGTAAGTCCCATGCCATCAAAAAAGCTAACCGTTATACACAAAAAGAAATTTACAAACAACCTATATCCGGTTCCTTTGTAAAAGAATTTAAAATAACCCCAAAAGTTATTTTTAAAAGCGACTTTCATTAAAATAAAATTTTAGAATATAGCCTTGCATTTTAAAATTCCTTTCACCTTATAAACTTCTGGTATATTAAATATTAAGCACACGGGGCTACATTTAATTACCATATAATAACTACCTGACTTTATATAAAACTTTCATTTCCCTGGAAGTCCTATACGCCCGATGTATTCCAGAACCAACGAATCTGAAACTGCAACAGCAATTATTATCCTTCTACTGCAGTCTCGTATGTATTTAATACCAACCAATCTGATAAATCTCTTCCTATTAAATCCTGCATTGCAAGGATATCCAGCTCCAGCATATTAATAATTACGCGCTTCAGATCTTCCGAAAGGACCGGCTTTTCAGTAAAATATCTGTTAGTTGGCACATACATCTTTCTCCATACCGCGGGAGATATTCTTTGAATCAGTTTTGGAAACAATTTTCCTTTGTATTTGCTATGTGGCCTTTCCATTCTCCCTTCATACGTTTTGTTGCTGTGTATTGAATCGGTAATTTCCGGCATAGCGCTAACATCTGCTCCAAGAAACGAGAGAATATTTTTTGTAACTGCTTCCTGGTTCTTTATAAAATCTTCAAAAAGCAGTATCATAACGTTTTCTCTGCCAAATTTTCTTATATACGGTATCACTTGAGTGTAATACCTGCTGAAATTTATGATGTCAGGGTTTCTTAATACAGTTTCTTCCAGAGACGTATCTATGTGTCCAAGCTGGTAAAGATGAACATATTGTGATACAGTTCTTGCAATTGGATTTCTGATCACATAAACAAACTTCATGTTATTATTATACTCATAAATATCATCCCAAATATGAAGGTTATAAGCAGGATATTTTGTGTAGCTGGTAGAACCTTCTCCGTACAGAATACCATTTTTAGGAAAATGAGAATGATACTCCTCCAGCCCATGCCTCCAGTTGATGTTCCTGCTGAAAAAGTGAGGTTCTTTGGGTTTGCTAAAAGAAATATCAGGATGTAAGGACAAGATTGTTGCAAGGCTTGATGTTCCACATTTCATTGCGCCTAAAATGATAAAATCTACTTTCATAACAGATAAATATTAACGAGCACTAATTAGAAATGTCCCTGGATAAGCTGCACCTGTTTTTACACGTATAGCAAACTGGTAATTTGCTAAGCAGGCAACGGTCCTACAAGCATTAAAACAATAATTACTTTATAATTCATACCCATATAGCTTAAGGTCTATATCAATCAACTCACTTGTTTTTCTATTGCTTTCCAAATAAAACCCACGGGCTACTTCATGAATTCTCTTCGCCTTCCTTGCATTTAGTTTTTTCTGAAAATCCTTTCCAAGTTGTTTCTCTAAAAAAGTAGTTACTCTAAACAAAGGCTGATTCATGCGGGTGGGCAATGAAAGCAAACCGTGTGGATTTTCTCTTGTTTTTGTAAATAATATATTATAGAGCCGTTTTGTTTCTAATGTCAAATTTAAATGTGATGTATTAAGTTGCTTTTTAAAATCAACCTTATTTATGCCTTCGCTATCCAGATTCAGAAATGTAAATAGTCGTACAAAATACGCTTCCGGATTTACTTTCATCAGTTCATAAGGCAATACAAGTACATTGGCTTTGCCAAATGTATTCATGTAGGTATTTATGATTTTATCATAGCAGAAAAGAAGTAAGTCGAATTCGGCAATGAAGCTGGGGCGTTTAAACCGGGTAAGATATCTTTTTAAATCTAAAGTACCGATAGTTTTAATGTACTGTTTGTAACCGGAAAGTATTATATCATTTTGCTCGCGTATGCCTATCAAAATTTTTGCATTAGGAAAAAGCTGCTTTATCTTTAAAAAATTATCGTAGCTATTGTAACCACCCGCGTGTGGGCTACCCAATAAGCCTTCATCAGATATTACATTTATACAATTGGGACGGAAATTTTCTGTTAGAATGGAACGGGTGTGATCTGAATCGAAAAAGAACAAATTTTTTCTAATAATTTCTTTGTGCACCAGCCCTCTTTCAATCAGATTAAAAGGTAAGGCAGGATTTTTAAAAACCTCTTTTTGCAAAAAAGTAGTCCCGGTTTTATGGTAACCAATATGTACTAATATATCATATTCCATGCGAGGATAGAAGGGTTTTAAACAATTTTGTAAACTACCGCTGCAACAATAAAATAAGCTTATTTGAATGCAGTACCGCTAAAGTTTAATTTACCTCCTTAACAGATACATATTAAGGAGAACTAATTATGAATGTTTCTCAAAGCATTTTAAAATGTTTTACGCCATTTTACATACAACATTCATCGAATAATCGTCATCATTTCATTTACAGAGTTATGAATATATTATGGTTACCTAAAGTCCCGAATACTATTGTATAGTTGTAAGAACTACACAATAGTATTTATCAGGTCATCGCCAGTTATTTACCAAGCATTCCGCTAAGCTTTTTCCTTTTGCTTTTTCCCTCTGTTTCAAAGTAGCCGTTACTGTTTCCATAACCATACCCATAGCCATAACTATAGCCGCCACCATATCCATAGCGGCTTTGCGACTTCACATCGTTTAAAATAATGTACAGATTATTAATCTTCTTATTTTCATACATATCCTGAACGATATATAATTGATTTTTTAAAGTAAATCTTTGGCGCACCACATATAAACAAACATCTGCAAACTTCGATAAGATTTGCGCATCACTAACCAAACCTACCGGCGCTGAATCAATAATAACATAGTCGAAGTGTTTTTTTACAAATGCAAAAAAATCATTCATTTTCGGGTTCATAAGCAATTCGGTTGGGTTGGGCGGAACAGTACCTGCACCCACCACAAAAAAGTTTTCTTGTACACCGGAAGGAATAATGATTTTTTCAACATCTATATCAGAAATCAGGTAATTAGTAATGCCCGCACCTTCAGGCAGATCCAGGTATTTAAAAACCTTTGGCTTTCTCAGGTCGAAATCAATAAGAAGTACTCTGTTATCCGCTAAGGAGAGCACATTGGCAAGGTTGAGGGAGGTAAAAGATTTTCCTTCGCCGCCCATGCTTGATGTAATCATTATAACATTCTGGTCTTTACCTCTGAGAACAAATTGCAGATTGGTTCTCAACGTTCTGAATTGCTCTGCAAGCAACGCGCGCGACGTGTTATGGGTTACAATCATATCGGGCGAAGTTCTATGACCTAATTCAGCCAGTACAGAAACCTTTGTCTTTTTAGTTACATCTTCCCTGGACAGTATCCTGGTATTTAAAATACTGCGTATATAAATAATCATTGCAGGAATAAATAACCCTAAAATAAGGGCAGCAATATAAACGATTGCTTTATTGGGTGAGACAGGCTCTGCAAGTGCTTTCGGTTCATCTATTACGGTTGCTTTTGCCATATTTGAAGACCGCGAAATAGCCACTTCCTCGCGCCGTTGTACTAAAAACAGGTACAATGCTTCTTTAATTTTTTGCTCTCTTGCAAGTTCCAGATACCCTTTCTCAACGTTGGGCGCAGTAAAAATCTGGGAATTGAGAGAGCGGTCATTGGTTTGCAGGTGCGATTTTGTTTCCGTTATACTTGCCTGCGAGCTCGAAAGATTATTGATCATATCCCTTCTGAGATTCGAAAGTTGCATATCAATATTCTGGAGTAATGGGTTTGTATCCGGATAGTTGAGGCTTACCCTGTCCCGCTCAATCATTAGAGTGTTGTACTTGCCAACGAGCTCTGTAAAAGTGGGATCGGAAGTTACCAGGTTAGAAGGAACTATTCTTTTATTGTTTCTTTCATCCTGAAGATACTCTTTAAGATTTTTAATAATGGCAAGTTGTAATTCTAATTGATTGCCAAGCTTAAAATTCTCATCATAAGTACTCGCCATTAATTGCGCCTGTACATCCGGGCTGATAATCTTGTTGTTACCTTTATATAATGCAATCTGTTTTTCTACGTTTCCCAATTCGCCGGTTACTATACCAAGCCTTTCATTAATAAAACTTAGGGTGCTATCTGCTATTTGGTTACGCTGCTCCAGGCTCGACCGCAGGTAACGCTGGATAAAGTAGTTTAAAATAAATTCTCCCTTCGAGGGTACCTTAGAGGTCATTGATAAATCAATAACATTGGCCTTATCATCCGGCACGGTTATCACCAGGTTCTTTTGATAAGCGGCTGTGGCATTGTCATAAGAGGTAATCTGGAAAAAAAACTTATCCTCATTGTCTTTATCAATTTTAATGTATTTATTTCTGTTTATATAAAAAACAAATTTATTATAGTGGACAGTATCACCGTATGTACCTGTTACAACCTGCTTATCTTTTGAATCAAATAAAGCATAAGAAGTAGGATTAACTTCTTTCCAGTGCAATGTAAAAGGTGCTATGGAATCGCGCATAGCAACCAGATGTACACTGTAAGGTGTTTTCTCAAACGTCTCAATCGTTCTGATATCTTCCTTCTTGTAATAGCTGACATTTAGTTGCAGGTCTTTTACAACTCTGTACATCAGGCTACGGGTTAGCAATATCTCTTCTTCGTTATTTACCGTGCTGGCCATGCTAAAGGCGCCGCCCAAATCCTGGAAAATACCCGAACTCGCCGATAAAGATGAGGAGCCCGAACTGCCTCCACTCTGGTCTTCTACCATAATGCCTGCATTTACCTGGTAAACAGGTTCGGTATACCGTACGTATAGAAACGCAAGCACAAGCATTAGTACCAATCCCAGCACAAAATAATACCAGTTGGCTATAATATTTCCGATTACCTTTTTTATATCAAAAATATCAGCATCATCTGTGTGTGAGATTGATCCGTTACTTGCAGCTCCGTTACCATTTAAATTGTATTCCATTTGGAGATTTTATAAAAGTTTAGTTCTGAAAAGTAAAACGAGGAGGAAAGAAAGTGTGGTTGTTAAAATAGCAAAATTCCTGGTTCTGTATGCATCCGTGTTTATCAGTTTAGCCCTGCTTGGTTCTACATATACCAGGTCGTTTTCTTTTAAATAGTAATATGGCGATTGTAAAATTTTTTCCGAATTCAGATTTAGTCTTACCAAATGCTTTTTGTTATCTGAAGAATCCCTTACCAATAATACGTTTTCTTTTTTACCATATATTGTTATATCACCTGCCAGGCTGATAGCATCAAAAATAGAAACCTGGTCTGTTTGAATAATATAACTACCCGGCTTTCCAACTTCGCCCAAAACAGTGACTTTATGGTTCAAAAAGGACAGATTGAGGGTAAACGTCTTATAAAATATAGCATATTTCTCGCGCAGCACTTCTTTAGCTTCATCTATTGTTAAATCAACCAGCCGTACTTTACCTATCAGCGGTGCTTCAATCGTACCGTTTTTATCTACGGTAAATGAAGTGCCACTTGGCGGAGGACTTAACTGAGCTGTTTGGCTGGAGAAGGGAACACCACCGGATACGGGCGACTGGTACAAACTACTTAACTGATCAAGCGGAACAACACTCAAAGACAACATATCGCCATACTTTACCTTTGGTACGTTGTATGGCGAAACGGTATTAACTACAGTATCAACAGTGTTAGGTACATCCATAAAATAAGAAGCCGTATAAACCCTGGCACACGAACAAAAAAGCAACATTGATAATATTACTGGTATAAAAGCTTTCAGGTTTAAAGAACGTTGAGAAAATTTTGTCATTAGAAATTTTTGATAAAGATGGAATTATTATTAATGCAGGTTGGTTATAATCAAAAAGTTCGTTTACTACTTTTTTACAGTGCGTTTTGCCATTGTGAAATTAGTATTCATTTGTATGGAGTATATAGAAATAATAAAAAATTATGATTTTCATTGTAGCCGGTAAATACATATATCAAGTTTATTGAATTATACAGCTTCGCTTCTCTCAGTTATATAGCTCCGCTTCCCTCAGTCACATGGAGAATGGCTAAGTTTGTTAATTAGTTTATAATACTCACCCCGGGCGACACCCATGCAGATCTTGTCTTCCGGCTGGCCAGCATATTTATCTTTCACTCTTATTTTCTTATGAAATTTGTAGTTAGTTTTTAGATGATGCATGTATTTTATTAGAACCTGAAAACTTAATATCGTTTTATAAATTCTTTTATTATGCTTTTACAAGATATAGTGTTTAGTGATTGAAAAAATCTTTTACCGAGCAGCATTTTGCCGTAAAAAATATAAAGTAAAATAAATACTAATTTTTTTAAATACAAAAAATAAATAAGTATCTGCATTTTCTCCTTAAAATAACTACTCCTTCTCTTTTCAACTTTCTCTTAATAGCATATTTTCTCTTTTCTACCAAAGCCATATCCTCATATTACATCAATATAAATAGGTATATTGTACCATTATATATAATCCATTATATTAATACAATCCACACAAATTTCGCTTCAAATGACAGGCTCATCATTTAAAATCCACTTTGATCAGCTTTTAAAAATATACCTCCAAAAGCTCTATCTCTTTATCAATTGCTTTATTAGTAGCAATATGAAGCATGTAATTGTTGTGAATGGCAATATTTTTAATAAACCAGCATTTTTTACCTGTTTTCGTTTTATTGTTATCAATATTAATATACTTCAAAGGCAAGCTCAATCCTCCGCCATCTGCCTTGATTACCGCCTCTTTTGCTGTCCAGTAATGATAAAACCAATAGCTTGAATTTTCAGAATTAATGATTTTATTCCATTCTGCAGCCGAAAATACTTCTCTAAAATCGCTGATAGATACAGGTTTCATTTCTTCTATATCCACTCCTATTTTGCCCTGAAAAGAAAGGGCACAAACTGCAAAACAACCCGAATGGGAGATGTTAAAGTCGGGCGTATTTGTGAGGTAAGGACGTCCGTAACCTGTATATTTCAATTGAAGTAAATCTGTACTTAATCCGGCCTCTCTTAAGCTCTTTATTAGCAAGAGCTTGCCGTAAAGACCCGCATGCTGGTCTTCCCATTTTTTAAACCGCATTATTTGTTGCTCAAGGGCTGGCGGTAACAGGTTGAGATATGCAGAAAAGGCTGAATGGCTCAACTTTTTGCTATAGCTTGAAAAATACACTTTAATCATTCGTTCTCAAAGGTCGCAATGTAAAAATAGCAATGTTGGGAATAGGGCTTCGCAATTTTTTTATTTTATAGAGATTATTACAACACCAATTTAAACAGCAGGAGCTTTTAGCTTTTCAGCAATTTGAACAGCGCCTGGCGCATGAAACATGGTTTTATGATCTCCTTCAATAGTGTACAACTCCACCTCACCGGTAAAATGATTTGACCAGCCCATGTAAGGATCGTCGCTTACTTCCGATGTTCGGATGTTTGACCGGAACAGTAAGACCTTGCCGTTGTAGGGCTTTGCCGTATACAGGTTTTTGCCTATCAGATAGCCAGTTGTTTCGGGCAGGTTTTTAAGTTTGCGGTCTATCGCTTTGGAGGTTCGCCTTTTTAGTTTTCTAATCTTCCGGTATATAAATCCATAAAACAAAGATGCTTTTTCTTTTACCGGGTAATTTTTCAACCCATCAAGGTAGTATTTAAGCCTTTCCTTATAATCAACAGGCTTGAAAGCTGTGGGGAAATAAAATTCAAATAAGGCTAAAAAAGTAACTTTATCACCTTTAGCAGTCAGTTGCTGAGCCATTTCCAATGCCACTTCTCCAAAGCCGCAATATCCGCCCAGGCAATAGGGACCTTCCGGCTGTATTTTTTTCATTTCCTGTACATAATAAGCAGCAATACTTTCAACACTTTTATATGGATAAGGTATAAAGAAATAAAACGGCTGATCTTTATCCAGTGCACAAACAACTTTATCGTAAACAGAAAACCCCGGCGACATAAAGAAGAAGGGGACTTTTGTTCCCCTGCTATTGATGGTTATAATAGATTGTGCTGTCCCGCTGGAGCCTGTTGCATTGTGCTGGCGTTTTGCCGTACCTGCAGCCAGGCGTTCGTTTATTACACCGGCTAATGCTTCAATAGTCTGATGAATGAAAAAATCGTTGGGTTGTAAGTTATATCCTGCACGCCGGGCCTGGCTAACTACCTGAATGGCTTGTATAGAAGTGCCGCCTAAATCAAAGAAATTATCGTGTATGCCCAGTTGTTTAATATGAAACAACTTCTGCCATATATTTACCAGTTTTTGCTCTATTGCTGTACGCGGCGCTGCATATTTGTTCAATACTTCGCTCATATCCGGCTCGGGCAAGGCTTTCTTGTCTATTTTTCCGTTGGAGGTCAATGGAAAAACTTCCACCTGTACCAGTATAGACGGCACCATGTAATCCGGCAGCTTTCCCTTTACATACGCTATAATTGCTTTACGGTCAAAAGTGCCGTTTGGTACAATATAAGCCACCAGCCGCTTATTACCATCCTTATCCTCCTTAGCCAGCACTACCGCCTGGCTCACCAATTCACATTGATGCAGTACATTCTCTATTTCTCCCAACTCAATCCGGTACCCTCTGATCTTCACCTGATCGTCGAACCTTCCTAAAAACTCTATATTTCCGTCGGTGCGCCACCTTCCCAGATCGCCGGTTTTATACATTCTTGCGCCTTGCTCACCTGCAAAAGGATCTTCAACAAACTTAGTTGCAGTAAGTTCAGGACGGTTTAAATAGCCCCGCGCCACCTGTACGCCACCTACACATATTTCCCCTGCTGTTCCCACAGGGCATAAATCACCTGCCTTGTCCAAAATATACACCTTTACATTGGAGATGGGCTTACCTATCACAACTACCTGATTATCCTTTATAGGATCGTCCGACATACTTACACATACCGTATTTTCAGTAGGGCCATATCCATTTATCAACCGTATTCCCTTTGTCTGTAAATATCTTCCTGTTGTTGCATTTAATGCTTCCCCGGCAGATATGATGGTCCTGATAGTTCCCAGGTTGTCTTTAACAAGAAGCTGGTAGGAAGGCGGCAGCGTAACCACTTCTACCTTATGCTTACAAACCAGCTTTTCAAATTCTTCTGCAGCTAAAAGATCTTTTTTTTGTGGCAAAACAAGGCAGCCGCCACTCAATAAGGTTGTAAATATTTCAGAGCAGGAAGCATCAAACCCAAAGGAAGCAAATTGAAGCATTTTCGTTCCCGGCTTTAATCCAAACCCTTCTGCCTGGCTCAAAGAGAGGTTTACCAATCCGCCATGCTCAATCATTACACCTTTGGGCTTACCGGTTGAGCCGGAAGTATAAATAATATAAACTAATTGATGAGCTTTGCTGCGGATGGTTATATTGGTGGCAGGCTGCTGCCGGATAACAGATAATTCTTCATCCAGTTCAATAATATCCATACTTCCCGAATACTGTAAACGCGATTTGGTTGTACTGCTGCTTACCGCTATTGCAGCCTTGGTATCTTCCAGCATAAACTGTATTCTTTCTGCCGGATAATCCGGATCAACAGGCACATAAGTACCGCCGGCTTTTAATATCCCCAAAATGCCTATAATCATTTGCGGAGACCGCTCTATACAAATAGGCACAAGGGCTTCCGCCGTTACACCTTTACTTCTTAAGTAATGTGCCAATTGGTTAGCATACTCATTAATGGCTTTATAGGTCAGTTGTTGCTCTTCAAACGTTACAGCCACTGCCTGTGGAGTAAGGGCTGCCTGATTTTCAAACAGATCTATAACTGTTTTATCAAGCGGATAATCAACTGTTGTATTATTAAATTCTTTCAGCAGCAAATGTTTCTCTTTCGCCGTTAATTCCGACAAAGCTTCGGGCAAATCGGTAGTAAGCGGATTGTCAAACATATCTTTCATAAGCAGATTTCAACTTTTACACACATTTTTACCAAATCTCCAGTATATACTGAAATAAAATCAGGTTTATGGCTATCTAACCACTTTAGTAACAATAAATATACAATATATTTTAGTGATTGATTTTTCAAGTCACTGCCTATTTCGCAGGCCTCAAAAAGGCTACTAAAATATTCATCTTTTTTTATTAACCAAATTTTGAATCTTGCCGAAAATTTTTGTCTTTTCCGACTTTTCTTTTAAATTTCGAATTTAAAATATTTGGTATATAAATTGGGTGTGTATGTTTGCAGGAACATCTCTAAGATAAATACGATAAATTTACATCTATTTTCAGCTAATGAACATACAGTATTGATCGGGTTAAGAGGAGAAGTGGATGTACAATAACTAAACTATAATAACCGATAATGGTTATATACTTGCCGGGTGTAAATCATGTTGCATAATAGTTATTTGGATACAAATACCTTAACACAATGTTAAATAACCAAAATGTTTGTAAAAGGCAAAGACTTTAAAAAAAATTCTATACTTTTAATAAGGCAGCGTTTTATATCAGCTAATCTGTTTATTTGCCATTTCAACAATAAACCATGAAAACTCTAAAAAGACCATTAGTAATAGTCTCCACCCTAATTACAGTAACACTGCTTTTATCCTGGAGGTATTTTGGCACTGAGGATGCAATGTCAGCCGCATCCCAATCTTACAGTAATGAGCTGACAGATGAAGCTTTGCTGGCGTTTATGGCGGAGAGCGGAGGTGATGGTGCCCTGCAGCAGTTGGATGTGCCGCCTGCTGCCGAGGACGTGCTGGTACA
>NZ_SZQL01000009.1:96281-237331 GCF_005233845.1 Ilyomonas limi
CGCATCCCAATCTTACAGTAATGAGCTGACAGATGAAGCTTTGCTGGCGTTTATGGCGGAGAGCGGAGGTGATGGTGCCCTGCAGCAGTTGGATGTGCCGCCTGCTGCCGAGGACGTGCTGGTACAGCGCATCAAGGGAGATAACAGTCATTTGCTGCTGATGGCTTTTTATTCAAAGGAAAACTATTCAAAGAAGTTCATAACCATTGAAAACGGCTTTCCTATTGTACTCAGAGATGATGGAAAAGACGTGGATAAAACAGCCGGTGATGGCTTGTACACTGCCAGAATACCTGCCGATGTACAGGCATTCAGAAAACAGGCTGTCAGCCTGGCAAAGCAGATGCGGGCAAGTGGCTATAAGCCCGTCCGCTATGTACGCCGGCAAATGATCATGGACCCTGATGCAGCAGAAGATTTTCAAACTGCACAGTTCGATGCTAATGAACCTGTCTCCATCTCCGGACTTACCAATGCGCTTGGCGCTGACTTTGCCTCCGAATCAACTCCCTCATCCGGCGAAACGTCTCGTACTGCTGTAACAGCCCTTGCTACTACACCAACTACGCTGGATTCGATTAAACAAAACAGTGTCTTTATCACCAACCTGGCTGTTGTGGAAGACCCTACACGTACCTGGAACTATTGTGATCAAACAGGCAATGTAAATGGTCCATGGACATTTGGCACTTTAATGCGTCAACTGGCATCCAAAGATCCGCTCCAGATTGCTACGGATGCGCAAGTGTCCGACTTTGTGAGGAATTGGCTGAACAGTTGGACTGTTACTCAAGTGATCAATGGAGATAGCTCATTTGCTCGCACACTCATTAACAATCAGATAATAAATCCCTGGATTACTAAGAGTAAAAATGCAGGTGCGACCGGCGGACAGTTGGACATGAGGTTTGCTCCTTTTAAACTGATTGCTATTGTAAACAGATTTGATTTGAGAGACGGACAAAAAAATGGGGTTCCCGGAAGCCCGCTCGGCGAAGCCCGGTTTGTATTTTCTTTGATAAAAAATGACTGTACAAAGTCATTACCAATGACCATTATTTTTGAATATGGCGTTAATAAACCAAATACCTGTGAAGACAAAAAGGCCTGGGCACAACAATGGGTAGATCTAAAAAACCTTACGCTTGGCAGTAGCGAATATAATCAGGCGCTTCAGAATATTACAGATCAGTATAGCTTGTGCGGAACGAATACTTCCAAACCCAACCAAAGCTCGCTTAATCAGTTGCGTACCAACGAAGTAACCTTATCGCCCGCACCCAAACAGTGGGAATTCAGAGAGTTTATTATAAATAGCACTACAGGTAATCTTGTACAATCTACTGTAGCGCAAACGCCGGCAGATAAATACAATTTAAAAATTGTTAATCCCGACGTACAGCGTATGGCCAATTACGTAAATCAAAACAGAAAGGATATTAAAGCAGGAAAGCATATTGTGCCTTTAACGTGGAAAGGGTTCCCGTTCTTAGGGGCAAACTCTCATATAATCGGACCGCCAACAGGCAATCCGCCCAACGTATTCCATTATGATGGAACCGACTCAACCAATAAAGCTACCTTTATTGTGGATAATGATGCGAGAGCAAATTTTTCGCTGGAAACCTGTGGCGGTTGCCATGCAGGCGAAACGCAAACCGGATTTACGCATGTTGATACCGCTTTCTTTGGCAAGGAAGCAGGACTTTCCGGTTTCTTAACTGGTACGGCAGGAACCGGGGGTGCTATTGATTTTGATGGAAATTCAACAAATAGTAAAATGACCATCAAAGATGCTGCATTAAGACCTTCGGAAACCAGCCCGAAGCTAAGAACGTTTAATGACATTAAAAGGCGCGCAAGTAGTTTGAAAAGTTTTGTAAGTACCACTTGCGGTACAGTTTTAAGCATCAGTTCGCAGTTAATGTTTGAACCTACCAATATGGTACATTGATAAAGGATGGTGCAGAACTGAGAATTAAAGTATTGAAATAGCGCATTTGTTTAAAAATTTTAAATTTCATTGTATGAAATTATACCAGATGTATCAAGGGAATAATTACCAGGTTGCTAAAATATGTACACCTGTTCTGATGCTGGCGATGGCTGCTTTTAGTAATCCGGTTACAGCTCAACAGAAAAAAACTTTTTTTGTGAATGAGCAAGCTAATCCCTTGAAAAGTTATGCTGTTCCCTCAAACCGCGAAAGTCATCCTTTTTTTATAGATATCGACGGCGATGGTGATCTCGACTGCTTTAGCGGAGAATATACGAACAGTCAGGTTTCAAAAATTTATTACTATCGTAATGATGGCACCAACAGAAAACCTGTTTTCAAACCAGTTAGCGGGCAGTTCAATCCCCTCTCTAAAGTGGAGGCCAACACACTTTCTATTCCATATTTTGTAGATATTGATGGCGATGGCGATTACGACTGTTTTATAGGAGAAGGCACTACAGGTGCTGTTATGTATTACAAAAATACAGGCAGCGCAACCCACCCGAATTTCCAAAAACAGTCGGCGGCATTTAACCCGCTGAGTATGGTAAAATTTTCAACTTCAGATGTCGCTAATCCTGCTTTTGCAGATATTGACGCTGATGGAGATTATGATTGCCTTATAGCAGATGAAGCGGGTTATCTTAATTATTTTAAAAATACTGGAACTGTTGATAAGCCTGTGTTTGAGCATATGGAAGACCGTGATAATCCGTTCGAATCTTTATCCTCCCAAGGCGGCATTTACAATGTTTCTTTTGAAGATTGGAACAAGGACGGGCTGATTGATTTATTCATTAATACTGCTTATTATAGGAATATTGGGACCAAAGTAAGACCTCAATTCAGTTCTGGCAGCGATGATAAACCTGTTTTCCAGGATGTATCGGCTTATAAATATACATACAACCCGCTCCGTTGGGTAGACTTAAATGATGATGGTGTGAAAGAAGTAGTTCAGGGCAGCGCAAAAGGTGGATTTGTTTATCAAACCTTTACTGCAAATAAGGGTAAAGTTGCCCATATTGCTTCCAACGTTGCAGTTCACGTGTCTCCCAACCCAAGTAGCAACGAGTTTACGTTAAGTATTTCGCCGGCCGCCCCGTCAATAATCAGGGTAATAGATGTTCAGGGTAAATTATTGTCCACTCAAATAACAGGTAGCAGTACTGTAAAATTTGGTACAGAACTAAAGCCAGGCGTTTATATTTTACAGATAATGCAAAACAATGAAGTAATATACAATCAAAAAATTATAAAAGAATAAATACAAATTTTCCCGGCTGCGCTGCGCAGCCGGGAAAATGGGATAAAAGTAGGTCCTGAGACTTGCTTCCTTTTCTGTAATGCTTCTTCTCTTACTTTTAATGCGTTCATTAAAGAATCATTGTATCGGCTGCATTCTAAGGCCAGCCAACCTAAAGGGATAATCTGCTATTGCAGAAAAGAGTTCGTCTCCTCTCCGGCGGGCTCACAAAAGAGCTTCGCAATAGAAGAATACTTACAAACTACACTATAGTTTTCATTGTTATTCTCTTTTGAAATCAGTGTCTTTTTACCTACTTATTATTCAGTAATTTTTTAAATCATCAATGCCGGCTGCTGCTGACATTTTCATCATGTGCGGTACAACATTGCCAAATAAAGGTGCCTACAAAAGATTAAAAAATTATAAAATATTTTATTTTTGTAATAAGCTATCTTTCAACCTTGCTGTAATCCCACATTGATTTGTTTTATTTATTTACAATTTGACTATACACCATGAGAACACTAAAAAGACCATTAGTAGTAGTCTCCACCCTGATTACAGTGATTTTACTTTTATCGTGGAGATATTTTGATGATTATGATACTGCATCCCAATCTTACAGTAATGAGCTGACAGATGAAGCTTTGCTGGCGTTTATGGCGGAGAGCGGAGGTGATGGTGCCCTGCAGCAGTTGGATGTGCCGCCTGCTGCCGAGGACGTGCTGGTACAGCGCATCAAGGGAGATAACAGTCATTTGCTGCTGATGGCTTTTTATTCAAAGGAAAACTATTCAAAGAAGTTCATAACCATTGAAAACGGCTTTCCTATTGTACTCAGAGATGATGGAAAAGACGTGGATAAAACAGCCGGTGATGGCTTGTACACTGCCAGAATACCTGCCGATGTACAGGCATTCAGAAAACAGGCTGTCAGCCTGGCAAAGCAGATGCGGGCAAGTGGCTATAAGCCCGTCCGCTATGTACGCCGGCAAATGATCATGGACCCTGATGCAGCAGAAGATTTTCAAACCGCACAGTTCGATGCTAATGAACCTGTCTCCATCTCCGGACTTACTAATGCGCTTGGCGCTGACTTTGCCTCCGAATCCACTCCCTCCTCTGTTTCAGGCACTTTTAATTCTCCAAATGCCCGCGCTTCCTCCGGAGTAACTGCGCTCGCCACCAAGCCAACACTTCTTGACTCCATTAAGCAAAATAGTATTTTAATTACCAACCTGGCTGTTGTGGAAGATCCCACCCGTACCTGGAACTACTGTACCCAAAAAGGAAATGTAAACGGCCCCTGGACATTTGGAACCCTGATGCGACAGGCAGCATCTAAAGGACCTGGTCAAATTGCCTCAAATGCACGGGTGTCGAACTTTGTAAAGAACTGGCTGAACAGTTGGACTGTTACCCAGGTGGTCAATGGAGATACAATAGCCGCCCGCACACTCATTAATAGCCAGATACTAAATCCGTGGGTTACTAAAAGTAAAAATGCAGGTGCAATTAACGGGCAACTGGATATGAGATTTGCCCCTTTTAAGCTGATTGCTATTGTAAACAGATTTGATTTGAGAGACGGAAGGAGGTTTGGACTTAAGGAAAAGCCGTGTGGTGAAGCGAGATTTATATTTACATTGATAAAAGACGATTGCTCAAGTGCATTGCCAATGACTGTCATTTTTGAATACGGTGTTAATATGCCAAATACCTGTGAGGCGCAGCACAATTGGGCACAGCAATGGGTAAATCTGAAGAACTTTGCACTTGGCAGCAATCAGTACAACCAGGCGCTTCAGAATATTACAGACCAGTTTACTTTATGCGGCACCAATACTTCCAAACCTAACCAAAGCTCACTTGACCAGCTACGTACCAACGAAGTAACCTTATCATCTACTCCCAAGCATTGGGAATTCAGAGAGTTTATTATAGACAGTGCAAGCGGTAATCTTAAAGAAATTACAGTAGCGCAGAACCCGGCAGATAAGTACAATGCGAAGGTAGCCAATGCCGATGTGCAGCGCATGGTAGCTTATGTAAATAACCATGCAAAAGGCATTAAAGCACAAAGAAATATAGTACCTTTAAAATTTCAGGGCGCTCCGTTTTTAGGTGGCGGAACCGAAATAATAGGACCACCAACAGGTAATCCGCCGAATGTCTTTCATTGGGATGGCACAGGCTCAGGTAATAGCTCTACTTTTATAATAGATAACGACGCGAGATTCAATTTTTCGCTGGCTACCTGTGGTGGTTGCCACGGGGGTGAAACACAAACTCATTTTACGCATGTTGATACTGCTTTCTTTGGCAAGGAGGCAAAACTTTCGGGCTTCTTAACAGGCACGGCAGGAAGTGGGGGTGCTATTGATTTTGATAATGATCCAACCAATAATCTTATGACCGTGAAAGACCCGGCATTAAGGCCTTCATCCACCAATCCTGCCATGAGAACCTTCAACGATCTTAATGCGCGGGCAAAAAACCTTAAAAGTTTTGTAAGCACCACCTGCGGTTCTGTTTTAAGCATTAGTTCGGAACTATTGTTTCAACCTATAAATATGGTAGATTAATAAAATAAGTACAGCACTTAACCTGAGCATTTTTTATAGATAATACAAAGTAATTATCAGAGCCGCAAAAGCTCAAAGAGTATAAAGCAGCATATATAACATAGTAAAAAACATGTTGTATAATTTATACTCTTTGAGCTTTTACGGCTCTGGTTTTTCTAAAGCTTTAAACTGCTTTTTAGTTTTTGTTATCCTTACTATTTTTAAGTAAGTACCTGTAAATTCCATTTCATCTCAGGGAGAAATGGAATTTTATTTTTGAATAAATAGCGCCAGCTGCTCATACGTTTCAAATGCTTTTGATTAGGTATATATGCCGCTTTTGTACCTTTTTGCTTCCTCGCTATTGTTTTTTACTCTTATTGTCCTTATTGGACCAACTATTACCAAACTAACCATTGTTCGCTAAATGAGCGCGAATTATGATTTTTATGTAGCTGTAGGCTCTTCTTTCCTATATGCAGTTTACAAAAAATTACCCCCTTCTGTTCATTATTAATCCAGTTTGATCTTTTTAAGCCAACAAATCAGGCAGGGCACAATATTTGTTTCTTGCCGCGCCAACCAATAAAAAGTCAACAGTAATGCAACAGTGGGAATATTGTTCTACATACAACCAAAATCATCCGGAATTTTTAGCCTGTTTTGTGACTGCTGATAATCGTTTTTAAGCTTTGTGAACCCACATTTATAAACTTAATTCAATTACAATCTAAAACAAAAATGCAATCAGACATGAAGAGGAGTTATACTTTTTTATTTTTTCCAACTGTAAAATCCGGAACAACTGATACGATCGCCAATGTTAATTTGTTGCACAGCAACAGTAATAATCGCATTTATAATACTGCAACCGATCTTAGGATTGCGCTTTTGCCATTACGCGTATTTATTTTACTAATGCTCTTTACCGTAACTTTTATTGAATTAAAAGCGCAGGTTACAAACACAACCGTCTTTCCTTTGAATGAATATTTAACTACGGAAAACGGCAGTCCATATCCTGTTCTTGTTCAGTCAAAACTTGATGAAATTGATACATCAATGTTTGTAAACGTAATGGATTATGGTGCTAAAGGCGATGGTGAAACCTGGGACGATGAGGCTATAGAAAGGGCATTCAATAATGCGCGTTATGGTGTAATATTTCCTGCCAATAAAACTTTTCTTGTACACAAGCTTACAACCATAACAATACCAAACAGAGATCTTACGGTGTATGCTTACGGTGCTACGATTAAAATGGATGCTTTTAGCAGATACAGTTTTTTGTCGCTTGAATATGAGCAGGGTAGCTATAATAATACGGTTATCTGGCTAGGTGGAAAATTGTGGGGCAATAAAAGAAATCAATCCTGGCCTGGCTCGCCTTCGGGAAATAATACCTGGGCAGAGGATCATGGCAGGTTCCTGGGTATCAGCTATGCAAAGTTTGCACTCGTTAAAGATGTTTCAGTTGTTGGTGTGGTAATGGACGGGATAGGACTGGAGTCTTGTAAATTGGGCGTTATAGCAGATTGTCAAGCCTGGGGCGGAGCACCGTTTACATACGCAAAAGATCAGGACCAAGGAACCTATTTTAAATGTACCCGTACAGGAAGTCAGGCCTTTTACTGTATGAACTTAGTCTGCAATGGCGGGTCAATTGGCGTGCATTATTCTACTTCTACTGTTGAGGATAATAGTCTGGCTGTAATTACCAATTGTCAGTTTAATAATCAGGCGCAGGATGCACTGCATTTTGAAGACTGCAGGAAAGTATTTATGTACAATAGTACGGTACAAAGAGACATTACCGGCGATTATGTGGCAGACATACACATTTCAAACCGTACGCAGATTGCCTCCATTAAAAGCTGCCAGTTTACAAACGCAAGAGTTGACTTTAATAATGCCAGCGATTTAATGATAGGAGTAGTAGATAGTTGCAAGTTTATATCGGAATTTAAAAACAATGATAACGGTTCTTTAGCTACTTGTTTGGCAGGTGCAACCCACTGTATTAATAGCTCCTTTTCAGGCAGAACTGATATAGAGCAAGCCTGGGCAGATAACGTAAAGAATTGCGATTTTAGCAACTTTGCTGATCTTGCTTTACGTGGACCACATGTTGCGAATAACTCTAGCTTTAAAAATGGTCCAAATCCAATGTCGCTTGCTAAGGATGGAGTCGTTGTTAATTGTACGTTTGACAACGTAGGCAATTCGGACTATAGAAAACCAGAGGATGATGACTGGAAAAAGCCGTTTTTAAGCGTGATTAATATTTATAGTGATGACAATGAATATTTAGGACGTATTACCTGTGGCGGAGCGGATAACGAGGACAAAGCCAGCATTGATGGAAATAAGACAGTTGCCAGCAGTGCCTTTTCCAGACCGCAATATTCCGGAACGTTAATTAATAAGGACACATTAAAGGGCGATAAAATGTCTTTTATTACTTCAGGCGGGGCAGCCTTAAGCATTAAAGATAATATAACCAATCAGCGCATTAGCTTATATCCAAATCCGACCACAGATGTGCTGCATGTAGCATTGAACGATAAACTTAGCGGTAAAGCAGTATTAAATATTTATGATCAGCAAGGACGCCTGATACAGACCAAAACAGTGTATAAAAATACATCTGTACTGGTAGAAACACTTGATGTACATACGCTCACAGCAGGTGCTTATGTGTTGCAAATCCTCAATGAACAACACCCGGCTTCACTCCGCTTTATTGTAGCAAGATAAAACTGCAGCATTAGCCTGAATTGATGCACACAGAACATAAAAAATAAGGGCTGTTCCAAAAGAAGAACAGCCCTTATTTTTTATGTTTTGCTCAAGACTTGCCGAAGCATGTAACCTATCATATCTCCATCTTTTTCAACTGCTGTACAGCGTAGTCTGCTGCCCTTGCGGTAAGCGCCATATAGGTAAGTGATGGATTTTGTGTGGAGGTAGAAGTCATGCAGGCACCATCTGTTACAAACACATTGCTGCACGCATGCATCTGGTTCCATTTGTTAAGTACCGATGTTTTTGGATCGTTGCCCATACGCGCTCCGCCCATTTCATGAATATCCAGCCCCGGTGCTTGTTTGCTATCATCTACCCTGATGTTGGTAAAGCCAGCTTTGGTGTACATCTCCGTCATTTGCTCCTGGAAATCTTTTACCATCTTTTCATCATTATCGTCATAAGCAATATTCACGTTGAGCAATGGCATTCCCCATTCATCTTTTTTATCTTTACTTAGCGATACAGTATTGGTTTCTTTAGGTATTGTTTCGCCCATCATGTGTGAGTTTACGTGCCAGGGACCTAACTCTTTTGAAGCTAATTGTTCTTTCAGGCTTTTACCAAAGCCATCCGTATTTCTGTTGCTATATCTTCCGGCCCCAAAGCCGGCTGCATAACCCCGTAAGAAATCTGTTTCCTGCTTATACACATTTCTGAAACGCGGAATATAAGCACTCGTTGGGCGGCGACCTTCGGTGGTTACATTTTTAAAATCATCACATTGTGCATTGATGTGCGCACGGTAATTATGAAACGCAACATATTTACCCAATACACCACTGTCGTTACCTAAACCATTTGGGAAGCGGCGCGAAGAAGAATTGAGCAGCAACAGGTTCGTGTTCAGTGCGGCCGCATTTACAAAAATAATTTTTGCATAATACTCAGTTACCTCCTTCGTATGCGCATCTATCACGCGTACGCCGGTTGCTTTGTTTTTAGTGTCGTCATAGATAATTTCCTGCACCACACTATCCGGCCGCAAATTCATATTGCCGGTTTTCATTGCCCAGGGAATCGTGGTAGCATTAGAGCTGAAATAGCCGCCAAACGGGCATCCTCGCTGGCACAGCGTACGATTTTGGCATTGCGCTCTGCCCTGGTCGAAATGGATTTGTTTAGGCTCGGTGAGGTGCGCGCAACGCCCGTATATCACGTGCCTTCCGGTGTAATTTTTTGCAACAATGCCTTTAAAATATTTCTCTACATCATTCAGTTCTATGGGCGGCAAAAATTCACCATCAGGCAGCATATCCAATCCATCTTTATTGCCACTGATGCCGGCGAATTTTTCTACATAGCTATACCATGGCGCTATGTCTTTGTAGCGAATAGGCCAATCCACCGCAAAGCCATCGCGGGCCGGGCCTTCAAAGTCAAAGTCGCTCCAGCGTTGCGTTTGGCGCGCCCACAGCAGCGACTTGCCACCTACCTGATAACCGCGAATCCAGTCAAACGGTTTCTCCTGTATGTACGGATGATCGTTGTCTTTTACAAAAAAGTGCATTGCATCTTCGCGAAAAGCATAACAACGGCTAACCACCGGATTTTTCTCGGTAATATCCACCGGCACTTGCCCGCGGTGCTTAAACTCCCACGGCATCATGTTGGTAGTTGGGTAATCTTTGATGTGCTGTACGTTGCGGCCACGTTCCAGCACCAATGTTTTTAAACCCTTTTCGCATAATTCTTTGGCTGCCCAGCCACCGCTGATGCCCGAGCCGATGACAATGGCATCGAATGTTCTGTTTTTAGTAGAATCGTTAGTATAGCCCATTTATAAAATAATACTGATAATGTGAATGAATTTATTAATAGCAGATAAACTGATGAGACCCTGATATTGCTGATGGCTTTATACTGCCACGCTGCTGATGTATTTGCCCGGTACTAATTTATATACCTGAATATTGGTAAGATAATATTTTGAACCCGTGTATGCCTGCACCGTGAGCCGCTTCAATGTGTTGTAAAAGTATTGCGCTTCGTCTTTGGCATCTTTGTGTGCCTCTGCAGCAGCAACGATGGACTGGCGCTCCTGTGGTGTGCATTGCGCAAAAGTTTTGCTGTATTCTTTTTGTACTTTTTCTTCAAACTGCTGCATACCTTTCACAAACTTTTCTCTATCGTCTGCCTTATAACAATCATTCATCATTTGCAGCGCAAAAAGGTGCGCCGATATGTCTTTAGCGCCCGGTGTATCGGTGGTGGGCAAAATGGTTTCCGCTACTTCAGCAAGCATTGCCTGCTGGTCTTCGTTGATGAGTATATTGTTGTACAGTGATACCTTTTTATTGCTTTTGCACGAAGGCAGTAAAGCAACGCCGGCAGAAAGAATAATAAATTGCTTAATGGCAGATCGTCTGTTGATGTTCATAAATCAAAATTGTAAAAAACGGGGGTAAAATATTGATATTTTTTTATCGCATAAAAGTATTTTTTAAATATTAACAAGTTTCTCCAGTGAGTATTATGGCTGTTCGCCTTAAGAAATCCGGAGCATCTTTGTATTCTCTATACTTCTCTGCAATAAAAAACTTGCCCGCCTAAACGCTTAACCGTTCAACCAGTTGCAATGCTAAAAGGTGTTGCGAAAGGGACGCATCAAAAGCCCGATAGTACTTCTTCAGTTCACCCCTAAAAAGAAAAATGCCGCCAAGCGTTTTCTTATGTTCTGAAGTATATATGGATTACTGCTGCAGTCCTACTTTGCCACTACTTCAAACTTATCTTTTGAGAACTTTTTGAAAAAGGTTAATGTGCCTTCACCATCGGATAAATAAACGGGAACAAGATTTACAAACTGATGGCTTCAACTACTGCATTTAATTCTTCCATACCTTCATTATTACTTTCTGAACAACACAGTACTTCTTCCCGTGTATTTATAGTAGCCAAAGCGATGCTATTGCAACAAGCAACGCTGTTGTCATAATGATGGCACCCAACTTTAAAAAAGTCCAGGCACTTACAGTTTGCCCTTCCCGCCGCAATGCCACCAGCCAAAGTATAGTAGCCAAAGAGCCGGTGATAGAAAGATTAGGACCCAGATCAACACCAATTAAAACGGCGCTTTTCACTACTTCTTGTACATGTGCCGCCTGAACCACATTGCCCGCAATTAAGCCTGCCGGCAAGTTATTCATCAAATTGCACACAACAGCAGTGATGCAACCACTGCCCCAAACCGTACCTGTTACGGAATGTGCAGCACTGGTATTCAGCATATTGGTAAGCATTTGTATCAGCCCGGTTTTATTGAGCGCTTCTACAATTACAAACAATCCTGCAACAAGCGGTAGAACAGACCAGGAAACGCCTTTAAGAATAATTAGAGGACTTTTTTTGGCGCGGATAATTACAATAGCAGCAGTTAATGTGCCGGTAATGGCTGTGGGCAAGCCAAGCTGCATATCCATTGCTGAGGCAGCCAGCAAAACTATGGCAGTTGCTGCGATACCCAGCATAGCTGTTTTGCCGCCCTGCGAAAGCTTTGGTACAGGTATCGTAGTTGCTATTGCTTGTTGTAACGCTTTCCGCTGGGTAAGACGTAGCATTAAAAAGGTTATTATAATAGCAAAAAAAGAAGGCACAAGATATTGCTGCAACCACCGAAACAATGGCGGCATGTGTGTTCCGTATATTACCAGGTTGGCAGGATTGGAAATGGGCAGTACAAAAGAAGCTGCATTGGCAACAAAAGCGCAGATCAGCAAATACGGAAGTGGCTTGGGTGCTTTTGCTGCTTTTACAGCAGCCGCAACTGCAGGCGTAAGCACCACTGCCGTAGCATCGTTAGATAAGAAAGTAGTAACTATTACCCCAACTACATAAATCAGCAGAAAAAGCCTGGTTGCCGAGCCCTTGGCAAGTGCAGTAGCATGCGCCGCCAGCCAGTCAAATAATTTTTCTTCCCGTGCACTTTCGGCAAGCAGCATCATGCCCGTTAAAAACAGGTACACATCCATGCCTTTGGAGATACCGGACAAACCTTCAGCAGGTACTATCAACCCAAACAAAACCAGCAAAATGGCGCCACTTACAGCCCACACTGCTTCGGGTGTTTTAAACGGACGGATAATTACACCCGTTATAGCTAACAGTGAAATGATCCAAATGCTTGTATGAGCCATACCTGATTTTGGGGCGTAAATGTAGGTCATACCAGGTTCAATTTGGTAGCCTTATAAAAGCTGTGAGCAGGATATATTGCTTAACTGAAAAAGCTTCAGCGAGAGAAGTTATACAAAGTATATTCTCTGTTCCTCTTTGTAAAACTTTGCTCCCCCTGCGTCTTAGCGGTTCAAATAATTGTTTCTGAATAATAAAGCAGCGATGTAATGAAGATTAATCCTTCTTCATGCAGAAAGCGGTTAAACTGTATTGTTTCTTTTATAAATCAACCGGATAAATGTTGGTAATACAATTAATAACAATGGCATAGCTACAATAAAGCCACCGATTACTGCAATGGCAAGCGGCTGGTGCATTTGTGCACCGGTACCAATGCCCAAGGCAATGGGCATCAAGGCAATAATAGCCCCCAATGCAGTCATTAATTTAGGGCGCAACCTTGTAGAAATAGAATAAATGACTGCACCTGTAACGTTACCGGTTTGCAACCATTGTTCACGAAATTGCAGGAAAGTAAAAATGGCATTTTCGCCAACAATACCCACAATCATAATAATGCCGGTATAGCTGCCTACATTCAACTCGGTGCCAGTGATATACAATCCTAAAAAACTGCCGGCAGCACCTAACGTAGCAATCAGCAAAATGGCTAATGCAATGAGGTAATCTTTAAACAGGAAAAGAATTACGCCAAACACCAGCAACGCGCCGCTTATCAATATCAGCAACAGTTCATTAAACGATTGTTGCTGGCTGGCATAATCGCCACCATATTCGATGGTATAGCCTGGTGGCAAATGCACCTTGGCAGCTACCTGCTGTTGTATATCCTGCACAGTGCTGCCGAGGTCGCGATTTTCAAGCCGCGCTGTTACAACGCCCATTGATTGCATATCCTGCCGTTGTATTTCGGCGGTGCCGGGCATAACATGTACATCCACCAAAGAGCCAATAGGTTGCAGTTGACCGTTGGGCAAGAACACCTGTAGATTTTTAATTTCATTCAAAGTCAATGTTCGATTGCCGGGATATACCATGCGGATGTTGCTCATTTCATTTTTGTCAAACACACTACCCACTATATTGCCTTCCAATGCAGTTTGCAACTGGTATTGCAAATTGACTGGTGTAATGCCGTATTGTTGTAAATTAATAGCATTTGGAATTACATTGATAGAAGGACCGGCAATGGTAATGCCGTTAAACACATCGGCAGTGCCTTGTACGTTTTCTGCAATATCTGCAACTTGTGCTGAAAGCTGCTGCAACGTATTTTGGTCGTTGCCAAAAATCTTTATTTCTATCGGCTGAACAGAAGTCATTAAATCGCCGAGCATGTCACCAATAACTTGTCCAAAATCTACACGCAAGGCAGGTTGCGTACTTTCTATTTGCTGACGTATATCGTCAATCACCTCATCAGTAGTTTTGTTTCTGTTCTTTTTTAACTCAATCAAATAATCACCGGTATTAGGTTCGGTAATAAAAAAGCCCATCTGCGTTCCGGTTCGGCGCGAGTAAGCCTGTACATCGGGGTGGTGCACAATTATTTGTTCTACCTGGCGCAGCATACGATCCGTTTCTTCTAAGGATGTGCCCGGTGGAGAAGTATAATCCAATACAATACTGCCTTCATCCATCTGCGGCAAAAAGCCGGTTTGCAGGTTGGGAAAAATAAGGATGGCAGCTACTATCAAAGCAGCAATAATAAGAAAGCTGATGTATGGCTTCTTAATAAAAAATTCTACCCATTTTTGTTTCTTTACTTCATGTACTTTTATCCTTTTTCCATTCCTTTTTGAAAACAATAAATAGATAACCGGCAGCAACAGCCAGGTAACAAAAAACGAGCACGCCAATGTAATAATCATCGAGTTGGTCATTACTTTAAAATAAGCACCTGCAACGCCCGACATAAGCATGAACGGCAGAAAAATAACAATGGTACTTAACGAAGAACCCACCATTGCCGGAAACAAATAACGAATGGCTTTTTGTACCAGCGCCAAAGAAGGCTCTTCGGGATGTTCCTCATGTGTGCGATGGATTTGTTCCACCACTACAATGGCATCGTCTATTATTAAACCAATGGCTGCTGCAATAGCACCCAAGGTCATAATATTAAGCGTTTGACCAATGGCATACAGCACAATTAACGTAAGCGCCAGCGTAACCGGAATGGTAAACAATATAACAGAACTCGCTTTTACAGAACGTAAAAAAACAATGGCAACAACAATAGCTAACAGCAAGCCAATCCATAAACAATCAGTAACACTTTTAATGGTATTCTGTACAAAATTGGCTTGCACATAGTAAGGCTTGATGGTTACATCTTTTGGCAATAAGTTTTGCAAGGCTTTTACCTTTTGTTCCATTTGTTCAGATACATCAATCAGGTTGGCATCAGGTTGTTTAATAATGGCAAGCAGAAGGCCTTCGTGCCCGTTGGCATTGATTTTTACATATTCTTTCGCTTCCTGTATTTCCACCTTTGCAATGTCTTTAAGCAACACAATACGCTTGCTGTTATTGCTAATCACTACATTTTCCAACTGCTCTTTGGTGCGTACCGAAGCATCGGTAACGGTTAAATACATAAGCCGGTAATCAGATAAATAACCATTGGATTGAATAAAGTTGGCGTTACTTAAAGCGGTGCTGGTAAAGTTGGGCGTAATGCCCAACCTGTTCATTTTTTGCACATCTAATTCCAGCCAGTATTCTTTGGTTTTACCACCAATCACCCTTACTTCCGATACACCTGCTACCTGCGATAAAAACGGCTTGATGGTGTACATTGCCAGCAGTTTCATGGCTATCGGTGACCGCTCTTGGCTCTCCAATGAATAACCGATAACAGGCAGAATAGATGGATTCATTTTTTGCACAGTTATCTGCACGCCTTGCGGTAAATCGTTTCTTATTTCGTTAATCTTCGATTCAATGCGCTGCTGGCTGATATCTACATTTGCATCCCAGTTGAGAAAGGCAGATAACTCGCAACTGCCACGGCTGGTGGTGCTGCGGATGGTTTCTAAGTCGGGTACTTGCTTAATAGCATTTTCTAATGGCCTGGTTACGGTAATCATCATCTTATCTACCGGCTGCTGACCTGCATCAGCAATGACTTTTATCTTTGGAAAAGTAATCTCCGGAAACAAAGAAGTCTGCATTTTAGAATAGGCAAATGCACCGCCTAAAATGAGGATAACGATGAAGACCGTTAACGGATTTTTATAGGTAACAAAAAAGTTGCGCATGGTTTATTTGTTTGCCACTAAGACACTAAGCTTTTTATGTTTTATATTTCTTAGCACCTTCGCGTCTTTGCTGTTTTATCACTCGCACATTACCTCATCATTTTCACCTTTGCTGTATCGCCCAAACCATAATTACCGGTAAGCAGTATGCGTGCTGAATCATTCAATGGCGGCGATATAATTTCCACTTTATCATTCTTTTCTATACCTTTTTGCACAGGCAGCTTTATCGCAATAGAATCATTCATCAACTGCATTATCCAAAACTCCGTTTGCTCTTCATTACTCAATACAGCTTCTTTGGGCAATATAGTGGCGAATGGCTTTGCTGCTTTTACCAGGTTTACCTTTGCTACCAGATTTTCCGGTACCAGTTTAGCAGTATTTACTTTAACAACGAGACGCTGTGTTTGTGCAATAGAATCTACGGTTGGTAAAGCCGATTGTATATACCCCTGCAACACAGTGCTATCGGGCAAGCGCAATTGTACGGCATGGTTGAGTGATAAATAAGGCTTCAATTCATAAGGTAAATCCAATAAAAAAGCAAAGCTGTTGTTGTCGCTTATTTCGGCAAGTTGCTCACCATCCTGTACGTAGTTGCCTGCCGTATAAGTAAGCTGTGTAATGTAGCCGCTGCCCGGCGCTTTCACGCGCACAATACCTTCAAAATGTAGGGATGTATCGATGCTATTGATGGTGTTGCCGAGTGCTTCTGCCTCTTTTGTTTTGATGGTAAACAGCGTTTGTCCTTTGCTTACATACTGCCCAATATGCGCGTTGGCTGATTGCAAGTAACCCACCGCATTAGCTTTTACATACGTCTTTAATAGAAACGATGAAACAGCATTGACTTCTACCGTTTCACTTATGTTTTCATGCATAGGATGGGTAATAGTTACGGGCGTTACAATATCTTCCGGTGAGGACTCTTCCCCGCTGTCATCAGCAGTAGCATTTTTGCACGACTGCATTATACAGGCAAGCAGGAATATCGTAACAAGACTTACATATTTATTCATCGTTTGTTCCAGTAATTGATTTGGGTAATGATTTGTAATTGATTTACCACATTTTGCGTTATCACATTTTGTGTGTTTAAATAATTGTTGATGGCAATGATGTAATCGGCAATATGCACATCGCCGGTTGCTAATAACTTACTATTTGCCTGTATTAATCCGCGCACGTATTTTAATTGATTATTTGTTTCATTAATAAGTTGTCCTGTCATCTGCAATTGCTGTGTAAGCTGAGCAATTTGTTGGTTGTATTGTGTGATAAAGAAGTCACGGTAGTTTACTCTTGTTTGTTCTAAAATGTTCAGCCTTTTATGTAATAACTTACGCTGCTTGCCATCGTAAATAGGTACTATAATATTCATGCTGGCACTTGCACCAAAATTTTTATAAGGCAAGTATGCTAACGATGATACATAGCCTGCATCGGCACCAAGACTTACTTTGGGTTTGTAAGCTATATCTATTTGTTTACCTGCATTTATCAATAACAAACTATCTATTCCAAATTTTTGATAAAAGACAGACGTATTCATTTCGGGTAACTGCTCCAGCGCAATGTGTGGCGAATCCAGCGGTGTTAAAGTAGTATCAAACAAACCACTGATAAAGTTGAGTGTTGCAAAGTCATTTTGATATTGCATTCTTGCCTGTGTAATAGCAAGATGTTGCTGTTGTAACGTAACTAAAAAAGTAAGGTAATCCGTTTGCCGATATACACTTGCCCGTGTGAGCTTTTTAAGAATGGTATCTTCCTTGGACAATAAATCATACACTTCTTTATTAAAAGTGTATTGCCGCCAGCTTCCATACGCAGCAATGTATGCTGCAATGATAGTTCGTCGCAAATCCTGCCCGGTTATTTTACTTGCAATCGAAATGGAATCGTTGAGCAACTGAATGCCATTAAACTGTATTTGCAAATTTCTTTTACTCACCAACTGCTTGGAAGTACTTATTGTTTCGCTGAAGTTGCGCAGGTTGGTAATTACTTCGTCGTAGCCATAGCCTTTGATTGTAGGTGCATAATAGTTGGTGCTAATACCGCTTACCTGTGGCTTATAGCTGGCAATAATGCGTAAGCTGTCTATATGGTTCAGCAGAATATTATTGGCATTCTCTTTTAGTAAAGGGCTATTTTGTACGCCCTGATTAAGGTAGTAATCTAAATTCTTTTCCTGTGCATATACTGCTAATGGCAATAGGTACATCAGGATAGCAACGCACCATTTAGTTAAGCTATTGAAAAGGGTAAATATTTCGTGCTCATGTAAAAAAAATAGAATGCTGTTGCAAGTATTATTGCACCACTTGTTTTTATCTCCGGTAAATACTTTTTCCATTGCTTCAAGCCAAAGCTATTGTGTGGAAGCCATAAAAGTAAACGCTTTCTGTTGTATTGTTTTGAATTAACGGAAGCTTGTAATAAAAAACCCGCAACATAATAGCGGCTGCAGGTTTTTCTATTTTTCAAAGCTTATTGTTTATCGGAATGACCGAGGTGCTTCTCAGGATTTATCTTATCTCTTATCAGTTGTTTTAACTCTTTAATTTCAGGAAATCTGCCCTGTTCTTTTCTATCGAAAACCTTCTCTTCATTGATGTAAATGGTATAGCGGCCGCTTACTTCGGCCGGCTGTAAAGAAACGCCTTTCAAGTCTTCGGAAAATGTGGTTAATAGCTCCTGCGCCATGTAAGCTGCACGCAACAACCAACCGCATTTCGGGCAATATTCAATGATAACAAGGGGCTTCATTTGATGACCAATATTTGCACAACAAATATCAGCTTTTATATGGCAGAATAGCGCATTAAGTTATAAACGTTGCATAAACACCAGTCCTTGTATTGGTTAATGAACTACGTTTTTTCCCTTTTTATTTCTGATTAATCACCGTTTCAATAATCAAAAACTGGGCTTCCTCCAGGCATTCGACATATATAGATGCAGTATCCCAAACACCCAGTGCATCGCCTTTTTGAAGCGTGTTATTGCCAATGCGAATGCAGCCTTCTATCGTATGAATGAACAAGCATTTATTCAGCGGATTGAAAGTATAATCTACTGTATTGCCTTCAAAATGCGCTAATGAAAGCCTTGCATTTTGGTTAATCCAGCAATGCGCCAACCCTTCTTCACCAGATACAATGGTGGTCAATTTATTTTTCCTTTTCTCCAGCGGAAAACTGCGGAACTGATAACGTGGTGCGATGTTCTGTAGTTTTGGTTGAATCCATATTTGCAAAAAATTCACTTCTTCTTCTCCTACATTGTATTCTTCATGTCGCAAGCCACTGCCGGCACTCATTATCTGCACACCACCTTCTTCAATTATTGTACTGTAGCCAAGTGTATCTTTATGGTTCATCTTGCCCTTCAACAATACTGAAATAATTTCCATATTCACATGCGGATGAATGCCAAAGCCTTTGCCCGGCTGCAGGTAATCATCATTAAATGTAATGAGCGTACCAAAGGCACTTTTTGACGGATTGGAATAATCGCTGAAACTAAAATGAAAGTTGCTTCTCAACCAGCCCTGGTCTTTTATGCCGCGTTCGGATGCAGCAAAGAATTGTGTTTGCATAGTGGTGGTGTTTTATTTATTGGTGAGCAGGAAGTCCTCGTAAAATAACATTCGCATGGCGCAATTCATCTTCATTAATGGTGTGCCCCATATTGTTGTAAATCTCTTCTGTAACTACTGCACCCATGTTTTTTAAGATGTTGGTAGTTGCATATACTCTTTCTACCGGCACATGAAAGTCGGGGTTGCTGCTGCCAATAAAAACGGGTGTTCCGGCAAAGTTGCCTGCATAGTTTTGAGGGTAAATGTTATCGCCAATCAGCCCGCCGGTAAACGCAATAATGCCGCCATATTTTGTAGCGTTTCTTGCTGCAAATTCCAATGTCAAACAAGCGCCTTGCGAGAAGCCTAATAAGTAAATTTGTTCGTTAGCAATGCCTTTATTATTAAGATATGCAACGGCTTCCTTTACTATATTCAAAGCCGATGATAACCAGGGTTCATTTTGTGCCGGTGGTGCTAAAAAGGAATAAGGATACCAGGTATTATTGGTAGCCTGCGGAGCTACCAGTGCAAAATCTTTTACATCCAGATAATCAGCCAATGAAAGTATATCCTGCGCATGTGCACCGCGCCCGTGCAGCATAATCAAAGCTTTGTTTGCTGACGATACATCAACGCCTGCGGTTATAATATTTTTTGTGTGCATGACACTAAGTTTTTAACATGAATACCTTACGAATTGCACGAATTATTTTAGATAATGACTGAACCGATATTTACTGATTAAACTGATTCATTCACTTAACAAATCTTTTCCTATCCGTGCCGCAGCGGCGTCATCCATGTCTGTCGACAGGCATCCGTGTGCTATAGAATTCGTGTAATTAGTGCAATTCGTATTTGAATAATTCGTGCTCTATTATTTATAATTTTCTACATTAAAGCTTACCGGCGCTACTATTTTTTCTATCTCGGTGCGGTAAGGCTCATATTGTGGGGGCAGTTTGAGCGCTTCGCCCAAATGCTGCAGTTCTTCATCAACTGCAAAGCCGGGGCCTGCCGTAGCAATTTCAAACAATACACCACCCGGTTCGCGGAAATAAACAGAAGTAAAATATTGCCTGTCGAGCACCGGTGTTGGATTCAACATGCGTTGTGCAATCTTTATTCTTGCCTGCTCCTGTGTATTGGAGTCTGGTGTAGCAAAAGCAATGTGATGCACGGTGCCATTACCGCCCAATCCGCGCAAGCTATCAGGCGTACACAAAATATCTATATAATTACCGGGTGTATTGGTTGCTGCAAAACGAAAACGGTTTCCTTTTTCTGCTATCAGTTGATGATCCATTTGCTCGGTGAGTAAACCAGCGGTGCGCTCGTAACCTTCAGCCCAGATTTCTGCATTGTAAAAGCCCTTGATGGCGTATTCGGCAGGAACAGGCCCGTGCGCATAGCCCGGACGTTTATCTGTATCATTAAACACCAATTCTAAGCCTAAGCCATCCATATCTTCAAAATAAATAACCACCTCGCTGCCAAAGCGTTCCTGTGCAGGCTTGTAGTTGATGTTGAATTTTTTTAAACGCTGTTGCCAGTAAGCCAAGCTTGCTGTTGGAACCGAAAACGTAGTTGTATTCAACATGCCTTTGCCGTGGCGACCATTTTGTATGTTGCCGTATGGAAAAAACGTAAGAATACTGCCGGGTAAACCTTGTTCATTGCCATAATAAAAATGATATACTTCCAGTGCATCAAAGTTTACCGTTTTCTTTACCAGCCGCAGGCCTAAGATACCTGCATAAAAATCTATATTTTTTTGAGCATCACCGGCTATTGCCGTAATGTGATGAATGCCTGTAATTAATTGGGACATATTGCTAAAATTAATCGTTATAAAATGACCGTACTATGTAGTAATCTGATGAAGGTTAGTCAATCTTAGGCAGCCTGATAAGCGTAAGAAGATGTCTCCTTTTTTACGGATGAAGATGCAAAAGCCGCATCAATGCTCCATTTGCCCCCACCGGCTATCAGCGATACAAAGGCTAAACCAAAGAGTAAAATGAAGTATTCCAATCCTTCACCTTTATTAGGCTCCATATACCAGTTCATAAAGAAGCCATTGTTAATGATTGATGTGGCAACTACACCTATAAAATTAACTATCACACCAAAGGCCGCCAATCTGGTAAAGAGGCCTGCTATCAACAATACAGCACCCACACTCTCAATAAGTATAACCAGCAGGGCTACCATGTAAGGCAGATGTGCCTGCCCGGTCAAAAAGCCCATAGTGCCGGTAAAGCCATATCCACCAAACCAGCCCAGCAGCTTTTGTGCGCCATGCGGAAATAAAGTAACGCCCAGTGCGAGTCTTGCTATTAGTGCAGTCCAGTTGTTTTTGTTTGTTGCTATCAGCTTGTTCATATTGCTTTGTTTTTGTTTCACAAAGCTAATATGGCACTATAGCCTTTGCCATTGAGGTAAGATAAGAAATAGTCTTGATATACATCAAGAAAAAGCTTAGCGAAATGCCATTTGCCTGCGGATACGGCTCAGTGTTTCGGGCGTGATGCCGAGGTATGAAGCAATATAATGTTGCGGCACACGCTGCACGATGGTAGGACTAACAGCCAGCAACTGCAGGTACTTATCTTCGGCAGTATAGTTGAGTGAACTGATGATGCGCCGCTGCAAGGCTATCAGACTGTTTTGCATCAGCAGCCGTAAATAACGCTCCATTTTAGGGACCTGCAACACCATCTCGTCTTGTGCAGCTTTGGTTATCAGCAGCAGTTCTGCATCCTCCAGCGCATCAATATTGCAGGTAGAAAGCTCGCCGGTAAGAAAGCTGTAAATATCGGCTATCCACCAGTCTTCCAGCGCAAACTGAATGATGTGCTCGCTACCTTTTTCATCAATCGTATAAGAGCGGAGAATGCCTTTGTTTACAAAAGCGGTGTATTTACACACCTCACCTTCCTGTAATAAGTATTGTTTTTTGCGGAGGTTTTTGGTGGTAAAAAATGTTTGAATGAGTCGTTTTTCATCTTCGCTTAAGATTACTTTTTTATTGATATTTTGAAACAGCAATTCAAACATAAAACGGGCACGTATGCAGCAAATATAACCGATAATGGTGTAGTGTAAAATAATAGGTGCTTACGTTGGAGTCCTGCTGCTGTGCTGAAATATTATAAATGTCAGACTGGCAACTTAAGTTGGTGAAAAGACTAATGATGAAAGTAACTACAAAAGTTAAAAATTGATTGTGAAGCCAGATAATAGCTGGTAGCAGTACATTATCCGATTGTTATTCTGTCTGCCAGCATAGTAGCAAACCGAGTATTGTACGTTCGCCCTTAGTTTCTGTATGCTGAATTGAATATAGTAATCCAATAAAATGGAGAGCATCCTGGAAATGTTGGCACAGGGGCGGACTATTTTGAAAGGTTAAGCTTTGTGTGCCTTG
Source organism: Ilyomonas limi (assembly GCF_005233845.1). GTDB lineage: Bacteria > Bacteroidota > Bacteroidia > Chitinophagales > Chitinophagaceae > Ilyomonas > Ilyomonas limi. Next base: position 119,324 of record NZ_SZQL01000009.1, read on the forward strand.
CAAATATGCTTGATCTGGGTATTGATTCTTTGAAACTGTCTGCCTGATAAAACAATCGTTGCTCAATTCATGAATAAAGAGAACATAAGTGAGTTGCAAAACTTAAAAGATAAAAGTTCAAGTCCTATTAAAGTGCTTGAAGTGCTTGATTTTAAAACCGATTTTATTTTTTCAATTTTGAAACCATCATTTTATAAAGGCAGATGTGCATTCCTCTCGGGAAATTTTTCTTCTAAGTAGTCATAGTCTTGCAGCATAACAAGGAGGAAAAATATTAGTTTTTCCTAAATTTACTTCATCCGGCAGTTGCAGGGTTGATTATTACTTTTATTTCTTCAATCCCATTCACGGGAAAATCTGCACAATTTGAATGCTCTCTGATAACATCTTCACTTTCTGCTTCGTGAACGCAATAAATTTTATTTTGGGTAACATAAGATTCAACCCATTTGTAGGGCTTTCCTAATACAGAGATTACGGAGACGGAAGTCTTTGAAATAGCCTGCAATTCTTCTGCAGTCAAATTTCCTGCTCCGGGCAGTTCTCTTTCAATAATAAATTTTTTCATTGTATAATTTTTTAAGTAGGATACAAAAGTATTTTGAGCATTACAGGCGCAAATGCAAGTTGTTCCCCAATTTACACAGCGATATCCCTATTTTAGAATGCCCAATCGAACAGCCTCGGTAACTGCTTTAGAGCGGGAGTCTGCATCCAATTTAAACAGAATGCTCGAAATATGATGGTCAACCGTTTTTGCAGAAATATATAATTGCGCAGCAATCTCTTTATTGTGCAGTTCTTCTTTCAGCAACTGTAAAATATCCATTTCCCTGCCAGTTAATAAGGCAGCATTTGAACGGGTTGAAGCCCTTATGCCGCGGGGAATGTTTTTAATACCCGAATTCCTCATCTCCTGTTTCAATTTTTCGTATGCCGCTGTGGCACCCAAATCCTGAGCCATTGTAATGGACTTTCTTTTATCATCATCTTTCCCTTCAAACAAAAAGAGCAACTGCTCGTAAGGGCAGCCCCGTTTTTCCCAAAAAGCTGCAGCTTTCAAAGCCTTTGCTGCACTGCTTATATCATACTCTTCGGCAATTTCTTCAGGTGAAACATAATGCCTGCCTGCTTTCCTCATCCAAAATAGGAATTCAGCCTTTTCTGAGTCAATACCAGCACGTTGCATGAACACAGATGTCTGTTCTATATCATCTTTTTCAATAATCGTTTTCCCTGTAAGCCATTCATATTCCAGTAAAGCAACCATTGCAGGAATAACCCTTTGCAGTTCCATCGTTTCAAAAGCCATTGTTTTTGCTTCCTGCAAAAGCGTAAGTGCATCTTTTCCTCTCCTCATTATTATCTTTGCCAACACAATCAGTGCAGTAATCTTAATAATGGCTGGCTGAGCCTCATTTTTAAGAAGGTTATCTGCCATGTTCCATGCCTCCGTCCAATTACCCTTATCAAGTTCCAGCCTTGCTTTCCATGATAACATATAAGCGGTCCAGGTATCCAAGTGCCTCTCTTCACAGTAACGGATACCTTCTTCCAATACCTTCTCTGCAAAAACATAGTTTTTTATTTTTACTGAACCGTTCGCCAGGTTCGTATAGGCACGTGCAGCATGTTCATGATAAGAATTCTTTACTGCCATTTCCAGGCTTTGCTGCAACATTGCTACACCTTTTTGCCTGGATGAAGGGATAACCATTTGTACTGCGCCCATATTATTCAATGCATGAGAGAGAATTTCTTCATTGTCCAACTCCTTTGCCATCTCAATAGCCTTCTCTCCCCACAAAATACATTCAGCCGGTTCATCGGAAAGCATTTTTAATTGGGACATATTACTAAATGCCATTGCCTTTGTTGGTGAAGCCGGTTGGTCCTTCAGCAGGTCAATAGCCCGTTGCGCAAAGTTCTCCACATTCTTCCTGTCGCCATCAAACCACCACAGGCGCGACAAAAAGCGCAGGCTGTCTCCGGTTTTTTCTATATCGGCTTTCTCTTCCCTGAGGTTTAAAACTTTTTCTGTAAAATGGATGGCTTCCTTTATCCCATTGCTGAGATAGCACTCATAGGCATACGCTTCATAAAGTTCCGCCAATTGGTTTGTATCACCCCCCTGAAAATATTCAATGGCGGTGCGAAATAATTTTGATGCTTCCTTGTGTGCACCTGTTAACGCAGCTTTCCTTGCAACCAGTGGTGCATATTTGACCACTAGTTTTTTTTCACCGGCATTTTTAGCATAATGCAATATCCGCTCTATCTCACCCTTTTCTTCAAAATCTTCTAAGAAAAGTTCAAGTATCATTTTATTCAGCTCAATCCGCTTAAGTGGCGAAAGGGATTCTTCAATTGTTCTGCGGTATAACTCATGTTTAAAAACGACTATATCATTTTGTACAATGATGACGCCGATTGCAAAACAATGATTTATATCCCACGACAATTTTATCTTAGCAACGCGGTCAACTTCCAGTCCTTCCGGCATAACCGACCATATTTGCCAGGCATTTTTTGTCCCTTCTCTCTGACGTTCATAAACAGAAAGTATAGAATCTTTAATATTATCAGGCACACCGGGGCTGTAACTTGCCAAAATCTCATTTACATAAAATGGATTGCCTCCTGATATGCTGTAAACATCTTCACCGTTATAACCCTTTTCTGTTGCCATCTCCACAACTGCCTGTTTTGATAATGGCGTTACCATCAGTTTTGTAAATGAATCCGGCGGCAGTTGACCTAATACATTTCGAAGCGGATGATTTGAATAAATTTCATTGTCGCGGTACGTAAGAATGAAAAGACAGGGCAGTTGATCTATCCGCCGTACAAAAAACTTGATAAAGTCAAGCGTTCCTTCATCGGCCCAGTGAATGTCTTCAAACACAATTAACAGCTTGTCGTTTCTTGTTCGTAACTCCTGGAAAAAATTTGCAAACAGTACAGAACGTTCTTTATTGGAAGGAGGCACAGACCAGCGTTCTTTATTAACCTGCCAGAGCACATCATACAAAGGTGCTAAGGTACGTGGTGTAAACAAAGCATCGCAGGCTCCCTGGTAAATGCACGCATCGGTTTGTTACCTGCAAAAAGCCTTTACCAATGCAGTTTTTCCAATACCGGCTTCACCATATAAAAATATGCAATGCCCTTCTCCTTCTGCAACATTTTCAAAATGTTTTTGCAGCGATTCCATGAACACATCTCTTTCAATCAGCGCCATATTAAATAGGGATACCGTAAATTTAAAATAGGGAAAACTTCTTACAAGCTGCGGGCCGTTATAATCGTGCTTTGTACCTGAAATAAAATTACCAAAAAACTAAACTATTAATTATGAAAATCAGCTTTTCAGTATTGCCGATCGTCATTTGCAGCTTCGTTTCCTTTCATTCATCAGCCCAAACTAACAAAAATGATACAATAAATGAAAAAAAATTGTACATAGATGTTCACCAATTAGAACCGGGCAAAGTAAAATTTGAAGATGTGGCAGCTGCACATGCAAAAGACCTTGCCATTGAAAAAAAATATGGCGTGCGTTTTATTAATTATTGGGTTGATGAAGAGCAAGGTCTTGTTTATTGCCTTTCATCAGCCAGCGATACGACCTCAATAGGAAAAACACATGCAGAAGCTCATGGGTTATTGCCAGCATATATCTTAGAAGTGACGGATGGCTCAGCAGCCGCTTTAACAGGTAATAAAAAATTATTTCTGGACATACATAAACTGGGTGCAGGCAACGTTACTGCCGAAGCAGTGGCAGATGCGCACAAAAAAGACCTTGCTGTTCAGGGAAAGTATGATGTAAATTTTATTAATTACTGGGTGGATGAAAAAGCAGGAGTAATTATGTGTTTGTCTGAAGCAAATAGCGCAGAATCAGTTGTCGGCACACATAAAGAAGCACATGGACTGATACCAGTTGAAATACATAATGTAAAACAGGGCGAATAAAATAAATATACAGGTGGTAAACATACCCCGTGAAAAATACGGGTGTCCAGCCGTGTATTTTACTATAGGTATCTGCGTACAGGATATTTAAATTTATTATTATGAAATCTAAAATAAAAACTATGAAAAAGAAACTACCGGTTATATCATTAACCCTTATCATTTTTTGCATATCCTGTAAAAAAGATAATGTACAAATACAATCCAACAACTTAAAAGAAACGGGTACAGCTGCCATACAAGCTGACGGATTTATTACGACATGGTTAGCATCCTACGGAGCAACAACTAAATGGAAAACATTGCAAACCTCTGAGAAACTTAATGACTTATCCAATCTTGCTTTTGGAATTTTCCGTACCAATAATAAAAAAACGGATGTACTTCAAACAGAAACAGGAGAATTCTGGAAAGTTTCACATGATGGAACCAGTCAATTGGCGACGCTTAACACTCAAATAAAAATAACTGCCGATAAGCTTTTGATAGGCGATTTTGATGGAAATGGAAAGTCTGATGTGTTCTATGCAGATGGAATAGCAAAGACATGGTATGTATCCTTTAATGGATCAGGTAGCTGGACGGTAATAAATACTGCGAGTGAAGATTATACCAAACTTAAATTAGGTGATTTTGATGGTGATGGAAAGGCTGATGTGTTCTATGCGAATGGAATAACAAAGACATGGTATGTATCGTATGGAGGAAAAACAAAGTGGAGAGTAATAAATACTGCAAGTGAAGATTATACCAAACTTGCGCTCGGAGATTTTGATGGCAATGGAAAGACTGATGTATTTTATACAGATGGAGCAACATGGTATATATCTGATGACGGTGTAAAAAGTTGGAGAAAGGTTAATACCGCCAAACTACCTCTCAGCAAATTGGGATTCGGAGATTTTAATGGTGACGGGAAAACTGATGTATTTTATGCCAAGCGCACCTATTGGACGGAATAGAGTGTACCATCCACGTTTATAATAATACACTGTGTTATTGCTTACCTCGTAGAAGCTCTTATCACCAGTTCTGCCTGCATGTTTACCTGCGTTACCTTATTGTTTTTTCCTATACAGTCAAGCAAAATCCGGGTAGTCAGTTGCCCCATTTCATGCATGGGCTGTTTAATATAAGTGATGGACGCATAAAACAAATCGAGCGATTCTGTTTCATCAAAACTGATAATGGCTAAATCTTTAGGCACTTTTAGCGGTAATGTATTAATATATTTTACGCCATGCACGGCAATACTGTTGGAGCCGAATAAAATTGCATCTGCCGGCTCATCTAATGACAATAATTCCTGCACTGCTTTTTCGATAGCGGCTTTGGGGTTAATAATATTTACCTTTTTTATCCAGCTTTTATTAGCATCAATTCCACTTAATTTAAGCGCTGCCGAATAGCCACGTACGCGCTCCTGCATGTGAAAAAGGGTTGTATCGTATGTAACAATTGCTGGTCTTTTGCAACCGCCGTCAATCATATATTTAACCGCATTATAGGCAGCGGTATAATTGTCCAGCGCTACATAATTTGTATTTACCGATGGACAATAGCGGTCGAAAAGCACAAAAGGTAATCCTTGTTGCCGTAAACGAAAGACCTGGTTTTCTGCATTTTCGGGCGGAGCAATGATCAATCCGTCCACCTGCCGGGTAAGAAAAGTATCCACGAGCTTGCCAAACTTTTGTGCATTTTCATCTGAGCTGCCAAATATTACCGTATAGTTCAGTTTGTCTGCTTCGTCTTCTATAATGCGCGCCATGCCCGACGAAAACGGGCTGGCAATATCAGCTACAATCAAACCAATGGTGTATGTTTTATTAATCTTGAGACTGCGCGCAAGCAGGTTGGTGCGATAGTTTAGCTCTTTGGCAGTTTCTCTTATTTTTTGCGCTACTTCTTTTTTTATTCGTCCTTCTTTCTTATTATTGAGGACATAAGAAACCAAGGCGGTAGAAACACCTACTTTTTGTGCAATATCTTTAAGGGATACTCTTTTATTAATAGCCATAGCAAATACCGGTTCTTACAAAGATAGAAAATTTAAACGTTTAAATTAGTATTTAGTTAATTTATTTCTGTTCAACTCCGTTTTCATGTGGAACAACCGGGGCACATTTTACATGGTTATTACATAACGCAAAGCAATAGTAATTCAACCAACTTTTTGATATTCATCCAGTTAAATTATCACCTCTAATCTTATTTAGCTAAATATTTATTTATTAAAATAAGTACATTTCTTAATCTAAAACAATCAAATTAACAGTACGAAAAATATTTGTTTAAACGATTAAACAAAATTAGCACTATCTTTGCGTTGTTCTTATCCAAACAAAAATCAGGTGTAAAAAATAATGAAAATTATACAACCTGATTGCTTTAACCGTGAAAGGAATTTAGATCTGGTTTAAAAATAAACGATTGCCTGCATTATAGCAGGCTTTTATTTTTTGTAATGAAAACTCTAAAGAGAATTTATGAATAAAACAACAATCTTTTCATCCATCAAGCCGAGTTTGCTTACGCTTACAATTGGTGGTTTTTGCATAGGTATGACTGAATTTATGATGATGGGGGTACTGCCCGATGTGGCAAAAACACTCGCTGTTTCCATCCCTGAAGCAGGTCATCTTATTTCTGCTTACGCTTTGGGTGTAGTGATTGGTGCACCACTGATGGTGGCACTGGCAGGTAAGTATTCTCCTAAAAAAGTATTGATTGCACTAATGCTGATGTATGGTGTTTTTAATGCCTTGTTTGCTATGGCGCCCAGTTATCCGCTGCTGATAGCAACAAGGTTGTGTGCCGGTTTGCCACACGGTGCTTTCTTTGGCATGGGTGCGGTGGTAGCCAGCAAGCTCGCCGATAAGGGTAAAGAAGCAAGAGCCGTAGCTTTAATGTTTGCAGGATTGACTATTGCAAATATTATAGGCGTTCCGCTGGGCACTTACATTGGTCACAACTATAGCTGGCGCCTTTCTTTTTTCATTATTGCGGCTATTGCATTTATTGCTGCCGGCAGCATCAAAAAGTGGATGCCTGCTTTACCTGCCGCGCCCAACAGCAGCTTCAAAGAAAGTACTAAAGTCTTTAAAAAGCCGGAGCCCTGGTTAATAATCGGCATTTCAGCTATAGGTACCGGCGGGCTATTTACCTGGATTAGTTATATAGCGCCATTGATGACGCAGGTAGCTCACTTTTCTGCTAATGCCGTTACGTTTATTATGATTGTTGCAGGCTTAGGCATGGCGGTTGGGAACTTCATAGGTGGCAGGTTGGCAGATCGTTATTCGCCGCTTGAAACTACCAGCATTTTATTACTATCTATGATTGTATCGCTGCTGATCGTGTCTGTCGTGTCGTATTACCAGGTGACCGCTGTTATTATGACGTTTGTTACCGGCGCTGTTGCCTTTGCCGTGATAGCACCTATGCAAATGCTGATGATTAATGCAGCAAAAGGCTCCGAAATGCTGGCTTCATCTTCTTTGCAGGCAAGTGCCAATACGGGCAATGCCTTGGGCGCTTTCCTGGGCGGGCTGCCGATTGCCGCAGGTTACAGCTATACCTCACCGGAGTATGTAGGCGCCGGACTGGCGTTCATCGGTCTCCTGTTTTGTATGGTGCTGATGCAGCGGCAAAAGGCAGCACAATCCTCACCAGCCCTTACTCCGATGCGCAAGCCCGAAGTAAAACAAATCAATCAACAACAAGTGTATCCATCTTCCATTTAAAATATAAATAAGGATGAACGCCGTAAATCAGATGGCGTTTATCCATCCGCATTTCTTAATCATTTAAAAAGAACAGTTATGAAATTTTTATCAATAATTTTCTCAGGCATTGCAAGAACACGTAGCTTATACAGCACCCAATATGGACAGGTATTTGATGTGCCAACAGAAAAAGAAAGCAAACGCATAATCAGCGTGAAAGCACCGGTTGACGATATTATAAAACCGGGTAAAAATAAAGCACAAAATGATAAGCTGAAGCTGCCGAAAATCAATTATTTTGCTGGTCCGCATTGTGTATTTGATCCGCATATCAAATACTAAGGCGGTTGCTTTTGTGAATGGCGTATGGTGAGTTGTGATTTGTGAATAATAGTCCAAAGTATTTTTATATTCGCAATTCACTACCCACCACCCAAATAGCAAGCTATTACAAAAAATACTTTTACCTAAAGCTAACTAAGCATGAGTAATGTAAATACCGCAACACAAACCAACAAAGCCATGTTTATCATCGGCGCATTATTTTTTGTTTTCGGGTTTGTAACATGGGTTAATAGTACGCTTATCCCCTATTTGCAGATAGCCTGCGAATTAAAGACCTCCGAAGCGGTATTGGTGACGTTTGCTTTTTATATTTCTTATGCAGTAATGGCTTTTCCATCATCCGGGGTGTTGCGGAAAACAGGTTTTAAGAATGGGATGGTGCTGGGCTTGGTAGTAATGGCAGCAGGCGCACTTATTTTTATTCCTGCTGCTAACATGAGAACATTTGGATTGTTTTTGTTTGGGCTGTTTGTAATAGGTATGGGGCTGGCTTTGCTGCAAACAGCATCTAACCCATACGTTACCATCTTAGGTCCTATTGAAAGTGCAGCAAAGCGCATCTCTATTATGGGCATTTGCAACAAAACAGCAGGGGCTATAGCTCCATTAATTATGGGCGCTATCATGCTTAAAAATGCAGATAGCTTTGTACAAAGGTTATCTACCCTGGACGCCGCACAGAAAGCCGCCGAGCTGGACCAGTTAGCATCAAGAGTAATTATGCCTTACATTATTATTGCAATCGTATTAGTGGCATTGGCACTCTTTGTTTATTTCTCTCATTTACCCGAAGTGAAAGCCGAGGGCGAAGATGATACAGCAGATAGCCCAGGTGCTAATAGCCGAACCAGCATATTCGATTATCCTTATTTATGGCTGGGATTTATCAGCCTGTTTTTGTATGTGGGTGTAGAAGTAATGGCAGGCGACATTATACAGGTATATGGCAGTCATATTGGTATTAGCCTGGATATTGCAAAGCACTTTACTACTTACACCATGATCGGTATGTTAATAGGTTACATAACCGGTATTATAGCCATCCCAAAATATATTTCTCAAAGCATGGCTTTACGGGTATCAGCAATGTTAGGTGTACTGTTTACACTGGGTGCCATTTTTACAGATGGTTATACATCGGTGCTATTTATTGCCTTGTTAGGTTTAGCCAATGCGTTGGTGTGGCCTGCACTTTGGCCATTAGCCATCAATGGCTTGGGCAGGTTCACCAAAACAGGTTCAGCCTTACTTATCATAGGTATTGCAGGTGGCGCTGTATTGCCTAAGCTCTGGGCATGGCTGGGTGAAAAAGTAGGCTTGCAGCAGGCGTTCTGGATAATGGTACCCTGTTATTTATTCATCTTATACTTTGCAATAAAAGGTCATAAGGTTGGGCTTAAAAAGCAGGGATATATACCTCCCATCACTGAAGCAGTAGTATAAAAGCTGTTAAATAGTAGTTTAAACTGTAAAACACAAAAAGATAAAGCCGTACAAAGAAGAATAAGAAATTTTTTATTCCAGGCTTACTGATTGAATCAAATCACATTAAAGCAGTTTAGCATTTAGTAATGAAAAGTGTACCTCTTTATAATTGTAGCCTGCAACAGCCGGCGTATTTTATCATACAAATTTTAAATCTATCCTTACGATAAATTACCGGCATTTGATGGCTGTGCACTACAGCTAATTAAGCAGCATCCTTTATTCCTGCCGTAATATTTTCATTAGTTAAATAAACGCATTGCATGCTGCTGTATGTAAATGCCTGATTGCTGGTTAACATATATAACATGTTGATAAGGCAACTATTTGTTCACGAAACATTTTTTATGACAACAGAACACAAACGTATAGCAATAATTGAGAAGAAAGAAGTACCACTGGTACAGTGGGGACCTTATCTTAGTGAACGCCAATGGGGCACTGTACGTGAAGACTATAGCCACGATGGCAACGCCTGGCAATATTTCCCTTTCGATCATGCACATTATCGTGCATACCAGTGGGGAGAGGATGGGCTTGCAGGTATTGCTGATGCAGCTCAAAATCTGTGCTTTGCCATTGCACTTTGGAACGGCAAAGACCCAATTTTAAAAGAGCGCTTATTTGGTTTGAGTAATGGCGAAGGCAACCATGGCGAAGACGTAAAAGAACTGTATTATTATACCGATAATATTCCATCGCATTTTTACATGGAATATTTATATAAATATCCGCAGCTTCCTTTTCCATATCAGGAGCTGCGGGAGCAAAATGCATTACGTGGCAAGCATGAGGCAGAGTATGAAATACTGGACACGGGCGTGTTTAACAACAACCGCTATTTTGATGTACAGGTAACATATGCCAAGCAGTCGGACAAAGACATTTTTGTACGCATTAACATCACCAACCGCTACAGCGAAGCAGCATCTATTACATTGTTGCCAACACTTTGGTTTAGTAATCAGCATCCTGGAAACACCATGCCGGCTCAGCCGGTGATCACTTATCGGAATGCAAATACTGTTGTGGCAACCCATCCATCGCTCGAAAATTATTACCTGTACTTTCAGCAGCCGGATGATCTGTTATTTACAAACAATATTACTAACACCGAGAAAGTAACAGGCGTCCCAAACAAAAGCATTTTTGTAAAAGATGCTTTCCATGATGCAATTATCAAACGCAAACATGTGAAAGGGTTACGTACTGTAAAAAAAGGTACTAAATGTTCGCCTGTGTACCGTATGTCTATTGCTGCGGGCGAGACTAAAACAGTGTATTGCCGGTTGAGCAATACTGAAATAGATAAGCCCTTTGATCAGGGCTTTGAAAATATCTTTATTGTTCGCAAAAACGAAGCTGATGAGTTTTATAATGCTGTTTTACCACAGCATCAGAGTGAAGATATAAAGCAAATTCAACGCCAGGCATTAGCCGGTTTGCTGTGGAGCAAGCAATATTACAATTTTGATGTAGCTCAATGGCTCAACAGCAGCGATGGCATTACCGAAGTAAACAGCAATAAGATAAACGGACGTAATAACGACTGGCTGCATCTAAAAAATCAGGATATTATTTCCATGCCCGATAAATGGGAATATCCGTGGTATGCTGCATGGGATCTGGCTTTTCAATGTATAGCTTTTGCAAAGATAGATGCGGCATTTGCCAAGCACCAGTTGCTCCTGATTATGCGCGAATGGTACATGAAACCCGACGGGCAATTGCCTGCTTATGAATGGAATTTCAGTGATGTAAATCCACCGGTGCATGCATGGGCTGCCTTGCAGGTGTATAACATAGAAAAGGCGCAAAAAGGAGAAGGCGATATTATTTTTTTGAAGAAAATTTTTCAGAAGCTGCTCATCAATTTTACGTGGTGGGTAAACCGTAAAGACCGTAAAGGCAACAACATTTTTGAAGGTGGCTTTTTAGGGTTAGACAACATTGGCGTGTTCAACCGTAGCTTTCCGGGTACCAATATGCAACTGGAGCAGGCAGATGCTACCGGCTGGATGGGAACGTATGCGCTGAATATGATGGAAATAGCACTGGAAATTTCAATGCACGATATATCTTTTGAAGATACCGCCATCAAGTTTTTTGAGCATTTTGTAATGATTACAGAAGCCATTAATGAGCATCATTTGTGGAATGAAGAAGACAAGTTTTTTTATGATGTGCTCTCGGTATATGGCAGCGAGCCCATGCCTTTGCAGGTAAAATCTATAGTAGGGTTGATGTCTTTATTTGCTGTTGCAGTTATAGATAAAAAGGCATTGAATAAATTAAAGAATTTTAAAAAGCATATTCAGCATTTCAATGAGAATAAAATAAATCATCAATCCTGGCTTAATGAAGAGCAGGATGAAAGTGATAAACTGTTATTATCACTGGTGCGGCCAAACCGGTTGGTATATCTGCTACAGCGCATGCTGGATGAAGCAGAGTTTTTATCAGATGGGGGTATCCGGGCTTTGTCCAAATATCATCAGGATCATCCCTATACCATTAGTATAGATGGTGTTGAACATTCCATAAGCTACGATCCCGGTGATTCTACATCAGATATGTTTGGTGGCAACAGCAACTGGCGCGGGCCGGTGTGGTTACCCATCAATTACCTGTTCATTCAGTCTATACGCCGGTATGGCGCATTTTACGGTGATGATTTGCTGGTAGAATATCCGGCACACTCGGGCAATAAGGTGAACCTTTGTGTTGTAGCTGATGAGCTTGCTACAAGGGTAATTTCCCTGTTTGAGAAAGACAAAGAAGGCAGGCGCAAAATGCATGGGAATTATAACTGGTTTTATCAGCAAAAAGGCAATGAAAATTTGCTGCTTTTTTATGAATATTTTCATGGAGACAACGGCGTTGGGTTAGGTGCGAGTCACCAAACCGGGTGGACGGCATTGATTGCAGATTTGATAAGTGAGTTGCATGAAAGTAAAGCAGCGGTGAAGAGTGAGAATGCTGTGTTGGCTTCTTAAGTTAAACTATTAGCATCACATAAGTTAATACATAGCGTAGCACAACAAAGGAAAAAGGTTCGGGACTTTCAAAAGTTCCGAACCTTTTTTATGCAAATGCAAAGATTACGCTATGCGGCTCTTTGTTCTTCCGTGACGCTGTGGTTCACTCTCTATCCCCTTGCCTTTTCTTTAAACTCCGATGGTGTAACCGACAGCTTATTTTTGAATACCGTAGCAAAATAAGCCTGTGATGAAAAGCCAACCTGGTAAGCTACTTCTGCGATGGTCAGGTCCTCGTTGGTGAGTAAATACTTTGCTTTTTGCAGGCGGGCATTAAGTATATATTCATTCACATTAATGCCAAGTAATGCTTTTATTTTTCTGCTGAGCTGCATACGCGAAATACCGGTTGCTTTACAGATGTCTTCAATTGAAAAATTTTCGTTGGCAATATTCTTTTCTACAATAGCCGTAAATTCATTGATAAACTTCCTATCCAGCTTTTTGGGTGCACCGGCTTTTGACTCCTGTGGCGATGCATCGGTGGTATAGTGCTCCCGCAACATTTTCCTGTTTTTCAACAGCGACTTAATGGTTTCTTCCAGGTGCTGCAGGTTGAATGGCTTGGCAATAAAAGCATCTGCCCTAAACTGCATACTGGCTATCTGTTTTTCAACACTGTTATTGGCAGTAAGGATAATCACTGGTATGTGCGATGAGCGAATGTCGGTTTTGAGGGTTTCTGTAATTTGTAAACCATCTTTACCCGGCAGGGAAAGGTCGCAGATAATGAGGTCGGGTACCAGCTCGTATGCCATACTTAAGCCGGTATTACCATTGTCGGCTTCGTACACATCAAAGTTGGCAACCAGACGGTTTTTCAAAAAGTTACGCAGGTCGTCGCTGTCTTCTATCAGCAGTATAGAATATTCTTTGGACGAACCGTTTATTGCTGCAGGCGCTGCAGCAGGCTGTATATTGCTATCTGCTATATAGGCTTTTATATCTTCGTAAGCAGTAGTAGATGGATTAGCATCTTTTACCATTTCATCAGTTGCGAGGTGTGCAGTGCCCAGCGGCAGCCGCACTTCAAAGGTGGTTCCCTTCCATTTCTCGCTTTGCAGGCTGATGCTGCCATGATGCAGTCCAATCAATTCTTTTGACAAGGCAAGTCCCAATCCGGTACCTTTGATGGCAGTGCCCTGCTCCTGGTAAAACAAATCAAAAGCGTGTGCTGCCGTTTCGGGTGTCATGCCAATACCTGAATCTTCTACCTGGATGATAGCTTCTTTTCCATCCTTGCTGGTGCTTACCGTAACGGTAACAAAGCCGTTTTCTTTGGTAAATTTGAAAGCATTAGACAACAAATTGAATAATACTTTATCCAGCAGGTTCGTATCAAACCATACCATCAGTTCATTTACTCTATAGCTGCTATTCAGGCTGATATTTTTCTTTTTGGCAATCTCTTTAAAAGCATTCAGGATATCTGCTACAAAAGCAATGAGATTATTTTCGGAAGCCCGGAGCTTCATCTGGCTATGCTCAATTTTCCGGAAGTCCATTAACTGGTTCACCAGGCGCAGCAGCCGCAATGCATTTTTTTGCATTACTTCCAAATCGTTCTTTATAGTAAAGTGCAATTTGGGCGAGGTCAAAGCATCTTCAAGCGGGCCTAAAATGAGTGTCAATGGCGTGCGCAGCTCGTGGGAGATATTGGTAAAAAAATTAAACTTAGCTTCCGTTGCTTCCTTGGCTTTTGCCGTCATCTCTATCAGTTGGTTACGTTGCAAAAGGATTTCATTATTGCTGGCAGATAGTTGCCGGTTGATGATACGATTGTTACGCCATGCAACCAGCACAATAATGCCGAGTATGAGCACGAGTACCAGGGCAGTTACCGCAATGTTTAACAGCGTAGTCTGGCTGTTGTAAATTGCCTGCTGTGCTTCCAGCAATGCTTGTTGTTTTTCTATATCTTTTTGTTGTTCATCTATCTTATTTGCCTGCAACTGCATCAGGTGAACATTGGTAGAATCTATTACCAGTGTTTGCAAAATATTCTCTTTGCTGAACGGCTCGCCATTCAATATTTTAAAAGCGGTACGTATCGCTTCCTGGCCGCCAGTGGGGTACAGCATAGTGGCATTTATCAGGTGATTGCTTATCAGGTCGAGTCCGCTGCCAGGTCCTGGTTGTCCATCTACGCCAATAATTTTTACTTTATTTTCTATTCCCAGCTTTTTACATACCTGGTAAGTGCCGAGCGCCATTACATCATTGTGGGCAAATACGAGGTCGGCATGCATTAGCTTATCCTTTACTTTTAGCAGCCCGGCTGCGGCATCATCCTTCAGCCAGTTGCCATATATTTCTGCATTAATATTTATATCGGGATGCTGGCTGATACTTTGCTGAAAACCTTTTTGCCGCCCGATCGCTGGCGTAGAGCCGGGCCGCCCGATTACTTCTATAATATTGCCTTTGCCATGCAGCAGATTAGCGGCATAATCGCCGGCCATTTTGCCTACTTCCACATTATCGGCGCCTATAAAAGAAGTGTATAGTTTAGATGCAATCGTGCGGTCTATCACAATTACGGGGATGCCTTTGTTGAAGGCATCTTCTACAACGCCCGTGAGTGGCTGCGCCTCATTAGGCGAAATCATCAGCAGGTCTATGCCCTCGTTCATCAATTCTCTTACCTGCCGGGCCTGCAGCCGGCTGTTGTCTTTAGCATCTTTGTACAAAAATTCAATACCGGGGTGAAAAGCCATTTCGCGCTTCATATCGGCGAGCATTCGCCTGCGCCAGTTATCATCGCCGGTACACTGCGAAAAAGCAATGCGGTATTTTTTTTCAGGAAGTGCATTGTCCTTACAGGAAAAAAGTAAAAGGCAGCAAATAACAGCTATGAATACAGAAAGATTCACAGACAAGCTCAACAACCGGCAAGCAAAGGTTCGTACACGATTCATTATCAACAAATTTGCAATTTCAGAACCCGAAATTCCTTATAAAAATGTGCTTTTTTATTTCAATTAACCAAAAATAAAATGTGTACTTGGTACATACTGAAACAACGGCGTGTTATAATTTTAGAAAAAAGGAGTTCAACTTCTAAAAAGCATAATCTAATAAACTTATATTTTTATTTATTAAATCTTTATAATCAGTAAATTATAGCATTATTTAAGAAAACGGTAAATTTTAAAGCATTTTATTCCATTTTGAAAAGATCGCGTCTGCTCCGGCTTGTAAGATTGCTTTTCAAAATGCTATATGAAACAAAACAAGGTTTTCCTCTGGTCGGTTGTTATTGCTTTAGGTGGTTTTCTCTTTGGTTTTGATACGGCGGTTATCTCCGGTGCCGAACAGTCTATTCAAAAATATTGGTCTTTAAATGCCTTTGAGCACGGGCTTACCATTTCTATTGCACTGGTAGGAACAGTGATTGGTTCTTTGCTCGGCGCCATTCCGTGCGACCGGCTGGGCAGGAAAAAAACGTTGTATATTATTGCTATTTTATACCTGATTTCTTCTGTAGGCAGCGCACTCGCAACGAACTGGTACCTGTTTTTGTTTTTCCGCCTTGCCGGTGGGCTGGGTGTAGGCGCTTCTTCAGTTACGGCGCCCATTTATATATCGGAGATTGCACCGGCAGAAAGGCGCGGCAGGCTGGTAGCGCTTTTCCAGTTTAATGTGGTATTTGGTATTCTCATTTCGTATTTGTCCAATTATATTTTGGGGCAAATGGGCGATAACTCCTGGCGGTTAATGCTGGGCATACAGGCAGTACCATCATTTATATTTTTAGTCTTGCTGAAGCTCATTCCCGAAAGTCCGCGCTGGCTCATTTTGAAGAGGGGCAAAGTGGAAGCGGCAAGAGGCATCCTGAAAATCATCAATCCCGCAACTGCCGATGCAACCGTTACCGCCATCCTGAATGCGGCTGCCGAAGAGGGGACTATAGAAAAGGATCCGTTATTTTCTGCACAGCACAAATTTCCGGTTATGCTGGCAGTGCTATTTGCCGTGTTCAACCAGGTGTCGGGCATCAATGCTATTATCTATTATGCGCCCCGCATTTTTGAAATGACGGGTTTGGGCACCAGTTCTTCGTTGCTTTCCACAGCCGGTATTGGTCTGATCAATTTTATTTTCACGCTTATCGCCATGAACTATATTGACCGCTTTGGCAGGCGTACCCTCATGCTCATTGGCTCATTTGGGTTAATTGCAACACTCGGGCTGGTAGCTTATTCTTTTTACAGCGGGCAAAGCGGACTTGCCGTACCGGTTTATTTATTCATTTACATTGCTTTTTTCGCCTTCTCACAAGGCGCCGTTATCTGGGTGTTTATTTCCGAAATTTTTCCAACGCAAATACGTGCAAAAGGACAAACGCTGGGCAGCACTACGCACTGGTTTATGGCAGCGCTCATTGCTTTTTCGTTCCCCTATCTCGCCGAGAAAGCCGGTGGTGGTAATACCTTTTTATTCTTCACGGTAATGATGATTGCACAGCTGCTTTTCGTATGGAAAACGATGCCCGAAACAAAGGGTAAATCGCTGGAGCAAATAGGGCATACGCTGGTATTGCACTAAATAAAAAGAACATACTTAATTAAACCAGGCAATAAAGAACCATAGGTAGGAAAAGCTAACCCAATGCTTTAGCCTGAGCAAACGGGCACTTTGGCTAAAGCCGATAACCTTTCACTTAAGTTCCCAAGGCTGAAGCCCTGGGTTGATATAACAAATGCTGTACACACTATTTAAAACCGGATTTCATTTAAAAAATATTGCTAATGTCAGATACGAAACACTATCCCGTGGTTTGCTTTGGAGAAACGCTTTGGGATATGCTGCCCACCGGCAAGCAAGCCGGCGGTGCGCCTATGAATGTTGCCTACCATTTGCAAAAGTTGGGTAAAAGCCCTGCAGTTATTTCCAAAATAGGATATGATGAATTAGGCAAACAGTTAATTGAAACGCTGGAAGCAAAAAACATCTGCACCGAATTTTTCCAGATGGATGAAAGTAAGCCTACCAGTACAGTGCAGGCAGAGATAAAAGACGGGCACGAAGTAGTATATACCATATTGAATAATGTAGCCTGGGATTACATTGGCTACAACGAGGAACTGGCAACGCTGGTAAGTAATGCCGATTATTTTGTATTTGGAAGCCTTGCCACCCGCAGCCGGCAAACCCGTGATACATTGCTTAAACTGCTGCCCTTTGCCAAAAACAAAGTACTGGATATTAACCTGCGCCCGCCGTTTTACAACCGCAATACAATAGAAATGCTGCTGACGCACGCCAATATGGTAAAGCTGAACCTGGCAGAACTGGAGCTCATTACCGGTTGGTTTTCGCCACTCACCAGCGAAACAGAACGCATTCAACTGCTGAAAAACCGTTTTGCACTTGACATGGTAGTGGTTACGCGCGGTGCAAAAGGAGCTATTGTATGTAAAGGCGATGCCTTTGCTACCTGCAAGGGTATTCCGGTAACGGTAGCTGATACGGTAGGCAGCGGCGATGCTTTTTTAGCGGCCATCATAGCCAAAACAATGGAAGGTGCTGCAATAGAGGAGGCGCTTCAGTTTGCCAACAAGCTGGCTGCTTATGTTACTACACAAAAAGGCGCTTGCCCCGATTATAACGCAAATGGCATCAGCAATCTGTTTGCTGAAGAAACAGCACAGCCACCGGTTACACATTCATAAACAAAAATCAATTCCAATTAACTGCAAATAGCTGTATTCGATAATTATGGCTTGCCAATGCAGTGCTTCCTTCCATACTTAATCATTCTATTTAAACACACACTATGAAACAGTTCATCACAATTCTCCTCTTGTTTTTTGCTACTGCCCTTTGGGCGCAGCAAAAACAGGTAACAGGCGTAGTAGTCGCCAAAAACACACAGGCTGCCCTGGCAGGTGTTACCGTACAATCCAAAAGCGGGATGGTAGTTACAGACAACACCGGGCATTTTACCATGCTCGCATCTACAGGCGATACGCTCACATTTACCTATGTGGGTATGCAGGCGGGCACGGCAGTGGTGCCGACTTCCGGCAATCTCACCATGGAGCTGTCGGAGAACCTTAACGACCTGAATGCGGTGGTAGTAACCGGCTATCAGACGCAAAGAAAAGCCGACCTTACCGGCGCGGTGTCGGTAGTAGATGTGGGCGCTATTAAAGATATACCGCTGGGCAATCCTGTAAAAGCATTGCAGGGCAGAGTGCCGGGCGTATATATTACTACTAATGGCGACCCCGCAGGCGGCGCTACCGTTCGCATCCGTGGTATTGGAACGCTCAACAATAATGATCCGCTGTATGTGATTGATGGCATTCCTACCAAGAGAGGATTGCAGGAAATTAACCAGGCTGATATTGAATCCATTCAGGTGCTGAAAGATGCATCTTCTGCTACTATTTACGGCGCAAGAGCAGGCAATGGTGTTATTATAGTTACCACCAAAAAGGGCAAAAAAGGATATAGCCGCATCAGCGCCGATGCTTCTACTTCTTTGCAATACTATAATACCAAGCTAAAAACTTTAGATGCTGATGGCAGAGGCAGGGCTTACTGGCAGGCTGCCATAAACGATGGCGCCGATCCCAACCAAAACCAGATTTACCAATATGACTGGAATGGCGATTACAACAATCCGGTATTGAATAAAATTATGTATCCCGATTTTATTGATGCTGCCCACACGATGAAGCCGGCCAATACTTACTGGTTTGATGAAATAGCCCAAACTTCATTAATACAGAACTACAACTTATCTATGAGCAATGGCAGCGATAGAGGTAGTACACTTTTTTCTTTGAACTATTATGATAACAAAGGCATTGTAAAAGCTACGCACAGCCAGAAAGCCGTTGCACGTTTCAATTCTGATTATAATTTCTTTGATGGCAGGCTGAAGGTTGGCGAAAACCTGGATGTTACCTACATCCGTAATGCTTTAATTCCGGCGAGCGATATTTTGTTTGCTTCGCTGGTACAGCAGCCGGTAGTGCCGGTGCACACGGTTGATGATGGCTGGGGCGGTCCTGCACCCGGTATGACCGACCGGCAAAATCCCGTGCGTTTGATAGAAGACAACCGGCAAAACCACAGCGATTTTTTCCGTGTATTTGGTAATGCGTATGCCGACCTGACCATTATCCCCAACCTGCATTTCAGAACCAGCTATGGGGTAGATTATGATGGCACTTTCCAGCGCACCTTGCGTAAGTCTTATACATCGGGCTTCTTATCCGATCCTTCTAACCAGGTAGCAGAAACGCAATGGTACGATGGCAACCGTATATGGCAAAACACACTGAACTATAATGCCAGCTTTAATAAGCATCGTATCGAAGCTTTACTGGGTTCAGAAAATATTCAATATGTTTTTCAAACTTTTTATGGCAGCCGCCAGGGATATGCTTTAGAAAACATTGACTATTCTTATCTCGATGCCGGTTCGGCCAACAAAGACAACGGCGGCTCGGGCAATGCGTATGCCCTGCAGTCTTTCTTTGGTAAAGTAAACTATACTTACAACAACAAGTACTTAGCTTCCGTAACGCTACGCCGCGATGGCTCTTCGCGTTTTGGTAAAGCCTACCGCTATGGTACGTTCCCGGCTTTCTCTTTGGGCTGGCGCATCAGTGAGGAAGGCTTTATGAAAAACCAGGATATTGTATCCGACCTGAAGCTTCGCTATGGATTTGGTGTATCCGGCAATCAGGATTTACCCGGTTATTATCCCACTTATTCATTGTATTCTGCGATCTATGGCGTAGACCCAACCTGGACATTTGACCAAGGCAGCGCTTATGATATAACCGGCGCTGGTTCGGGACAATTACCTTCGGGCTTTACCGCCATACAAACCGGCAATGATTCTTTGAAATGGGAATCAACTAAAGAAAACAACTTTGGTCTCGACTTTGGTTTGTTTCACAATAAGGTTACCGGCTCGGTAGATTACTTCATTAAAAAAACTTCCGATATTCTTATCAGCCCGGGTTATTTAGCCGTAGTAGGCGAAGGTGGCAATCATTGGTTTAATGGTGCTTCGGTACAGAATAAAGGCATAGAAATACAGGTTTCTTACAATGGCAACATTACCAGAGATCTTACTTTCAGCGTTACCGGCAATTATTCTTCTTACCGCAACAAAGTAACCTACCTCCCAACCGAAGTGCTCACTTCTTATCCCGGCAACGGTACCGACAAGACCATTCTTGGCAGACCTAATAACTCTTATTTTGGTTGGGTAGTTGATGGTTTATTCCAAACACAGGAGGAAGTAGACAAATCGCCTGAGCAGGTAGGTAAAGGGTTGGGCAGAATACGCTATAAAGACCTCAACAGCGATGGTGTGATTGACGATAAAGACCGCGATTATATTGGCGATAACAACCCTAAGTTTTTATATGGTTTAAACTTCGCGCTGGAGTACAAAAACTTCGACCTGAGCTTCTTTATACAAGGCGTGCAGGGCATAACAGTGTTTAATGATTTTAAAACCTATACCGACTTTTCTTCGCTGTGGGTTGGCACCAACTGGGGCGCCAGAACCTTAGATGCATGGACACCGCAAAACACCAGTTCTGCTATACCGGCGCTTACACTGGTAAACCGTAACGATGAAGGCCGGCTTTCTACTTACTTTTTGGAAAAAGGTTCTTACCTGAAGCTGCGCAATATACAGTTGGGCTATAACCTGAAAGGTGTATTTAAAGGCGCAAAACTGCACGATGCACGGCTGTACCTGCAAGGCAGCAATCTTTTTACTATTAAAAGCAAATCCTTCACCGCTACCGACCCGGAAAATCCAGGCTATGGCTTTCCCATTCCTGTTATCGGCACTATCGGCTTGAATGTATCATTTTAAACTTCTTATTTATTTAATCATGAAAAAGCTATTTTTTCTTCCCATAATTGCAAGTCTGCTCTTTGCAGCGTGCAATAAAACTTTAGATAAAGTGCCGCAGGGCGCTGTCTCCAGCGAAGACATCAATACACCAGAGAATATAGATAAAATGGTGATTGCCGCTTACTCGGCCTTAGGCAACGATCATTACACTTCTCCTTATTCCAGCCTTTGGCCATATGGCAGCGTGCGCGGCGGCGATGCCTACAAAGGTGGTGATGGTCCGGGCGATATTACCGAATTTCACTGGATGGAGACCTTTTCACTCAACCGCCCTAACAATGGGTTGATTGATGAACTGTGGTTTAGGTTGTATGTGGATATTGGCCGTGCTAATGATGCATTGAGAAGATTGGACGCCGTTTCTACCGATGTTTTTCCAAATAAAACAGAACGGCAGGCAGAAGTGCGTTTTTTACGCGGGCATTTTTATTTTCTGCTCAAAATTCTCTTTAAGTACATGCCGTATATTGATGAAACGATACCGAAAACCAACTACGATACCGTTTCTAACCGCGGCTATTCCAATGATGAACTGTGGGCAAAAGTGGCAGCGGATTTTCGCTTTGCGGCAGATAACCTGCCCGAAACGCAGGGGGATAAAGGCAGACCCAACAAGTATGCGGCGAAGGCTTATTTGGCTAAAGCATTGCTGTATGCTGCTTACCAGCAGGACGAAAACAACCAGGTTACAGGCATTAATGCTGCTTTGCTTACAGAAGTAAACAGTCTGTGCGATGAAGTTATCAATTCCGGTCAATATGCTTTGGATCCCGACTTTGCCGATAACTTTTTAACGCAGCATGAAAACAGTTCCGAATCGGTATTTGCCATCCAATATTCTAAAGATGATGGCACGCCCAAAGGCAGGTTAGATTACGGTCATGCATTGAATTATCCAATGAACCAGGAGTATGGCTGCTGCGGTTTTCATGTGCCCAGCCATGATATGATTAATGCTTTTAAAACCGATGCCAGCGGCTTGCCCATGTTTACTACTTACAATCAGAATGATGTGGCTGCTTCGCTCGATTTTCAAACAAACACCTTCGATCCACGCTTAGATCATACCGTGGCAATACCAGGACATCCATACAAATACAAGCCGGATTTCTTATTTGAAAGATCGTGGGCACGTGCACCGGAAGTATATGGCGCTTTTGCCAGTCTTAAAGAAGCCGTTACTTACGACGATCCTTCTTTTCAAAAAATACCACCTTTTATGTCCAGCTCTAAGAACTGGACGATTATCCGCTATGCTGATGTATTATTGTTTAAAGCTGAAGCATTGATAGAATTAGGCAGGCAGGACGAAGCATTGCTGCTCATCAACCAGTTGCGCGCCCGTGCTGCCAACAGCACTGCATTGCTGAAGCAAGGTGATGGAACGTCCACTTCTCATTATGGCATGGCTACCTATCAGCCGGGTGTCAATTGTACCTGGACACAGGACTTTGCACGTCAGGCGTTGCACTGGGAGCGCCGGCTGGAGTTTGCTACCGAAGGGTATCATTTCTTTGACCTGGTGCGCTGGGGTGTGGCTGATAAAGTGATGAATGCGTACTTTGATATTGAAAAAACGAGGTCATCACATTTGTCTGATGCCGTTTTTCAGAAAGGAAGAGATGAGTATTTCCCTATTCCGCTCAACCAGATTAATTATAGCCGCGGATTGTATCAGCAAAATGTGGGCTGGTAATCCATAGGCAAAAGGTACTGCATCGCTGTTGTTCAACACATACAATGCAGCGATGCAGTTATTTTTATTTTTTTATTCTAAACATATCCTATGCAAAAACGATTGTTATTAGCTGTATTTGCCAGCTTTTTGAGTTCTTTTCTTTTTGCACAAAACAATACAGCAGCAACACCTCAATGGCGCCCAGTATATCATTTTACACCCGCTAAAAACTGGACGAATGATCCCAACGGATTGATTTATGTGGATGGAAAATACCAGTTGTATTATCAGCACAATCCGTTTGAAAACCAGTGGGGACACATGAGCTGGGGACATGCCTCCAGTACAGATTTGCTGCATTGGCAACACTACCCGGTAGCTATGCCAGAAAAGACAGATAATGGTGATACTACCTGGCGGTTTTCGGGTTGCGTGGTGAATGATAAAAACAATACCAGCGGCTTTTGCAAAAACGGTGGTTGTCTCGTTGCGGTGTACACAGCACATTCACCAAACCGGAAAAACGAATCGCAATACATTGCCTACAGCAACGATGGCGGGATGAGTTATACGGATTATGATAAAAATCCGGTAATTGATTTAGGAAAAACCGACTTCCGCGATCCTAATGTACAGTGGGACGAGCAAAATAAACGCTGGCTGATGGTAGTAGCTCTGCCGCTGGAACATGCAGTTCGTTTTTACAGCTCACCCAACTTAAAAGATTGGACTTTGCTAAGCGAATTTGGTAGCAACCAAGGCTATAGTGGTCATCCCTGGGAATGTCCATCGCTGTT
This sequence comes from Ilyomonas limi, assembly GCF_005233845.1. Lineage (GTDB taxonomy): Bacteria > Bacteroidota > Bacteroidia > Chitinophagales > Chitinophagaceae > Ilyomonas > Ilyomonas limi. The sequence goes on from NZ_SZQL01000009.1 coordinate 143,272, forward strand.
GCAGATGCCTGTAGATGGTGATGAGGCTAATAAAAAATGGGTGTTGTTTGTATCGTGCGGCGGTCCTGAAGGTGGTCCGTTCATGCAATACTTTATTGGCAATTTTGATGGTACCACGTTTATCAGCCATAACCCGGGAACATCCTATTTGACCGTGGATGAAGGCAATACGTTTTATGCAGCTATTTCTTACAACGATGCGCCACAAAATAAAAACATTATGGTAGGCTGGATGGTGCCTTTAAAAACAGGAACATCGCCTTGGCGCGGGCAAATGTCTATACCAAGAGATCTTAGCCTGCGTACAACAGCCGATGGTATCCGGTTATTTCAACAGCCATCTTCGGTAGTGGCTAAGCGTATTAGTACACTGCCGGCAAAGCAGCAATTAACCAAGAGTAATGTGTCGCTTATCAATAAGGAATTAGCATTCAGTACGCAGCCTGCATTTAACACCAATGCTTACTGGATAGAAGCTACGTTTATACCCAACTCTGCAACAGATGTTGGTTTTACAATTGCACAGCAAAAAGGCGGTAACGGAACGATTATAAACTATAATGTAGCTACTAATGAACTCACGGTTAAGCCAGCGGCTGGTGATGAAATCCATCCATTAAAAGCAGTGGTACAACCTGTTGAAGGTAAAATAAAACTACAGGTGCTGTTTGACAAATCCTCGCTGGAAGTATTTGCCAATGATGGCGAGAAAGCAATTACTACTTATATTTTTCCACCAAAAGATGCAACACAGTTTTCGGCATTTGCAAAAGGCGGAACAGCCATTCTGGATACGCTGAAGGTTTATAGTATGCAATAATACTGTTTTGAGAAAGTTGCGGGCATATACTATTATTGTGCAACTTTCGTTCAGAAAATTATTAAATAATGTATATGTATAAATATTTGCTCAGCGCCTTGTTTTGTGTTGTTCTTTGCTCAATGGCATTTGCCCAGCAAACTAAAACCACTAAAACCACCATTGCACCTTTTAAAATAAGATTGGTAAACGGGGAAGGATTTACCTATAGCCAGCTTGCCAAAAACAAGCCTACTATACTGGTGTATTTTTCGCCTACCTGCGATCATTGCAAAAAGTTTACGGAAGCTATGCTCAAGCGTAAAAAGGAACTGGCTGACAGGCAGATTATAATGATTTCCTATCTGCCTTTAAACGAGGTAAAACAATTTGATGACGAATTTCATTTGTCATCTTATCCCAACATTAAAGTAGGTAGCGAAGGCTACACCTTTATCGTGCAGAAGTATTACAACATACAGCAGTTTCCGTTTGTAGCAACGTACGATAAACAAGGCAAGCTCAGCAAGATTGTACCATACAACAAAGAGTCTGCGCAAATGGCGGCGCAATTGTGACAGCATCGCATTTAAAAACTTATTATGCAACAAATAAAATACCTTTTTTTTATACTTCTTTTTGCTGCCTCTACACTGGCAAAAGCACAAGACGACACCGCTGTTTATCACGAGCAGTATCGTCCGCAGATACACTTTTCACCAAAGGCACACTGGATGAACGACCCAAATGGAATGGTGTACAATGAAGGTGTTTATCACCTTTTTTTCCAATACTATCCAGGTGCCAGCGTGTGGGGACCAATGCACTGGGGACATGCTACCAGCACCAACCTGGTGCACTGGCAGGAGCAGCCGATTGCTTTGTACCCGGATAGCCTGGGCTTTATTTTTTCGGGCAGTGCGGTAGTGGATAAAAACAATACTTCGGGCTTTGGTAAAGGAGGTAAAGTGCCGCTCGTTGCCATCTACACCAGCCACGATACAGCGGGTGAACGTGCCGGAAGGAATGATTATGAAAACCAAAGTATTGCTTACAGCCTGGATAATGGAAAGACCTGGACGAAATACAGCGGCAACCCGGTAGTAAAAAATCCTGGTATCCGCGATTTTCGCGACCCGAAAGTAAGCTGGAATGAAGCGGCCAACAAATGGATCATGACGCTTGCTACTAAAGACCGCATTACCTTTTTCTCTTCCCCAGATTTAAAAAACTGGACAAAAGAAAGTGAGTTTGGCGAAAAGTTGGGCGCACATGGCGGTGTATGGGAATGTCCGGATTTATTTCCGCTGGATTATAATGGACAAAAAGTGTGGGTGTTAATTGTGAATATTAATCCCGGCGGACCCAATGGGGGAAGTGCTACACAATACTTTACCGGCAATTTTGACGGTCACACATTTACGCCCGATGATACTACTACCAAATGGCTGGATTACGGCCCCGATGAATATGCAGGTATCACCTGGAGCAATACGGGTGAGCGTAAAATATTTTTGGGCTGGATGAGCAATTGGGAGTATGCCAATGTTGTACCTACCGAAAAATGGCGCAGCGCTACAACAATACCCAGAGAACTGGGTATCAAAAAAATAAATAACCAATTTCTTGTTACCTCACAGCCGGTAAAAGAATTAAATAGTATCACCAAACCATTCACCACACTTACAAATGTAAAAGCAACGGACTATACCGTTGCCAGCACTACAAAGCTTACCACTCCTTACAAGCTATCGCTTACAACAGATGCAGTGAAGGATTTTTCCATTACTTTTTCCAACAAAAGTGGCGAGCAATTAGTAATAGGTTTTGATAAAGCAACCAATCAATATTATATTGACCGCACAAAGGCTGGTGAATCTTCCTTTAAACAAAGTTTTGCTGCCAAAACAGTAGCACCACGTTTTGCACAAAAGGCTTCTATAGACTTAGTACTTATTATAGATGCAGCTTCTGTCGAGTTATTTGCTGATAGCGGATTAACGACGATGACCGCAATCTTTTTTCCAGAAGATTTGCTAAATCAAATACATGTACAATCAACCGGCGGAGTAGTATTAAAATCCTTGCAACTGAGCAGTATGCAAAGTATCTGGAAGTGAGTTTTGTAACCAGTAAATAGTTTAAATTAACGCTGGCAGGTTTAAGAACCCTGCCAGCGTTTTTTGCAAGGCTACCAACCATGTTAACCATGTTTAATAACGAAGAGCACGCATGCCAACAGCACTATTTTTATAAATTAAGTCTCTACCTTTTATTTACTTCATTATTTATTCTTTGTGTTCCGTTGTGCTTATATATTTATCGCAACAGAGAAGCTTACACCATTTCAGATTAAGTTATGCGGATTAGTAAGATTACGCAACTCATTTATCTTTACTGATTAACCGAACTATTTACCCTGAAATGGAATAGGTGTAAAAACCACAAGCATTCTTATGCGTAAATGCTATAAACACAAAAAAGTTGTTGCCCGTTTGCGGCGTTATTTCCCGACTTAAACTTTTGCTTTAATTTATTATAAATAAACTGCCGGCACATTGCCATTTTTGTTTAGTATCTTTTAAATAATTTTTTTATATACCCTGGCGCCCGTTACAAACCTTCTCATATTAATTGAAGCTGCTTACTAATTGGATATCATAGTAAAAGTGCAGTTTTACTGTTGCTTTTAGAGGGGGTTATAGCATTAAATAGCCGAGGCATTCTTTTTAGGTGAATTTAATGCAAATGAAAAGGTGTTTAAAATCAATACATAGTGTTCTAATTCCTATATGTCCTTCTATCTTTGCAGTGTTCTTTTTTAAATCCAATATCAAATTCAATATCATGAAAAAGTATTATTCACTGGCAGTGGCATGTATTGCACTGTTCCTTTGCAGTTGCAGCAAAGAAGACCTAAACGGAACCGTTACCAACAGCACTACATCGGCAAATGCTTCCACTAAAGCAGAAGGTTCCATACTCACACTTATTCCTAATAAATCGCTGAATTATGGAGCATTAATCGGCGCACCCTCCGTAACAGGCAGCATAGATTTTCAGCTTAATGTTGCAGACGACCTTGGCGTTTCATGCTTACGGGAGCGCACTAATGTACCGAGTAATACTCCCGATCCTATTGTTGTAAAGAGTAATTATAAGGTGTTGCTCAACTTTTGCCGCGGAAGTTTTAGCAGCGGCACTCCTATGCCCTTTGTTACTAACCTTACTCAATATAAGAAAGATTTGAAAAGTACGCTTGCTGTATATACTGTTAACCCAGCTGTAGCGGTAATTGAAAACGAAGAATCTAATAAACTGTACTATTCAGGTAGTGCACAGCAGTATATCAACCAGTTAAAAGCAGCTATTAGTGTGATGCACGGGCGCGGCATTAAAGTAGCAAATGGTGGCATTACCAGCACTGGCTTGAATTACCTGGTGTACCAGGACTTTATGAATCAGGGTAAAACCGATTCGGCAGAACGGTTTAAGCAACTCACAGGTGTTGCACCAAAGGCACTCACTATACAAGAGCGCGGTAGATTTGTGGATACCTTGTTGCAGGCGTATGCCACTATAAATTTAGACTACGTAAACTTCCATTGGAAGGGTACTTCACCCAATACCGAAGCATTACAATCAGTTATAAATTACATGAAAAAAAGAACCAATAAGCCAGTTATCTCTAACGAGTTTGGCCAATTTGATAAAGAAGTAGTTACGCTACAGGCAATGCTGCAAGTAGCTACTGATAATAACCTTCCTTATGTTGTATGGTACAGCCCCGATGAGAATGCAGGCAAGAAAGATACACCGCTGCACCATAGCGATCAGTCACTTACACCTAACGGTTTTGCTTACAAGGATTATCTTAAAAACTAAAATCTTGTTCATAGGTCAAAAGCGGCGCTTTTTAGAAAAAGTGCTTAAAAATTGACCTAATAAAAACCTACCCTGTTTTAAGTATAAAACAGGGTAGGTTTTTATTTATTTGCAGCATACAAATTAATATTTTACACTTTTTGTATTTGCTATGTTGCATGGGTATAAGCGTAAAAACTATTGCTCAAACACATGCATGAATATGCCTTTGACTACGGTTGATTTTTACATAAAGGCCAACTGTTGCAATGGTAGTTCATGATTCCTGCTGCATTGCCTGTATTGTTTTAATTAATCCTTCGTACAATGTGTAAGATGGTGTAAAGCCGGTTTGCCGCCATTGCTCTCCCGAAAACTGTGTAGTAGCACAGAACTTTTTTACGCGCACAGCAGAAATAGAAAATTTTTTACGCGTAATAACTGCTGCTATATCAAAAGCCACACCGCCTAAATAGCCAAGCCAATAAGGAATTCTCACAGCCGCAATTTTTTTGTTCATTGCTTTTTCAACAATTGCTACTAATTCATTCATTGATAAGTCGGGCTTATCGGTATAATTGAACACGTGGTAACCGCTCCCGTTTTTTTGCAACAAATACCTGATAAAACCGGTAATATTTTCAATATAACTCATGGATTTTCTGTTGTTCCCTGAGCCTATCATAAGAAATTTTCCGGAGCTGATTTGTTGCAGCAAATTATGCACATTGCCTTTGTTGTTTGGACCAAAAACAACGGTAGGACGTACAATAATTAATGTTTTATTGTTTGCATCTTTTTGCTGCCATTCACGCAATACTTCTTCCGCCATCCATTTAGATTTTCCATAGTGATTGAACGGGGCTGCCGGAGCGTTTTCATCAGGATTCAATTTATTCAATCCATACACTGCAACAGAACTAATAAAGATAACTTTATGAATACCTTTTTCATCCAAAGCTTTTAATACATTCTTAGTGCCCTGTACATTTACATCGTAATACAATGAGGCAGGCGATACATCATCGCGGTGCTCTGCGGCAAGCAGTATTGCCCAATCTGCAGGTTGTATAGCAGGGAGCAAGTGGTCGTAATCTCTTATATCAACTATGGAAGTAAGATGTGGAAATGCAGTGGAGTTGCGCTTATCTATATTTAGTAACTGATGCTCTGGTTGTAGCAATTCAATCAAATAAGTGCCAATAAAACCCGAGCCGCCAATGGTAATAATCTTCATACTTGTCTTTACGAATATAATTAAGCAGTGGTTATTGTATAGCTGAAAATTTATGTAATCACACGCTTCTTAAACTTACAATAGTGTTATTTTTTCAAAATACTATATATGGTTTACAAGCGTAAACAGATAAGAATAATAGCTATACTATAGTAATGGCATATTTTTTATAAACTTATAATATTAATAATATTAACGGGGTTAAATATAATAAGGATTAAACGAAGTGAATTAAAAAGCAACTAATACAATAATTATTATGGTTCTTTCCTGTCTTCAACTGTGTATAACTTTAATAATGTAAAATGTTTAATAATTATGATCTATTCTATTAAGAAAGCACTGGCAACCACGCTGTTGTTGTTATGTATTTATACAAGCCATTCACAATCTGGCAAAGCACCTTTGCAAAGGAAAGATTGTTTCTTTGGTGTGCATTTCGATTTTCATGCAACTGCTGCGGATACAGAGATAGGTAAAACGGTAACTGCCGACATGATAGATGCGTTTTTGGAGCAGGTGAAGCCCGATTTTGTGCAGGTTGATAGTAAAGGACATCCGGGCGTTGCCAGCTTTCCTACCAAAGTAGGCACTGCAGCAGGTGGCTTTACAAAAGATGCGCTGAAGATATGGAGGCAGGAAACGGCGAAGTATGGAGTAGGTTTGTATGCGCATTATTCTGGTCTGTTGGATAAGGCGGCTTTAAAAAAACATCCCAACTGGGGTGTGGTGGATGGCAATAAAAAAGTAAGTACAGAGTTAGCTTCGGTATTTAGTAATTACGAAGACTCACTGATGATTCCACAATTAGAAGAGTTGATAAAAAATTACAACATAGATGGAGTTTGGATTGATGGCGATACCTGGGCAACACAACCCGACTATAGTCAGAATGCATTAGCACAGTTTAAAAAACAAACAGGTATTTCAACTGTTACTGCTAACAAAAACACATCTGCTTATAAAGCATTAGTACGTTTTGAGCGTGCAGCATTTATCCGGTATGTAAATAAATATGTTAACCAGCTACATAATTTTGATAAGAATGTTGAAATAGGTACCAATTGGTTATACTCTTCGTATGCACCCTTACCTATTGATGTAGATGTCGATTTTCTATCGGGCGATATACCCTCCAGCCAGGGCGATTTGCATAAGGTTGCCTTTGATGCACGTACTTTCTCTTCGCAGGCATTAACCTATAATAAACCCTGGGACCTCATGTCGTGGGGCTTTGATAATAAAGGCATAAGATCTACCGATGTATTGTTCCAGGAAGCTGCGGAAGTAATAGCAATGGGTGGCGCATGGCAATGTTATTTTCCACAAAACCGCGATGCTTCTATAAAAAAGAATTACCTGAACACGCTTACGGAAGCTGCAAGGTTTATGCGTGCGCGACAAGCGTATTGTCAGCATGCCACTCCGGTTAAGCAAATTGCTGTGCTGTACAGTGGCACTAACCAATTAACTAAAAATACCGGGATTTTTCAAAACATAGATATTGCTACTGTCCGCAATACGTTGTATGCATTATTGGATAATCAGCAGCCCGCAGAAATAATAATGGAGCATCAGTTAAACGCAAGGGCGAATGATTATCCGTTGATCGTAGTGCCCGAACTGGGCGTGGCACAACAGTATCAGGAGAAACTGTTGCAGTATGTTTCCAATGGCGGAACTCTATTGTTATTGGGACCTGATAATGCTATGAAATTTGCAAAATATGCCGGTGTTCAACTAAACAAAAGTGCAACTGGTAAAGCAAGTACATTAAATTTAAAGCCGGGTAATGCTGCTTATTCGTTTTCCATACAGCCATTTGCTTTACAGTCTGGCACCGAAGAGATAAAAGACGTGCTTGCCGGTGAAAATGCATCTGCAAACACGTTACCCGTTGCTGCAGTAAGAAAATATGGTAAAGGCCAAATAGCCTGCCTTTTTATCAACCAGAGCAGTGCTGCTTCCAATGCCAAATATGCAGTATATAAGCAAATGCTGGATGCAGTAACCGAAAAACTGTTTACCAATCCTATGGTGCAAGTAACGGGTTCGCGCAATGTGCATGTAACTATCAATATGGTGAACGGCAAAACGGTGATTAATCTTATCAATACTAAAAATGCAGCAAATGGTGCTATACCTGCATTGGAACCGCTTACTGTAAAATTGCACAGCGCTAAAAAGCTGCAAATAAAATTGCAGCCGGAGAATACAACACCAAAGTATGATTATGCCAATAACACTTATACCATACAGGTTCCAGGCTTTAAGATACATGAAATGATCGTAGCAGAATAGGCAATCATTTAAAAATATTGAATAATCTTGCGGAAGGGCTTAAGCAGTAGTGTAAAAAAATAAGGCTTGATGCCATTTATTTTCCATGCCATGCGGTCTTCCTTATTAGCTTTTATCCTGTTTTTTAAAGATGCATTGCTGGTGCCGCCTGTGCGCATGCAAATAATGGTTTCGGGTAAATAAGCAATAACAAAATTGTTCTTAAAAAAGATGCGCAATATAATTTCGTAATCAGCGGCTGATTTAAAGCACACATTAAAAAGTCCTACTTTTTCATATACCTGCCGCTTTACAAAAATGGTGGGATGCGGTGGCATCCATCCATAATAAAACGACGATTTTTGAAACCTGCCCGATTTCCACCGACGGATAACTTTAGCGGTATTTACGGGATGAACATAATTCAGATCGGCGTAACATACATCAGCATTTGTTTGCTTTATTAGGCTGACTACTTTTTCAATCACTTCATTATTTTCATAATAATCATCCGAGTTGAGTATGCCAATCACATCGCCGGTCGCATATTGTATGCCTTTGTTCATGGCATCGTACAAACCCTTATCCGGCTCCGAAACAATGGTGTGAATTTTATCTTTATACCATTCAATGACCGACATCGTATTATCTGTTGAAGCACCATCAATAATAATGTATTCAATGTTTGCATACGTTTGACGGATAACAGATTCTATCGTATCGCGTATGGTTGCCTCGCTGTTATATGCTACGGTAATAATGGAAACCTTCATAATACGTTTTAACTGTTCAGCACTTCCTGGTAGAAGTCTTTTACTTTATCAAAACAAATATCCCAGCTATACTGCCTGCTGTTAGCAATGCCATTCGCTATCACCTCACTGCGGTTTGCCTGCAGGTAATTCATTTTTGCTATACATTCCTGTACATCCGTTGTATGCAAAAGCAATTGCTTATTGCCGGCAATCTCGGGTATAGAAGAAGCGTTCAAAGCAATTACCGGGCAGCCTGCGCGCTCTGCTTCAATCACCGGAATACCGAAACCTTCATACGCAGATGGATACAATAAAAATTGTGCAAAGTTGTATAGCTTATTCAAGATATTGTTATTAATTCCAAGAAAATGTTGCCAGCGATCACCAAGCGATTGCTGCAGAAAAGTTTCTTCTTCGCCGCTTAATAATCCACCGCCAACCATTACTAAAGTGTGATCTTCCAAGGTTCGCAGCACATGCACTGCAAAAGAAAAATTTTTATAATCTTCCCTGCTTCCTATAAATACTACATATTTTTTATCAGCCAGTTCTGTTAAACAATTATCTGCTATCAATTCCTGTTTATCAGTTATTGGAAAGAAAGATTCACTTACACCATTATAGATAACAGCAATCTTCTTTTTTGATAAATAAGGATACAATTCCAGCATATCTTTTTTGGTATTCTCTGATATGCAGATAATGCCATTTGCCTTATCCAGCGCTGCTTTCTTTTGTGATTGATGAATCTTTTTTTTTATGCCGCTGCGCATTTTTTCATAAGTAAAATCATGTACCGTAACTACCGGTAATGCGTGCTTGTTATTTGTTGTTCTGTAGTAACTGGAATGAAAAATGCACCGCTCTGCTGATGTAAATGATACTGGTAAATATCTTGATGAGATAAGCGGCAATTGCCGGTCTGGAATAATTACTTTATTTGGAATAATTAATTCATTTCTGAAGATATTATTTGTATTTGCTCTTTCTATAAAATAAATGTCGGCTGCCGATTGCAGCCATCGCTTACTCAGCTCGTACCAATATACCGAGATGCCTCCTGCCGTCTGTAAAGAATAAACAATATTGTCGAAATAGATAGTCATTAATACAGTTTTATAGAATGCAACACATCAGGCAAAGCAAGGAAGTGTGCAGAAAGAAAGTTTAGTGCGCATCTTTATTTTTATAAAAAAAGAAACTGCCGTACAACAATAATGTTTGAAGCATTGTTTGGCTTCTGATGCCATTGCGTAGGTTCTTCCATAGCAGTGGTAAAGAGGTGTTATTGTATAATGCCATAAAATCGTCTAATGTCATTTTAAAATTCGTACTCAGTTGCGGATAATACTGCTTTTTAAATTGTAGCAGCATGTGCTTCTTTTGAGTAAGTATGGATAGATTTTTTTTGTTTACGATAATTCTCTGTACTCTTTTGTTAAGAGAACTATTGTCGTAATTGCCCGATACATTGCTGGTGTGCTGGCGATATAAAATTGTTTTTTGAGGCAGATAATACAATTTACCAAAAGCCGCTGCCACCAATGCTATCCAGTAATCATGATTCTCTGCCTGCGGTGGTATTACAGCCACTTTACCGGCAAGCGTTCTGTTTATCATAGCGGTGCAACCATAAGCCGGGTTTTGTACCAGCATTTGTGGAAACGCAATGTCTTTTATCCTGTTAACGGTAAATTTTTTCTTCGATTCTATAACGTTCAGGTTTTCATCGGCATACAAAAAATCAGTGAACACCATTACAGGAAAGTTGCTTCCATATTGCTTTTCCAGTTCCAGCATTTTATGTAAGGTAATTGCTATTTTATTATTCATCCATTCATCATCCTGGTCACAAAACATAATGTATGCAGCATCTGTAGCTGCGCTCAACAGCGCACTAAAATTTAAAACACTACCACTATTGCTCCTGTTATTTTCCACAACAAAAATCTTATCGGGATAAGCTGTACAATATTGTTGAATAATAACAGGTGTTTTATCAGTAGAATGGTCATCGCGGATGAGTAAACGCCAGTTGCTATATGTCTGGTGTAGTAAACTCTCTATCTGACGACTCAAATATTTTTCACCATTATAAGTAGCGAGTAATATGGTAACGGATTCATTCATCTGCAGGCGTAGATTTAATGAAAAAGTGTTTTAATTTTTCAAGCAGCGGAAAAATTAAAATAATACTCAGCGGTGTAAAAGTAAATACGTTATCAAAAATGCTTAGAATGATAAGCGTGTTGAGGCAAGCGAGATAAGTGATATAATATTTACTCGCTGTATTCAATGTAAATAAAAAAACAGCAGTCAGCAACATTATAAAGAAAAACATGATATACATGCCCCAAAGACCTAAATAAGCATACGCATGGGAGAACACGGTGCCTACGTTAAAAGCAAGATTAATTTGAGTAATATCTGTACGATTGAAGTTGTACTTTTCATCAATACGTTTACTCACCGCATCCCAAAAAAACTCGTGAATCACTAATTGCTGCAAATTGTTTTTGGTAAAAGCAACTTCCCGCCTATTGATGTTGAGCTGCAGGTTTGCCAACGGGGAAGCAATATACATATACGCCCAAAAGTACGAATCGGGTATGCCTGATTGCCTGAAAGAAGGTTTGGCTTCGCTTACATTTAAAATCACCTCGCCGGCATCCACCTCATTGCCGGTTCGTAAATTACCAATAAAACCAAACGCTAAAAAAAACAACATCGCTATTACTGCTATCTTAAGAATCTTACCAGCAAAGTTTTTTTGAATAGACATCAGATACACCAAAACTGAACCGATAAAAATAAATGTAAGTGTAATACGGCTGATAACTAATAGTGTAAGTACAAGGGTTAAGATATAGTACAGCAGGTATTTCTTTCTCTTTTGAGATAAATAACTATGAAAGAAAAAGATGCTGAGAAAAACAGTAAAACCTACCAAAAACACATGAAAGACAGGAATACCAAAGGTAGCCGCAATATCCTGAAAAGTAATATTGCGCAGCAATGCAAGTAATGGAACAGACCTTGAATAAGCAAACTCCAGCAGGTAAAATAGCACTAACAATATTGCGTATATATCCTTTACTTCTACCTTTTGTTTTTTGTATTCCAGGCTCAGTAAATCTTTAAAAAATAAGGCGCCAAGAATAGCTATACAAAAAGTAATCAGGAAGAAAAACAGGAGCGTAAAAGTAAGCTTTGGAAACAGGTACGACCAGTCGAGCAGGTAAATAGGAATCACCAGCAAAAAAGCAAAACAATACGCCATGAATGGGCTAAAGATGGTGCGGTATTTCATGGCTTTTTTGTTTTAAAACTTTAAAAAAATAATATCCCAACCCAAACGTAATGAACGATTCGGTAATTAATATGGCATACACTGTTCCTAATGATTTAAACAAGTTAACCAACACAATATTTGCAATGATGTTGATGGCGCAACCGAGTATCAGCACCAAGCCATATTTATTTTTTTCGTTGTACGCAAGCAAGGTTTGAAATGCCGGAATATCGCATGCATTTATAATAATGGCGATGCAAAAAATATTAATGAGCAAAATCAAATGATAATTGATTTCGCCTTTTAAAAAATAGCTGGAGATAAGATGCGTGGCAAAGAAAACCACAACACACGCCAGCATTATAAGTGCAATAAAAGGTACAAATACCTTCTTTAGAAATGCCTTTAATGCAGTAACTGAACTTGCTGCCAGCAAACAGATTTGCGGAAAGATTACCTGTGAAAAAACATTACTTAATTGCTTCAATGCATAATATACTTTTTCGGCGATGCTATAAATACCCACTTCGGCCGGCGATGCAAAAACACCCAGAATAAAGGCATTGGAATTTAAATAAATATTCACTGCAACCGAAGAAAAGAACAACATTTTACCACTGGTAACTTCAGTTTTTACATCCTTAACAGTTATACGCACAAACCGCACATTGAATTTTTTTAAAACAATATAGATGCTCAATATACCTGCTACAATGGCCGACAAACCCTGGAATAAATTGACTAAATAATAGTCGGTTGGCAGCCGTATATACAGCAGTATGCACGCAAAGTAAATGAGCTTTGACAAGATGTTGCAGATGGCTAAAAACTTCATATCTTCCATACCCTGAAACAGCCAGATAGGAATGAGTGCCTGCCCCACTACAATAGCAAAACTGCTAAGGTGCAACCAGCGTTGAGCATACAAAACAGGAAAAGTATAAATGAGCGCTATATACAGCAGAAAGCATATTGACAAAAAAATCAGTTTGCTTATATACACTGTAGAAAAAATAGTATTGACCACCTCTTTATTACTTCTATTTACAGAGATGCGTTGCGTAGCAGATAAATTAAATCCATAATCTACAATCACATTAAAGTAATTGACAAAAGCATAAGAAAATGCAACTAATCCAAAGTTGGCAACGCCAATCCGGCTGATTAGATACGGTACAATTATCAGCGGCACTGCAAAGTTGACCACCTGATAAATAGATAAGAAAAAGTAGTTCTTAAATATGGTGGATTGTAATGTTCTTTTTAAGCTAAAATTTTCTATATACTTCAGCAGCATGTATGTAAAGAATTACAATTTTTAAACTAGGATTCTTCGAGTGTCTTTTTGATTAATAAAAAAAACACACAAAAGAAAGTAGCCAGCAAAGCGGCTATTAAAAAGGAACTCACCAGTCCCGGTTTAGACACTGGCAAAGCTAATCCCGGCTCATCAATCACCTGATAAACGGGCGTTACTTTTTGCAACGTAGCCCGCGCTATTTCCAGGTTTTGTACTACGGTCTGATACGTTTCCTGCAATACGCGTGTTTGTACTTCGCTCTTTTTTGCAGGCGCTTCTGCCGATTGAAAAGCAGGGTTTAAATTGAATACCTGCTCTCTTTGCACCAAAGAAGATTGCAGACTTTTATCCAACTCATATTTCAAACTATCTGCTTCATGCTCCAGCATTTGCAGGTTGCGCCTAGCAATGTCCGATTTTATTTCGGTGTAAAAATTAGCTGTTACATTGGTTAGCGCAAGGGGTAAAAAATGAGCAACGTGTTCGCTGCCCGATGTAACAGATATTTTATAAAAATTCAGTTCTTTCTCAATCTTATCCAGCTTCAAATAGTGCAACAGCGCATATTTATATACCTCTGTTATCAAACTGTCTTTTACACCTGTTGCAGCCGTATCGCTGATGGTAAAGGGAATCAGCGGTTGCAAACGTGCTTCTTTTTGCCAGTCTTTAAAGAAGTTTTCTTCCCTGCACATTTCATTTATCAGCAGTTGATTATTCTGCGGAATCGTTTGAAATAAAGCTCTTTCAAACATTTTTTTAGACTCAAATAATTTGATGATGTTTTCGCCATCAAACGCATTGTTTTTAGAGCCGAAGCTTAAGCCAAACTGGTTTGCCAATGCCATCAATCCACCGCTTGGGTTACTTTCGGAAGAGAGTACGAATGTGAGGTTACCGGTATAAGTGGGTTTCGAAAAAAGTGCAACCATCAAGCCTATAATGCCACCAATGAGCGCTACGATAACAATGCGCACACGCCTTGCTGCCAGGTACCGAATCCAGTCCTTTGCTTTTGCTACAAAGTTTTTGATAGAGATGTAATTGATGCTTGCAGGCATGACTCATTTACTGGGTTCAAAAGATATTTTGTGCAAATTTTTTGGCAACAACAAACAATACAGCCAATATACCGCCGATAAACAAACCGGCAATAAGGCTCAATAGTTTTCCCTGTCCAATTCTTTCCAGCGGCAGATGCGGCTCGTCCAATATCAGGTAAATAGGAGATTGCTTTTGTAATGAAATTTTTGCCAGCTCCAGGTTCTTCAGCACTTCGCCGTAAGCCGCTTCGTTTACCTGTGCTTTAAACTGGTTTTTGTATATGGGCGAACGCTGTGCCTGCATGGAAGGATTGAGATTAAACACCTGGTCGGTTGCAGTGCCGGTAGCAGTAATAGCACCGTTGATGAGCGCATGAATACTATCTGCCTCTCGCTGCAACATTTGCAGGTTTTGCCGTGCAAGACTCGTCTTTGTATCAATATAGAGTTTTGAAGTGGCATCCACTATGTATTTGGTAAAATAACAACTGAATACTTCGCTGCTATAAATAGTTTTTACTGTAAAAAACGAGAGCTTGGTGTCGGGTCTTCCAATCTCCAGATATTTAGTAATAATGTCTTTATGTATTTCGCGGAGCAGGCTATCCTGCAAAGGCGAAACTTTCTCCATATTATCCGGAAAAGGTAGTACATGTTGCAATCGCTGCTCTTTGCCCCATTCTTTATCCAGTTTATTTTCTTTTACATAAATGTCCAGCAGCTTTTGGTTAGTATTTGGTACTTTTTGAAAAAGCGCCCATTGCACCATTTTTCTGGAGGTAAAAAGATTAACGATGTTGTCTGCCGAAAAAACGTCGTTGCTACCGCCCAAGCTGATGCCGAACTGACTGGTAAGGCTGGATAAATCGTTGTTGTCTTCGTTGGATAATACAAAAGTCAGTTCACTTTTGTACGTTACTTTTTTAAACAAGGCAAACACCAGTCCCAGTACACCGCCTATTACAGCAACGAGCAGGATCAGCTTCCATTTGCTCCAAATGTAACTGCTCCATTCTTTGATAGCGGCAATGTTTTTCTTTTCAGTTTGCTCCATGAAGTAAATACTTTGCTTACGATAACGGTTGAATGCGTTCTTTGCTGGCGTACTTTATTTTATGTAATTCATCAATGCCACTACCACAGCCGCCAGCGATGCCACGCTGCCGGTAATAGCTACTACTTCAGAGGTGGTAAGACGGTGTCTTTCTCTTATCTGCTCTTTGGGCACAATAATTTCGGCGCCGGGCTCTATCTTAGGTGTGTGTTTAAAGAATAAAAAATGGCTCACCTTACGGGCTTCCCCATTGGGATATAATACCAGCGTGTTTTTCTTTTTACTGTTGGGTGCGTAACCACCGGCGCGGTCAATATAATATTCCAGCGATTTGCCTTTTTCGTACACCGAGATAGAAGGATTATATACCTGTCCACTCACTTTTACATTATTATTAAGGCGGTTGATGACCAATACATCGCCCGGCTTCAGCACTACATCCTGTACCGAACCCGGATGTGCTCTTAAAAAATTAAGGTTTAGAATAAATTTATCATACGCGCTTAGCATATCGTTGGTAATATACACCTGCTTCTCATCGCCACTAGTAATGGCTTCCAGGTGCCGCCGGCGTTCTGCTTCGGAGGCATTATCCCGCAGTCTTAATAAATAAGCCGAGCCGGCATTAGCCGTAGGCAACAACCCGCCGCTACGATCAATGAGCGAAGTAGCCGTTTCCATTTTTGTTTGTAAAGTATAGCCACCAGGATACAATACTTCGCCATTTACAAAAGCCTGCTCCGGCAGTACAAAAGAAGGATTGGTTTTTACAAAAATGCGGTCGTAAGGCTGCAGCCAGATATTGCTGCTGCCGTTGAAAAACGAGGAGTCGTACACCACTTCTATCGTTTGTGAGATGGGGGCATTCTTATCAAAAGGGTTGGTATTTTTTACCCGGCGCGAAATTTCTATTTTCTTATCCGCCCCGATAGTTAAGCCGCCGGCCTGCAAAATGGCATCCTGCAAGGTAAGACTGTCTATAAACGGAATATTGCCCGGCTTGGCTACTGCACCATCTACCGTAACATTAAAGTTCTCGCGCAAATCAAAATTGGATAAAATGGTTACTATATCTTCTCTTTGCAATACCACATTACTTCTGCCGGCAAGCACATCCGCTACATTAAAGTCCACTGCCATTGGAGTATAA
The DNA here is from genome assembly GCF_005233845.1 of Ilyomonas limi. Lineage (GTDB taxonomy): Bacteria > Bacteroidota > Bacteroidia > Chitinophagales > Chitinophagaceae > Ilyomonas > Ilyomonas limi. The sequence continues at coordinate 160,046 of NZ_SZQL01000009.1, forward strand.
TCGCTTTGCAGGCGGCGTATAAAACCTTGCTTCAGATATGCTTCTTCCTTTATACCTCTTGCCTTTTCGAACAGCTCTTTTAGTGTCATGCCGGGGTGCCAGGCGTAGTTGCCGGGCGCAAATACAGCGCCGGTTACCTGCACACGGTTTTCGTAGCGGTCCTGAACCGTATCTGCAGTATATACATCGGCGTTTTGGGGTACAAAAGTGGCGTAGTCACTGTTGGGTATATCCACAATACGGCGACCAGTGCCTGTAATTTGCACATCCGAAATAAATGCAGTTGCCGCTGAGTCGCTGAAGCCGCCGGCATAGTTCATAACATCCTGCAGGGTTTCGCCAGACGCTACTTCAAAAATGGCGGGACGCTTAAAAGCACCTTTGAGTGTTACGCGCCTGGTGTAGATTGGTATGCGAATAATGTCTTGGTCGGCTAATAAAATATTACTGCTTAGATCGCCTTTGCTCAAAAAAGCATATACATCCAATGTATCCACTACGCGGTTATTGCGGATAACCTCAATATTGCGGAAAGAGCCGCGGTTATTAGGCCCGCCAGAGGCATATAAAGCGTTGAAAACGGTAGCGAGCGATGGCAAAGTATAAGTGCCCGGTCTTTTTACTTCGCCAATAAGCGTTACATGTATGCTGCGGATATCGCCAAGCGTAATATTTACTTTGGTAAGACCGGTGCGTATATTGCTGTAGCCATTAGCAGCCAGTTTGTCTTTAATGCGCTGCGATGCTTCTTCAAATGTTAAACCCGCCACATACACTACACCAACATTGGGAATAGAAATAAATCCTTCGGGGTTTACCTTAAAACGGTTGTTGTATTCCTGGTAGCCCGAAATAATAACAACAATTTCGTCATCTGGACCAATAATATAATTGAGTGGTGTGGCAATGCGCAGGTTAGGCTCAAAAGTAAGATTACTGTTGCTAAAAATTTCTGCACCATACACTTGCAACTGGTTAGGATTGGGCCTTACATGGAGTGTATCATTGGGTTTTCTTCGCCCCAGCGAGTCGAAGCCAAGGGTATCGCTGTTGTTGAAATTGTAATTGCGGCCGCTATTATAATTATTAATAGCAGTATCGTTACGATCATTGGCGTTCAGCGGGCCTGTTTTCTTATTAATGCGTTCCTGCACAAGGTTCGCTTCCGAAGGGTTCATGCCTCTTGCTACGGCAAGCTCAAAAAACTGACCGGGCGTATAGCCTGCAGCCGTCATTTGCTGGATAATTTGCGTAAGCTGATTGTCGGAAATAGAAGCTGACTTTATATTTGAAAAATTAGCCGGCAAGGTTTGAGCATACAAGGTATAAAAGCAGGAAAGCAGTAAAAGCCCTAAGAAAATGATTTTTTTCATAATGATTTTAGCAAAGCCAAAGGCTTTAATACTTAATAAAATAATACTGTACCCGGCTTGTACAATTACAAAGCAGCACTGCAGCAGTAATTAAAAAAAGTTTAATGCAAGAACTTTGTACAGCAGTAATTTTTAAACGATTTTCCGTTTAAAAAAGCGTGCAAATGTAGAGTTTTTAACGCTTACTTGCGTAAGTACGCACCTGCTGAACCCGCGTAAAATGGGCGATGTATGAAATTTTATATTATTATTTTTTATTCTTACAAAAGTGTGTTCATATTTACAGCGGCAGCAACAAAGCGCTATGTTGATATCTTTGCTGTTTAGTTAAATTATCCTTTACGCTTAAACTTATTAGGCTGCCCTTCTATCTTTACTCCCTCATTTACCAAAATATGTTGTCCGCAACCTGGTGTTTTCTCCGTTTTACCCTTCTGCTTTCCCTTGTAAATAGTGTACTTGTAAGTTGCAACAGCCCATCGGGTGATACACATAACGTGCGGCATATTGCCGGTGCAAAGGCCGAAGCCGGAATAGCTGCAACAAAAAATACAAAGGCTGGAGTAGCTGCTGCGAACGAAGCTATTTACGATAGCACCAAACAGTACATTTATCTTACTTTCGATGATGGCCCACAGCCCGGCACTATGGCTTGCTTCCGTACGATAGAGCAGTTGGGCGTAAAAGCAAGCTTTTTTATGGTAGGTATGCACCGGTGGGATGCCCATTACAAAGCCATAGCAGATACTATTGACGATAATTACCCGGTTACCTTATTAGCCAACCACAGCTTCAGCCATGCTTTTCGCGATAAATACAAAGCATTTTATACCCATCCTTATGCCGCTTTGGCAGATTTTAAAAGGGCACAGGATTCGCTACAAGTACCTTATAAAATTGTTCGCCTGCCGGGTAATAGCAGTTGGGTACGCAACGGCGTTATCAAGGCTTCAAAACTTACTAAGCCGGTTTGTGCTTTGTTGGACTCAGCCGGGTATAAAGTAATAGGCTGGGATGTGGAGTGGAACTTTAAACCGGACCGTGGTGGCGCCAGGCCGGTACAGAGCGTGGAAACTATGGTAAAAATGGTGGAGAATACGCTGCAAAAGAACGAATGTTATAGAAAGAATAATATTGTATTATTGGCACACGACCGTATGTTTCATACACCGGCTTATACCGATTCTTTATTTAAATTTGTATCTATATTAAAACAAAATCCGCATTATGTATTTGAAACTGTTGACAAATACCCAATGCAACGGCAAACAATCAATTTATAAGTAAAAAATAAAAAAGGAAATAAAACTATGGCACTTTTTCAATCAGGCAATCCTACGCTGTCCGAAAAGATTTTCGAGCGAAGTGTAGATCGTACCAACGACGGCGTAATGACCGTAAGAGGCTCTATTGTAAAGTTTGGCTTTTTGCTGACGATGGTGATTGTAGGCGCTGTGTACACCTGGAATATGTATTATAACCTGCAGCAAAACACTATGAGCACCTTCTTAATGATTGGTCTTTTTGGTGGAATGATTACCGGTTTGGTTATCTCATTCAAGCCTACGCTTGCCAAATACCTGGCGCCTGCCTATGGCTTGCTCGAAGGTTTTGTGTTAGGCGCTTTATCAGCCATTTTCAACGATATGTTTGCAGCAAAAGCTCCCAACCTGATATTGACAGCCGTTGGACTTACATTTGGTGTGGCTGTCGCTATGTTTCTGCTGTACAGCTTCCGCATTATCAGGCCTACACAAAAATTTAAAGCCGTGATTATGGCTTCGGTGTTCGGTATTATGATTTTCTATCTCATCACTTTTGTGTTGTCTTTATTTCATATTTACATACCATTTATGAGTATCAGCAACAGCAGCCCCCTGGCTATTGGTATCAACCTGTTTATTGTGGCCATTGCTGCATTAAGCCTGATTCTTGACTTTGAAATGATTGAAGTAGGAGCAAACACCGGCGCACCCAAATACATGGAGTGGTATGGCGCATGGGGCTTACTGGTAACTATGGTTTGGTTGTATTTGGAAATATTGAAGCTTTTAAGCCGTTTTGCCAACAACAGAAGTTAATTATTTGTAGCTTTTCCATAAACAAGTAATAAATAAAACAGCCGGTCTTTTTAAGAACCGGCTGTTTTTGTTGTATCTCCCTTCTAATTATTCTCTATATTCCTTTTTATTATTGTAATCCCTGTAATGACGCGGCTGATGCCCTTCATTATGTTGCTGATGAGCCAATTGCTCTTCTCCGTCTTTATTATACGCCTTAATGATGGCTTTCACCAAACGGTGACGTACCACATCTTCTTCATCCAGCTCGATATGCGCAATGCCATCAATATTCCGCAATATTCTGGCTGCTTTGCTTAAACCGCTCTGCATATTACGTGGCAAATCCACCTGTGTAGGGTCGCCGGTAATAATGGCTTTGGCATTAGCGCCAATACGCGTTAAAAACATCTTCAGCTGCAAATCGTTGGCGTTCTGCGCTTCATCCAAAATAATGAACGCATTATCCAATGTGCGACCACGCATATAAGCCAGCGGTGCAATCTCGATGGTACGCGTACTCATATAATAGCCCAGTTTATCGGCGGGTATCATATCGTCCAGCGCATCATACAATGGCCGCAAATACGGATCGATCTTTTCCTTTAAATCGCCGGGCAAAAAGCCTAAGCTTTCGCCTGCTTCTACGGCCGGGCGGGTAAGAATAATCTTTTTGACCAGCTTGTTTTTGAGCGCACGAACTGCAATAGCTACCGCCGTGTAGGTTTTACCGGTACCTGCAGGTCCAATAGCAAAAACTATATCGTTGCGGTCGGCTGCCTGTACCATCTTCTTTTGGTTGGCAGTGCGGGCGCGAACGGTTTTGCCGTTTGGTCCAAATACCAGAATGTCGTTAGGATTGCGATCTACAAAGTTGTCAATGGTTTCGGCATCATCGCCGCCGAGGATTTGCTCAAAATAGTTATCGCTCAGGTCGCCGTTGCGCTCCATGTACTGAACAATAAGGTCTATTTTTTCTTTCGCCTGATCTATCTGCTCCGGTGCACCACTTAGTTTTATTTGTGTGCCACGGCTAAGTATTTTCAACAATGGAAATTTCTTTTTGAGCAGATCTAGTTTGCGGTTATTTACTCCAAAGAATTCAATGGGATTTACCGTCTCGAGGTTAATGATTGTGTCTGTCAAATTGTAAAGGTTTTATGTTCTCTTCTATCCCAAATTTAATACAAATACACAGTATTCCACAGGTTGGTTTATACACTTTTGTTAATAAAAAGGAGCGAAAAAGTGAAAGAATAAGTGTATATGAATAGTTACCTCTCTTTAAAGCTACTTTCCGCCCGGAACGGAAGAAACAGCGTTAAATGATCGGGTTATAATGAGATGAAGACAGGATTGGTGAAGAGAAATGGTGAAGAAAGCATGATTGGTGAAAGATAGCAGCCCTGTGTAATGCCTGCTAACGCATACTCACAGGGCTGCCAAAAGGTTCAATTATCATACTGAAAATTACCAGCCCAGAATATACGCAAATATTAACGGCGCTACAATAGTAGCATCGCTTTCTACAATGTATTTAGGTGTGTGAATGTCCAATTTTCCCCAGGTAATTTTTTCGTTAGGTACAGCGCCGCTGTAAGAGCCATACGAAGTGGTGCTATCGCTTATCTGGCAGAAATAACTCCAGAACGGAATCTCATGCATTTCCAGATCCTGATACATCATGGGCACCACGCATATCGGAAAATCGCCGGCTATGCCACCGCCAATCTGAAAAAAGCCAATGCCTTTTCCACCACTGTTGTGTTTGTAATAGTCACTGAGATACACCATGTATTCAATACCACTCTTCATGGTAGAAGGCTGCAACTCGCCTTTAATGCAATAAGATGCGAAAATGTTGCCCATCGTGCTGTCTTCCCAGCCGGGAACAATAATAGGCAGGTTTTTTTCGGCGGCTGCTATCATCCAGCTATGTTCTACCGGTATTTCGTAGTTTTCTTTCATCACGCCGCTCAGCAACAATTTATACATATACTCGTGTGGAAAATAGCGCTCGCCTTTGTCCTGCGCCTCTTTCCATATTTTATGTATGTGCTTTTGTATGCGGCGAAAAGCTTCTTCTTCGGGTATGCAGGTATCAGTTACGCGATTATAGCCATTCTCTAATAAATCCCATTCTTCCTGCGGACTTAAATCGCGATAGTTGGGCACCCGCTTGTACGAGTTATGTGCTACCAAATTCATAATATCCTCTTCGAGGTTGGCGCCGGTGCAGCTTATAATATCCACTTTGCCCTGGCGTATCATTTCGGCCAACGAAATACCCAGTTCGGCCGTACTCATGGCGCCAGCCAATGTTATCATCATTTTGCCACCCTCAATTAAGTGTCGCTCATATCCTTTGGCGGCATCTACCAGTGCTGCTGCATTGAAGTGCCGGTAATGGTGCTCTATAAATTGCGAAACGGGTCCTTTATTCATAGGTAAAACTTTTAAGCTGCAAAAGTACTCCTTTCAAATAATTGACCTGTGCGAATAGCCATTTATATACAACAAAAAAGCTCCCGATCTTCTGGGAGCTTTTTAACAACAATGATTCAGCATTTATTTCTTAGTGGTTTTAAATACCTCTGTATAGCCGTCTGCATCAGACTGCAGGATGATTTTCTTGTTATCGTTTTCCAGCTCTGTATAGTAACGAATAGTACCATCTGCACCTACGCATTTGATAGCAGTAGTACAGCGATAGTCGTCATACTTATTTTGGATGGTGGATAAGGCATTACAAGGCATATCATTCAGGGTAATGTAAGTGCTGGTGCATATCAGTTGGTCTTTCGCATCGTAAAACACTTCCATGCGCTGGTTGTTGCGTGTGAAAGAAGCTTTAGAATAATCTCTTGTATGCTTCCAGGTTACGTTTTCTGCGGTAGCGAATGTTTTTGCAAAATGCTTTAGTATTTTAGCATCAACATTTTCGGGCATAGCGGCAGCGCGGGAAACAGAGACTACAGATACAACAAGTGCTAACATAGCTACAAATGCCTGGCGAATAATGGAATTCCTTTTCATAATTATAGGTTTTTGAGATGATGGTTTTTTGTTTAGACAATGTAAAAGTAGATAGCCGCCAGTATGTGGGGAAGCGAATTGTGATGAATATAAGAAGGATTTCGTAGATGGGCGGGATGAGTGGTTGTACGGTTGTGATACACTGGCACTAGACTATGCATAACATACTGTAATTAAGCTAAATACATATATTCATAATAAAAACTAAAAGCCTTATTTTACCCCATTTTTGAGATAAGAAATGGTAGTGCTTTTGGATGAATGGTAAATGCGGTGAAGTATATTGTATGCAAATAAAAGGCAGGCGAAATTGAAGATTACTATTACATTCTCTTGCTCAGTTTTTCCACATACACATCAATAAAGGCATTCATCTCTTTTCTTTTATATTGAACAATAAAGCGCGGATGCGGTAATTCGGTGATTGTTTTGAAGAAGTGAAATTCTTCATTCAAAACGGATAAGTAAGCAGTATTCTTTTTACCCAGGCAGAAACATTCTTCGGTATATAAGCCCAATGCAATCTGTTGTTGAATGCTTTGAATAATGAATGCTTTTACGGCTGCATACAAAGCTTTATCATCGTAGTAATTATAGTTCATCCATTTGCCATTGCTTTTAAGAATAATAAAACCCAGAGGGCATATCGAGTTGATATAAAAATGTTTATAAAAAACATCCACACCGCCCATTGCTGCTATCATGCAATAAATAAATTCGGAAGAAGGCTCGTGCGATGAAGCGCCGCCGGTTTCAATGCCACAAACCTGTTGCAATCTTTTAAAATCGGTAAACGGAACGCCGGTAAGCCCGGCACCAAAACGCCCCGGATTGATGCCGAGTATGGGCCAACGCTTTTTATTATCGCTGTAATATTTATCGTAAAATGCATCGGCGCAAGACAATGCCAACTTGTTCTCGCCAAAAGGATTGAGCACACCTACATTGGGCGGCAAAGCAGCAGTAAGGTGCAGATTACGATTAAAATCTTTCATCCGTTGAGCAAACGACATACCCTGCATTTTGTATAAAAAAGGCTAACTTAGCAATAAACAGCGCTGCTATGAAATATTTTATTGCTTCCATTGTATTTGTTTTTGCCGGTTTGATGGTGCAGGCACAAACAAATAACCCAATGCTTTATACTTATAGGCAAAAACAATTAAATGATACTTTGCATATGCTTTTTCCAGATTTGCAACCAGATAAAGAAGTGCCGTTTAAAGATAATACACCTGTGTTGCCATTAAGAAACGGAGGCGTGAAAGTAGGTAGCAGCAGTTTGGGTGATGTATATAGTATGAATGTTGATAAAATGCCTTGCCTTAAGCCTTTTGCAACAAAAGATGAAATGCCGAATGCGGTGAAGCTACAACCTGTATTACCACATGTTCAGAAGGAGAAGGAATAAGCTATTGTATAATTATTAATTCTGTTCTTTCATACACATCAGTAAGCGGAATACTCAGCTGAATGGTTTCTATCCGTAACACATCAGTTGCATTTTTATATTCCTTCAATTCCCAACGGTTATTTTTATTAATAAAAAACGCTTCTACACTGATAGATTCTGAATCTACCAGCAGGTATTCTTTTAATGTAGGCAAATCGCGATACAGTTTAAATTTATCGCCCCGATCATAATTTTTTGTAGAAGGAGATAGCATCTCTATAATAACAGCCGGATTTAAAATATTCCAGTCATCATTTTTGCGGGTTTCGGTTTTACCACACACAATAAAGATGTCGGGGTAAGTAAATAAGCCATTTTTTTCTATATACACACGCTGGCCGCTGTGAAAAGGCTTGCAGGACTTACCTTTTAAATGAGTGGCTACATCTCTTATTAAGTTGATGGAAATAGTATTATGCGGCACTTTGGTGCCAGACATCAGGAATATTTCGCCCTGGTAGTACCCATGTTTTTCCAGGGATTTTTCTTCCATCGCTAAGTATTCTTCCTCAGTGATGTATTGCTTTTGATAAGCAACAGCCGGTTCCTTAAGTTCCGTTTCCATAAGGCTAAAATTAACCTTTTTGGAGGAAAAGAAACAGAGTGTTCAATGCAATGAACGACAAAATACAACAGTGTGAATTTAACTGTATAGCTGCAATAAACTTGTGAGCTTGTAAACTTTAAACCTCTTCTTCCGAACCCTTCGTATGCCGCTTAATGATACCGCGTCCGCTCTCACGAATAAAAGTGACAATATCGTCCCGCTCGTCGGTAGCAGGTAGTTCTTCTTCAATATACTCCAGGGCTTGCGTAATGTTCATGCCTTTGTTGTATATAATCCGGTAGATATCGAGAATATGATTGATTTGCTGCAAAGTAAATCCACGCCGCTTAAGTCCCACGCTGTTTACGCCGCCATAGCTTAGCGGATTGCGTACTGCTTTTATAAAAGGAGGAACATCTTTATTTACCAGGCTGCCGCCGGCAATAAAGGCGTGCTCGCCAATACGGGTAAACTGCTGGATAGCACAAACACCTGCAATAATAGCCCAGTCGCCCATAGTTACGTGTCCCGCCATTTGCGAGCTATTGCTCATAATGCAATTATCACCTACAATACAGTCGTGGGCAATATGACAGTAAGCCATGATAAGACAGTTGTCGCCTATCTTAGTCTTGCCGCGGTCAACCGTACCGCGGTGGATAGTTACAAACTCGCGGATAGTGGTATTATCTCCAATTTCAATAATGGTTTTTTCACCGGTAAACTTCAGGTCCTGCGGTACGGCTGCAAGTACAGCACCCGGAAAGATACGGCAGTTTTTACCAATGCGGGCTCCTTCCATAATGGTTACATTACTGCCTATCCAAGTCCCTTCGCCTATCTCCACATCTTCGTGGATAACGGTAAAAGGATCCACTTTTACATTGCGGGCGAGTTTGGCATTAACATGTATATAGGTATGCGGATGAATCATTCAAAAAATGCTTCCTTTTGAGAAGCCGGGCAAAAATAGCCTTAATAATTTAATAACGGTTTTGCTATTGTCTTTTAACAATTTGCGCTATCATATCTGCTTCGGTTGCCACTTTACCATTAATATACACTGTACCATGCATATCGCATAAGCCGCGGCGGATGGGCGCATTAAACTCCATTTTCATAACCATGGTATCGCCGGGGCGCACCATTTGTTTAAACTTACAGTTATCTATTTTTACAAAGTAAGTATCGTATTGTCCTTCGGGGCTAATGTTGATGGCAAGAATACCGCCCGTTTGCGCCAGCGCTTCTATTTGCAATACACCCGGCATAATAGGATTTCCGGGAAAATGACCTAAAAAAAACCATTCATTAACAGTAACATTCTTAATGCCTACTATGTGCGTATCACTTAGTTCAATCACCTTATCCACCATCAAAAAAGGGTACCGGTGTGGCAGTGTTTTCTGTATATGATCGTAATCAAAAACCGGCGGCTGCATAGGATTGTACACTGGCACATCTTTTACGTGCTTGTTTTTTTTGATGTACTGCTTTATTTTTTTGGCAAAAGCTACATTGGTACTATGCCCCGGACGGTTTGCAATAATACGGGCTTTAATAGGGTAGCCAATTAAAGCCAAATCGCCTACCACATCCAGCAGTTTGTGGCGGGCAGGTTCGTTAGGAAAACGCAATTCCAGGTTATTTAGATAGCCTTCACTCTTTACTTCCATTTTATCGCGCCCAAAAGCTTTGGCTAAGCGGCTCATCTCCTTCTCCGTTACCGGTTTGTCCACAATTACAATGGCATTGTTAATATCGCCGCCTTTTATAAGATCGTGATCCAGCAGCATTTCCAGTTCGTGCAAAAAGCTGAAGGTACGGCAGGGAGCCACCTCTGCTTTAAAGTTTTGCATACTTTTCAACTGCGCGTATTGGGTGCCCAGTACGGGGCTGTTAAAATCTATCAGCGTGGTAATCTGATATTCCATAGCAGGTATTGCCACCATTTCTACCCGCTTTTGCTCGTCGTAATGATAAATATTTTCATCAATGCTGTACCATGCTTTGGCAGCTTCCTGCTCCTGCACGCCAGCTTCTTCTATCAGCTCTACAAAGGGCTGGCTGCTGCCATCCATAATGGGCACTTCGGGTGCATTCAATTCTATCAGCACATTATCCACGCCCATACCCACCAGCGCTGCCAGCAGGTGCTCTACGGTACTCACTTTGGCATCTCCAACCTGCAGTGTAGTACCACGGGCAGTGTCGGTTACGAGGTCACAATCGGCTTTAATCATTGGCTGGTGCGGCAGGTCAATACGCTGAAATTGTATGCCAAAGCCGGCACTTGCAGGACTCAAAGTCATATCTACCAATATACCGGTATGCAAGCCTTTGCCGCTAATACTTACCGAAGTTTCCAGCGTATGTTGCTTATCGGGATTGAAGTTCGCTTTCATTTGTTTTGTTTAAATAGCAAGCCGGCACAACTGCCGCATTTTATATATAATAATATAATTCTGTTATAAATTCAATGGCAGCAAAAGTAATGTGTGAACCGGGATTTTGACCGGGATTTTTGGGATTCAAGGATTACCGGAATGGTGGAAGCCTGGGCCGGAATATTGTAAAATAGATAGGATTTGGAGATTAAAGACAGTTACTTTGTTATTATTTATTGGTTTTTGGTGATGCCTGAAGAAGGGAGATAAATAAATTTTAACTGAGCAAATTTGTATGCTTTTATAGCTTTCCCTTAATGTTTGTCAGAGAATAATTTATGATACTGTGAGGGTCAAAAAACACATTTGTTTAAATGCAACTTGCATTCTTAAGTTGTAGTGAGTTACACGCTAAATATTTCATAATTGCACTTCTGACTGCCTGCAAAAAGAAAACATTATCAGGTGTTTTCTTACTGTATTCTAATACATGCCTGTATTAACATTGCATAATTGAAGATTAACAATATTCAATTAACAGTCCTCTATGGTTGAATGAGTTTAAAGCAATCTTTTATAATAGAAGCTTTAAATTCTTCACTTGTTTCTGTTGGCTCACCATCTATATGAAAAGGAGCATGTTTAAGATTGCGGATGGTAATGCAAGGTGATTGGAAGTATAAAATATTTTTTTTTGACATATCTTCTACCATCTGTTGCAACTTATTGTTACCGCGTATTTGCTGCAGCACAGCAAAAGGCAGGCGTGCCTTGTGCATTTTTTGCACTATCACAATATCCAGCAAGCCATCGTTGAGGCTGGCTTGTGGTGCTATGGTTACATTGTTACCAAACTGGTTGCTGTTGGCAATAGAGATAAAATAAGCATCGGTAAAAAAAGAAAAGCCGTCTATTATTACTTCAAACTGGTAAGGCTGCGCTTTAAAAAAATTGATGAGACTTTGCTGCGTGTAAGTAAACAAACCACGGCTGGCACTGGCAGCAAAATCATGCGCTACTTTTGCGTCAAAGCCAATGCCGCTGAGCATACACGAAAAATAGTTGTTAATAGTAAACGCATCGGTATATTTAGCAGTGCCATCAAAAATAAGATGGAGCGCCTGCATGGGTTTTTTGGAAATGCCGGCAGCATACGCCAGCCCGTTTCCACTGCCTAAGGGAATAATGCCAAATTGCAAATCGGGAATATCACGAAAATTATTAACCACCTGGTTAACCGTACCATCGCCGCCAATAATTACTACATCTGTAAAATGTTCTTCTACAATTTTTTCCTTATGCAAAGTATAGTTTCCACTGGCTGTTGTATATGCTACCTCGTAAGCAATGCCCCGTGCAGCAGTTTGTTTTTTTATATTATTAACTAATAACTCTTTTTTGCCTGTACCCGAAATAGGATTGACGAGGTACATAATTTTTCTTGGGTTCATACTTCCTCTTCTGCTTGTGGCATGGCTAAGTTTAAAAACAGTGCCAGCCTGTAATATAAATAATTTGGCTGCTGTTAAAGTATTATAATTGTTGTATAATCATGCTATAACAAGCTTGTTAAAATTTTTTCTTATGCTGCTTTTGTGTTCTCTTTATTTTAGAATATACAATAGAAGTTGCAATACAAACTACAATAACTGCGAGCGATATGTAAATAGAAATGTGCACGTAGGATTCTATCAGCATTTTTACACCAATAAATACCAGTACCGCAGCAATGCCCTGCTGCAAGTATTTAAACTCATTAGCAGCGCCGCGCAACATAAAAAACAAACTTCGTAAACCTAAAACTGCAAATATATTGCTGGAATAAATGACCATAATATCATCCGGCTGAAAAGGCACGTCAGCCCGCTCGCGTACCAGGGATACAACCGTGGGTATGCTGTCTAAAGCAAATAAAATATCGGTACCGGCAAGCATCAACACCACAAGCGACAAAGTAGTAAAAAATGCTTTTCCGTTTGTTTTAATAATGTATTTGCCGGGGTAATAAACATGCGTTACTCTAAAGACTTTCGTCATTAATTTATAAAGCCCTGATTCCTGTGGCTTATATTCTTCATCATGCTTTTGAAAGAAAAGCTTAATGCCGGTATATAAAAGAAATACGCCAAAAATATATAGCACCCAATGAAACTGATTAATAATGCCAATGCCTACAGCAATAAAAATAATGCGCAGGAAAATAGCCAGTAAAACACCTATCAGCAAAGCGCGGGCAATATCCTGTTCATGTATTTTAAAAAATGAAAAAATGAGAATGAATACAAATACATTATCTATGCTCAGGCTCCATTCCATCAGGTACGCACTGATGTATTTAGTAGCTACAACTGCATCTTTTTCTATCCATATAAAAGCCCAGAACGCTAAAGATAAACCTACCCAAAATATGGTTTGCAGCAGCGCCTTTCTTACTGTAATAGTTGTATTTTTTTTGCTGATAATGCCTAAATCAAAAACCAGTGCCAACAATAAAGCAATACCAAAAACAAGATAAATAATTTCTGTTCTGTCCATCGTATAATATAAGTAAAAGGAAAGGTGAAAATGAAAGTAAGATGACTTACATTTTCATTTTTATTGGTAAATAATCCTGCCGCCCGGCAGGGAACAGCCGCCATCTGTTGGAAACAGATGCAACTTCAACCCCATAACAGCATTAATGCCTGCTCTATAAGAATCTTGCTTTTACCCAATGGCAAAAGCAAATCGTGCTGTACGGGGGTTTATAAGCAAATATTATGCATTTACCTGTGCACCCGTTAATTGCTGTACTTGTTTTTCCAATTCCGCAATACGTTTTTCTAAATCCGGCAGGTTGCGCATTACCGCCTGGCTGCGCAAAGCAGAAGTATAATCGAATGCCGGAGAACCGGTAACCGCAACATTTGGTATTTTGATAGATTTGGTAACGCCGCTCTGCGCATTTATTTTGCTGCCATCGGCAATGTGCAGGTGGCCTACAATACCCGCTTGCCCACCTACTACTACATTATTACCTACTTTGGTGCTGCCGCTAATGCCGGCCTGCGCTGCAATTACCGTATTACAGCCAATCTCTACATTATGCGCTATCTGTATCAAATTGTCCAGCTTGGCTCCTGTATGAATAATAGTGGAGCCTATCGTTGCGCGGTCTATACAAGTATTACAGCCAATTTCTACAAAGTCTTCTATTACCACGTTGCCAATCTGCGGTATTTTTTTGTATGTACCGTTTGCCTGCGGCGCAAAACCAAAACCGTCGGCGCCAATTACCGCGCCCGCATGGATGGTTACATTTTTACCAACCACACAATCGTTGTAAATTTTTACACCGGCATATAAAACTGTATTATCGCTAATGCGCACATTGTTGCCGAGAAATACGCCTGGAAACAATTTTACATTATTACCTATCTGCACATTTTCGCCAATATAAGTAAAAGCGCCTACATACACCGTTTCGCCCAGCAGCGCAGACTGCGAAATATACGAAGGTTGTTGAATGCCGGTAAGCTGCTGTGTCATTATTTCCTGGTACTTGCGTAGCAGGGCTGCAAAAGCAGAATACGCATCGGGCACACGGATAAGGGCTGCAGCAACCGGCTGCTTTAGCTCGAAGCTTTTATTGATAATAATAATTGACGCCTTGGTAGTATAAATAAACTCTTCGTATTTAGGATTAGCCAAAAAAGCAAGTTGCCCTTTCTGTGCTTCTTCAATTTTCCCAAACGAGCTTACTGCGAGGTTGGCATCGCCTTCTACCTCACCGCCAATCATCATAGCTATTTGCGCTGCGCTGAACTGCATATAGTAGTTTAAAATTGTTATTAGACTAACAACCGTTATCTTAGTTGGCAAAAGTAGAATTTTTTGACAGGCATAGATAGGGTTGGATGAATTAACGGGTTATCAACTTGTGAAATTTCTCTTACGTTGCCGTCTTTAAATAAAATATCAATGTGTTCATTGCCTATTTTGTAGGTCGTATTTTCTGCGTTGCCCGAGAATACCAGATAAGCTGCTGCTTCTTCGCTGATGCACAGCCGCTTAGCCGCTAACCGGCGGGCTGCAATCACCAATCCGCTATCCACCGGTATATTTTGCAGCGTGCACTTTAGCAGCCGGCGGTTGAGCAATCCATTGCTTAAAATAGATAATACCTCGTCGGAATGGCGGCTCCAGCGTTTAATGGCAAACATTACATCCGTATCATCAATACTGCAAAAAGCATCAATAAAGTCGGGTGGCGTATGTCCGTCTGAAGCCAAAAAAAGGTCTAAAGATGAGCCCGTTTGGAGCAAGGTATCATCCGGCTGCCAGATATCTTTTACCCGCTGCACTGTTTTTTTCAGCATTTTTTCGGCGGCAAGTACCGCTTTGTGCAAATACACCTGCCAGTACATCTGGCGGCGGGCAATTAAAAATTTTTCGGCACTGTAAATGGCTTTTTCTTCAATCATCAGCTCGCCATTGTGCACGATGAGCATTTTTAAAATGCGGTCGTAGCCAATTACGCCTTCGCTTACGCCGGTATAAAAAGAATCACGCGTAAGGTAATCCATTCTATCCATATCCAACTGCCCGCTGATGAGGCTGTGGAGAAAGGTTTTGTGGTATCGGTTGGTAAAAATGTCAATGGCGAGGGAGAGCCGCCCATCCAGATCCTCATTCATCTTGTGCATAATCTGCAAGCCAATTGCTTCGTGACCGGCAGATGGAACAAGTACATTTTCAAGCGCGTGCGAGTAAGGGCCATGCCCAATATCGTGCAGCAGGATGGCAGCTTTTGCTGCTTCGCTCTCTTCTTCGGTAATTTCTATGCCTTTATTGCACAGCTCGGTAATTGCCTGGCACATAAGGTGGTAAGCGCCAATGGAATGATGAAAACGCGTATGCACCGCACCGGGATACACATAGTTGGCAAGCGCCATTTGCTGTATGCGCCGCAACCGCTGATAATAAGGATGCGCAATAATATCGAAGATAAGCTGCCTGCTGATGGTGATAAAGCCATATACAGGATCGTTGATGATTTTGCGCTGGGGCTGCTGCATGAATGAAAGTGAAACATCAAAAATAAGGAAAAGGCGGTTATAAAAAATAAGGAAAAGGCGGTTATATAAGTATTGTTTAAGACAGCCTGTTTTTCACATACGTAATGAGTAGCAGATAAAAATAAGTAGTGAATATAAATTTATATAAAGCATATCTATAAGCAAACGGCCCTACGGAAGAAGGGCTGGCTTCCTGATAAAGGGTCATATTTAACATAACAATTAGCTTAAAGATCGGATGCTTACTTATTTTATATACGGACTTTTAAACCCTAATCGCTTTAAGCCATTTTGTACATCCGGGATACTCATAAACAGCTTCCAAAGCAGGCCAGTACGGTAGTTTTCTATCATTACCACAATAGGTCCCTCATCAATTGCCAGGTGTGTTTTGGCATACCAGTTATGTGTTTCGCTAAAGCCATCGGCAAAGCCGTATTCGCCCCATATCTTATCGCCCAAATCGTAATAAAAATGCCGGAGTGCCTGCATACTATACTCCGGTGTGTATGGGAAAGAAGACAAGGCCGCAGTAGGCTGAATAACGCCAAGATCTTCCTGCGGGCAGTGTGCTACATAACCTTTATAGCTGTCGCCTGCCGTTAAGCCCCAGCAGTTTTCGCCATAACCCTTATATTTTTTAGGATTATCTATACAGTATGCCCGGTTAATGAGGGTATGATTCGTATTCTGCTCCCAATAGTCGGTATGCCAGTCTTTTAATCCGTGCGGGTCTATTCCCTGAAATGTATAGTGGGCAAAGAAAAGCGGACCGCCATATTCGAACCCTAATGGAAGCTTTATACCATAGTAAGTCTTGTCATTAATATAGGAAGTACTATTGACAAAGCCATTAAAATAAACCTCCGGAGCAATAGGATGTACAGGCGAAGAGGCAGACATAATATAAGTTATGAGGCATTCGTTCCAGCCGCGTATAGGAAAATTCATGTCAAAGTCGTTCCAGGGGCTCCAGTGCCAGTAAAGCATAGCATTACTGTTAGCGGTATGCCAGTTCCAGTTGGCAGTTTGCCACAATTGGTTAATCCGGTTGCGGAGGTATTTTTCCAGTTCTGTATTTGCATTAAAATATTCGCGGGCGCATAAAAACCCCATCAGCAGGTAAGAGGTTTCAACAATATCAGCCCCATCATCCAGCCTGCCAAAAGGGATGGTTTTGCCGGTAGTCCCATTCATGAAGTGCGGAAAGATGCCATGATAGCTATCGGCATGCAAGAGAAATTCTACCATTTTTTTCAGGCGCTTTACTGCCGTATCTCTTCCAATCCAGCCCCGGTTAACGGCTACAATGGTGGCCATAATGCCAAAACCCGTTCCGCCAATAGCACAAGCTTCGGGTCCGTAAGTGTGGGTACTCAGGTTAGGCTCGTCATAAGCTTCGTTAATGAAATCCCAATAATATTCTCCCCGTACTGTATTGTCTCTTTCCCTGGCGAGTCCGCTTACCGGGTGCGCATAATGCCAGAAATACCGGAAGGTTTGCCGCTGCACCACATCAAGCAGTGCCGAGTCGGACAAATTGTTGATAATACCGGCAACGGGAATAGAATCGGGATAAGTAGCGGCTTCTCTTTTTTGTGCTGAAACGCTATGATATAATACGCAGGCAGCAAAAACAAGTATCAGATTGTATTTCATATAGCATCAATCAAGGCCTAAAATTATGGGATATCACTGGCTAAAGCAGAGTAGTGGTACAAAACTGCCAAATAAATAGATTTACTTCATCAACTTATTTTACCGTTTATCCTTTTTGAAAATCCTTATGATTTTATAACCTACTGATTATCAATAGACATAGTTTTGTATATTTCTTTCCTAAGCAAATTACCTTAAAAAAGCAGCTACTATGTGTTGCATAGTAGCTGCTTTATACTATATCTTTGTGTTGTCATTAACCAATAAACTCCTCAACAATGGATATACAAAACACACAAAGCCAGATGCGCAAGGGAGTGCTGGAGTTTTGCATTTTATCAATTATAAAACAAGGTGAAGTGTACCCGAGTGATATAGTGGAAAAAATGAAAACCGCCAACCTGCAAATTCTGGAAGGTACGCTGTACCCGCTGCTTACAAGGCTAAAAAATGCAGGCTATCTCACCTATCGCTGGGTAGAAAGCATAAGCGGCCCGCCCCGCAAATATTTTATTATGACCGACGAGGGGCTTTCCTTTTATGCCGAACTGGAACGCACCTGGAAGGAGCTGGCAGATGCCGTACATACGCTGACGCAGCAAAACGGAGAAGAAAACCATCAACTATAACCACTTAAACATATTTTATAAATGAAAAAGGTAATCAACATCAACTTTCAGGGGAGAGTGATACCGATAGAAGAAACCGCCTACGACCTATTACAACAATATGTGGACAGTTTGCGCCGCTACTTCAGGGATGAAGAAGGTCGTGACGAAATTATAAATGATATAGAAAGCCGTATAGCCGAGCTGATGGGCGAAACACTCAAAAAAGGCAACACCTGCATTACCGATGCCGATGTGGAAGCTATTATAGCCAGCATTGGCCGCCCCGAAGACTTTGACGGCGAAGAAGAAAAAGTAAAAAGCAAGGTGTATGAAGAAAGCGGACGCAGCAACTACACCTACACCAAAGGTGAACGCTTATACCGTTCCGAAAACGACAAGGTAATAGCCGGTGTGTGCAGTGGTATTGGCCATTATTTTGGTATAGATCCGCTGATCGTACGCATCCTCTTTATCATATTTGCTTTCGGTTTTGGCTTTGGCTTTATTGTGTATTTAGTATTGTGGGTAGCTGTGCCGAGTACAGCTTCTACAGTGTTGGGCGCTGCTAAAAAGCGTTTGCTGCGCGACCCGGATAATAAAATCATCGCTGGCGTGTGCAGTGGTTTGGGCTATTATTTTGGGGTAAATGCATGGATCCCGAGAGTGCTTTTCCTCATTCCGTTCTTTTCTTTCTTCTTTAGATGGAATCACTGGGGCGCTTTTGACTTCCCCAATTTCCTGAGCTTTTCTTTTAGCCCCGCTTCCACTATTATTTATATTATCCTGTGGCTGGTATTGCCCGAGGCAAAAACGACCAGCGAACGGCTGGAAATGAAGGGCGAAAAAGTAGATATTAATTCCATTAAAAATAACATTAGCGAAGAAATGAAAGGCGTGGGGGAGCGTGTCTCTAAGTTTGGTAAAGAAGCAGCTGACTTTGCTCAACAAACCGGCAAGCGCTTTGGCGGCGAAGTAGGCAAAACAGCCCGTCGCAGTGGACGAGGTTTGGGCAATGCACTTGCACTGTTAATTAAGATCTTCGTTTACTTTATTATTGGTGCTATCTTATTTGCCATTGTAAGTGCCTTGTTTGGTTTGGGTGTGGCAGTATTTGGCCTCCTGCCTTTGAAGGGCTATATTTTGCACGATGGCTGGCAAACCATCTTTGCCTGGGGCTCGCTGTTATTCATTTGGGTGCCGGTGATTGCTATCATTACCAGTATTATCCGCCGCATAGCCAGGGTACACAACAATTCAGGTGTTATCCGCACTGCTTTCTTATCCTTATGGATACTCGGTTTAATATGTGTGATTGGTTTAATCACTTCTGTTGCCAATGATTTTTATTACGAGAATAATCATAACATTCAAACTGTACCGCTCAGCAACCCAACAGTAGATAAGCTGGAAGTAAAAGCTGCCAGACCCAATGTGCTGTACAACCGTTTTGAATGGTTAAAGCTGGAACCATTTGCAAGAATAGATGAAGACACCATGTACATCAATAATGTATCGGTGCAAATAATAAAAGCAAACAACGACAGCTTTGCAATACAAATGGCTAAGAACAGCAATGGTGTTTCAAGGGAAAAAGCAAATGAATTGGCCAGCCGCATTAATTATCCCGTTACTCAGCAAGACTCTACCCTTTGGGTACCGAGAGGCATTGGCATCTCTCAAGACGAAAAGTTCAGAAACCAGTCTGTAATCCTCAGCATAGCCGTGCCGGTGGGTAAAAGAATAAAAATAGATAACAATGTGGGCGGATGGGAAGGCAGGCTGCACTTTGGCTGGCACAACGATGCAGACGACTGGCGCTGGAACAACGATGCCGACTATGGCTATCCCTGGGAGTTTAATGTAGAATACCTGATGACCAACGACGGGCTGAAAAGAGTGGATGGCAAAGTAGATAATGATAATGAAGAAAATAATAATGATACTATTCAACCGGACCTACAGGATTTTGACAGGCAGCGCCAGCAACTGGAAGAGCAGCGTGAGCAAAAGCGCCGCGAGTTGCAGCAACTGGATAGTGTACTAAGGAAAAATAGGGACACTATTCCATCCACGCCGGCAACACCCGCAAAAACCGCGGTAATACTGGAAAACAATATGACCATACCTAATATCCTGTTATCCCGGTTTTCTATATAAATTTGGTTATAGTCTCGGCAAAAAGGAATCCTGCTTTCTGGTGAAGGCGGGGTTCTTTGTTTTGGGGAGCCACAAAGACACTAAGCCACGAAGTTGTACAAAGAATGAAGGGAAACCGCGGAGGCGCTAAGGCGCAAGGGAATCCATTATCAACATTATTTTCTTCAATTCCCTCAATTCAAAAAGTCACCCCAAATCTGCCTCCTGATTTGTTGTGCGCTTGCCGCATTATTGAAATGGTTATACAGCACTGCTTTTCTTTTATCCAGTTCTGCCTGTGTAAATGGTTGTGTAAATAATGCTTTAACTAACTGCTGCATATCGCTGGCGGTGTTTGCAATGTGACAAAGCCCTTCCAAGCCGGTGTCTTCTATTGCTGCATTGTTTACTATACAATGCCTGCCATTATACAAAGCATTTAAGAGTTTTATTTTAATGCCGGTTGTATTGAAAGATGGTAATACTTGTATGTGTGCATCCATAATCAAATTGTCCATCCCGGCAGAAGAAGGATTGGCAATAATTTGAACGTTTTTAGTGCGTGCAGCCGCTTGTACTAAACATTGTGTTGGATTTTTTCCGGCAACAATTAAAGGTATATCCAAATTGATAAATACTTTTTTTATCAGCCAGGTAGCAGCCTGTTCATTTTCTTCCACCTCCAGATTGCCGTGATAGATGCAATATGTGCCTGTGCCTAATTTTCCGGCTACTTGCCATGGCGGTAAAAACAAAGGCAGATAGCCCGCATTTTTACAATTAAAAATTCCCCTGTACACATTCGCATCTTTATAAGAAACTGTCCAAAAAGCAGATGCTTTATTAGCAATGCGGCGTTCATAGTTTTTTAGCAAAAAGCTTTCTGCCAAATAGTATAATCTCTTAAAAAGAGAGGTAGTGTTTTTATATAAATGATAGTAATAGCGGTACTCTACATTGTGCAACCGTACAAACAGTTTGCGATTACTAAAACGCTTATCCAGTAATGGATACGTGCAATGCACGCCTTCTATTAAAATAGGATAATCATCTTTTAACAGAGTTTGAAACAAGTCTGCACTTCTTCTGCTTGCAACAATATATGGCAGTGTAAAACTAATGCCGCTAATACCCGTTTTACGTGGGTAATAATGCACCGATGCACAATACTTCTCTAATTCCTTTTGCGGGCTGCGATTGTAAGTAAAACAGTGTAAATGCACAGCAATACCCGCCTGCTGCAATGCAGGCAATTTGTAAAACAAATCGTACATCGCACCAAAATCTACCGGATAAGGTACATTGAGGCAAATGATATGTAAATGTTGTGGCAAGCAGCAAAGATAAAAGGAGTAAGAATCAAGTGGTAAGATACAAGAAGGCAAGTACAAGGCACAAGATATAGCACACGGCTTTAACTGTAGAATAAATAAGATGCAAATTGTTTAATCCCTGATTACAATCATGTCCCCTTTCATTTTTGCTCAGGTTATTACCGGAGGGGCAGCCCTACGTTTGCACCTATCGTAATAAGACAGATGACATGCAAACTGCATAATGGATATGAAAATTGCAGAAACGATAGACACGAACTTGCCCATGCTACATCATGAGGTACGGCGGATGGATAACATAGCAGAAAAGTTGATAGTAAGTGATTCAAATCATAAAAGGTTATCATCGTATGTTGTCTCTTTGCCCCTTATGAAAAAGTGGTACCAGGTAGCGTTGTTCAACCTTGTTGTACTGGCTTTGCTGGGCTTGTTGATGCGCTATAAAATGAATTTTCCGTTTCCTGTGTTGGAGCAGAAAAATATATTGCATGCTCATTCTCATTTCGCTTTTAACGGCTGGATAGGGTTCCTGCTGCAAGTGTTGATTGTCGATGAATTTACTCACGATTATAAAAAGTCCACACGATTCTGGAACCGGTTTTTCCTCGTTTCTACAGTGGTAAATCATGCCATGATTTTCTCTTTTGCGTGGGAAGGATATGGCGCTATTTCCATTGCACTTTCTACCGCTGGCTTGTGGTTGTCTTATGTATTTGCTTATAAAATATTTAAAACACTTCCGGCTGCCAGCAGCAAAAACGAGAGTATAAAATTTGTAAAAGCAGCTTTATTTTTTATGCTGCTTTCTTCGCTGGGGCCTTATGCGCTTGCCATCATTATGGCGCTCCATGTTAGCAATGTTTATTGGTCTCAAAATGCCTTGCTTTTCTTTCTGCATTTTCAGTACAGCGGCTGGTTTACGTTTGCAACACTGGCTTTTCTGATAAAGAAACTGGAGCAAAGTCCTGCATTTAATTTCAGAACTGAGCGTGCATTCTTTCTGTTGCTTGCAGTTACCTGTGTCCCATCTTACTTTTATACCATGCTGTGGCAGCATCGGCCTGAAACAGTCACAGTTGTTATGGCAATTACTGCCATACTGCAGGCTATCTCGTTGTATTTTTTTGTGCTGCTGCTTTACAAAAACGGACGTAATGCATTTACAAAACTGCCAGCTATTTGCAGGTGGCTATATACGTTGGCTGTTGCAGCCTATATCTTAAAAGTAATATTACCTTTTTTTATACTACATCCGCATGTAGGGCAATTAGCTTTAGGGCTCCGTCCCATTATCATTGGCTACCTGCATCTTGTTTTTCTATCTTTTGTAAGTATGTATTTACTGGGGATACTGGCAGATAAAAACATTGTTCCACACGATAATCGCATTAGCCTAACCGGACTTGTCACTTTTGCAGTAGGCATTACTATTAATGAAATCTTATTGGCAGCGCAAGGACTTGCAGCCATGTATGTTTTGTATTTACCGGCGGTAAGTAAACTGCTCTTTTACAATACATTGATACTGGTAATGGGTGCAATCGTGTTGTTTGCTGCAGCCTGCAAAAAACAGGCGTGCCCTTCTTTTTATATCAAATCTTTAAAACTAAATATATAGTTATATGCAAGTACAGGAGATAGAACAGAAGAAGCAGATAAAGGAACCCGGATATCCCTCTTTTCTTGAATTAAATGTCACACATTTAGAACCAAAATTTAAGCACCCAACTATATTCCGTTGCTTCAATGCACTACAGCCGGAGGATGGTTTTTATATACTGAATGATGACGACCTTAAACCGCTTTATTACCAGTTGGTAGCTAAGAAAGGTGAAACTTTTACCTGGGAATATATAGAGGATGGACCGCTGCGCTGGAAAATTTTAATCAGAAAATTTTTGAGAGTTTCGCAACAGCAAAATGAGCTTTCAAAAAAAGAGTTGTATGGATAAATGCAACACCTGCAAAAAGAGATAAACGCGTCGATCGGCTCCTACAATCAGAGCCTGCTAAATAATAAAGCTTATACCACGTAATAGGCGCCAACCTTGGAGTATATACTATGTGCAGTAATGTAAACAAAGTGCAATTATAACTTATTATTTAAGATCTATTTTATCTCAACCTTAAACCTTTATTTTATACACCAGTTCATCCTCAAAAGGATTGTATTGTTCAAAACCCATTGCTTCGTATAAACGTTGCGCAGTAATATTATGCTGCATGGTTTCCAACTGAATAAATGTGGCGCCTGCTTCTTTAGCAAACTGCAGAGCAGCTTCAATTAACTTTCTGCCAACACCTTGTTTTCTGTACATAACTTCTACATACAAGTCGTTCAATATCCAATTCTTTTGTGTACGCACCGATGAATACAACGGATATAATTGCGTAAAGCCGGCCGAAATCGTTTTGCCGTTTTGATTATCCAATGCCACAAAAATCACAGATTCATTACCGGATAATCGTTGTTGTAAAAATTGCCTCGCCAATTGAATGTCGGATGGCTGATGATAGAAGACTCTGTATTGATCAAATAATGCTGCTACTAAATAAAGCGTACTGTTATCTACTCGTTGTATTTGCATAAATGTGTTTAAAATTATTTTCCACAAAGGCATGAGACACGAAAATGGATGGTTGAATTTGCTTTTTACAGCCTGGCTTTTAACCTTATTCCTTACATCTTGATTCTTGTGTTTTAGCTCCTGCTTCTTGTATCTTGCGCTTTCCTTATTAATACGCCATCAACTGCTGCACTTTTCCGTCCAGTCTTGCGCTGGCTAAAAAGTTCTTTTCCAGTTTGATGTTAAACGGCACTGGTGTATCCAACGAAGCACAACGCAATACCGGCGCATCTAATAGTTGAAAACAATGTTCTGCAATCCAAGCCGCCACTTCGCCACCAATACCACCGGTAAGTGTGTCTTCGTGCAGCACCAGCACTTTGCCGGTGCGTTTTACCGATGTTTGTATAGCTTCGTAATCTAAAGGTAATAAGGTGCGCAAGTCAAGAATGTCAAAAGAAATATCGGTATGCTGTTGGGCATATTCCAGTGCCCAATGCACACCCAAACCATAGGTAATGATGCTAATGTCGCTACCTTCCTGCACATGCCGGGCTTTACCAATTTCTACTTCGTAATATTCCACAGGTACTTCACCGCTAATGCTCCGATACAAGCCTTTATGCTCAAAAAACAGAACCGGATTGGGATCGTTAATAGCTGCAATCAATAATCCCTTGGCATCCATCGGTGTGGATGGATACACCACTTTTAAACCGGGTGTATGCACAAACCAGGCTTCGTTGCTTTGACTATGAAAAGGACCTGCACCCACGCTCGCACCCGTTGGCATACGAATTACCACATCAGCATATTGCCCCCAGCGGTAATGTATTTTGGCAAGGTTATTTACAATTTGCGTAAAGCCTGCCGTTACAAAATCGGCAAACTGCATCTCCATCACACTTTTAAAATCTTCCAGACTTAAGCCTAAAGCAGTGCCAACTATGGCACTTTCGCACAGCGGTGTAT
This sequence comes from Ilyomonas limi, assembly GCF_005233845.1. GTDB lineage: Bacteria > Bacteroidota > Bacteroidia > Chitinophagales > Chitinophagaceae > Ilyomonas > Ilyomonas limi. The sequence continues at coordinate 185,238 of NZ_SZQL01000009.1, forward strand.
TGCGCACGCGGTCTTTGCCAAACTCATATACAAAACCTTCGGTTATTTTAAAAGCGCCGCCGTATTCTGCAATATCCTGCCCCATCAAAATCAAATTGGGATGCTGCTGCATACTTTGCCGTAAGCCTTCTTTAATCGCATCAATAAACCGCTTTTCAGCAAATAACTCATTGACAACGGTGCCGGATGAAGCATTACCAATCAATATTACATCCGTTTGCCAGTTACCTTGTGTATAAGGTGCATATACATCAGCTAATTCTTCGCTGGTGCTGGGTATAATTTGGGGCGCATTCATGGCTTGCTGTAATTCATCTTCTATGTATTGCTTGATGTCGGCACGTGTTATCAATACCTCTTTCTCTTTTAATATGCCCTCTTTCAGCAAAAAGTTTTCATAGCTTTTTATCGGGTCTTTTTTGCTCCATTCATCCAGCATTTCCTGTGGTACATATTTAGTGCCGCTGGCTTCTTCGTGCCCACGCATACGAAAGGTGGCACATTCTACCAAATAAGGCTTTTGCTGTGCAATACAATTTTTACGCACATTGGTAATGGCTTCTATCACTTCCAATATATTATTGCCATCTATGCGAATGCCCTGTATTCCATAGCCTTTGGCTTTATCCACCAGATGCTCGCAACGGTATTGTTCCGTTACCGGGGTGCTTAAGCCATAGTAGTTGTTTTCTATTAAAAAAATGACCGGCAGGTTCCACACAGCAGCCACATTCAGGGCTTCGTGAAAATCGCCTTCGCTCGTGCCACCATCGCCGGTAAATGCGAGTGATGCTTTATTTTGATTTCTTAATTTATAAGCTAAAGCCGCGCCATCGGCTACTGCGAGTTGTGGACCCAGGTGCGAAATCATGCCGCAGATATAGTAATCTTTAATACCAAAATGAAAGCTCCTTTCGCGCCCTTTGCTATAGCCTTCTTTGTTGCCCTGCCATTGCATAAACAGCTTGCGCAATGGCATATTGCGGGTAGTAAAAACACCCAAATTCCGATGCAGTGGCATAATCCACTCGTCCGGCTGCATGGCATAGGTGCAGCCTACGGCAATTGCTTCCTGGCCAATGCCGCTAAACCATTTGCTGATCTTACCCTGCCGCAGCAGCACCAGCATCTTTTCTTCTATTAGCCGGGGTAATAACAGTAGTTTATAAATAGCAATAAGCTGATCGTTAGTAAAGTTTTTCCTGTTGAACTGCATGGGTAGCCTTGTGAATTGTAGGGGCTAAAGTAAGAAAAGTTGAGTGGGTTGGAGAATGCTTGTGTAATTCGTAAGTCTGAACTATGCACTAAGCTAATGCAATCAGATTACCGTATTTAAACTGAATAATGTCTGTATTTTTCGTCATTGCGAGCGTCAGCGAAGCAATCTGTGGACAGTAGCAAAATTAAAATAAGCCTGCAATGGGTTGAACTTATATGCTTTTTGATAAAGCGCTCAATAAGTCATAAATATTGGTTTAAACTATTAACAGATTGCTTCGCTGTCGCTCGCAATGACAAGGTGCGCACAGGTGTTGCAGTGAGTGACACGCCAACAGCCAATAACAGCACTATAGCCTGTTCCATAAAAAACAAAACACCGCAAATGTTTTCAACTGCTACCAAATACTTTGAAGTTATTGTAAGTATGTTCCCTTCCCCACTGTGGAGAAGGATACAGGGAATGAGGGCTAATCAAAGCTCTGGTTGCTCGCCGATGCCAGCTTCAACAAACGGTCGTATTGTTCCGGTGTTAAATCGTTATAAAAGAAATACACCGGATCAACGGGGGTACCGTATTTATGCACTTCGTAGTGGCAGTGCGGGCCAGTGCTTTTGCCGGTGCTGCCCACCCAGCCAATCACTTCGCCGCGCTTTACTTTTTTTCCTGCCCGCACTTTGATGCGCACCATGTGTCCATACAACGTTTCGTAACCATAGCCGTGATTGATAACCACGTGGTTGCCATATCCCCCTTCGTTAAAGCTCGCTTCCTTTACAGTGCCGTTGGCAGTAGCATAAATAGGCGTGCCCACAGGTGCGGCAAAGTCAAGCCCCGCATGTAATTTGGTTACTTTATACACCGGATCTATACGATAGCCAAAGCCTGAGGCAATACGCGTTAAATTTTTATTGCTTACCGGCTGTATGGCAGGAATGGCAGCCAGCAACTGCTCCTTGTTTTTCACCATGTCGCTAATATCATCATAGCTCTTTTGCTGGTAGGCAATGCGTTTTGCCAACGTATTTACCTGTCCGGTAATGCTTTTTACCAGCGCATCTTCGCTCATGCTTTGCACCAGTTTTACTTCTTTGGTTTTTTCTATGGCTTTCAGGCGTGCACTATCAGGTATCGGCTGTGCCTCAAAGATGGCGCGATATACATTGTTATCGCGGTTTTCCAGTTCTGCCATTTGTTGCTGTAATTGTTGTAATTGCTGGCTAAGCACTGCATAATCTTCGCGCATGTCTTCATTTTGCTGTTGAAGTAACTTTTCCTTTGGAGATTGTATATATTTAAAAGCAATAGCCACAATAATAGCCGCTGATACTACTACCGTTGCCAGAAAAGCAAACACGCGCAGCAGTTTTACCCGCAACGGCGTTACCAGCTTTTCGTAGCGTAGTGTATGCGTATTATAGAAATATTTGATTTTTTTCATAGTTTTTGAGAAGCTGCAAACTAAGCGCAGTTGACAGACGATAGTTGTTAGACGACCGTTAAAGAAACACGATACTTACCTTTTGTATATGCTAAAACATATTTATTAAGCTGCCATCTGTCACCCGGCACCTGTTATCTATACGTATTCCTCACCCCTAATTCCTACCTTTGCCGGCCGTTTTCAAATCATTCAAAGATAACGGCATTTTAAAAGATATATTTTCTATGACTTCTTCCGAAATACGACAAGCATTTCTTAATTTTTTTAAAAGCAAAGGTCACACGATTGTGCCTTCGGCGCCAATTGTGGTAAAAAATGACCCGACACTTTTATTTACCAACGCGGGCATGAACCAGTTTAAAGATTATTTTTTAGGCAACAAAACACCCGAACATAAATGCATTGCAGATACGCAAAAATGCCTGCGTGTAAGCGGCAAGCACAACGACCTGGAAGAAGTAGGCGTAGATACCTACCACCACACCATGTTTGAAATGTTGGGCAACTGGAGCTTTGGCGATTATTTTAAAAAAGAAGCTATTGCGTGGAGCTGGGAATTATTGACAGAAGTGTATCAACTGGATAAGGACCGCTTGTATGTAACTATTTTTGAAGGGGATGCAAAAGAAGGCCTGAAAAAAGACGAAGAAGCCTTTAACGAATGGAAAAAGTATGTGCCGGAAGAGCGGATTTTATTGGGCAATAAAAAGGATAATTTTTGGGAGATGGGCGATACCGGTCCCTGTGGACCTTCGAGCGAAATACATTTTGATAGCCGCAGCGATGAAGAGCGAAAAAGGGTAAATGGTGCTACTTTAGTGAATGCCGACAATCCGCAGGTGATTGAGATTTGGAATAATGTATTCATCCAGTTTAACCGTATGAAAGATGGTTCGCTGGAGCTGTTGCCCTCTAAAAATGTAGATACGGGAATGGGCTTTGAGCGCCTGGTGCGCGTGATACAGGGCAAACAAAGCAACTACGATACCGATGTATTTAGCGGAACAATAAAGGAAATAGAAAAGATAACCGGCAAGCAGTATGATGGCAGCGATAGCAAGCAGGCCATTGCTTTTAGAGTGTTGGCCGATCATATCCGCGCCATTGCTTTTACTATTGCAGACGGGCAGTTACCTTCTAATACCGGCGCCGGCTATGTGATACGAAGAATCTTACGCCGTGCAGTTCGCTATTATTATTCTTATTTAGATTATAAGCAACCATTGTTGTTTCAATTAGTACCTGTAATTGCAAAGCAGTTTGAGCAGGTGTTTCCAGAGTTGCAACAGCAGGCGGATTTTGTAAGCAAAGTAGTGAAGGAGGAGGAAGATGCGTTTTTAAGAACGCTGGAGAAAGGAATTGCTAAGTTTAATGATATTGTTGATCCGAAACATTTTATGGTTGAGCCTACAAAAAGAATTGGAGGTATTTCTGCTTTTATATTAAATGACACTTATGGCTTTCCGATAGACCTTACTCAATTAATGGCTAAAGAAATAGGTTGGGAAGTAGATATGCAAGGCTATGAAGAAGCCTTGCAACAACAAAAAAACCGTTCACGTGCAGCAACAGCTATCGATACAGAAGATTGGGTTTTATTACATGATAATTCTTTAAATGAATTTGTTGGATATGATAGCTTAGAAGTAAATACAAGAGTAAATCAGTATCGAAAAGTAAAAATAAAAGGTAAAGACCTTTATCAAATTGTATTACAAAAAACACCTTTCTATGCTGAAAGCGGCGGACAGGTTGGTGATAAAGGAAAATTGATATTTGGCAATGAAGAAATTGATGTTATTGATACAAAGAAAGAGAACAATTTAATCATCCAATTTACGGAAAAACTTCCTGCTGTTATTGGTGGTGAAGTAACCGCTATTGTTCCAAGAGGGCGAAGGCAAGATATTGCGGTACACCACAGTGCTACGCATTTATTACATGCGGCTTTGCGCAAAGTATTAGGTACGCACGTAGCACAAAAAGGTTCATTGGTAAATAATGAATATCTGCGTTTCGACTTCTCGCATTTTGCCAAAGTAACCGATGAGGAAATTACGCAAATAGAAGCTATTGTAAATGAAAAAATAAGGGAAAATATTCCGGTTATCATCAAATACATGAATAGAGAAGAGGCTATGCAAACCGGTGCTATGGCTTTATTTGGTGAGAAATACGGCGATGTGGTGCGGGTAGTAACAATCGATCCAAGTTATTCAATTGAACTGTGTGGTGGTACGCATGTAGGTGCCACCGGCGAGTTAGGCTTTTTTAAAATAAAACATGAAACCGCAGTAGCTGCTGGTGTACGCCGCATAGAAGCTGTGACCGGTAAAGCCGCAGAGGATTTTGTAGATGAACAATTAGCTGAGTTAAACATTGCAAAAGCTGCACTCAGAAATCCAAAGCAATTAAGCAAGAGCATTGAAAGTTTATTGGCTGAACAAAGTGAACTAAAGAAAAAATTAGAATCGCTGGAAGCAAAACTATCGAACAACCTGGAAGGTGAGTTACTGCAAAAAGCAACTACCATTAGCGACATTACCTTTATTGGCGGAACAGTAGAGGTAAGCAGTGCCGATGTGTTGAAGAAATTAGCTAACGATCTATCTAAAAAAGCAAACGGTGCAATAGTGCTTTGCGCCAGTATCAACAGCAAGGCATCGGTTGCAGTTGCTTTGGATGAAAGCTTACTTAGCAAAGGATTAGATGCGAATAAAATTATTAAAGAACAAATTGCTCCGTTGATAAAGGGTGGCGGTGGCGGACAAAAAACGCTGGCTACCGCTGGCGGACAAGACAGCAGTAACTTTCAACAGGTGATTGATAGAGTAAAAGGCTTATTATAAATTTTATTTTATAATACTCACTTTATAAAAAGCTCCGAACCTTTTAGCAGTTCGGAGCTTTTTATTTACCATCTGTTAAGCACATCAAACATCTCCTGTGGTTTTGCCCGCAGGTTGGCTGTTGTACCAATAGCAGCTTCATATATATCATTTTGCAAAGCATCAATCACCTGGCTTGCAAATTCATTTACATCCATACCGCCATGTGTGCTGGTTTTATCTTCTCTATGCTCATATCCTAATTCTGTATCTACACTAGGTGGTACTATTTCAAATACCTTTATCGTGGTGTTTCTCAACTGATACCGCAACGATAAAGTAAGCGAATGAATAGCGGCTTTGGTGGCACTATACACAGCAGCAACAGCCAGCGGTACAAAGGCAAGCCCCGATGAAATATTGATGATAGCTGCACTTTCTTTGCGTGATAAATAACTCGTAAATAATTGGATAAAATGAATAGGCGCAATAAAATTGATTTCTGTTTCTTTTCGTATGTTGGCAAGATCGCCGGTGCGCAAAAAGTCGGTGTGCAACTGTACACCGGCATTATTAATGAGTATATTTATTTCGGGATAATTTTGAAAAATCCATTCTGTTAAATCTACACGTTGCTGTGCATCGGCTATATCACATACCTTAGTAACAATGCCCGCGTTCACTCTCCTTATTTCCTCCAGTCGCTCTGCTCTCCTGCCACAAATAATCACTTTATTGTTTAGCATATTGAGTTGCTTGGCCAATGCCAATCCGATGCCTGAAGTGCCGCCGGTGATCAAAATGGTGTTGCCGGTAAGATTCATAGGTTGTATCTTTTATTGTGCAGGTTAATGCTTCAAAAAAGCTGCCAGCAAGTAATATCTTTTAAGCAATCTGAGGGTTACAGAAAGATAAATAGGCTATCAATAGTGATTATGTGCCAGGCACAGATTGCTTTACTTCACCTTCCTGCCGGTAGCTTTGGCTTACTGCAATTTTGAAATCTCTTTTTAATATGGAAGTTTAATCCATTCTTCAGGTGTTAGCGCAGCGTACCCCGAAGAACGTAGGAAAAAAGTTAGAAATTAAGATAGGTAATTGGACAACATTTTTTAATGGTAGGTGTATCATCCACCAGTAGCATTAAGTTCGGTTGGGCACACCGGGCAGTAGAGAAACTACCTTTGTTGAAAGCTGGCTTTTATTCGTCAAACTGCAATTTTTGCGAGAGTTCTCTTTAACTCCTTTATTGCTTTTGCGCCTTTGCCGGTGTACTTTACCAGCAGAGGCAAAAACTTCCAAAGGCCACCTATCCCTTATGCCTATTAACCTATAAAAGACAGGTGTACACCAACTTCTCATTATATTTAAGGCGCGTAATCATCATTACAAAATCTAACATTACATACCATTGAAAACGAGCTCAAAAAAGTACCGTACAATCATTAAGATGGGTGTTGTTTGCATTACACCTATCCTTTTCCTTGCTAATTCCTTCGCACAATATTCACCTCATAAATTTACCATTGCTGAAGCGGTAAAGCCCAAAGTGCAATCTTTTCCATTAGGTGAAGTAGAGATAACCGATGCATTGTTCCGTAAGGCAAAAGATAAAGACCATGCTTACCTCTTACAATGGAATTGCGACAGCCTCCTGTATTGGCACCGCAAGGCAGCCGGACTCAAGCCAAAAGTACCGGGGCACTATGGTGGCTGGGAAGGGGGCGGCAGCAATATTTTAGGGCATTATCTTACTGCTCTCTCCCTTATGTATGCCACTACCAAAGACCAGCAACTGCTCAATAGAATCAATTATATTGTTGATGAATTAGCCTTATGCCAGCAGAACGCAAAAACAGGTGCTGTTTTCAACGGACCGGGCTTTAAAGAAGCCTTTGAAGAAATGCGGAAAGGCAACTTCAACTTCCGGCTCGTGGGTCCTGAATTTCCGGTAGTAAATGGCGGAAATTATTTTTATGGAATACATAAAAATATTGCAGGCTTAAGAGATGCTTATCTTTTAGCCAATAACCAAAAGGCAAAAGAAGTATTGGTTAAGTATGTAAACTGGATTGATGATTTTGTGAACGCCGTTCCAACAGAAAAGTTTCAGGAAGTGCTGAATGTAGAACATGGCGGTATGGCAGAAGTAATTGCAGATGTATATGGCATTACGGGCGATAAAAAGTATGCAGCCCTCTCCAAAAAGTTTGTACAGCGCCGGATGGCCAACCCCATTGCACAGGGAATAGACATGCTGTATCCGCAACATGCCAATGCAAAAATTCCGCAGTTTGTTGGTTATGGCAGAATGTACGAATGGATGGGCAACGATGCAGACAGTGCAGGCAGATCTGCCTTTAAGTTTTGGGACATCGTAACCGAAGATCATACGTTGGTAAATGGTGGCAATAGCGAGTATGAACGTTTTGGTCCGGCAGCGCAGATATCGCAACGCATTGGCATGAGTTCTTCCGAAACCTGCAACACGTACAACATGCTCAAGCTAAGCCATGAGTTGTACGAACTTACAGGCCATACAAAGTATATGGATTACTACGAACGTGCCTTTTACAATCACATACTTGCCTCGCTGGATGATGAAGGCATGTTTTGTTATTATGTATCTACAAAGCCGGGCTGGTTTAAAACCTTCAGCACACCATTTAATTCCAACTGGTGTTGTGTAGGTACCGGCATGGAAAACCCTGGTAAATACGAGCAGGACATTTATGCGCATGATGATAAGAATATTTATGTCAATCTCTTTATTTCTTCTACTGTCAACTGGAAAGAACAGGGATTAATTCTAAAGCAACAAACCACCTTTCCACAAAGCGATACCGTATATCTGAGTGTAGAAAAGGCGGGCAAGGGAGTGGGCATACAATTCAGGCAGCCATCATGGCTCAGCGGAGCGGCGCAAATTTGGGTAAACAATACAGCGCAACCCATTACTGTAAAAGATAGCTATCTTACCATTCCTCATCCATTGAATAAAGGGGATAAAATACGCCTTATTTTACCAATGAGTTTACGGGTAGAAGAAGCCCCCGATAATCCAACGGTTGGCGCTATTTTGTATGGTCCTGTTTTACTTGCCGGTGAATTAGGAAGAAAAGGTATAGAGCATTTAAATCAGCAAGCGAATGAAATGTGGGATCTCAAAAACAATCCTGAGTTAAAAGATATTCCGGTGCTCATAGGTGATAAAAAACATCCCGAAAACTGGATAACGAGCGTACCGGCACAACCACTAACATTCACTGCTAAATCGTTGGATAATAAAGACATTGTTTTAAGTCCTTTTTACAAGGTAACTAACCAGCGTTATTCCGTTTACTGGGATATGTTTTCCAACCAGCAATGGCAGGATTACCAGCATTATAAAAAGAGTTACCTGAGAGATGAAGTAATACCGGGAGATACTGATAGCGAGATAGCTCATCAACTACAAAGTAAAAACGACACTATCGAAAACATCTATTTCAAAACCTGCCGTACTGCAAAAGAAGGCGGGCAATTTTCCTACAACCTGAAGGCTGCAACAAACGAACCTTTATTCCTCGTAGTGAAATACTGGGGCGGCGGCTGGGGGCCCGATCCTTCGGGCATGTTGGACATTTATGTAGAAAATGTAAAGCTTGCAACACATGATCTCGGCAACAAACTGCACGAGACTACCTTTTACGATTTGAATTATGCTATACCTGTTCAGCTAACAGAAGATAAGGAGAAAGTCGATGTAACATTTAAAGCAAAAAATGGAAAGCTGGAAAGTGGCGTATTCGAATGTAAGTTGGTTACTGCACAAGGACTGGTCTTTAAAGATTTGTTGAAAGATCAGTAGTGTGATGGTCAAATAGCTTTTGCTGCTTCACTTATCCGAACTTTGGCATGTTCATGTGTCAGTACAATATACACTTCCCTTTGTTTTAGTGTTTTAATTTATAAGGGCGCCCTATTTTTACATGAGGGGGTTAAATAGGTGATATCCAAAATTGCCCTTGGCTAATTTACTCCCTTAGGCAACAACTTTGTACTTCCAAAAATTGCTAAAGTCCAGCTAAGAACAAGCAAAATTTCATGGCGCCGCAACTCACCCATAAACATTCAACGGCAGGCTTTAGCAACCACTGCTTAATGGTAATACGGACTAATCATTAAGTACACCACAGGACCGCTGATAGCCACATACAGCCACAATGGCCAGGTATATCTTGCAATTTTTTTGTGTTGTGCAAACTCGGCGGTCAATCCTTTGTAAGCAGTGTATAAAATGAACGGCAGTATTACGCTGGCGAGTAAAATATGTGTAATTAAAATAAAGAAATAAATGCCCCGCGTGCTACTAACAGCAGCCAGTTCTGCAGGCGATACTTCGCCATCGTGGTTACTGTCGCCATAGCGTGCCTCACCCGCCAGCAGGTGATGTGCAACGTACGAAGCAAGAAATACAACAGATAGTACCAAAGCAGTAATCATCAACTGCTTGTGCAGCTTGTATCTTTTCTGCTTTACGGCCAGCAAAGCAGCTATCAGCAGCAGTGCTATAATGCTGTTAATGACCGCGTTTATGGCCGCAAAAATGTGTACGTCAAACGGTACGGATATATCCAGCTTAACATTGCCCAACAGCGCCACTGCCAAAAACATTACAACCGAAAAAATACCGATCAGCCACTTTGCCTGTTTATCATTCTTTTTAATCGTAGCCTGTAACATAGCCTAAGGATTGATTCTGTTTTTTCTGAATAAAAGTCTTATTGCAATCACTACCACTACGATGGTTACTGCAAAGAAGATAGCCATAAGCACCGGGTCGAAAGGCAGCGGTTCGGGATTAGTAGCTTTTTCCACCATCAGTATTCCAATATCATGTGCCAGTTTGCCAAGCGCAGCACTATCGGTACCATCGTAGTAGCCACGCACTTTATGCATTTTATCTATCAGTACAAAGCGGTTGGTGTGTACAAAGTTGGAATCAATAGGCTCATTGCTGTACTTATCAACCCTTAATTGTTCAAAAATGAAGTTGTAAATAGAATCACGGTTGCCGGTTAAAAACCACCAATTGTCGTGATTTACACCAAAATGGTCGGCATACGCTTTTAAGCGCGATGCTGAGTCACGCTCAGGATCAATGGTAAACGATACAAACTGCACTATCGAAGTATCTATGCGGTGGTATTGATCGCCGCCCCTGGCGAAGGAGCGTTGCAGCTTCGCCATGTTTTTGGTGAGTGTAGGACAAATACCGGCACAGGATGTAAAAAAGAAATCGGCCACAATCATTTTATTCTGGATGTCGTACAAGCTTACGGTATCACCAAACTGATTTTGCAGCCGGATGTTGGCTACGGTGTGCCATACAGTGTCTTGCATCATTTTGCCATCCTCCACGCGATTTACAACACTGTCGGGTAGGTAATGACGTGGCATATCAATGCTATGTTCGCTGGCATATTTTGCAAGCAGATAGCCAATGATGGGTATAAGCAGCGCAATACACAGCGCCAGTATAGTAGTTCTCCTCATGATTGAAGTATAAACATCGCTCAATACTGCATACAACAGTATTAGCGGCGCAAAAGTAATGGCAAAAAGTAAAAAGCCTCCTGCTTACGCGTAAGGCTTGTACTATTGTTGTGCTAAAATTTATCGTGCGCAATCATAGCACTGCGGTTGCTTTCAATCAATCATTCACGATTGACTACTCACAATCCACAATTTTCACTATCATTGTTCACTACAATATTTTATGGAATGAAAAAGATGGCACTCATACCGGCACGCTATGCAGCCACGCGTTTTCCTGCCAAACTAATGCAGCCGCTGGGCAACAAAACTGTTATTCGCCATACGTATGAAAATACGGTAGCCACACAGCTTTTTGATGACGTAATGGTAGCTACCGACAGCGATATTATTTACCACGAAATTACCAGCCACGGCGGTAAAGCAGTAATGAGTAAAAAGCAACACGAAAGCGGCAGCGACCGCATTGCCGAAGCAGTAGAAGAGATAGAAGTGGATATAATTTTGAATGTGCAGGGCGATGAACCGCTCATACAGAAAGAACCGCTTGCAAAATTATTGCAGGTATTTGAAGGAGATGCCGGTAAGAATGTGCAGGTAGCCAGCATGATGAAAATCTTTACAGACCTGCGCATGGTGGAAGACCCGAACAATGTGAAGGTTGTTGTTGATAACAAAATGAATTCTTTGTTTTTCAGCCGCTCGGTGATACCTTACAACCGCGCTGCCATACCGGTTAATTATTATCATCATATTGGCGTATATGCCTTTCGCAAAAAAGCATTAATGAATTTTACCCAATGGCCAATTACGCCCTTGGAAGCGGCTGAAAAGATTGAATGTTTACGCTACTTAGAGCATGGTATTCCACTAAAAATGGTAGTAGTGGATTTTAAAGGTGTGGGCATCGATACGCCGCAAGATTTAGAGCATGCAAAGCAATATGTATAACCGTATGCAACCACTTACTTTTACATTGATACAAACCCATCTGCATTGGGAAGATAAAGCAGCCAATCTGGCTATGCTGGAGCAAAAAATAAATAGCATCAACCAGGTAACCGAGGTTATTGTGCTGCCCGAAATGTTTAGCACCGGCTTTAGTATGCAGCCGCATCTCTTTGCCGAAGACATGCAGGGCGAAACAGTGCAGTGGATGAAAAGAATAGCACAGCAAAAAAAAGCCATCATTACCGGCAGCGTGATTATACAGGAAAAAGACAACTTTTATAATCGTCTCCTCTGGATGCTGCCTAATGGCAGTTATGGTTGTTACGACAAAAGGCATTTGTTTGCCTATGCAGGCGAAGACGGACATTATACACCCGGTAATAAACGCCTTATCGCCTCCGTGAAGGGCTGGAAAATCAACCTGCAAATATGCTACGATTTACGTTTTCCGGTTTGGGCGCGCCAGCAAACTCCTTCTCTTTTGGAGAAGCCCGGAGATGAGGTGGAATACGATGTATTGCTCTACGTGGCCAACTGGCCTGAACGCCGCAACCATGCCTGGCAAACATTGCTTACCGCACGTGCTATAGAAAACCAGTGCTATGTGATAGGCGTAAACCGTGTAGGTGCCGATGGCAATAATATAGCACATTGCGGCAACAGTATGGTTATAGATGCACTGGGAACTGTTTTATACCAAAAAGAAAATGAAGAAGCTATTTTTACCATTATGCTGCAAAAAGAGGCATTGCAGGAAGTAAGAAAAAAATATCCCTTTTTGCACGATGCCGATCACTTCAACATCATCAATGAATAACAAAAAAGCATACACCGCCGGCACTGTATTTACCGGCACCGATAAATTGCGCCATCATGCCGTACTCACGGTAAACGGGTGTATTAAAGCACTGACGCCTTCTATTGCAGTGCCCAAAGATTTTGAGGTCACTCATTTTGGTAAAAACGCCATTATCGCTCCGGCTTTGGTTGACCTGCAATTGTATGGTGCCAACAACAGGCTCTTATCGGTATATCCCGATGCGCAAACAGTAAGTGATATTGTGCAGTACAGCAAAAACGGCGGCGCGGCATGGTGTATGCCTACCGTAGCAACCAATACTTACGAAGTGTTTTTTAAATGTATTGATGCAGTAAGAAGCTATTGGCAACAGGGCGGCAAAGGTGCATTGGGGTTGCACGTAGAAGGTCCGTGGATAAGCGTGGAAAAAAGAGGAGCACATAACCCTGACTGGATTTTTTCACCTACGCTACAGCAGGTAAAAGAACTGGTGGAATATGGCAAGGGTGTAATAAAAATCATCACGCTGGCGCCGGAAGTTTGCACGCCCGATTTACTGGAGTATATACAGTTGCATAAAATAATTATCTCTGCCGGGCACAGCAATGCCACGTATGAACAGGCAATTGAAACATTTAATACAACGGGTATTGATACGGTAACGCATTTATACAACGCTATGAGTTCTTTGCAGCATCGCGCACCGGGGCTTGTGGGTGCAGTGTTCGATCATCCACTGGTAAAGGCGGCTATTATACCTGATGGACATCATGTGGATTATGCTGCCATTCGCATAGCCAAAAAAATATTGGACGAGCGGTTGTTCGCCATTACCGATGCAGTAACTACTACCACCGAAGGATATTATAAACACGAATTTGCCGGTGATAAATACACCTCTAATGGCATACTCAGTGGCTCTGCATTAACCATGCATAAAGCATTTAAAAACTTAGTGGTGTATGCCGGTATAAAGGTAGATGAAGCCCTGCGCATGTGCAGTTTGTATCCGGCGCGCGTTATTAAACATAGCGATGAAATTGCTTTACTTAAAAAGGGCTATCCTGCAGCCATGATAGTGCTGGATAAAGAATTGAATCTGGTAGAAACAGTTTGTGAATGGGGAGTAGTATAAATGGCGAATGGTCAATTGTGAATGATGGAGCCACACTCACTTAAATCTTACATCTTTTATGTTGTTATCTCGTTCGCTATTCACAACTGACTATTTACGATACACCACCTTATAAAAAATTATCAATACACAATGGTTCTGCAATACGTATGGTTGTTTGTGATATTGGCAGGTGCTATGATAACGAGTGTGGCTGCAAAAAAACTAACTGTAGCAGCCGCACTAACAGGCGGTATTTTAGGTTTATCCATTTATGCCGGTGCGGGCTTCACCGGTATTGCTTTGATAGCAGTATTTTTTATGCTTGGTACGTTGGCAACAAGCTGGAAAAAGAAGTATAAAGAAGACGCCGGCTTATCTGAAATTGACAGTAGCAGGCGCAATGCGGGGCAAGTAATGGCGAATGCCGGTGTGGCTGCTATATGCGGTGTGTTCGGCCATTTTTTTAAGGAATATGTTTTTATATTCAGGCTAATGATGTCTGCCTCACTATCATCGGCAATGGCAGATACTTTGTCATCGGAATTGGGCAATGTATATGGTAAACGGTTTTACAACATTCTTACTTTACAAAAAGATATGCGTGGTTTAAATGGTGTGGTAAGCCTGGAAGGAACTGTGATAGGTATTGTTGGAAGTGCTGTAATTGCTTTGGTGTATGCTGTTGGTTTTGGCTTTGCACCGAATACTTTTTTGACCATCATTATTGCCGGAACGATTGGCAATTTATGTGATTCCGTTTTAGGCGCTTCGCTGGAAAGAAAGCAATATTTAAATAATGATGCAGTCAACTTTTTAAATACTGCCATTGCTGCCTTAGTAGCCTTCTCTTTATACTTTCTATTTTAAAATTATATACTCATTTATGCTGTTTACCAACAAAACTATTTTTATAACGGGTGCAAGTCGCGGCATTGGTAAAGCCATTGCACTGCGCCTCGCTGCCGAAGGTGCCAATATTGTGATTGCTGCCAAAAGCATTGTAGAAAATGAAAAGCTCGGCGGCACTATTTATACAGCAGCAAAAGAAATGGAAGCCGCCGGTGGTCAAGCCCTGCCGGTACAAATGGATATACGTTTTGAAGAGCAGATTGATAATTCAGTAAGCCAAGTTGTACAAGCCTTTGGCGGCATTGATATATTGGTAAATAATGCGT
This sequence comes from Ilyomonas limi, assembly GCF_005233845.1. Taxonomy (GTDB): domain Bacteria; phylum Bacteroidota; class Bacteroidia; order Chitinophagales; family Chitinophagaceae; genus Ilyomonas; species Ilyomonas limi. The sequence goes on from NZ_SZQL01000009.1 coordinate 200,309, forward strand.
CGGCTATTCAACTAAGTAATACCGAGCAAACCGAAGCGAAGCGATTTTATCTAATGCACGACATAAATGTTCGTGGCACATTTATGATGACAAAAGCCTGTATTCCTTATTTGAAACAAAGTGCGCATGCACATATTCTTACTTTATCGCCACCCATTGATTTGCAGCCAAAATGGTTAGGCCCTTACGTTGCTTATACCATCAGCAAATACAGCATGAGCATGATGGCATTGGGCTGGGCAGCAGAGTTTAAAAAATATGGCATTGCATCTAATGCTTTGTGGCCAACAACAACGATTGACACGGCGGCAGTGCGCAATTTGCTCGGCGGCGAACAATTGGCCGCTATGAGCCGCAAGCCGGAGATTGTAGCCGATGCAGCTTTTGAAATTTTGAGCAAATCACCGGCTGCATGTACCGGCAATACTTTCCTGGATGAAGCGGTATTGCGCAATGCAGGTATTACTGACTTTGATAAATACGCGGTAACGCCGGGTGGCAAATTGTATCCTGATTTGTATGTGTAAGCCCCTACCCTTAAGGGAGTTTAGAAGAGCGATTTGGATTGTGTTTTCTAACGAATAATGTATTTATAACTTTTGAAGATGGATTAACTAATGAGCGGCTACAAGCAGCGGCATTTTGCCAAAGAAACCGTTGCAAAGTAGTTTTATATTACTTTGCTCTAATATCTTTTGCTGTTGCAACATAGAAGTGCCTATTACTACTGGAGTAGCAGTTATATATGGATAAGGGTTCCTGTAATGTTCCTATAATGTACCTGTAAGATTCCTAAAGGAATGGAGAGAAAGTATAAAGCAATATTTATAAATTTTTATAAGCAAATGGGTGGCATGGAATCAAGATATAAAAGTAAAATAATAAAATGATGTGTACAATTGTTGGTGAAAAGTGAGGAGAATCTGTTGTATTTTGGTTAGAGTTTATAAATATTTTACTATATGATTTTAAATCACTTCAACAAAATTTGTTGTTTTTCTTTATCATACCTATAGTTAATGATAATTCCTTTAGTTAACAAGTTAATAGCCTCATTAATCATTGGTAATGGTACAACAAACCATTCTCTTGGAGTGATCCTCTGTTGTTGATCATTATATAAATCTATATTCAAGCAGCTTTCGCCAAAAAAACGATGTATTAAGTTCTCAAAAAGATGCATATTAAGGTTATAGCAATGGTAAGTAGCAACAATATCTACGTCCGCAAAAAGGAAGGTTGCCTCACGCGAAGCATTTTTTATCCTATCTGCAACCTGCATTGTCGAAAACCCAATTTTGTATAAGTCTCTTATTGCAGAAATCTCCAAATTTTGAGATTTAGATTTCAAAACATAGATCCATCCGCTTTGTAAGTCGTCTTCCGAAACCTGATTAGCCCTTTCAATTAAATTATATTGTATTGCACCATCAGATTGAGTAATCAATTTTCCACTCTTTTGAATCATTTTACCTAAAGAACGATAAAGCATATTGCTTTTAGTGGCATTTTCAAATATGGTTATTGTTCTGCCGTCTTTTCTTACTCTTCCGCCTGATTTTAAATTTTTGTATTCTGTTTCTAGTTCTGCAGATTCTAAATACAACATCACGCCATCAATAAGATAATAGTTGCCTATATGAAGATTTTGTTCAATATTATCAAACCTCAACAACTTCCGTTTTCCTTCCTTTATTTCTTTGTGCACCTGTTGAAACATTAATTCATATTTGCTAAACTCCTCTTCCGGCATAGGCTGCCTTTGAGCTACAAAATCAGTTTCGGCTCGTTTATCCTGTTTCGGCGTGTGTTTAAAATTAAATATGGACGTGTCGCCATCTGTGTTTAATAATCCTAAATCATCATCTTCCAGTATTTCATCAAAAGTTTTTTTCTCCATTTCTACATAGCCCAGCAAATTAAACCTGTCAAAAGGCTTTAGTATTTTCTTCTTCTTATCATCGTTTCTAAAACCCTTCAATCGGGCTAATAGATTGTATTCAGACATACTGCCTGTGGATGGTTCACGATTGTTTTTTTCAAAAAAAGTATTGATTTCTTCAAAGGAATCAACCAGCCGGTCTTCATCCGTTTTGACGTTGGAAGACTTTTCTTTTGAATTTAACAAACCAAAATCATCATCATTAAATATGTCATCAAGTGTTTTAGCCATTTTGTGCCCGTTTTCTTTTTGCTTCTCTCAAAAATATTAAAGCTTGTGCCATTCGTTGCTCTTTTGGATCAAAAGATTGAATATTGGGCTGCTCGCCGGTTTTTACCACCCATTCCTTTATTTTAGGCCATAATACAATAGCTTCCTCTTCAGTCATGTCTATTTTGGAAACTGTGATAGTATCTTGTATGACTCTTAATACAGATGTTGTAACGGATTTTGATAATATTTCAAAAGCTTTTTGAAATGGATTAATGGTGTCAATCAGGTCTATACTAATATCATCAATATTCACAAAGCTTCCTGCCATCCGGATGAATTTCTTACTGCCCTGTTCTTCTATCGTACTGTTTTTTATTACCGAATCTACAACCACATATTGCCTTACAGCTTCCACCTCGTCTTCATTCAAGTCGGGATAAATCTCCCTGATAATTTTGGGTATCAACACCGTATTTATCACTTCCGGCTCTATGTTCCCGGGCATTGCTTTCAGCATGGTATCGTCCTGTAAAATCCTTGCTTTCAGGTCATTCAAATCACTTTCAATAATGTCCTTTGCACGTTGTGAAGTTGCTTTTTTAAATCCTCTTATATGTATTATTTTTCCATCATTATCATCGCTGTCTTCGTCCCCTTCATTCTCCGGGTATTTTGGTTTGAACTTAAAGTTGGGCGCCAACACCTGTTCCATTAACAGCGATGCAGTAATAGCTTTCAGCATGTTGTTTACCGCCAGTTTTACATCATCATCTACCGCATCGGGCTGTGCTATCAAATTGGTAAACTGTGCGTGTGTTTTATTTTCGCTATCACGCGTAGCACGACCGATTATCTGAATGATTTCGGTGAGTGAACCCCGGTAACCGATGGTAAGTGCATGCTCGCAAAAAGGCCAGTCAAAACCTTCTTTAGCCATTCCCAAAGCTATAATCATATCTATATCATCCGGTTTGCTAACACCTCTTAGGTAGGAAACTACTTTATCTCTTTCTTTTTGATTATCATTGACTAAATCTGCAATTTTCAAAATCCTGCCTGTTCTTTTGCTTTTTACATATAAAATACCTGTTTCATTATCCTGGTATTCCATTTCGCCAATGCAATCAATCACATGACTTACTTCTTCATATTTTTCTTTGGAAGATTCGGCAGAATTTACGCTAGGAATATGGATAATGGTTTTAAGGTTCTCATCCAATATTTCTTCCAGGGCTGATAGCTCACTTTCCGGCTGCTTTTTATAATATCGCCCCTGGTAAAAATGGTAACCAATTCCCAACGACTTTAGATGCTCATATCCATTCAACTGGTCGTAATAATTATAGGTAACCTTTGTAAACTTTTCTTCATCTTCAGGTAGCAAAACGGGTATGCTGTCACCACGGAAATACGAACCTGTCATAGCTACAATATGCGCATTAGATTTTTGCATCACATTTCTGATTACTTCTCCCAAACGGTTATCTCCATCTGCCGAAACATGATGAAACTCATCTATAGCAAGCAGGCAATCATTCAAATCTTTTTCATTCAAACCCTCAAAGGCAAAGCGGAGGGTAGCATGTGTGCAAATCAGAATTTGTTCTTTGCCTTGCAGAAAATTTAAAAATGCCTGCACTTTGCTCCCTTCGCTTCCCGGTGTGCAAAGGTTATAGCGTTGAGCCGGCTCCCAGTTGGCAAAGAAGCCATACTTTGTTAATTCAGTAGGACTGAAAGAATTGCCGATAGAACGTTCCGGAACGGCAACAATTACTTTTTTTATGCCTTGATGCATTAACTTATCCAAAGCAATAAACATTAAGGCTCTGGATTTTCCCGAAGCCGGTGGTGCTTTTAGTAAAAGATATTTAGCCGTTCTTGCCTCATACGCTTTTGCCTGCATTTCGCGCATGCCTAAAGCATTTGTTTTTTTACTCGCACCGGTTTGCGCATAGTTTACAGCTACCAGATTGATAGGCTTAACATATTCGGTCTGAATGGTTTCGTTATTCACCTTTTGTTTTGCTTTTACTGTAAAATAAACTTTTTTATTATTCCTTTCTGTTTGTGGAGTTTCTCTCACTACTGGTGAGAGTTTTTCGCCTCCAATATAAATTAATCAATTATACATTAACAGCTTTAATCGCTTTAAATTTGGAATTGTGCAATAAGGATAACAATGAATCTGCGGTGCTGCTTAGGGAGCGAAATTTCTGAAAAAGGATAATGTTTAAAAATTGGTAATTATGCTTTTTCCTTTTCTAAAAAAGGCCGGGCATTGGCCTTAAATTCATCAAGCGAAGTAAATTGCTTATCACAAGCATTTGTCAACCTAAGTTTGTCCTTACGGGGAAGCGCCTCAAAATTTTCGGTAACGACCCACCCGTGATATTTTATATTACCTAACAGGTATGCCTGATAACTCAATGTTACAAGCCTTGCTTTAGCAACATCTTTTACGCCAAATAAGTAAACAGGTTTTCCATTAGGCTGAAAAGAATAGTCAGCTTCTAAATCATCCCGTTCAGGAATTGGAAGAACTTTTTTTTGGGGATTGAAATCTTTTAAATCACTAAAAATATATTCATCCAGCATTTCAAAAAACAAGTTCTCTATTACTTCCCTTTTAAAATAACGCATACTACCAATCTTGGCATAAGCCTGTGTAATGTGCATTATATCGGTGTAAAGCGTTTCTGGTGTTGTTTCCAGGCAAATATTTCCCTCTTGTTCCGTTAATTTGTTTTCAGAAATTATTTTCTGTAGAATAGTTTCCTTGTTTTCAGTATCAATATCGTAGGAATAAGATAACCGTTGCAGCGTGAGACCGTAATCGCACAAAGCAAATTTGTTTTCCGAAACTGGTGTAATGAACAAATCTATCATATCACCATCTTCGTGGTAAATTGGTAACAGCAACTGGTAAATGCCAGGCCTTTTTTGCCTGATTGCAACCCTGCCGTTAAAATCCTTTTTAATATGATTTAATATCTGCTCCATCATACATTTCCACCAGCTTCAAAGTTAATATCTATTTGGTTGTTTGGAGGAGGAAAGTGCTTTTGTCTATCTGTAATTATAACGTTTATTCGCTTTACAAAGTATTGAATGGCATCCTCAATTGTTGCATAAGGAACTCCTGTTTCTATTTTCCCTTCAGGCTTTAAACCGGCATTTATTCTTTCTGCTGTTGCCAAATGAACATGAGGTCCCTCATGATGCGGGATATTCTCATTTGGCCCATGAGGACCATTTACCCGCAGCAGTACAATTGTTCCCCTCTCATCTTTGGGTTGATAAACCAAACCAGTTGAAAAATTCAACTGAAAAGTTAGGTTTTTGGATATAAAGCCGCTAAACGAGTACTTCCCATCTATTGACTCCAGCATAAATTTGATTTTACTGCTCCCCCTTCCTACACCCGAATCTTTAGGCGAATTGGTTACCTTTTTAGGGCAACCAAGCAATTCCTCTATAAGCTCGTTAGTATAAAGCATAAAGGCAAAATAAAGAAAATACCTATTTGAAATATACATTCTCCTTATTTCAAAGAACTAATTCAGCCAACCGTAAAACGCATAATTAAAACAGGTTTTAGTGCAACGAGAAAGACAGCATACAACTTTATTTTGATTGATGGCTTTTCTTTTTTATTGCACTTTCTTTTTCCCCTTTTTTTTCTCTTTGGCAAACAGCGTGTTCTTTTTGGTCATTTCTTCATACAACTTAAACAAATATTCCAATCTCTCTGCATCATTCTGAAACGGATTAAGGCGGTATATCCGTTCAATCGCTTCGTCTAATTCTTTGTGCGCTAGTTTTAAACCTGCCGGCATGGTTTCAGGATTGTATAACCAGGCCATTGTTTTTTCCGGATATTTTGCCCGTTCGTCCAATACCTGAAAAACATATTGATTGATGGTTTCTTTTTGCTTTTCGCTGATGTCGGGAAAGGGAAAAGTATTGTAGCATAATTTGGCAGAATAACGATAATCAGTTTTCAATTTTCCACCCACTGCGTTTACCCAAACCATGTGCATTCTACTGGTAATCACAGCAAAAAGCCAAGGTTGGGCGTTATATATAGCCATAGAAGAATTTGAAATAATTGAATTCTTATTTAAAAACCCGATAGGAATATATTTTCTTTTTTCAGATGAAGTTGCTGGAACAAAAATTGAGTCAGTAGGCTTATATCTAATTTCACCAAATCTATGGGGAAAAGCAGCCAATTTCTTAGTTGCAATTTTTGTGCTATTACTCCTCAATTCTTTTATGGCAAGTAATCTTTTTCTGATGGCGGGGATTTCGCTTATATGCCTTATATCATCATTACCAATCCATAAACAAAACTTTTTTTCACCATTGATAAATTCTTCAGCTCCGTAAAACGGCTTTATCACCTTTTCAAGAATTGGAAATTGAGATAACAATTCCTTTGTTTCCCCTTCATTTAAAAGCAAATTACCACCATCTGTAGGCTGACTTCCTTTTTGCATTTCAGGCAATCCTGATAAAGATTTACTTCTTTCATTGATAATTATATTTGAAGCATCAAGTAAGTACGGGTTGATATTTTTTGCTTCTTTCTTTATTTTTTCAGAAAACAAATATTTTGGTGCAGTGGATTTATTTCTGAGCCCTATAATAATAACCGATACGCCTGCATTGCCTTTAGCATTGTTTGTCCATTTAAAAGAGTGGTGTGCAAAATCAATTTCAATATCATCAGAAATCAATTGCGGCCATAATAAAGCAACTTGTTGTCCCTGAGTTATAGAGTTAGTAGAAACAAAAGCAAATTTTGCATTAAATCCTTTGATATAATCTTTGGCTTTATAAAACCAACAAGCAATATAATCTAAATCACGATACTTTTTTAAATGGCTAAACACAAAATCCATATCACTTTTCTGGATTTCATCTTGTACCCTTGAGCCTAAATACGGCGGATTGCCCAAAATATAAATTTCATCATCTAAGCTTTTCGGGCAAGCCTCTTCCCAATCAATCCGAGCAGCATTTCCGCAAACAATTTTCCCCGCTTCCTTTAACGGCAGTATAGGTTTTGACTGTCCATAGCCTTCCAGCATTTCATCAAATACTTTGTTCATCTGATGCTCTGCCAGCCAAAGAGATAGCAATGCCATTTCGTGAGGAAAGTCTTTGATTTCAATACCGTAAAATTGCGAGAGACTAATGGAGGTGAAGAATAAGGCTAGTTGTTCGCCACCCTTTTTTAATTCAATCAGCCGTTGAATGATTTTGATTTCCAACAGCCGGATTTCTTTGTAAGTAATAATCAGGAAATTTCCACTTCCGCAAGCCGGGTCAAAAAACTTGATGCCGACAATTCTGTTAATAAGTTTCTTTAAGTTATTCGGACTATCATAGCTTTTTTGAAAATCATCATACAACTCATTTAAAAATAACGGCTCAATCAATTTCTTTATGTTAGGAACAGAAGTGTAATGCATGCCCAAATCACTTCTTTCTTCGGGGTCGGCTACTGCCTGAATCATAGAGCCGAATATATCCGGATTGATTTCACTCCAATCCAAATCGCCACATTCTACCAGTATCTTTCTCGACCTGGCAGAGAATTTTGGAGCATTGATTTCAGCATTAAAAAGACCGCCGTTTACATAGGGGAACTGTTCTAAATAAGCCGGAAAATTACCTTCTTTCGAATTGAGCTTACGAAACAAATCATTTAAAAACAGGTGTACATTGCTGCCATCTTCGGCAGTATGCTGTACTAAGATTTCGGTAAAAACACTTTCTTTTTCAAAAATGCCGGTGTCCTCGGCAAAAAAGCAAAACAATAAACGGGAAAGAAAAATATTTAATTTATGGCTGCCTTCTTTATAAAGATCCGAATTGTCGGTTACCAGATTATCATACAACTGAGCCAGCTTGTAAGCCGCATCTCTGTCTGCTTTATTGTCATTGGAAGATTTATAAATTTCCGCACCTGTTAAAGGCAGAAAAAAGTCGTAATATTTGGGTAGTTCTGCAATTTTAAAATCACGGTTGAGTCTGGTTTTTAAATCTTTGGCAACAATGGTTTCAAAATCTGTAATGATTACAAACCTTGGATGTTGTTTTAAAATGCGTTCCTCTTTTGCCGATTCTTCCGCTTCAATCAAGAGCCTGTCTGTTTGCTCCACTTTAAAGAAGAGCTTGTTTTTATACAAAACTTCGCCCTCAACTTTCGATAGGTTATAATCGCCTTTCTTGAGCCGGGTAACCGAAGTCTTTGAAATGCCGTAGGCCAAAAGAAAGTCGTAAATAAACTCTTCCTTATTTAAAGATGTTACTAATTCGCTAAGCTTTTTTTCTATTTCGCCTGAATTCATAATATTTTACTAAGCCGATTGCTTCTTAAGAATTTTTATTCAATAAGTTCTCCCATAATGAAAATGGTACAATACTAAATACTATAAAAGCAATGTTGCTAAAATCTGTTCATCAAAATCATTACTGAAAGTATTGTTGTTTTATAGCAGTCTGGCAGAATGGTGTACACTTGACATATAGGTGTACTCTATTGCAACCATGATGCGAGATATTGTTTGGCTTCTTCAATTGTATAAGTTTTATCTTCCCTGATATTTTTTCAGCTTTTTCAATTTTCTGCAGCATAATCATTCGTTCCAGCAAAACATCCATATCTTCAAATTCGTCTTCAGGCATTGCATTTATTATGTCAATAATTTGCTTTTTAGTAATTGCCATGCTATTCCTTTCTCCAAATATAAAACATCAGAATATAAAAGTGTCGGATAACATATTATCCGCAGAATGAAATATTGAAAAGCGTTCTTCTCTTTAGTCGGGGTCGCATAAATCATAGCAAGAAAAATAGTTCAATATATGGCTATTATTAACTACAATTCAATACAAAACAAAAGAGCAATTGCCGCATCATTCAGCAATTGCTCTTTATTATCTTCATCTTAAAAACTAAATTACTCCTGCTCCAGTTTCTCCGGCCGCATCTGCGGAAACAGCAACACATCCTGTATGCTCGGTTGATTGGTCATCAGCATACACAACCTGTCTATACCAATGCCAATACCGCTTGTAGGTGGCATACCATATTCCAAAGCACGTAAGAAATCATGGTCTATAAACATCGCTTCTTCATCGCCGCGGTTCATCAATTCCAACTGTTCTTCAAAGCGCTGGCGCTGGTCTATAGGGTCGTTTAACTCGCTATAAGCATTGGCTATTTCTTTGCCGTTTACCATTAGTTCAAAACGTTCTACCAAGCCTGGTTTGCTACGGTGTTTTTTGGTAAGCGGACTCATCTCTACCGGATAGTCCATAATGAATGTGGGCTGCACATATTTATGTTCCGATGTTTCACTAAACAACTCATCTATCAGCTTGCCTTTTCCCATGCTGGCATCTACATGAATGTTTAATTGCTGGCAGGTTTTGCGCAACTCTTCTTCATTCATGCTACTTACATCAATGCCGGTGTGTTCTTGTATGGCATCAAAAATAGTAACACGCTTGAATGGTGCTTTAAAGGATAATGTGGTATCGCCTACCTGCACATCTGTAGTGCCATGTAATGCAATGGCTATGCGCTCCATCACTTGTTCCGTTACCTCCATCATCCAGAAATAATCTTTGTACGCCGTGTACCATTCCAGTACGGTAAACTCCGGGTTGTGTGTTCTGTCCATGCCTTCGTTTCGGAAGTTGCGGCTGAATTCATACACCCAGTCAAAGCCACCAACGATTAATCTTTTCAAATACAACTCATTCGCTATACGCAAATAAAACGGTACATCCAGTGCATTGTGGTGTGTGATGAATGGCTTGGCCGCCGCACCGCCGGGAATGTTTTGCAACACCGGTGTATCTACTTCTATAGCGCCCCTTTCATTCAAAAAATCGCGGATAGTATTGATGAGTTTAGTGCGTTTGATAAATGTATTTTTTACCTCCGGATTAATGATTAAATCGGCATACCGCTGGCGGTACTTAAATTCAGGATCAGTTACCGCATCATACACGTTGCCTTGTTCATCGCGCTTTACTACGGGCAATGGTTTAAGCGACTTTGCCAGTAAAGTAAGTGTTTGTGCATGTACCGAAATTTCGCCGGTGCGGGTTATAAATACAAAACCGGTAACGCCGATAATATCACCTAAATCCAGTTGTTTTACTACTTTCTCAAACAGTGTTTTGTCTTCACCGGGGCAGATGTCGTCCCGTTTTACATACAGTTGAATAATGCCTTTGCTGTCTTGTATTTTTATGAAGAAAACCTTGCCTTTATCATTAATACTCATGATGCGGCCGGCAACCGTTACATGACTAAACTGTTCTTTGGTCTCTTCGCTAAATTGTTCTTTTATATTTGCAGAATAGTACGATACCGGGTATAATGCAGCGGGATATGCGTCAATGCCGTTTTGCTGCAATGCCTTCAGCTTGTCTCTGCGGATAACTTCCTGCTCTGATAATTGCTGGCTCATTATGTGAAATTTAAAAAGTGTGCAAAGATAGCTGTTGAACCACAAAGCCGCAAAGGACAAGAAGGAGCACGATAAAAGGATGAGAAAAGAGGCGTGTGTTTGAAGTATTATGCTATTATAATTTTTATTATTATGTTTAGTTCGCTTCGGCTAAAGCAGTTTGACTGGCTGCTTGTTAACCCAAGGTTTAAGCCTTGGGTTGACATAAATTGCTCATAAGCGGCTTTAGCCGAAGTTACTACAAGTAAATGATTGCTTATGTCGTACATCAAAATATGGATACATGCTGTTTGGGGAACTAAGAACCGATTGCCTTTATTGAAAGAACCAGTACTCTCCCAAGTGTGTAAGCATATTTTAGACAATGCAAAGGAAAAGGGTATTTATATTAACACCATTAACGGTTATGATGAGCATTTACATATTTTGATGTTGCTAAAGCACGATTGTAGTATTTCAAAGCAAATGCAGTTGCTAAATGGTGAATCTGCATTTTGGATAAATAAAAATAGTGTCACAAAAGCAAACTTTGAATGGGCAGATAAATATTTCGCAGCTTCTGTGAGCGATGATAAAATAGATAAAGTACGTGCTTATATATGCAATCAGCAAGAGCATCATAAGCGATATACATTTGCAGAAGAGTATAAATTATTTTTAAGAGGTATAGGCTATGAGAATGACTTAGGCTAAAGCCGTTTGATTTAGCTCGAAGTCCCAAGGCTGAAGCCTTGGGTTACTTTATGATAGCTTCGATTTTTGCAGGTTGTAAGCCTTGCTTAATAATATTGTAAATGATATAACAACTTTGCGCCTTCGCGCCTTCTTGGTTAAAAAAATTGCTCATGCAACAAACAGACTTTTTAGTAATCGGCTCCGGCATAGCAGGACTAACCTATGCTTTGAAAGTAGCTAATCATTTTCCCGACAAAACAGTAACGGTCATCACTAAAACGCAGGCAGATGAAACCAATACCAAATATGCGCAGGGCGGTGTAGCCGGCGTAATGGATGAAGAAAAAGATTCATTTGAAAAACATATAGAAGATACACTGATTGCAGGTGATGGATTGTGCAACGAAAAGGTGGTAGAAATTGTGGTAAAAGAAGGCCCGGAGCGCATCAACGAAATTATTGACTATGGTGCTGAGTTTGATAAAGACGCATCGGGCGAATATGCACTGGGGCGTGAAGGGGGGCATAGCGAGTTCCGCATATTGCACCACAAAGATGTAACCGGCAAAGAAATGGAGCGGGCGCTGCTCGATAAGGTGGCAACATGCACAAACATCAAACTTATAAATCACTGCTTTGTGCTGGATTTATTAACACAGCATCATTTAGGTTATTTGGTTACCAAAGCTACGCCCGATATCTGCTGTTATGGCGTATATGTGCTAAATGAATACACTCAAAAAATAGAACGCATTTTAGCCAAAATAACTGTGCTGGCCACCGGTGGCTGCGGGCAGGCATACCGCGCCACCACCAATCCCAAAATTGCCACCGGCGATGGTATTGCGATGGTGTACCGCGCAAAAGGAAGAATAGAAAATATGGAGTTTATCCAGTTTCATCCTACTGCATTATACGAGCCGGGTGTGTCACCTTCTTTTCTCATTACTGAGGCGGTGCGTGGCGATGGCGGCATATTGCGCAATAAAGATGGAGAGGCCTTTATGGAACGCTACGATGTGCGTAGAGATCTGGCACCACGCGATATTGTAGCACGTGCTATAGACAGCGAAATGAAGCGCAACGGTACGGAGCATGTGTATCTGGATTGCCGGCACATGGATAAAGAAAAATTCATTCATCATTTCCCGAATATTTATGAGAAGTGCCTGAGCATTGGCATTGATGTAATGCAACAAATGATACCGGTAGCGCCAGCGGCACATTACAGTTGCGGCGGCATTAAAACCGATGAATGGGCGCGTACTTCTATACAGCATTTATATGCCTGTGGTGAATGTGCAAGCACGGGTTTGCATGGAGCCAACCGCCTTGCCAGCAACAGCTTGCTGGAAGCCATGGTATTTGCACATCGTGCTTTTTTGGATAGCGTTGGAAAGGTTAATGCCATTGATTTTGAAGAAAAAATTCCATCGTGGAATGAAGAAGGAACCACAGAGCCTAAAGAAATGATTTTAATAACGCAAAGCGTAAAAGAATTACAACAAATCATGAGCGATTATGTGGGCATTGTACGCACCGATGTGCGCCTGCAGCGTGCCACGAGGCGATTGGATTTGTTGTTTGAAGAAACAGAAGCGTTGTATAAAGCTACCCGTGTATCGCCACAATTATTTGAATTGCGCAATATCATTACAGTAGGCTACTTAATAGTAAAAGGCGCCACTTTCCGCAAAGAGAGCCGCGGCTTACACTTCAATACCGATCATCCGCAAAAGAGCGATTTGCTGCAGAATATTATTTTGTAAGTATTACTTTGGATAATGATGATATTAATAAATACACTGATTATTGTGCTGGATTAATACATTACCACCTTAATATGCCTGGAACTGTAAAATTCAACATCAGTTTAATCTGCTGTCTTCATCAGTATCATCATTATTTAAAGTAAGCCGCACACCAATATCTTTGCTTTCATGTACTACGTCGTGTATGGCTTTTTTTATTTGTTTTCCCTGCTGCCGTTTTGGTTGATGTATCTGCTGAGCGATAGCATTTCTTTTTTATTATATTATATTATTCGTTACCGGAGGGCAGTGGTAAAGCGAAATATTGCCATTGCTTTTCCCGAAAAAGCAGAACAGGAGAGAAGGAAAATTGAACGGGCATTTTACACGCATTTTACCGATAACTGGATAGAATTTATCAAGCTGTTTTCTATTTCTGAAAAAGAATTGAACAGGCGTTTTACAGCCAATTATGAGCTGCTGGATGAGCTATACAACAATGGGTACAATGTGCAAACGCACCTTGGGCATTTTTTTAACTGGGAGTATGCAAATATGGCTTACGGCATGAATATCAAACATCCGTTTGTAGCGGTGTACCGGCCGCTTAGCAGTAAAGTAATGGATAAGATTTTGTATAAGGTGCGTACGCGTTTCAATTCTCATCTTATTTCAGCCTACAATTTCAGGAAAGAGTTTGCACCATTTATGCGCAAACGGTATTTGCTTGTGCTGATAGCCGATCAAAAAGAATTTCCCCGAAAAGCTTACTGGGCACCCTTTTTTAGCAAAATGGCCACTTTTGTACAAGGCCCCGAGCGTACGGCACGCCTGAATAATGCAGCGATAACAATGGGTAAAATAAAACGGGTAAAGCGAGGTTATTATATTTCGGAAGTGATACTGCTTACCACCGAGCCGCGCAGCCTCCCCGAAGGCGAAATAACAAAGCGTATGATTGCCTTTATTGAAGATACTATACGCGAGCAACCGGCTAACTACCTGTGGAGTCATGACCGCTGGAAATACACTTTCGACCTGCAAAAGCACACGGCTTTATAAATTAATACTACTTGTTTATTGGCAGGCATTTATTTGCCTGTTTTATTGTTTTTGTTTGATTATGTGGATTTTATACCACGAACACTGCTATACATTTCCATAATAAAGTATGCTAATATATTGTGGTATAATGCTTGCATAAGTGTAGCTGTTATTCAATCATTCAAAAAATAATAATCGTATGAGCAACTCAAAATTTGTTGCAGGCCTCATTCTCGGTGCGGCTGCAGGTGTATTCATCGCCATTTTTGCCAACTCCGATAAAGGTCAGGAACTGATAGATACGGTGAAAGACAAAGCCAGCGACCTTACAGACAGCGTAAAAGATTCGGTGAAAGGCACGTATAGTGATACCAGCGATGAAGTAAGTGATTGGATTGAAAAGGGAAAGAAATTCCTCTCGATGCTTGAAGGAAAAGCAAAAGATGTTAAAAGTAAAGCAAAAGATGTAGCCGATGCAGCCACAGCCTAATCATATCAACATTACAGTAGAGGAAAAGCGCGGGCCCGAAACCAGCTTTGAACAGGAAACTCGTGCCGAGCAGGAATCTGCTTCTGCTGAGCAGGAATCTAATTTTTTTACAGATACTATCAACCTGATAAAGCAGTATGTAAGCGACCGTATTACGCTTATCAAATTGCAGTCAATAGAAAAGGTTTCCACACTGGCAGCAAGTATTGCTTCGGCTGTAACGCTGGCAGTATTGGGCTTGTTTTTCCTTATATTTTTCAGCATCACACTCGGCTTTTTATTTTCTTACTGGCTCGATAGTGAGATTGCCGGCTTTGGTATTGTTGCAGGTATTTACCTCATCCTTATCATTATCATTGTTGTCTTTGGCAAAAAGATATTCGGCAACCTGATAACCAAAAAAATCATTCAAAATTCCTTTAAGAAAAAAGATGGCAAGCAATAGCAGAGATTTATCGCATATTCAATCGCTCAGCGACCTGCAAAATGAAATAAAAAACATTAAGGCGGGGCTGATTGTGCAGGAAGCACAACTGCAGGAGCGGCGCAAGCATTTGCCACAGGCAGCCAAGCAATATGCTATACGAAAACTATTGCCGGCTACCATCAAAAAAGTAGTGCCGTTTGTATTAACCAAAGGTGCAGTAGCCAGGACATTCGGCTTTCTGCGCAATGCGTTCGGGTTAATATCGGTAATTAAAAAGCAAAAAAGTAAAGGACTAAAAAGTACCCTTCTTAACACTGCCAAAAAGATAGGCGCTGCGGCTGCTGCAAAAGGCATTATGAACTGGATTAAAAATCGTAAACATCGTCATCCATCATCCCAAAAAATAGAAGTAATATGAGAAGTATTCTGTACATCATTGCTGTTATTTGTATCATCGGCTGGCTGCTCGGTTTCTTTGTTTATTCGGCTACCGGATTGATACATATTCTGTTGGTGTTAGCAATTATTGCTATTTTAATTGGAGTTATACGCGGCGCATAACCCTGCCGCCTACTAATTCCTTTTTTATTGTTGCTTTTGCCATACAGGCAAATAGCTACACACTGTAAGGAATTGACATTTTTTGAGATAAAGCAGCAGGCTTAAAAAGTTTTTTAAGCCTGCTGCTTATATAACCCGCTTTTTATTTGTTTAGTATTGTTTTTGCAACTCTTAAGATTAATAGTAAACACCTGCGCAAAGAGAGCGTTAATAACTAAAGCTGCAATGTTTTGAATCGTATTGTAAAAAGAATTTTAGTCATATTAGGCTGGATAGTGGGAATCGTTATTTTCCTGGTGTTGCTGGTGTTTGTTGCAATACAAATACCGGCTGTGCAAAACTTTGCAAAAAACAAGGCAGTTGCATTTCTGGAGAAAAAAATCGGAACCAAAGTATCCATTGGCAAGCTGCGTATTGACTTTCCGGAGCGTATTGTTTTATCTAATATTTATTTTGAAGACCAGCACAAAGACACGTTGTTGGCAGGTAAGGAAATACGCGTGGATATTGCCTTATTCAAGTTATTAAGCAACGAAGTGAATGTGGATTATATTGGGCTCGATGGCATAAGAGCCAATATTTACCGCATGCAACCCGATACCGCTTTTAACTATGAGTATATTGTAAAAGCCTTTGCCAGTGAACAAAAAGATACCACCCAAAAAGATACTACCAGCAACCTGCAGTTTCATTTAGATAAAATTGTACTGCACAACATTGTAGCTACTTTTAAAGACGATAATACCGGCAACGATGTGTATTTCAGCCTCGGCAATTTTGAAACACATATCAACAAGTTCGATCTTGATCACCAGGTGTATGGCATTCCCAGTATTGATATTGCCAACATCAACACCCGCATTTACCAATACAAACCGTTGGTGCAGGAAGATACTTCATACAGCGGTCCTCAGAATCCTGCTGAATCACCCGAGGCGCCCGTCATTAACCTTGGCAGCCTTAGCCTGCGAAATATTAATTTTAATTATAAAAATGACGTATCGGCGCTCTATACCGATTTGAATTTGGGCGAATTAATTACCCATCCCGATACGCTTGATATAACGCAATTGCATATAAAGCTAAAAGACATTGCACTCAACAATACAAGGGCTAAAGTTGTATTGGGCAAAACTGAAGAAGCGCAATACACTAAGGAAGTGGTGGCGCAGCAAACGGGCGAGCAATTAAAGAATCCGTGGAAGTTTGAAATTGGTACGGTAAGCTTCAACAACAATACGTTTGCATTCGACAACAATGCCAATCCCAAAGCACCAGAAGGTATTGATTTCAGCCATCTGCATATTGATTCGCTTACGATTCAGGGGGATAGCCTTGCATTTACGCCATCGGTATATGCAGGCAATATTCGCCAGATTTCTTTTAAAGAACAAAGCGGGTTTGATTTACGCAAGCTGCAAACAGATTTTGTATATAGCGATACTGGCGCAAGCCTTACCAATTTTGTATTACAAACCGATAAAACAACACTGCAAAACAAAATTATTGCAACCTGGCCATCGCTCGATGCTATCTCCAAACAGCCGGGTAATATGTATCTTAATATTGATCTTACCAACTCGCAAATTGGTGTAAAAGATATTATCACTTTTATGCCTACTTTCAAGCGCAACATGCGTGGCAGGGAGAATGCAGTGCTGAAGTTAAATACAATAGTAAAGGGGTATGTAAAAGATTTATCCATCCCTGTATTTGATATAAGTGGCTATGGCAATACGGTAGTAGATTTGTCGGGCAGAATAAAGGGATTGCCCAATGCCAGCACAGCATACATGGATATTGACATCAATCAGATACGCTCTACAAAAGCTGATTTGCTGCCGTTCATTCCATCAAAGGAATTAGCCAATTTCCGCTTGCCCGATAATTTGTTTTTGAAAGGATATTTTAGAGGAAATGCGAAGGACTTCAACACCCAACTTGCCCTGCGCACCAACAGGGGCAATATTGATGTATCAGGTGGCATGCACCCCAGCAAACCCTATAGTGTAAAGGCCGTTGTTAACCGGCTGGATGCAGGCTACTTACTAAAACAGGAAAAAAATGTCGGTATCATCTCGTTCGATGCTAATGTGAGTGGTACCGGCACTAACCTGAAAACGGCTAATATCAGGTATGCGTTACGCGTATTATCAGCACAGGTAAAAGGGTATAATTATCACGACCTTGATTTGAATGGTACGTTGAGTAATGGCGTGGCTGTTATCAACAGCAACATGAACGATCCCAACATTACGCTCAACCTCGATGCAACGGCAGATATAAAACCAAAATATCCAGCAGTAAAACTGGATTTGCTGGTGGATACAATTGATCTTCATGCCCTGCACCTGGTAACTGATACAATGGCTTTTCATGGTCATGTTATGGCTGATGTGCCGGTAAGTAACATTGATTCACTTATTGGTTCTGTATATTTAAATGATTTGATAATTACGCAAGGCACCAATACTTATTATGCAGATAGTCTTTCACTGATAGCTGATGCCAATGCACAACAAAAAAGCATTGTTTTACAGTCCAACCCTATTAACCTGAATTTAGTTGGTCAATATAAACTGACTGAAATAGGTACCGCATTGCAGCAGACTATCAATCAGTATTACAATCTGCCCGGTTTTAAGCCGCAACCATTTGCACCACAAAACTGGGAACTGAATGGCAGTGTTGTTCCAAGGGGTATGTTGCTACAGTTTGTGCCTACGCTCAAGGGCAGCGATTCACTGGCATTACATGTTGCTTTTAACAGTACCGCAAACGATTTAAAATTGTCGCTGCAAGACAGGATGATAATAATGAATCAACTGCAGATTGACAGCCTTAATGTGATGGCGCAAACCAACGCTGAAAAGCTGGATGTGACAGCAAACTTTGATAAGCTCATCAATGGTACTTTCAAGCTTTATAATACTGCACTCAACGCCGGTATTGCAAACAATTCGTTAGATTTTAATGCTAATACAAAAGATTTAAATGATAAAACACAGTTTACATTGGGCGGCTTGCTCAACCAAATAAAAAACGGCGTTCAATTTAGCCTGAAGGATAGCCTGCTGCTCGATTATCAGCCGTGGGATGTGGGTGAAAACAATTTTATAAGGTACGATTCTGTTGCCGGTATTCTGGTCAATAATTTTTCGTTAAGCCAAAATGGTCAATCACTCACTATCAACAGTACGCCGCAACAGTTTGACGCACCTATTCGTGTTGAATTTAACAACTTCCAGATTGCTACACTTACAAAGATGGCACACCAGGATTCGCTCTTACTCGAAGGCGCTATCAATGGCAATGCCCTGGTAAGCAATGTAATGAAGAGCCCTTTTTTTACTTCGGACCTGCGGATTGATAATGTGATTTATAAAAGAGATACTATTGGTAATATCGCTGTAAAAGTAAACAATCAGGAAGCCAATACCTATGCTGCCAATGTAACTATACAAGGTAACAATACCGATGTACAGCTCAATGGTAAATACTACACCGGCGAAAGCCGTATGGATTTGCAGTTGGCTTTGAACCGCCTCAACCTGGCTATTGTAAAGCCGTTTGCAGCAGGGCAGTTAACCGATATAGGTGGCGCGCTTAAAGGCAATGCAACCATCACCGGCACTATCAACCGGCCTTCGGTAAACGGTACTTTGAATTTTGATAGTGCTTTTGTGATACCGGCTATTACCGGCGAACGCCTTACCTTGCCCAACGAAAACATTGATATAGATAATCAGGGTATTCATTTTAATGAATTTACCATGCGCGATACGCGCAACAATACTGCTATCCTGAATGGCGATATCCTCACTACCGATTTCAAAAATTACACTTTTGATCTCAACCTTAATGCACTCAATTTTCAGGCAGTAAATACACCTAAGAAAACCGACCAGTTGTTTTATGGCACCATGAATATTGATGCTGATATAGACGTAACCGGCAGCATGACCACACCTAAGATAGATGGTACCCTGCGGGTGAATAAAGAAACCGATTTCACGCTGGTGCTGCCCAGCAACGACCCGGAGGTAGTGAGTCGCGAAGGGGTGGTTATTTTTGTAGATAAAGACCATCCTGAGCAAACGGAACAGAAACTGGCTATTCTTGATTCTATTGCGGCTAAAAGCGCGATGACCGGATTGGATGTAAGTGCCAATATCGAAACCGACAGTTTAGCCAATTTTACAGTAATCATAGACGAAAGAAACGGCGATTCACTTACCATACGGGGTGCTTCAGACCTTGCCGGCGGTATAGACCGTAGTGGTAAAGTAAGTCTCACTGGTACTTACACCGTGTCCGATGGTTCTTATAATATGTCGCTGAGTGTATTAAAGAAAAAGTTTGATATTGAACAAGGCAGCACACTTACCTGGACAGGCGACCCAACATCAGCAAACATTGATATAACCGCTTCTTATCTTGCCGATACGCCACCAATAGATTTAATGGAATCTTCACTTTCAGGCAGGTCCGAAGCAGAGATAACGCGGTATAAAGAAAAGCTGCCCTTTAAGGTATTGCTGCACATGACCGGCGAATTGCTGAAGCCAATTATTACATTTGACATTACACTGCCGGAAGAAGAACTGACCCGCTGGCCCGAAGTAGATACCAAGCTGCAGCAGGTACGAACCGATGAGTCGGAACTAAACAAACAGGTATTTGCACTCTTGCTGCTCGGCCGTTTTGTGCAGGAAAACCCACTTGAAAGCTCCGGCGGCGGTGGCGGTATAGAAGCCAGTGTACGCTCCAGCGCAAGCCGCCTGTTGAGCGAGCAATTAAATAAAATGGCCGGTAACCTTATCAAAGGCGTTGACCTCAACTTCGACCTGGAGAGCGGACAAGACTATTCCACCGGCACCGCGCAAAACAGCACCAATCTGAATGTAGGCGTAAGCAAAAAATTGCTGAACGACAGGATAAAGGTGAATGTAGGTAGCAATTTTGCCATCGAAAATCCTTCGGGCAGCAACCGTGCACCCAGCACCATTGCCGGCGATGTATCTGTAGACTACCAGTTGAGTAGAGATGGTCGCTACCTGCTGCGTGTGTACCGCCGCAACGATTATGAAGGCGTAATAGAAGGCCAGGTAGTTGAAACAGGTGTCAGCTTTATCCTAACGTTTGATTATAACAAACTGAAAGAATTATTTGAAAATCGTAAAGAGGTAAAAGTCATTCGCAAGCGCATAAGACAATCACGGAAGGAAGCAAGAAAAGCGAACAAAGAACAGGAAAAAGCAGACAACAGCATTGACAAGCCAACAGAAAAAAATAAGAATGCTGATATTGATAAACAACAGCAATAAACATTGCTAAAAGCATGGTGTAGAAATTGAAAGAGTTTGGTTTTATATGTAAGTAAAAAGAAGCCGGGTTGCCCAGCATTGATGTAAAAAACTGCATCATGCAGCAAAGTTTACAATGCTGATATAATTTAAAACAATTAGCATTTAAATAAAAAAGCACGAATCTATTTGGCTGAATGAAATTATTGGCGAATGCCTGAACAGTAAATATTAGTAGTAAACACATCAGGAATACGAACACGATTACATGAATTACAGACCTATTTATTTTTTAATTGCGGGCATGATGATGTTGCTGACAGCGTGCGACAATACAAAGTATTTGCCCACCGGCACTAATCTGTTTGTAGGCGCCAAGGTGAATATAAAGGCAGACCCTGCTATAAAAAAGAAAAACAGCAAATCGCTTGCCGGTGATTTGCACGACCTGGTGAGGCCAAAGCCTAACTCCAAAATTTTAGGTGCGCGTATCAAGCTGTCGCTGTACAACAGTGTAGATACTCCTAAAGGCAAAGGGTTGCGTTATTTTATTAAATATAAATTGGGCGAACCGCCGGTAATTGCCTCGTACAGTGTGCTGGAAAAGAACCGTGAGGTAATGCAGAACTGGCTGGAAAACCGGGGCTATTTTCATGATACGGTAACACTCGATACCAATATTCAGCATAAAAAATTAACCGCTGTTTACAATGCGTACATTGGTCATCAATATACGATACGCAACATTAGCTTTCCGCAGGACTCCAGCATACTCAGCAGGCGCATGCAAGGCAGGAACAGTAAGCGGGCCCTCAGACGTTCGCTGTTTAAAGAAGGCGCACCCTACGACCTCGATGTAGTGATGGCTGAACGCCAACGCATAGATGACCGCTTGAAAGACCGGGGTTTTTATTACTTTAATCCCGATTATCTTATTGCCGAAGTGGATTCTACCGTTGGTAATCACCAGGTGGATATTGCTATGCACGTAAAGGAAAGCACACCTGAAGGCGCCAGGCGACCGTATCACATTGACAGTGTAATTGTATATGCCGATTACGACATCAGCAGCGACAGCAGCATAGCAGGTGCTAAAAAATACGGTGGTTATTTTATTGTAGATCCACATCACCGTTTTAACCCCAAAATATTCAGCCGTACGCTGGTATTCGATTCCGGTGATTTGTACAGGCGGCGCGATCATAATCTTTCGCTCAGTCGCCTTACTACGTTGGGTGTTTATAAGTTTGTAAAAGCCCGTTTTGAACCAACGCCGGGTTCAGATAGCTTGCTGAATGCTTATTATTATCTTACACCAACGTTGCCAAAATCGTTGCGGGCGCAGGTATCGGGGCTTACAAAGTCTAATAACGCAACCGGCGGCGAGATTACCCTTAGCTGGCGCAACCGTAACCTGTTTAAAGGTGCCGAACTACTTACTATTTCGGCTTATGCAGGCATCGAGCAGCAAATATCCGGCGGCATCAATGTGAGCACCCGTCGTACTGGTGTAGAAGGCAATTTGTATGTGCCGCGCATTATCGCGCCATTCCGCTTCCGTACCAACAGTGGTTATGTGCCACAAACTAAAGTAACGGCAGCTTACGAACTGTTTAACCGCAACACACAATACCTGCTTACGTCCATACGCGGCAGCTTTGGTTATGTATGGAAAGAGAATGTAAAATCGGAGCACCAGTTGAATGTCATCAATATCAACTCGGTGCAACCGGCGCACATTACCCCCGAGTTTCAAAAAGGCTTGGACACTAATGTCCTGCTACGCCGCAGCATAGAAAAACAGTTCATTATTGGCTCTAATTACAACTATAATTTTAATACTTTAAACAAGCCTACTAATATAAACAAAAAGCACAATTTTTACTTTAATGGTAACCTCGATTTATCGGGTAATTTATTAGGATTGATTACAGGTGCCAACTATAAAAAAGGCGAACAAAAAAAGATTTTCAGTACCCCTTTCTCCCAATATGCCCGCGTAGAACTGGAGCTGAGGCATCGTCTGCGATTGGGCCCAAATAGTTCATTTCATACGCGCCTCCTCGGCGGCGAAGCATACGCCTATGGCAACAGCCCAGGCGTACCTTTTATTAAGGAATTTTTTGCAGGCGGCACCAGCGATATTCGTGCATTCCGCTCGCGCACGCTTGGCCCCGGCAGCTATTATGCCGGCAACCCGCGCGATACATTTATTGCAGATCAGCCGGGTGATATAAAGCTGGAGTTGAATGCGGAGTATCGTACTAAGTTGTTTTCTATTGTAAACGGCGCCTTATTTGTAGATGCCGGTAATGTATGGACACGCAAGGCAGAAGACAGTACGCTCCCTGGCGCACGCCCCGGAACCCAGTTTACCAAACATTTTTTAAAAGATATAGCCGTGGGCATAGGTGCCGGTTTACGCTTCGATATCAACATTCTGGTGCTGCGGCTGGATGTGGCTATACCGGTAAGAATTCCTTATTACTCGCCGGCAAATCCCAGAGGTAACGGCTGGGTGTTCGACCAGATAGACTTTGGCAGTAAAGAATGGCGGCGTAACAATATTGTATATAACCTGGCTATCGGTTATCCGTTTTAAAGCGTTTACCGGCAGGTTAATTATTGCACTCAGCAAAACACCACTTTCCATTTATCATGTATTCTTTAATACTTTTGCGGTTTGGAGCAGATTTGTGTTGTATGAACACAAAAAACGGAGCAAGTAATTCATGAAAGCAATAATACCCGTAGCCGGTGCAGGCGCTAAGCTGCGACCGCATACCTATACACAGCCTAAGGCATTAATACCTATAGCTGGCAAAACCATTCTTAGCTTTATTGTAGATCAGTTGCATGATGCCGGCATTAACGAGTTTATCTTTATCGTTGGCTACTTAGGCGAAAAAATAGAGGATTACGTACGTCAAACATATCCATACCTGCATTGCCATTTTGTGCATCAGAATGAGCGGCAAGGCACCGGGCATGCCATCGAGCTTACGAAAAATATTATTAATAGCGATGAGGTAATTGTAACGCTGGGCGATACAATTTGCGAGTATGATGTGCCGCAGGTGATTAACAGTCCTTACAATATGCTGGGTGTAAAAAAAGTGGATGACCCACGCTGCTTTGGGGTAGCAGAAATTAATACCGACGATTTTATTGAGCATGTAGTGGAAAAGCCGGCTATACCCAAAAGCAATATGGCGCTGGTAGGTGTTTATAAAATAAAAGACACGCATTTTTTGTATGAATGCCTGCATCATTTATTTGCCCAAAATATAAAAACTTTAGGCGAGTACAACCTTACTGATGCACTGGAATGTATGATCAGGCGCGGCGTGCAGTTTAAATCTTTTAAAGTAAAAACCTGGTACGACTGTGGCCGTAAAGAAACGCTGCTGGATACCAATGCACTGCTGCTTAAGAAGAATGGCAGCACCATTCACGAAACAGTGCAAAACGAAAACTCTATTATTGTGCCGCCGGTAACCATTGGTGCAGGCTGCGTATTGAAGAATGCCATTATTGGTCCGCATGTATCTATTGGCCCTAATACCACGGTACAATATTCTACCGTGCGCGACAGCATTATCGGCGCTTATACTACATTGTACGAAGTGGTGATTGATAATTCTTTAATCGGCAGCGATGCTTCTGTAAAAGGCTTAAGCCGGAGTTTGAATATCGGAGATAATACAGAGATTGATTTTGGGTAAATTTGTTACCTTTTGCTTATTACTTTTAAGCTAATAACAAACATGTTAGCTGGCATATTTACTTTACCTGTAAAATAGGTAACTGTAAAAACTGCTTGTATGCTTCTGCCGCTTTCTATCTTGGCAGTCCTGCATGCAAGTATAAACTTCAATTATTATCAGGTATTCAAGTGGCACTATCCCAAATATTCAATATTAAATCTTACTTATCCAATAACTATATTGTAGTGCCTTTACCTTTAGCTTATGGCATTTTCCAATAAAATAACCCAACTCTTTGACATACAATATCCCCTTGTGCAAGCAGGCATGGTATGGGTAAGCGGCTGGCGGCTGGCAAGTGCTGTAAGCAATGCCGGTGCTTTAGGGCTTATTGGCAGCGGCAGTATGTACCCGGAAATATTAAGAGAACATATACGGAAATGTAAGGCAGCAACCGACAAACCTTTCGGCGTAAATGTGCCGCTTTTTTATAAATATACGCCGCAGCATATACAAACTATTATAGAGGAGGAGGTAAAGATTGTTTTTACTTCGGCCGGCAACCCTAAAACCTATACAGCAATGCTGCAACAACACGGCATTACCGTAGCGCATGTAGTAAGCAGCAGCAAGTTTGCTCTCAAAGCCGAAGAAGCCGGCTGCAATGCCGTAGTTGCCGAAGGCTTTGAAGCCGGTGGGCACAACGGCCGCGAAGAAACTGCCACTTTTGTATTGATTCCTGCCGTTTGCAAAACAGTAAAAATTCCGGTGATTGCAGCCGGTGGTATTGCTACCGGCCGGCAAATGCTCGCTGCTATGGTGTTGGGTGCGCAGGGCGTACAAATTGGTAGCCGCTTTGCAGCCAGCGCCGAGTCATCGGCGCACACAGCATTTAAAGAGGCGATTGTAAAAGCCGGTGAAGGCGATACGATGCTGATGATGAAAAAAACGGTGCCGGTGCGCCTGCTGCGCAATGCATTTGCCAATGCTGTGCAACAGGCGGAAGCACAAGGTGCATCGGTGGAAGAACTGCAGCAACTGCTGGGCAAAGGCAGAGCGATGAAAGGCATGTTTGAAGGCGACCTCGACAACGGTGAGTTGGAAATAGGACAGGTAAGTGCATTGATTGATGCGGTGTTACCGGCAGAACATATTGTAAGAGAAATATGGAATGAATTTGAAGAAAGCTTGCAAAAGCCTTTAGGATAAAACTGCAACGTGCTCTTTATTTCATATTTCCAAACGCTGTCAAAATCTTAAAGTATGCTTATAAGATATTCACCCATCCGCGCATAAGGATGGGAACGCCTACTTTTACCCTCAAACAAATTTTTGAAATGAATACTTTTTTGAAGCGTGGACTCGCAATGCTACCGCTTGGCTTAGCAGTGATGAGCCTGATGACGAGTTGCAAAGGCAAAGATGAGAATGCCGGTAAAGATTCTACCAAAGTAGTAGCCAAAGTACCTACACCCGGAGATACTATAACACTCGACCCCAACAAACGTTATATTTACCTCACCTGGGACGATTCGCCGCAGCCGCCCGGTACCAATATATGCCGGCGTGTTTTTCAGGAACAAGGCGTAAAAGCTACCTTTTTTGGTGTAGGCTTCAATATGTTCGAGCCTTCACGCCGCCGTATGATTGATTCTATACGCGCTGCATACCCACAGTTTTTGCTGGCAAACCACAGCTTCTCGCATGGTATGCAAGATCACTATAAAGATTTTTATACACACCCAGATAGTGCGGTAAACGACTTTTTACACGCGGAACAATTAATGAAAATTCCGGTGAAAATCATTCGTATGCCGGGCAGTAACTCGTGGGTGGGAAAAGACCTGAATAAAGGCCCAAATTCGGCTAAGTTGGTGCGCGATCGGCTGGACAGCATGGGTTATAAAGTAATTGGCTGGGACCTGGAATGGAATCAAAAGCCGGGAACTAAAGCACCTTTGCAAACGCCTACCGAAATGGTAGATGCTATCAATAAAAGATTTGAGCAGGAATATACCACCGAGCCGAATGCAATAGTAATATTATCGCACGACCGCCTGTTTGGCACACAACAGTATGCCGATTCGCTGGCGAAATTTATACAATTGCTGAAGCAAGACCCGCGCAACGTGTTTGAAACTATTGATCACTATCCGTTGGTGATGCGTAAATAGCTTTTTGAACCACGAAAGTGCAACGATACAAAGATGCACACAGGTGTCTTTGTATCGTTGTTTGTTTATGAAGCTGTTTAACTTTTTTATTTTGCAGTCATTTTACACCGTTAATTTAGACCAACAGGAAAACGGCGAAGCCATTACATTTAGTAAATTGCTCTCTTACTTTAACTAATTGATTATGGAGATGTCTCCTATCGGAGGACGACGAATTTGAAACAGGATTTTATCCTAAAAATCTAAATAGCGCCTATGTAAAAAGCAAAAGGGTAATGATTGAAGCTATTTTAAACAACAAGTATTCTGGTAAATAAATATAAAAGCCACCTCCTGGTGGCTTTTTGCATACTATATGGCAAAAAAATATCATAACCTGCCTCCTTATTGCCACACAGCTATGGCTTATTGCCACTAATCAAATATTGTTTTTTGCAGTTAGTTGTCTATTTTTATGTTTGTGATACACATGCGTAAACTTTCTCCATATTGGTTGTGCCAGATAGGTGGCTGGAGCCTGTATGGGCTTATAAATGTATTCTTCTATTATACTATCAGCCCTAAAACAGAAGCAAACTTTTACAACACACTTTTGCTGTATATGGCAGAAGGCTTTGTAATAAGCCATTTAATGCGCACCGTAATACAGCAGTATGGACTGCTCAACCTGCCTATTACCCGGCAGATTATTACCCTGTTTAGTCTTACGTTGGTATTTGCTTTTTTATATTCCATTGTAGATAACCTGATGGTAAGCCAGCTTGGGCTGGAAACAGAAACCGTAAAAAAGTATTCGTTTGGTATCAAGGTGGTACGCATAGCTGTAGGTACTTTTTTCTTCCTTTGTATGTGGAATCTGATTTATTTTAGCTACCACTACATTATGAAGAGCCGCAAAGACCAGCTGGATAAAGTGCGGCTGGAAAGTCTGGTGAAAGAATTA
This sequence comes from Ilyomonas limi, assembly GCF_005233845.1. GTDB lineage: Bacteria > Bacteroidota > Bacteroidia > Chitinophagales > Chitinophagaceae > Ilyomonas > Ilyomonas limi. The sequence continues at coordinate 228,037 of NZ_SZQL01000009.1, forward strand.
GAGCTAAAGACCATTAAGGCACATATTAACCCCCACTTTATTTTTAATGCACTTAACAGCATTCGAGCCCTGGTGGATGAAGACCCGGAACGTGCGCGTACAGCTATTACCGAGTTGAGCAATATTTTGCGCAGCAGTATGTATGCCGAGAAAGTAGAAACCACGTCGCTGGAGCGCGAGCTGAGTATTGTAAAAGATTATCTTGCGCTGGAACATATCCGCTTTGAAGACCGGCTGCACGTAGAGTATGATATTGATGAAGATACGCTCGATCTGCCGGTACCACCCATGATGCTGCAAACACTGGTAGAAAATGCCATAAAGCATGGCATCAGCAAGCAAAAAGAAGGCGGTGTGATAAAGGTAATGAGTGATTTTAAAGATAACCATTACGAACTGGTTGTGCAGAATACCGGTCACCTCAACGGGCGTTCGCTTAAAGATGGTTTTGGCATTAGCGGTACCATCAACCGGCTGCACCTGATGTTTGGCGATAATGCATTTTTTGATATTAAAGATAAAGACAGCAACCTGGTGGAAGCTAAAGTTGTGCTGCCGGTTTAAATACAACATCAAACACTAACAATTATATTGTGTATGCCTATTAAAGCTATTATTATTGATGATGAACGTCTTGCCCGTAACGAACTGAAAAAATTGCTGCACGATCATGCCGATGTGGAAGTAATTGACGAAGCTGCTAATGTAGATGAAGGCGTAGAAAAAATAGAATTGCAAAATCCTGATTTGATTTTCCTTGATATACAAATGCCCGGCAAAACCGGTTTTCAGTTGCTGGAAGAGCTGGAGCGTGCACCGCATGTAGTGTTTACAACCGCGTATGATGAATATGCGCTGAAAGCTTTTGAAGTAAATGCACTGGATTATTTGTTGAAACCGGTAGAGCCCAAGCGCCTGGCAGATGCCATTCATAAAGTACAATACGAGATAAACAAAGAAGCAGCTGGTAACAACCTCAACCGTGGCCCACTTACCGATCTTGATCAGGTTTTTGTAAAAGATGGCGAGCGCTGCTGGTTTGTAAAGCTGGGCGAAATACGCTTGTTTGAAAGTGTAGGCAACTATGCCAAAGTATTTTTTGCCAATAATAAGCCACTTATTCTTAAGTCGTTGAATGCGCTGGAAGAACGCCTTGATCCGCGCACATTTTTTCGTGCCAACCGCAAGCACATCATCAACCTGCGTTGGATAGAAAAAATAGAACCTTATTTCAATGGCGGTTTGTTGGTAGAACTGAAAGGCGGCGAAAAAATAGAAGTAAGCCGGAGACAGACCGTGAAGTTTAAAGAGATGATGAGTTTGTAAGTTGTAGTTTCCTGCGCATGCTTTTTGCAGCACTGCAGCCACCTTTCGTTAAGAGGTTTGTGGAACAATCTGAAGTGCTACTATAAAACTATTGGTAGCATTAATAGAGTCGCACTCTTCAACACTTATTCTTTATTCCGCAAGGTTATAGTTTGTCATTATCATTATTATCAGTAACGGTATATTGACTTTTCATTTTCAAATCCTTTGCCGCTTCAACTTATAAATGCCGTATTTTTGCAATGCTAAACTATTGGATGATGATGAAGCGATTTTTATTACTTTTTATAGGTATGTGGATGGCATTTGCCGTACAGGCGCAATGCTCTATTTGTACCAAAACGGCGCAACAACTGGGCGAAGGGCCGGGTAAAGGCCTGAATGGCGGTATTTTGTACCTGATGATTATGCCGTTGAGCATTGGAGGCATTATAGGTTACAAGTGGTGGATGAATCAAAAACAAATACAAGAGTAGTTAGTACGCTGCAAACTGCGTTGCAAACCGGTAAATGTTGAAATGACTATCATACTGCGGTTGTATAGCTTCTTCCAATAGGGCCCGGCTTATATTTTTCATTCTGCTACGTTGTATTAACTGATAAGCCCTCTCGGCAAGTAAGCTTATTTTCTTCTCCTTATTGCTTGTATCTTGCTTTTTTTAAGTATTGCTTCAAATAATACTTCTATTCCTTCCTTTTCCGTAGCAATTGTTTTTATTACACTTATATTCTTCTGCTGATGCGCTACCAATTTTTGTAAGTTATGTTTAAACTGTTGTGCACCTGGTCTGTCAGCCTTATTTACTACAAAAATGTCGGCAATCTCGGTAAGCCCTGCTTTCATCGTTTGCACTTCATCGCCGGCTTCCGGTACATACATTACAACAGTTACATCAGCCAAGGCGGCTATTTCTACTTCATTTTGCCCAACGCCTACCGTTTCAACTATAATATAATCGAATGGTGCAGTTTTTAGTACATCTGTAATCTCTATTACCGTTGGGCACAAGCCACCCAGCGCACCGCGGCTCGCCACCGAGCGTATGTACACTGAAGGATGATTGTACCAGGTATTCATCCGCAACCGGTCGCCAAGTAAAGCGCCGCGGCTAAACGGCGAAGATGGATCAACGCATAACACGGCTACGCGTTTGTTTTGTTTGATTATTACTTCAATCAATCCATCGGTGAGCGTGCTTTTGCCGGCACCGGGTGCGCCGGTAATACCAATCACAGGTTGGTTGGAAAGCGGCAGATTACAGAGCAAATCTTCATAGCCCGGTACTTCATTTTCTACCAAAGAAATACTACGTGATAAAGCTTGTATATTGCCTGCCGGAAGCGCCTCCAATAAGTGTTGCACCTGGTTCATAAAGTAAATATCGGTAGCTGCAACATGTGCTTTGTATAAAGCATCAAATATTTTTGTAAACAGGCAGATTTTTGTTTTAACATTATTACAAATTACACGCGTTCAACTGTACAATGCAATTACCTATAACTTTGTCGCTATGATTAATTTTGTTCCCATTTTTCCTTTAGAAATTGTGGTGTTCCCTGGGGAGCAGCTCAACCTGCATATTTTTGAAGACCGCTATAAACAACTGATAAAGGAATGTTTTGCAGAAAAAAAATCGTTTGGCATACCTACCGTGCTGAGCAATAAAGTGGCAGAAATGGGTACGCTGGTAGAAATAACCGAAATAGTGGCGGTGCACGATGATGGCAAGATGGACATTCGCACCAAAGGATTAGCTGTTTTTCGTGTGCTGGAAGTAATTAAAAATGTACCCGATAAACTATACAGCGGTGCTATTGTAGATTATCCTGCCAATAACGATGCAAAGCAGGTGCGTATGATGCAAAGAATAATGAACAGCCTGCGCGAGTTGCATATTTTACTGAATGTAGATAAAGACTTTAAAAAGCCGGATGAAGAATTGGTGAGCTATGATATTGCGCACCATGCGGGCTTATCGCTGGATGAAGAATACGAACTCCTGGGTTTGCTGCGCGAAGACCAGCGGTTGGAATATTTAAAACGTCACCTCAACAAAGTATTGCCGATCATTGCCGGTGCCGAACAACTGCGTAAAAGAGTAAAATTGAATGGGCATTTTAAGGAACTGAAGGGCTTCAACTTAGACCTGTAATTTTTTTGAACCGTGAAGAAAGAAAGAGCGCAAAGGTTCACGAAGGAAATAAAGAAGAAAATCTTTGTGGAGCTTTTTTCTTCGTGTCCTTATGGTCAGATAATTTTCAAGCTTGCATAATCTGTTGCAATACTTTCATGTTTTCTGTTTCGTCAAAAACAGCTTGTACAGGAATAGTAAAGTCTGCTATGGCTTTGCTGGTAATGCTTCCTGTTTTGCCTTTGAACTCCAGCACATAGGCATCGCCTTGCAGGAAATATTGTTCTGCCGATTTCTGTGCGGGATCAACTATCCAGTATTCGCTTACGCCATGCAATGCATAATCGGTAAACTTAATACCTCTGTCGTATTTTTCTGTAGAAGGCGATACAACTTCTACGATTAAGTCGGGCGCGGGAAACAGCATTTGTCCCGGGGTGAATGCATCTGCTTTCGCCTTTTTGAAGAAAACAATATCCGGCTCGTAGCTATTGCGGGTAAGCTGAATCATTGCTTTTTCTGTAAACACACTTCCGCACTTTTTCATAATAGCATAATAATGCATTAATGAAAATAGTAACCCAGTTACTCCTAAATGCTCCCGTTTCGCCGGCGAATGCATAATTACTTCGCCATTGATAAACTCTGCTTTATCACTTTCAGAAATATGATTATAAAACTCCATACGCCGCTGCTCTTCTTCCTGTAATATCTGTGTGAGCTCATTGACCAGTATTTTTAAATTGGGTTTTTGCTTTAATTCTTCTATCAAAACATCCATACACAACAATTGAAGTTTAAAGTTACAATTTTATTTTTCACGGTGAGCGCTAAGAACGTATCGGTTACGCAGAGATAGGTTAAACGCTGCCTAACCGATATTTACTCCTGTTATCTGCGGTGAAAAATAAAAACATCTGTGTTCATCTGTGAGCAACCTATCCTAATTTAGCCACCGTTATTAACCAGTTATGCAAACAACACTCTGCTTCGATTTTGGTAATTCACGGCTTAAATGTGCAGTATTTTATGGCAAAGACATGCAGGATTTAATAGTGCTGCACAACGATGCGCCGGAAGTCATACATCAATTAGTACAACAATACCATCCCGATAAAACCATCTTATCTTCTGTTATTAATCACAATCCCGAAATAGAAGACATTTTAGCGGCTAATACTGCTTTTCACAAATTGACTTACGCCAGCAAACTGCCATTCGCAACCCCGGTGGGCAAACCCGAAACGATAGGCGCAGATAGATTGGCATTAGTGGCGGCTGCTGTTGACTTATATCCCAGGCAACACAATGTGGTCATTGCTTTAGGCTCGTGTATTACGTTCAACTTCGTTAATAAATTTCACCAGTTTTTGGGTGGTAGTATTTCGCCGGGTTTGGAGATGCGTTTTAAAGCTATGCACGACCACACTGCACTACTTCCTTTGGTAGAACCCAACTGGAATTTTCCGCTGATTGGCTACGATACACGCACTAATTTATTGAGTGGCGTAATACTCGGAATGAGCAAAGAAATTGATGGCTTTTTAGATGAATATACTTTGAGGTACAGCAACTTTAACGCGCTTTTAACCGGCGGAAATATGGCATTCTTCCTCCCGCATCTCAAAAACAAGATATTTGCAGACCCTTATCTAATCTATAAAGGACTGTATGCTATTAGTGAAGCGAACTATTAATTATATTGTATTAACAGCTTTTTTTTTATCCATCTATAGCGTACTTCAGGCGCAGGAAAACTCACCTTATTCGCGGTATGGTTTAGGCGATTTATATCCAAACCAAAGTATTGCTTCGCGTGCTATGGGTGGTATTACTGCGGCGTACAACGACGGTCAGACGCTCAATGCCGATAACCCTGCCACTTACGGCGATATACGTTCTTATAACAATGGCGGTATGGTTACGTTTGATGTAGGTACAAGCATTGATTCGCGTACACTGCACAGCGTCAACCCGGTATTAAAATACAATTCAGCTAATTTTATTCCTTCTTATATACTTATTGGGTTACCGCTAAGCAAAAAACACTGGGGGTTAGTTGCCGGCTTGCGCCCTATGACACGCGTAAACTACAGCATTCAAAGTCCCGGACGCATCCCTGCCGATACGCTGGAAAACTTGTACGAAGGCAGCGGTGGCGTTAATCAGGCATTTGTAGGAATTGGCAAGCGTTGGGGCGGCTTTAGTATTGGCGCCAATGGCGGTTATTTGTTTGGCAGAAAAGAAATTTCTACCAAAACCATCTTCCTCAACGATAGTGTACGATACAACAGTGGTAACGTGGCCGAGCAGCAAAACTTTGGAGGTTTGTTTGCCGCTGTTGGTACACAAGTAAATATTAAATTAGGTACAAAAACAGACAGCTTAAGCAAAATAAAATCTACCTACAGCTTACGCCTGGGAGTAGCCGGTATGTTTAAGCAAAACATCAATGTAACATCGGATAAACTCAACGAAACATTTACCTACGATGCTAATGGTGCTGTTGTAGCGCAAGACACGGTATGGTATCATCCCGATGTGAATGGTAAGGTTGTACTACCCACTACTTTCAATGCTGGTTTTATGATTGTGGATCAGCAATCGCTCCTGGGCATTGCCACCGATTATAAGTGGATGGCCGGCGCCGAAATAAGTGTAGGTAAGTGGGGCGATGAATACCATTACCCCGATAAAAGCGAGCCGCTAACCAACAGTTGGATGCTGCGTGCAGGCGTGCAGTTTGTGCCATCACTTTTCTCTGCGTCGGGTGGTTTTTTTGGTCATGCTATTTACCGCGCAGGTTTTTATACCGGCAACGATTATGTACGTGCCGATGGCAACGATTTAAAGGTTACTGCCTTTACGTTTGGCGCCGGTTTCCGTACCCGTAAATTCAATAGCTACAGCAACCAATCTACCGTTATTAATACCGCTTTTGAGATTGGCAGGCGCGGTACAAATGTTAATAACATCACCGAGAACTTCTTTAAATTTTCTGTCGGCTTATCTTTGAGTGATATTTGGTTTATCAAACGTAAGTATGACTAATGTTCTTTTGTATAAACGTCTTTTAAAAGCAGTCTTACTCACAGGCTGCTTTTTTGTGTGTGCCTGCGAAAACGATATGCACCAGGTAGAAGCGCTTAGCAAAAGAACAACTGCCGTGGAAGAAGCCTTGAATGTAGAAAGCTATCTCAGCCAAGGGGCTGTTGTAAAAGCTAAACTAATTGCTCCGCTGATGCTGCGGATACAAAGTGATACACCTGCTTACGAATTTCCCAAAACCCTGCATGTTGATTTTTATAATGATAGCACGCAGGTAGAAAGTCAGCTATTTGCCAGATATGGCCGCTACATGCAAAATCAGAATAAAGTATTGCTGCAGGATAGTGTGATAGTATTTAATATTAAAGGCGATACACTGCGCACCAACGAACTCTGGTGGGACCAGAACAAAGGTAATTTTTACACCGATAAACCGGTAAGCATTCATAAAGGTCACAGCGATATTATCAATGCAATTGGCATGACTGCTACGCAGGACTTGGAGGATATTAACCTGTTTAAAATTCAACCTTCCACCTACTTGCATGTGGCTGATAGTACGCTGCCGGAGTAAGAGGGGGTGGGAAGTATGTTAACGAACAAGGCTTGCCGAGCCGCGAACCGCTCTTGAATAAAGTCAACAATGTTGATGATTACTACTGTTGTTAATCTGCATTCCGTTTGCTGGAACTGCTACCCATTAGCAATTTATAATTGATTGCTTGCATGTCCTTTAGCTTTGTGTTAAATAAAGGCATACTAAACTATTAATTATTATCTTTCTTTTCGTGGCAATATCCGGCCGCTCAATCGTCTTATGATAGTTTTCTTTTCAGGATTCTACGGGAATATTTTATCAGAAAACTGTTTATTAATCCTTTTAAAAAATATTTGTAAAATCAAAGTTTTTAGTTCAATTGGTTTGGCTTTAATACAAGTGAGCGAAGGCTGCAAAGCAGGATATGCAGGTTTTAATTATCTACGCTGGCTTTGCCATTTGAAAAAGAAGGCAGGTTCCAATGATAACGGAGCGCTAATATCCGTAATGTAAAACATATAGTTAATGCAATGATCGCAATCCAATCGTTTGATACCCATTTTAAATGATTTCCTAAAACTACAATTAAAGCACCTATAAGAGCCGCTGATGCATAAATTTCTTTTTCCAATATAACAGGTACCCTGTTAAGCACGATATCACGCAATACTCCGCCACCAACGGCTGTCATAATTCCTAAAAGAACGGCTACCTCTCCGTTGTGGCCATACGAAAGCGCTTTTTGCGCCCCCGTAACAGCGAACAATGATAAGCCGGCGGCATCAAACAGCAATACAGGACGGTTAAGCCGTTGTACGATAGGATATAAACCAATCGTCATTATTGCAGCTACCAGTGCTATAGCAAGGTAATACCAGGTCGTTAGGCCTGCGGGTGGAATAGCTCCGATACAAACATCGCGGATGATACCGCCACCACAGGCAACTGTATATGCAATAGTGCAAATCCCAAACAAATCAAGACCTCGATGTCTTGCTGCCGTGGCACCGCTTATCGCAAAGGCAAAAGTACCTGCCAGGTCAAGAAAATAGTAAATCGTATGTAGTTTATCCATCTTTTTTGCAACGGTTAGGCGTTTAATTAAACCATGCCCCGGCGGCTGTTATCATGGCCTGCAACCCGGTTTTTGAAGCAGGATTGATAACAGGTGCAAATTTGGGTGAATGATTACCTGAATAGAATTGAACTCATAATTTTTATGGCTTCTAAACCTGTTGCAGGTCTGTACCATCGATGAACCAAAAAACATAAGGCACTTTCCAACTCCTTCCAAAAAGCCATCAGCCAGGTTACGTGCAGTTCAGGTTTGCATATATGCGATACACCAATCTCTATCCCTTTTTCGTCCCTGGCTACTTTTGTACCTGCATAAGGCAATCTTGTAGCCCCGGAAACATAAGATTATTAAAATTCTGTTGTTCAGCCCATGTTTGTACGCCCCCATTTTTGGCAATGCGCTGTTAGCGGTAAAACTACTTTTCTTTATCCAGGTTTAAATAATAGAGTTTAGCTGCCTGTTCTATTTCATCATCCAAGTCGCTGTCAATTTTAAATGAGAACAATGTCCACTTATCATTTGGTTTATATAATTTGAAGATAAATCTCATTGGTTGTCTGTCATATTTTATCATATATGAATAAAGAATAAAACTCTCTGAAAACTGCTTTTTCGTTATAAGTTCATAACCATAATATTTTCCAACATAATCAACGGTGTATTTATTAACCTCATTTTTCATTGTTTCAATACCGTCCTTTATTCTAATAGTCCATGGATTTGTTGCGTAAATGTCTTCTACGGCTTTGCCTGGGGACTTCGCATATTCTTTAAAGAATGTGTTGATTAAATCTTCAGGATTAGATTGTCCAACTGAAGTCAATGAAAACAATGTCACTGCAGCAAGGATGATTAGTTTTTTCATGTTTGCCTGTATGATGCTTTGTTGTCTGTTTAAGCTTTGCAATTAACAGATTAGCGCTTTGTGAAGATGGGAATTTTATATTCGTCCACCCGGAACCGCTGCTTGGCTTTTTGATAAAGTTAAATATTAAGTACTCAAGCTGGGCTTTATTCGTCCAGTCCCGAACCACAGTACAACAGAATTACTGACCCGTCCTGAAAAAAGTTGACTGGTTTTAGTTAATAATCCTGTTATTGGTTGATGAAGATAATACATCCTGAATAAGGTTGATTTTTTTGTTGTTTGCCCGTGCGTTGGCAAAAATATTT